>NZ_QAOK01000025.1 GCF_003050865.1 Nitrosospira multiformis | reverse complement strand
CGCAACCTGGCTTGCCGGCACATTTGCAGATCGAACCAATTGTACCGCTTCCTGCTTGAACTCCGCTGCGTATTTCCTTCGCGTTGCCATGACACCCTCCTGACTCATTATCAGCCTTTTTAGATGTGTCCGTGAAATCGGGGGAAAACCCGTCGATGGATTTCATGCACGATGCCTTATCGGATGGTCGCAGCTTTCGTACCTTTAATGTGATCGATGACTTCAACCGCGAGGGGCTAGGCATCGAAGTGGATCTGTCGCTGCCTTCCGCGCGTATCATCCGGGCACTGGAACACATTATCGAATGGCGCGGAAAACCAAAAGCGCTTCGGCTGGATAACGGCCCCGAGCACATTAGTCACGAATTCCGCCAGTGGGCAGAAAGCCAGGGAATCGAGTTGCGGTTTATCCAGCCTGGCAAGCCTGCACAAAACGCCTATGTGGAACGGTTCAATCGCACAGTGCGGCACGAATGGCTGGACCAGACAATCTTCCAGTCAATAGTACATGCACAGCAAACCGCAACACAGTGGCTATGGCGCTACAACGCTGAAAGACCCAATACCGCCATCGGCGGGATAACACCTTATCAGAAGTTGGCAATGGTCGCCTGAACACTACTCCTGGGCACAGCTAAAAACGGGGGGATTACCATATGAAGGGGTCGATTTAGCGATCAGTTCACCATCATACCGTCTATCTCAGAAGTTTGAAGAAGCAGGCACTGCGGAAGAGATTGAGCAAGCAGCGGCTCAAGCGTGGCGAAATTTAGGCTTACGTATCGAACTGGTAACCCAGATGTATTATGAGCTTGAACAGAATATTCTGTTGTCTCGCAAGCCAACCGCGCGTCAATATAGAAGAGGATAGGAAGAAACAAGCCCCAGCACTCAGCTGATCGTAAATTCTCTACCACGCACTCGGTTTTTATGAATGATAAAGGACGTTATCATTCATAAACGGATCGCTAAGAGGAGAGAGTTCAGTGTCTTGGCTTCCGAATGCGCTTATGATATAAGCTAGATGTAAACTAGCTTATATTGGAGGTTATATGCGTGAGATCGGGGCATTCGAGGCCAAGAATAAACTCGGGACCTTGCTCGACTGGGTCGAGAACGGTGAAGAAGTTCTTATCACTCGACATGGCAAAGCCGTAGCGAGACTGGTTCCCGCTGAGCCTGGCTTTAATCGTGCGAAAGCTCGTCAGGTAGCCCGCGGTTTATTGGATGCTAGTCGCGGGGTTACCTTGGGCGACCTCAAGATTAAGGATCTCATCAATGAAGGTCGTTTGTGAGCTTAGTTCTTGATAGTTCAGTGGCTCTCACATGGTGTTTTGAGGATGAGCATACTTCTGCCACCCTTGATTTGCTGGATCAGATCGTTGAAACAGGTGCAATGGCTCCATCGCTTTGGCCCCTGGAAATTCTTAATGGTCTAGCCATGGCCGAGCGGCGCGGCCGGCTTGACGCGACACGCCGCCATCAGCTAGCTGGGTTTCTTCGTGATCTGCCGATTAATCTTGATCCTGAAACTGCAAGCCAGTCATGGACAGCAACAGCCTTACTTGCCGAACGCTACCGGCTCACCCTCTATGATGCAGCGTATTTAGAGCTGGCCCAACGCCTGGATTTGCCCTTGGCCACGCTCGATCAAGAATTACGCGCTGCTGGGCGCGCGCTTGGGCTCATCTTACTTGGCGATTAACCATGCCCGAGAACTTGTTCCTCATCACGGATACTTTGGCGCTGCCGACGTTGTTCGCGCCCAGCCCAAATGCAGGCAAACGCTTCATTGATTCTTCACTGCCAACATTCGTAATCCCAACACGTTAATCCATCGGGACCACAATAGCGTTCTCGCTGCTCCAGAGTTAGGCGGGGGCCATACCCTTCGGCCTTGCCACTCTAAGGGTTTCCCTTAGTATAAAACCAGAGTTTCCCCAATATACGCATAGTGTTGACTGAGATAGGATAAAGTCACTTTCATCCTGTTTGGTTCATTACTATCATGAAAACGAAATCAGGAAATATCTTCGCAGTGTTATCGATGGCAGCCCTGCTGGGTTCGATGAGCTCCTTGACGATTGCAGCCGAGCCCATTGACACTCCTGAGATTCGTGAAGCTATCAAGAAAGCCACGACCCCAAGCGATCATGAGTTGGTAGCGAAATATTATGAAAATGCCGCTATGCAAATGCAGGCAAAAGTGAAGGAAGAAAAGGTACTGCTGGAGCAGTATGAGAATAAAAGCTATCTTTATGGCAGGCAAGCTCAGGACCTGCAATCGCATACTGCAGCATTGATACGCCGTCACGAGCAGACCGTCGCGGCCGACATGCAAGAAGCCGCCTTGCATCGTCAAATGGCATCGAAGCTTGATGAAAACCATGCCGCATCCGACCGCCAAAGCCCGGCAATGTGAGTGAATCGGAGCCAGGACATAGGATAAGCCCGGTGTTCAGTAACTCACCTTAAACGTCGGACTATCCTCCGGGCGGGTCTTGCGGTGGTCATAGATCCGGGTGGTGGCGATATTCGCATGCCCCAGCCACTCCTGCACCTTGGCGATGTCCGCCCCGTTATCGAGCGCATTGGTCGCGGCAGTCGCACGCATCACATGCGGTCCCATGTTCTCCCCAAAAATCCCCAGCTTCTTTAAATACTTCAGCACCACCTCGAAATAGATGGAATCGGGGGTGAGTGCCGTCAGGGTGTGGCCGTGCACATTGTTTTTGACCGGCCGAAACAGGGGTGCCTCCGGATCCTGTCCATGGCCTGCGGCCTCCAGATACTCTTCGATCAAGGTGAGTGTCCCCGGATGGGTGGGGATGAAGCGCATCTTGCCGCCCTTGCCCTGGATGCGCAGATGCGGTACCCCGCGGCGCATCTGATTGTAGTCTTTCACCTTGAGCCTGGCCAATTCCTCGCGCCGGATGCCATGATAGAGCAGGGCGGAGAGAATCGACCGGTCGCGCTTGCCCTTGAGCGTCTCAGCTTTCGGCGCCTCGAGCAGGGCGCGCGCTTGGGCATCGCCCAGCGCGGGCGTCTTGCCCTGCCAGGATTCGACCGGCGGCCGCTTCACCCCCTTGACCGGATTGTGCGTCACTGCGTTGGCTTCGCACAGGTACTCGAACAGGGACGAGAGGGCCGCCAGTTTCCTGCGGATGGTGGCACCACCCAGTTGCTCATCTTCCAGGCTTTTCCTCCAGGCGAGCACATGGCTGCGGGTGACGACGCGAAAGTCCTCGGGGTTGACGATGCCGGCAAAAGCCATGAAGCCGCGCAGATCATTCTGGTACGCGCGCCGGGTCTGCCGGCTGTCGATGTTGGCGAACCACTCGATCTCGGGCGGCACTTCGGCAAGCTTGCGAAACTGCGCGGAGGTCAAAGCGCTGCCGGAGGCAGGGGCAGTCGGTATCGGGGCACCCGGGGAAACCATCAATTCTTCACTCATGCCAATCCATCCTGAGGAACAAGTAAGCAGTATCCATGCTAATCATAGGGACAATCCTTTTTCAACGCGAACAATTTATGCCGATAATCAGGGGACAGAGAGCGAGAATTTCCGCTCTCTGTCCAGTTCTCATCACTGTTTCACAGTGACCGCAACCCAGGCGCGAGGCTGGGAAAACCTGCAATCTGCACCCGTCCATTTTTTCCCTATATATATATGCACACCATTGTCATATAGATATGTACTCGCGCCAAGGTCGGCTTCCGCTGGTCAGCCGGAACGCTTGCGTGCGGCCAATAACTTCCTGGCACGCTCGACGATCCGCTTGGCGTTGAATTCCGCGAGCTGTCCGGCCGCAACCTCACTCAAGGCCTGGTCGATGTCCGCCTTCAGCGCCGCCAGCTCCTCCTGCCGCAGCTCGCGCCGGACCTTCCAGTCACGCAATGCCTCGCGTATGACTTCGCTGGCCGAAGCATAGTCGCCCTCATTGACGGCTGCCTTGATCGACTCGCTCAGTTCAGGGGTGAGGGTGATGGTCAGGCGCTCGAGCTCGCTCATTCGAGTATCAACAAGAGGTTTTTCATGATCATACTTTATCATACTCTCGGTCTGAATCTGGGGCGGGATTTTACCCATGATAAAATATGTTATCATGGGTAAAAATTCAGCAGTCCATGCTCTTTTTTGGGCAACATAACATTCTTATTTTGTTTTCTCAGCGAGCAATGCATCTCCCGCACGTTTCCACTCGCGTCTTCTAGGATCCTCTGTCGGCACATTTGCCAGCCCCAGCAAGGCTCCCAGTAGCTCCCCTCGATCGAATACCGGAGTACGGGTTTCCGGATCCACGAGACCTGCCAGAATCAGCAACTCGGCAGCATTGTGCAGCTCCTGGTCGTGCTCTCTGGAGGCTGCCTCCCTGTTGATTGCTTCTAAAATACGTGCTGCTTCCTCGTCCCTTGCTGCAAGGCGGGCAGCTTCCGTCCTCGCCCTCTGTGCCCGTTCTGCCGCCGCCTCCGCCTTAATTAACGCGGCAAGGATACGCGAGTCCGCGTCAGTGCGCCTGAGCTTGTCTACCAGCAAAAGGAGTTGCCGCTGTTGTTCGCTTGGTGCTTCGAGGCCGCGTAGATATGCCAGTCTTGCGGTAAGCCATTTGTCGTGCAACATGAATACCTCCTGTTTCATTGATCGGCAGCCCCATTCCAGCTACCTTGGGGTTGAGGGAACCAAAAATAAGCTGGGAATGGAAATCCTCTTTTACGACTTACCCATCAGGCTATCTTCTTGTCCGATGGTGGAGTGATCGTATAACTCTCTGTACCGCAATGTCAGTTGGCAATATCAGCCTCAATCTCGACCAGAATTTTGATATTACGTACGGTTCGCTCATCTCCACCCTAAGCCGCGATGCGTATTAGTGAGGTAAATATCAGTTTGGCTAGGCCTTCTCTACCTAGCGTGCCTTGTATCGCGGCCACGGCGATATTACCCTTTACGGTGGCACGAACGACGATTCGAGCGATTCGGCTTGATCCCAGACCACCTTGACAATGGCCAATCCACAACATGCGAATGTGATTGATCGCCTGGATGACCTTCCAACAGAAAGCCCGGGACATAAACTATTATGCGCTTGCTTCTCGATCACGTCGCGTCCCTTGGATCTGAGTACATGGATTGGATTTCGTCCATTCGGTTCGGTAGCGAACGTACCGCTCTCCTAAGGATGGACAAAATAATTGGCTAAAGCCTGCTCCCTCTGCTTAATCTACCGCTGATACCCAGTGCGCCAGCAACGTCTACCTTCGTGCTGAATGACTACGTCGTCCTGTTAATCTGAGAAAAAAGATTCAATCAGAGATGGGAATCGAGGAATTTGCCCGGTGATTATGCCGAGATCCCGCATTTACACCTTCTGGCGAAACTGGACAATCGGCCATCCGATTACCGCATTGTCAATACTGGTTGTGCTCGGTATCCTGGCCTTCCAGTACGCGCTCGGTCATTTGCGCATAAACACAGACACCACCAGACTGATCGCACCGGATGCACCTTTCCAGCAACACAGCCGCTCTTATGAGAAAGCCTTTTCACAGGATTTGCACACGCTTTTGCTGGTGGTTGAATCGGACACGCCCGAACTAACCAAATCCGCCAGTAAAAGATTACTGCGCCTGCTCCGCGACAACACAGATCATTTCAATTCGGCCTATATCCCCTACGACAACGAATTTTTCCGTCAGAACGGATTGCTTTATCTCGATACCGACGAGTTGGAGAGCTTATCCAACAGCCTGTCGCTCGCCCAGCCGTTCATCGGCAGAATCGCTCAGGAAACCAATCTAACAGGTTTTTTTTCTATTTTAGAGGATGCGCTAAAGTCCGGAGACACGACTCGTACTGCAGCCATTGATCTAACCTCGCTAACCCATAAAGTCACGCTGGCTTTAGATAAAGTAATCAATGGCGAAAACGCTTTGCTTTCCTGGGAATCGATGATTTCTGGGAAGAAAACACACTCCAGTAAGGAGTTTATTATTGTCTCGCCTAAATTCGATTACTCACATATCCGTCCTGCGAAAAATGCGATTGAGTCCATCAACAAGGCAATTGCCAGCATTCAGGATCCCTATCTCCCCGCTGTCAAGGTGTGGGTTACCGGTGAAGTCGCCCTTGAAGATGATGAGCTGGCAGGCATTAGTACCGGCACTTTTACCGCCAGTATTTTCTCAGTTGTACTGGTGTTGTTTATTTTAGTGATTGCTTACCGTTCCATTTTGCTGACGGTAGCCACGTTGATAACTCTAGCCTTAGGAGTAATTTTTTGCGGGGCATTCGCGGCCTTTTCCGTAACAGAATTAAATCTGATTTCACTCGCGTTTGCAGTAACCAATGTCGGCTTGGGCGTGGAGTATGCGATCCACTTCTGCCTGCGCTACCGGGACAATCTGAATTGTCACCGTAAAGAACGTGCACTACGTGCAACTTTAATGACCATAGCTCCCTCACTTCTATTGGCCGCCGGTACTACGTCCATCGGACTTTATGCTTTTATACCGACCGATTACAAGGGTGTTGCCGAGCTTGGCCTGCTGGCAGGAACAAGTCTGTTTATTTCCCTGTCAGTTACGTTGGTTGCCTTGCCGGCATTGTTAAAACTTTTGCCAGCACCGACAAAATTCGGATCGGCAAAAGGTCCTCATGCTCCTTCGGAGCTTTCAAAGAAACTGGCAACTTTGCCGCTTCAATACGCCAAACCGATTTCCCTTGTAACACTTGTTATTTCCCTGATCTCCGTCGTGTTGGCGTTCAATGTGAAAACCGATTTTAATCCGATTAATCTTCGCGATCCCGATACCGAATCTGTTATCGCTTTCAAAAAATTAATGGAGGACGAGGAAACCACTCCGCTGACCTTGACCGTCCTGAGCAGGGATGAAAGCAGCACCAAAATCTTGCAGCAAAAGCTTTCGGCATTACCTTCGGTTGATAAAACGGTCAGTCTTTTTGACCTTCAACCCGCCGACCAGGATAAAAAATTGGCCTTGATCGAAGAAATGGGACTGATGCTTGGTGCGGAAGTACAGAACTTCCCTCAACTCAAAGCGCATAGTGACCCGGGTCCGCAGATCACCCGCTTGATTGGAACTATCGATGCCATCTTGCCTGAAAAATCGAATATGGAGGAGCGCACTTCACTCACACGCTTAAAAAAGGAATTGCAGGATATTTTGATCGAGCTTGATGCACGGTATCAACCCAGCCGGGAGATATTCATTGAAAAAATCCAGACCGCGCTGCTCGGCACGCTACCGGCTGTGATGAACGATCTATCAGCCAGCTTGAAAGCCAGAACAATCACACTGTCTGACCTGCCCCCCGACATTAGGGATAAATGGCTGAGCAGGGACGGCTTGTATCGCATTCAGATCTTTCCAAAAAAAGACCTGAACGATTTAGCCAATCTTGAGGAATTTATCACCGAAGTGCAATCAGTCGCTCCCGAAACCACGGACCTGCCCATCATCTACTGGGAATCCATGAGAGAGGTTATCAAGGCTTTTCAGAAAGCTGTTGTAATCGCCCTGGTTGCCATCGCACTACTATTACTCGCTATCCGGCGCAGCATTCTGGATACGGCACTGATCATGACGCCGCTCATACTGGCCGGACTTTTTACCATGGCAAGCGCAACGATCACCGGCACCGCCATTAATTTTGCCAACATCATCGCCCTGCCGCTGTTACTAGGGTTAGGTGTTGACAACGGCATTCACATGCTTGTAAAGCTGCGCCACTCGCTTTCGGGAGCTCGCGATATCTATCAATCCAGCACCGCTAGAGCCATATTTTATGGGGCTCTTACCACCTCCTCCGGTTTTGGGGGATTGGCATTCTCCTCGCATCCGGGTATTGCCAGTATGGGTTTGATTATTACTATAGGCATATTCTGGATCATGGTATGTACGTTTATCATCCTTCCCGCGCTTAGCAAAGTGGTGCTAAAGGACACGGAAAACGCGATACGTTCGCAACCTCGATTGGTAGGATAGAACGTCAATACTCATGCTTTCAGCCCTGTTTGGTAGAACGTAAAAAAAAATGCTTGGCGGTAAGGATACGCGAGTGCGCTTGAGCTTCAGATGGGTGGCGTCAATCATTAGCCGATCGGGCGTTTCCTCTTTTGTCGGACAAAGAAGGAATTTTATCGGACCGCGGGGCATGAACATTTAGAAAGTGCTGGTCAAACCTTTTTATACGTTATTTTTTAACGATATTCATGAAATCAAGCAGTTGTTCGATATTGAACAGATGATCGAAGATAGTCTCGCCTTCGATTTTAATAAGTTGCCGGATTATTTGATTGAACGAAGCTGGATTCCCTCGTACTGCAAGGTCTGAAAAATGTATATGAATTGACTCCGGGATTTTACCCGGATCGCAAGAATAACTCCGTTCGAGATGAGGAGTGCTGATAGCAGAGCGTGGATTTGAGCCTCTTAAATCCCTTGCTTGTCGACGACAGGGAGGCTACGAAGTCCAGCCATCAGTTCATCGCAAGCACGTTCCATGATAGATTGGGCGTCAAGCGTCTCAACTTACCATCAACAATATCGAAGGCATCAACACGATTGATGCTGTTGGTAGAGGGCCCCTTCGCACAGCCGGTCTGCTTGATATCGTCAGCATCCCAACGACTTCGAGGTCTGAAACTTTCAATTCAGTCGCCTACCTCGTCGACGACGGGTATATCGACGCATGAGCGGGGTCACAGAGACGCCATGCACCACGATTGAGGTACTCACAACGATGAGCGTGATGGCAACCAGCTGCTGGGTTAGCGCTGGATCCAGGCCTTGGTTGATGGCATACATCAAATAGTAGATTGAACCGATACCACGAATGCCAAACCAGGATATAAGCCCGCGGTGTTCAAGCGTAGAGCGCGATCCAGGAAATCCCACCCAGACGCTCACTGGCCGGATGAATAAAAAGAGCAAGGGTGTAAACCAAAGCGCAGCAGGTGGTAGGAATGTATATGAGAGCATCGCTCCTATTGTCAGTACGACGACAAGTTCACCAAAACGCTCTAGCTGTTCGTTGAAGTTAAGCATGGCATGTGTCATTTGGGTGTTAGCGTTTGCAGATTCAGCGGCTATGCCTTTTGCCTTGGCTAGGAGCTTGTTTTTGATTGGTATCTCTGGTAGCGTGTCCTGAGGGAGGATTTTGTCATCGGGATGCTCTTGGATACGTCGGAGCGCCAAACCTGCTGCGAGCACCGCGATAAAACCCAAGGTGTGTAGCAGCAAGGCGGTACCGTAGGCAAGAGCAATTAAACCCAGAGCAAGGAACTCATCGAGTGCGAGTGCTTCGCGGTGACGCACACGCAAATAGATTACGAGCTTGCCTACGAGATGCCCTAGCGTCCCACCGATAATAAGGCCCCCACATATACCCCAGATAACATCCACTACGATCCACTTCCAGCCCCCTGCACCCAGCTCATGCAAGCCGAGGAGTCCTAGTCCGAGCATCACGAAGGGGAAGGCAGTCCCATCGTTTAAGCCACCTTCTCCGCTCAGGCTAAAACGCATCTGGTCGCGATCGGCTGGGTCTTCCAATTGCACGTCGGAGGCGAGCACCGGATCAGTGGGTGCGAGAATGCTGCCCAACAGCACTGCAGCACCCAGTGAAAGACCTAGACCCAGCATTCCAGAGATCGTGATCAAGGAGATTGTGATTATCATCGATACCGTTGCAAGGCGCAGCGGCAGAAACCAGCGAGCATGGTGCATTGGCACGCTTAACTTCAAGCCAGTGATGAAGAGCGAGATGATGACTGCAATTTCCGACAGGTGCTCAAAAAGCTCGGAGTGTTTCAGAGGATCGGCATCAAGCAACCCAAGCCCGACGGGACCTAAACCGAAGCCTATAACAAGATAAAGCATTGCGGTACTTAACGGCAGTCGCTGAAGCAGTGATCCGCCAATAGCCATGGTGAGCAGCAATGTGCCGACGATTGCATACCACAACGCGAATGTCATAGATAAAACAGAAAAAGAGAGAGAATATAAAGAAGCTTCCTATCCTAGCTACGTAGTAAGGTGCGTAACGATAAAAATCACTCGTACTGGAATACCGCCTTCGTAGCACGATACGAGACTAGGAAGCCAGCTCGGATTTCATTGTGAATCAGGTCTTGCTCCACATCCAGGCGCCACTGACGAACTACGATTCCGCCCAGTGCTTCCATCCTCAGGCCAAGCGGTATGGTCCAATACTCGTCAACCTCGGCGACCAGAGCACTCTTTCCAGGCGTTAAATTCCGTGATACCTCATCAACAAATTCCATGCCCACCCCGTAATTGAAGGCATCGACTGAGTACCCTATCGCCGTTATGCCGACGCGCACGTCATGCAGTATGATCGCGGCGCCATAAAGCTTAGCATTCGACTTGCCGGCGATTCCACTCAATGGTGGCAATAGCCCCAAACATTGGCTCCTCTGCTATGCTTCAGTGGACAGGCGATGTTTAAAAGCAAATGGGGCACATCGTGCAAATTCAGATAAACAGGGGTAGCTGCGTTGAGGGATAGTGAACTTTCCCGGCCTGTTGGATCGGCCGTAACCAAGATATTGAGCGGGTTCGAAGATCAAGTTACCCATGTCGAGATCCACTTAAGCGATGTGAATAGCGACAAGTCGGGACTTAGGACAAATGCTGTCTTATGGAGGCGCGTCCGGACTTGATCCGATTGCGGTTACCAATTTAGCGCCAGCCTGGAAGACGCGACTGACGTTTAAGGTGAGTTATTAGAGAAATAACAAAATCAGATTGAGCAACATGTGGGACTCTAATCATGCCGCTTACCCCGCTAAGTCGTGAGCAATCGCAAGGGGAAGAAATCGCCAACAGCATTAGCCATGGCATCGGTCTTGCCGCAGCACTCATCGGAACTCCTTTTCTCATCACGCAAGCGACGCGGCATGGAAACGTCGGGTTTGTCGTTGGCACGAGCCTCTTCTCCGCAACGGCCATATTTCTTTACCTTGCTTCTACACTCTACCACGCGTTGCCTATAGGTAAGACCAAGCGCGTGTTTCGGATCCTTGAGCATTCCGCAATCTTTCTTCTTATCGCTGGCACCTATACGCCATTCACCTTAGGAGTACTTCACGGCTCATGGGGCTGGATTCTTCTCACAACTATATGGACCCTTGCCGCAGTGGGCGTTGTGCTGAAGGTGTTCTATGGAACTTCCTTTCCCATTCTATCCACCGCTCTCTATCTGCTCATGGGGTGGATGGTTGTGATTGCCGCAGATCTATTGATTGCCAGAATGCCAACTCCTGGCTTGCTTTGGTTGATTGCGGGAGGGTTATCTTATACCCTGGGAGTGGTTTTTTTCGCTATCGATTCCCGCTTGCGATATGCTCACCTGATTTGGCATCTCTTCGTTTTGGTGGGCACCACATGCCATTACTTCGCCGTGTTCTGGTATGGCGCCTGACCTTCCCTCTACCCGCACAGAGAGCTGGACCGTAGCAGACAATGTCTTGCTGCTAAAAAATTGGACACCTGTTATGAAATAATAAAATATTAGTTTGAATCTTCAGGTAGCGCGTCTCCTGCTACGGTCTTCACGTCCAGCACCATCTTTTTCCCAACATGTGCAGCCGTTACTACCCCTTGGTACGGCAGGACCTACGCCGCCCGCCGTTAACCACTCACGCGCTGTTGTAGGTTTAGAATAATTTTGCCATTAATCGTTGGGCATTTCCCGTGTTGTAGAAAAGAGATCCCAAGCGGCAATGAACAGTGCTGCGATTACGGGGCCGATGACGAAACCGTTAAGGCCAAAAAGAACCATACCTCCGAGCGTTGAGATAAGTACCACATAATCGGGCATCCGGGTATCCTGGCCGACGAGTATGGGTCGTAGAACGTTATCCACCATTCCAATTACAAGCACACCAAAGGCGATGAGAGTTATTCCCTGCCAAATGGCCCCGGTAAGCAGGAAATAGATCGCTACCGGTGCCCAGATCAGGGCAGCGCCAATAGCAGGCAATAAAGATAAGAAAGCCATCACAAAGCCCCACAGCAGCGCTCCTTGTATACCCAAGAATGAAAATATCACTCCCCCTAGCGTGCCTTGTATCGCGGCCACGGCGATATTGCCCTTTACGGTGGCACGAACCACGGTGGTGAATTTACCGAATAAATTCCGCTTATGCTCCGGGCGTAGCGGAATTGCCTGTTTAATTTTCGCAGACAAAAGGGTCCCATCCCGAAGCAAGAAAAACAGCAGATATAACATGATGCCAAAACTGACAACGAACTCAAATGTATTCTGGCCCATTTGGAGCGCCTCCTCCGCGAGGCGTTGGCTTCCCTGCAAAGCGATGTTTGACAACGTGTCCTTTAGCTCAGAAATCCTGGCCAACCCGGCGTTATCGAGAAATTTGACCATCCAGGGCGGCAGCGCGCTTATGACTTGTTCGAAATACGCGCCAAAGTTCAGCTCCCCAGAGCGAATTCTTTGATAAAAGACTACCCCCTCCTGCAACAGTGAAGCGGTGATGAGCGTGAACGGGAGAATCACCATGATCAGGCAGAGCAATAAGGTTGTGAGCGCGGCAAGATTCTGCCGCTGGCCCAGGCGCTCTAGCAACCAGCGATAAAATGGCACAAATATTATGGCGAGAACGGAGCTCCAGAATATTGCGCCGAAAAAAGGCAGCAATATCCACCCGAATGCCAGGGAAATGACAATTAGCAGGAGCAGGAAGGCTTTTTGCTGAAGCTCCGGGGAATTCATTAGATGGAAGGTGAAAGTCTCGTTGTGTTCGCTAGGGTACGGAACAATCTGGTGACAGTGTAGAGTAGATTCTTGCCCTTAAGACTAATAAATCCGGCGCCATTCGACCCTATTCAAGGAGCTTTCGCGGCATCCTTAATCGCTTACGTTCCGCGCCTCTTAAGGATCATACTGTCCCGTATGCCAAGCTCAAAAAATTTGCCCTGGATAGGACCTTCTTAATCAGGCGAACCGGAAAGTTTAGCAGTATCGCTATCGATCCATGCTTTAGCCTCTGCATGGGCAGCCTCTAGCGCCTTGCTCTCTTCGTCCACAGGCATGGCGAAACTTTCGTAAACGACTATACCCTCCTTATCAATAATCCTATAACGGCCGTTCCAAAGACCAGCGGTATCGTCCTGCTCTGCGCTGGCCACAATTCTGTATCCTTTATAATCGGCATTATCAACGTTCATCTGCTCTCCGTGGTTAAATGTTACAGGTATAGCGATGTATCGCAGAATTGCTAAATACTGAGGTTTTATCAGTGAGGGTAAAGGTTGATTATTGCCCCAAAAGTTCACCCAAAGGTTTAAGCATCTGGCTCGATCGCAAACCACCTTGACAATAGGGCAGGTGATCCGAATTGCAGCAACCCGGCAACACCACTGGCGAGCGCAACGACCATAGTTCCCAAGTATGGAATAAAATGCAACACTCCGGCCCCCAAAGTCCCTCGTATCAGATCCAATGCTGCTGACGATACCAGCTGACAGCATCCCTTGCTGATTCCTCTATCGGCCGAGGCTTCAAACCCAGCTCCTCAAAGGTTTGTGAAGGATCGAAGTGCATTAAACGTTTTGTAAGGCGTACACCTGTAACAGTTGCCATAGGCATGCGATGCGAAATATTATCAGCCCATAACTCGCTGAACCAACCAGTCGCTAACGCTGCCGAATAGGGAATAGTCCATCGTGGGGCTGGACGATTCACGATATTCCCGAGAAGTTGAAGCCACTCGATCAAACGAAAGTTGTGTCCACCTAGTAAATATCGAATGAAAGGCCGACCCCGCTGCATCGCACGTATCATTCCGTCAGCAACGTCGCGAACATCAATCAGATTCAATTGACAATCAAGATATGCAGGAATCTTTCCTCTACAGAATGCAACCGAAAGGCGAGTTGGAGGCGTTTGATTTCGATCGCCCGGTCCAATAGGTAATGTGGGACTGCATACGATCACCGGAGCGCCGGTTTCGGCAAGTTGGAACACGGCTTGTTCCGCTCGGAATTTGCTCAAGCAGTAAGGCCCGATCATATCCTCTTCGCGAAAGCGCGCAGACTCAACCGCTCCCCCATTGGATTGATCCGATGTGAGAATACTTTCAGTGCTTACATACAGCGCTTTACTGACTCCGCTGTCGAGCGCGGCACGCATGACGTTAAGAGTGCCAACATGGTTGATCTCGTCAAACTCACGGCGGTTGCGTCGCCACAGATTTGGGTCAGCAGCCAGGTGATAGACGCGCTCGCAGCCGCGCGCCGCGTTACGCATTGCATCTAAGTCACGAATATCTGCTTGGACAAGTTCAATACATTCAAGTGGTAAATGACTTACCACAGCTTTGGGATGTTCAAGCACCCGCACGGTTTCGCCGGCGGCGAGTAATTGCTGCACCAGATGTGAACCGATAAACCCGGCGCCACCTGTCACCAAATTCATATCAAAACACTATCCGGCAGAGACGTCACGAGGTGGTGAAGGTGGGATCTTGCCTTGGGAAGCCGCTCGCGAGAGATTCTATCGACAAGCTTGATAACCGCATTATTGATTGGACAGGGAAAGTCTCCTGCAAGTCGAACAAGATGCCCGTTGTAAGCATCGATCTCCGTCTGGCCGCTTCCCATATCCGGACTCATGGAGCAATATGTTCCACGCAAGGAAGGGCGGAAGAATAATCCCATGAGCTTCGGCAAGAACGGGGTTTGCAATATGCGCATGACCGTGTCGGGATGAAATGGCCCGATCTTTTCCAGCGTAAGACCAGCATGCTGCAGGATCGAATAATTTTCCCGCAGCAAAGTGAAGAACAGTTTTTGGGTAAACGGATCAATGAGAAGTTCGGCATTATCAACGCCCGCGCTTGCTGCTAAGGGTGAAATGGCCGAGTTGTACATCAGTTTCGTTGATTTGAACGGGCGGATATCCGCAACGTGTTCCACCGGAAATAGTTTGCCCTTAGCAAAGGCAGAGGCAAGCATATGGACACGCTCACCTTCACCGCTGCCTACCTTGCGACGTGGGCCGATATGCAAAGACCCGGCCCGAGTAATGCGAGCGTCGAGACTGTCAGTGGGACACTCGGAAACAAATGAAGCAATAGCTTCTGCGGGATGATGGGACCTTTCGAGGGTTTCGTCGTAGCCATTCTGGATTGGCACCAATGTTTGCGTGTTCGCGATGCGTTGCAGGATCGGAGCATTATCGAAAGTCTTTGTGCATAACAACACTGCTGCCTCTTTTGGCGGAATCCAGTCGTCAAAGTGCACAAAATGAGTGCCGTGAATGGGTTGCCCATTCAGCGTCATTTCGTTGCGGCGACCCGCGGCGACCTTTTCGGGGTTCGACTCAATTATGGTCACGTCCCATCCAGCACGCCTAAGGCAGGCTGTTGCAGCAATGCCGATACCTCCGGCGCCAATAATATGAGCAGACGATTTCATAACGAAGGATGCTGGCCTATCAAGGGTGAGGCCGAGCTTTAGCTAGAGAGATGTAATACTGGATTCAATCTCAGCCTGTTACCGTGCGGTTTCATACATAACAGCTTGTATTTTTATGCTGCGTGTCTCAGTTGAAGACAAAATCAGCGGCGTTCATTTGGCTGAAGAGTTCTGCCATTATGCCTGTTCAATTGAATGGGGTCCGCTGGATCCATTTTGTGCGGAAAGAGGGCGAAGATTCCAGCCAGGTACGTCTCGTTGCCGGCCTGCGGCTGTGGTTTTAGCCACAACCACAAGCGGTTTTCATCTCTAGCAAGTAATTATTTGGTGTCTCCTATTGAGCGCTGGTGCCTGCTATGCTGTGGCACTCTCGGCACACTCAGGCAGCCCGCGCATTCTTCCATGCCGCCCAACTGCTCGCAACTCTTGGTGCACGGATCGCACACCTGCGCGCGGACAATCCAGAGCCAGTAGCATGGATGCTGATGCAAGTCACACAGAGGCAGTGAGAATACTAACGGCGAAAGAAAGCGGGTGACATTGTCTAGGGCGCCCCAAGGCTCATTCACTCCAAGCGGAGTTCCGTAGCAATATAACTGTAAATAGTAGGAAGTTTGGGGACTGAGAATCCGGCGCAGGCCAACCTGCGGGGAACGTTACAATTTCTCAAACGAAAATCCCAAAACAGGATTTTCGTTTGCTTTGCTGACTTTTTACTGGGGTCTAATATTCGATGCCTGTAAACCCTTGGGACCGGTTACCACATCAAAAGTGAGCTGACGCGAATGTATCCGATTCTTTGGCTGGTCATACTCTCTCCTCACATAATTGTCAGGATAGAGTCTTTGACCTTCGTGAGTAAGTGTCAATCAATATAATTTCGTACTCTAGATTGACACAAAATGACAGGAAAAGTGTCAGGCAGATTTGTCAGGATGAGGTGTACTCTAATCTGATATTTAATTTGACTAGCTCTGCTCCGGTAGGAGCATCGCAAGAATATCCCTGGAGATAAGGGTATCCGGATGCTCCTCACCCAGTACTCGGCGGCTTATCTCCAGCACCTTTTTCTCCAGGGCGTGCGCAGAGAGGGGGTCGCCTTGCATAAACAAGGTGAAGGCGAGACTGCTCATCGAGTTTAGCGTATCTGGATGCTCCTCCCCCAGCACTCGCGAGCTCATCTCCAATACTGTCTCCTGCAGCGTTCGGGCTGTGGCAAGCTCGCCCTGCGCTCGCAAGGTCAAGGCGAGATTGTTCATAGACGTCAGCGTATCCGGATGCTCCTCACCCAGCACTTGGCGGCGTATCTCCAATACTGTCTCCTGCAAGGCGCGCGCAGCAGCGTAATCACCCTGCTCCCGCACGGTCTGAGCCAGGTTGTTCATCGTGATGAGCGTTTTAGGATGTTCCTCGCCCCGCACCCGCAGGCATATCTCTAGTTCTTTTTCCTGTAAAGCGCGGGCGGCAAGATAATCGCCCTGTTTCCACAAAGTCGAGGCGAGATTGTTCATAGACGTCAGCGTATCGGGATGTTCCTCCCCCAACACCCCCCGACGTATCTCCAGCACCGTCTTCTCTAGAGTACGTGCGGCGGAAAGGTCGCCTTGCGCCTCCAAGATCACGGCCAGATTACCCATCGAGGTGAGCGTATCGGGATGTTCCTCCCCCAACACCCCCCGACGTATCTCCAGCGCCTTCTCTGCCAGGGCCCGTGCGGCAAGATAATCGCCCTGTGCCCACAAAGTCGAGGCGAGGTTGCCCATTGAGGTGAGCATATCGGGATGTCCTTCTCCCAATATCCACCTTTGCATCTCGAAGACTTTCTCCTGCAGGGCACGCGCAGCGGAAAGGTCGCCCTGCTCATATAAGGTCAAGGCGAGATTGTTCATCGAGGTAAGCGTATCGGGATGTTCCTCCCCCAACACCTCTCGATTTATCTCCAGCACCGTCTCCTCCAGAGTAAGCGCGGCGGGAAGGTCACCTTGCGCTCGCAAAGTCCAGGCAAGATTATTCATTGAGGTCAGCGTATCTGGATGCTCCTCGCCCAGCACCTGCCGGCGTATTTCCAGCACCTTCTCCTCCAGGACACGCGCTGCGGCGTAGTCGCCCTGCGCCGCCAAGGTCAAGGCGAGATTGTTCATCGCGGTGAGCGTCTGCGCATGGTCCTCGCCCAGCACTCGTTGCCGTACCTTCAGTACGTTTTCCTGCAGGACGCGTGCGACCGGAAGGTTGCCCTGAGCCCATAAGGTTAAGGCGAACTGGCCTATACAGATGAGCGTGTCCGGATGCTCGTCGCCCAAGTCACGTCGGGAAACTTCAACCGCCCATTCCAAGCCCCGCCGGCGTAAGACCATTGCGTGTCTACTATCAAATAATGATTGAAAGCGCAGCATCCACCTAACCGCTGTTGCCGTTTCCAGCAACCTTTTTGAATGATGGAAGAACAACATGTTCGTCGCGTCCGAATAAGCACTTTCCTGCATCAGGCCGAAATCAGCGGGAACTCGGAATCGCGCTCGCTCAAATTGCCGTTCAAGCAGCGCCTCAACGATCTCCGCCGCCCGCTCGCGCTCTTCTCTCATCACCATGCTTGCGGCAAGGCTGTCCTGCATATGCCGATGGAAGCTGTGGAAGCCGGGGCGATTCCCAACTGGCGTGGCAAATGACCAATTGTCACCGACCAGCCCGGCAAAGTGCGCAACCAAGTATCCCCTGATGTATCCACGCTCAATCAGGTACGCGAAGGTTTCCCGGTCGAATTCAAGGGCCAGGGCCAGCGCCTGTAGTGCTTCCCGGTGTTCTCCTTTCAGGTAACGAAGGAATCGAAGAGCCAGGTCCGAAGGAGACTTGCCCAGCATATTCGGCTCAAAGTCATGGGCATTATCGCGGATGAGCATTACCGCTAGGTCGAGGTAGTAGGGCAGGAAGCTTTGGTTACTTTCCTTACTGTTTTCCAAAGCCGCTTCAAGGATTTGCGCAGTATGCCGCTCGATCAGCTGCGCCACATTCTCCCGGCCGTGCTCGCGCTCCCAAGGCGCCGCCAGATCGATAAGGAAACTGCGCGCATCCTCCTCTGTCAGTCCCAGCAACTGAGCATGGGCATCAATCTCCTGCTGCCAATTCTGGCTCACCCTCTCATTCGCATAGAGTTCCGGCCAGCGTAGTTTTTCCCGGCCCAGGATGATGAATCCGATGCGCGCACGCAGCAGTTTGTTTTCTGATAACGGAATGATTTCTTTGCAGCGCAGCACTTCACTGACGAGCCTTGCGAGCGCCCTTTGCGCATCCGGCAGCAATTCCCTCGACTGCACCCGTTCAAAACCGTCGATGATGAGACAGATGCTGGTCTGCGGCTGATGGGCAATCGCATCGAGCAGGTCGCTTGCCAGCAGGATGGGCATGCGCTCGATGCGCTCCGCTTGAGACCAGTTCTCCGGCATGCCATCGAAGCGTTGCCGTACCCGGCTGTGCACAAACCAGTCGTGCATGTGCGAATAGAGCTTGTGGAGGGATGGCGCGACGCCAATTTTCGGTAGTTCCATCCCGAATAATGAGGCCAAGCCTGAAGCGAGTTCCACGACATCCAAAAACACGCCGATCTTTTCGCTTCCGGTACTGCGGCTCAAGTCGATGCTCTGACCAGGGTTTTCTTCGTTCCACCATGCAAGGTAGAGATAATCGAATGCAGGGGTTTTTATGCCCTCCCGGTGGAGTGCCATCCGGACCCGCCCGAGGATTTGTGCGATGGGTGAGTCCAGTCTGACGCTGTCGCTATCCAGATCCACCTCGGCCATCTTGGGAGGCATCAGGTTATACATATCCTGTTCCATCCGTTCCCGAAAATCGATGACAGATTTCTGGTACAGACGGGTTTTACCGACACCACCCACACCGTAATAGCTCAGGACCGAGGGATAATTGTGACCATTGCCCTGATGCAGGTTCGAGAGAAATCGGTCAATTGCGGTACGCTCTTGGGTACGATCGCAAAAAAGTGCGAGCTCTCGCGGCATGCTTTCCTGGGACATTTTAGTTTTTATCGAGGTAAAGGACTGTTGAGTATGAATTACTCAAACAACGAATGGATGTAATCATGCCATGACATGGCCCTCCTGCATGCCTGTCCTAATGCAAAGGTAAAGAGACAGTCGAGCCGGCTCGGCTAATACTCAAACTAAAACCACCCTCAAGAACAAGTTTATTGACAGAATGTTCAATATTTAATAACGTTCACGTTTCGTGAACATCTTAATTTTTTGAACATGAAACCGCAAACCAAGGAAGAACAGGCAGTCTTGATACGTGCTCTGGAAGCTTTGAAAAGAACTACGGGCATGACAGGACAAGTGATTGAAAGAGAGCCGGCAATAGACCAAGGCTTTCGTGGGGATGCTCGCGTTGAAGTCGAGGCAAACGGACAGTTATATCGTTACACGGCAGAAGTTAAGCGTGTTGAGCGATTTGTAACCCTGGTGAATATCAGGAATCAGTATGTGCATGGTGATCCACTACCTGGTGATCAACTGTTACTGGTGGCCCCTCGCATCACAACCGATATCGCTGAGAAATGCCACGAACTTGATCTGCAATTCATAGACACTCTCGGCAATGCCTATCTACGCGGTCCCGGGTTGTTTATTCTGGTGAAAGGACAGCGGGCTATTGAAGGTGAAGATTTTTGGCTGGTAGAAAAAGGGGGCAGACGTGCAGGCACAGCAACAAACTTGCGTGTCTTTTTCGCCCTGCTATGTAAACCGGAACTTCTCAACGCGCCCTACCGCGATATCACGCAAGCCGCAGGTGTAGCCCTCGGTACGGTTGGATGGGCATTCTATGACTTGAATGCGAGAGGCTATACCACTGGCGGGAAAGGCAAGCGTGACAGAGTGCTACTAGAGCGAAAAAAACTCGTGCAAGAGTGGGCAACCAACTACCCGATAAAGTTGCGCCCGAAACTCAATCCCAGGAGGTTCCGGGCTCCTACAATCGACTGGTGGAAAGGAGTGAATATCACTCAATATGGCGCCCAATGGGGAGGAGAGGTCGCAGCAGAAAAATTGGAAGGTTACCTGCGGCCGTATGAACTCACCATTTATCTCCATAACAAGCAAGGAAATTTAGCCAAGCTCGTCGCAGAGCACAAGCTACGGGCAGACTTGAAAGGCGATATAGAGATTCTCGAGGCATTCTGGGATTTTAAAGATGAACAACTATTGCCGGAAACAGTGCCCCCATTGCTGGCTTATGCCGATTTGATGGCAATCCCGGATCCTCGAAAGCTTGAAGCCGCAAATATAATTTATGATCGACACATCGCCGCCCCTAACACTGAAGCCTAATCTCCCTGTCGATTCAACAACCGTATTGGCAATACGCCAAATTCACGAGGCTTCAAAGGCGCTAGGTTTCCCGGTATTCCTGGTTGGAGCGATGGCGCGAATTATCCTTTTAGAAAATATTTATGGATTGCAAGCTGGCCGCGCTACTACCGATGTGGACTTTGCATTTGCCCTGGATAACTGGGAACAATTCGAAGCCGTCAAAGAATTCCTGGTTTCGAACGCCAATTTTGAGGAATCGACGAATGTTCCCCACCGGCTACTTCTCCAGCTACCAAGCTTATCGTGCAAATTGAGTGTAGACCTGATTCCGTTCGGTGGAATCGAAAGAAGCCTCAACGTCATGGCCTGGCCGCCAGACATGAGCGTGATAATGAATGTTGCTGGTTATAGCGATGCGTTGGCCACGGCAGTTAAAGTCGAAGTGAGTCCTGGAATCGATATGGCTATTGCCTCTCTACCTGGAATCGTAATCCTAAAGCTGTTTGCATGGGAGGATCGGGGACAGGAAACCCGGAAGGACGCAACTGACTTGGCTATTTTGTTTCGGAGCTATCACGAAGCGGGCAACGAGAGCAGAATTTACGAAGAATCGACATTTGCAGCGCTTGTGGCAGTCGAGTATGACATAGAACTGGCTGGTGCCTGGTTGCTTGGAAAAGATGTCGCTGTAATGGCTTCAGCACAAACAAACAGAGATCTTAAAGAACTGCTAACTGGGAAAAAGAGCGGGCAATTGATAGAAGATATGGCAAGAACGATGCTAGCCAAAGAAGACGCGCTGGAACATTCACGCCGTTTATTTGAACAATTCACAACGGGTTTTATTACCGGAAAAGTGAAATCTAGCCAAACTGATTAAACCAGTACCGATATGAACAAAGAAGCTGTGAATGAGCCAGGGAAAGAATGGCTGGCAAATGGGGTAAATATCCTTTCTAGCGCTGCTCTCGGTGCTGCTGGTTTTCTAGCTACAAGTCTCGAAGGAGGCGTCTTAATAGGATGTATGAGCGGATTGTCCCCTATTGCTGGCGACGTTTTAGCTCGTAGCTTATCCCGCAAGGAAAATGAAAGAGTCAAAACTGTAGCGTTTCTAGCCGCTCGCGAAATTGGCTTCAACATGGGTGCGGGTATGGAACTAAGAAAGGATGATTTCTTTGAAGTTAAGGGAACACGCCCCGCTGCTGAGGAAATATTTGAAGGTGTACTCAGTACTGCTCGCGCTGAGCATGAAGAAAGCAAGCTTCCCTATTTGGCCAATTTATATGCCTCCATCCCTTTCGATCCCTCTGTCTCAAGAGGAGAGGCAAATCGGTTAATTCAGCAGCTTGAGTTATTGACGTATCAAAAAATGTGTATCCTCGCGCTACTTTCCAGAGAGTTTGGTTTTGAGGGGTTACACAAGGAATGTATACATAATATGAAAATATGGAATGATGAGCTACCTGCCCTCATGCAAGACTGCATTGACCTTGAAAACCAGGGACTGTTAACACAAGTCGACTATGAACAGAGCCCTAGTAATGGCCCCCATTCCTGGGGATTCGTCGTTCCAGCGCTTCTCCGGATTGCAAGGCCCGGCTGTAAGTTAATCGACTTGGCAAAGCTCTCCCAAATTCCAGAAACTGACGTTCACCATATTCGGGAGACAATGAAAACATGAGCTTTCAGGAGCTGATTCGAGGATCAATTTGCCTAAAATTTGCTCACTGAACCCGTGCCTGCCGCCAGTAGATTTTAACCTCCTTATCTAACCTGAGCCCTGCAGCGGCGATAGCAGCCGAGAGAATGGCGTGTATCTGCCTAGGGTTGAGGTTCTTGTCCACATACCAGTCGTCCACTAGAGGCCGACCATATCGGCGAGAAAATGCCGCGTCTGACTAGGGAACAGGTCAGATAGGGTTTTGGCCACATAGGGCGAATCCTGCTATCCCGACTCATCGCACCTGCCATTGCTTCCCGGCGGTCCCGGAAATCAGTCCACAATCGACGTAAAAGACCGACATAAATGCCAACATAGCTCTAGGGTGTACCACAGATTGACAGAACCGGTACGGAGGGGCTAAAAATGGGTAGGTTAGAAGCAGCTGATAAACCGCACTTGCGAAACGGGTTACAGTATCAACAATTCCCTTCCGGCCTTTTTAATGATTCAACGAAATGCGAGACATGGGCACTGCAGTTCTACCAGCTGCAAGGTGAGCGGTCATGGATGCGCGATACACAAGAAGAAGGCAAGACATGTCCTATAGCGAACTCCTGTCATGTCCTTAGGTAAAAAAGATGGCGCCCTTGTTGGAGGACGCCCATTGATTAAAGATTACCTATTCCGGTCTAGCAGCACGGCGTCGCCGCACGATCGTACCCATCAATCCAAGGCCGGCTAAAAGCATGGCGTAGGTTTCCGGTTCGGGTACGGCCCCTACAATGAGGGTCCCAGTAACGCCGTACTTCGTCAGGAGATCGGAATTAGCGGTATCCTGAGCAAAATAATCCGCCCCACCCACGAATACCGAATAATCCCCGGGTGCAAGATCCATAAAAGTATGTGAAACCCTGCCATCCGGGTTTTCATCTGAACCGAAGCCGGTGCCGTCATAAGCAGCATGGCCAATATATTTGAAAAAGCTCAAGCTGGCCGGGACGCCGTTCTCTGTATCCGGATCGTTGCCAATTGACCAGTCGTTCAAAGCTCTGAATGAGCCTTCGGTATTGCCAGGACGATTAGCCAGCGATATTTCGGCGAAATCATGATCCGCGTTTACCGGGGCAATGTGCGCAAGCCCCTGGTAGAGCGAGAACCCTGGTATCAGCCCAAGTTGAGAAGTGGAGACATTGCCAAGATGGTCTGTAACCTGGGAAGTCGCCTGCTCGAACGTAAGGGTAACATCAGAAGATTCAAGCAGTGTGAAGCGGTAGGCCCGCAGCTTATGGCTGTCGCCATAATCGGGGTCTGTACCGTCAATCCAGCCATAGTTGCCAGTAACCGCCTGATTCCCAAGTGTGGAAGTAGCATACGTTCCGTCAAAAGTGCCAAAATTACGACCGCCATATCCAACGTGGGCTAAGGCCGGCAATGAAGTCATGGTGGCTACGAAAAGTGCATATTGAAGCTTTTTTTTCATATTGGTCTCTGGTCAACTGTTTAAAGATAGAAATACAATTCGCGATATCGGTTTGGTCATCAGCAAAAGCTGATGCCCGAAGTATTTGATATTCATATCCATAAATCAATGTGACATATTGCCGCAGGTGGCAAATTGCCGCAGCCCTCGGTAGGAATCCCTCTGATGGATTTTCTGTTCCCAAGCCCATGCTCAGCCTCTGGGGTAGTTCATTTGGGGATCGTGAAGGATATGTCTATCTCCTATCATCAGTGCATCTGTGTCCGGTTCAATTGGGGCTAGTCCAATCTCAAAGCCTATGCGACAAGTTGTCGCGCGACAATTTGTCACATTCCCAGAGTGATAAAAATCGATTATTCTGCCGATAACTTCTTCTGAAGTTGCTAAGTGTGATGTAGTACTCGTTTGTTTTTACGCATTATTCCTTTCTATATTTGGGCTCGTTATACCACCCCCTCGGTATCATGAGCCCTTTTTCTTTTTTGGTCGGCTTGTCCTGTTGCTGATTGAAGCACTTCTTTTGGGTTTGAGAAGGAGGGTATTCATGGGTGATTTTAAAATTCGGACTCTGAAGATAGATGAGCTTATCTGAGAAGACGCGTTGCGGATATCTATCGAACGTCGTACCCCGTGGGTGACCCACATCGCTAGGCCGCAAACCTTAGCTGCTCCGGCATCCACTGTCGCACTAACGTTGGCCCCATTGTTCTGGGGCGCCGCTTCTGCAGCCAGTGGGGACATGTAGCTGTAGGTGGCAATCATGCTCCAGCCCGACAGCCCTCGTTTTCACTGCCTCCCCTCACCACATGAACCGTATACCGCCGTAGAGGGCGCGACCATAGCCAGAGTTGAAGAGGGGCGATGTAGCGTCGGCGGCTCCGGCGGTGATCGTGGTCGAGATGTAGCGAGTATCAAGCATGTTGCGCCCTTCGAGGTAGCCGGACCAGCCCTTACGGGCGTAGGTAATCCTGAAGTTCAGGAGCGTGTACGGGTCGATGGTGAGGCTGTTGGCGTTGTCGGCGAAGTAAGCTTGCGGCATCCACTCGACATTCGGGCCGACACTAAACCCACCCGGATGCCGGTAGGCAATTTCGGAACGGATGAAATGCCGTGGCACACCCGGCAGCCTGTTGTTGCCATAAACGGCGTCTCCGTCGAAGAAGAAGTCGTTTAACGTGTAGGCGACGTTGACCCACAGGTGGTCCTTCTGCGCGACGATCGCCTTGAAGAAGGCGAAACCCAGCCCCACCTCTGCGCCCTGATGGACGGTGCGGTCCGCGTTCACCACGGAGCAGAGACTCCACGGCGCTGTCCTCAGGCACTGCAATTCGTTCTTGAGCTCGGCACGGTAGAGCGCAAGATCCCAAGTGATGTCCGGGCGCCGACCGCGCGTGCCGATCTCGTAAGTGGTCGCGGTCTGGGCGTTGACGGTCGAACTGGCCGGCGTCACGAATGTGTTCGCGTCAAAGGTCGGCACCTCGACGCTGCGCGAGATATTGGCAAACACCTGCCATGCCGGATCGACGTCCCAGAGTATGCCGACCTTGGGGCTGAAGAATGTATAGGCGCGACGGCCTGACTGGTCACCGTTCGACAGGAAACGATCCTTCCGGTCGCGGACCGCATGCAGAAGCTGCCCGCCAGCAACGAGAGCAACCTTCGGCAGGAAAAAGAACGAGTTCTCCGCGTAGACGGAGTAGTTCTGAGATTTGTCCAGCGTGGACCCGACCAACGGACCCTTTACAGCGCCGGTCAGGTTCTCGAATTCATCGTTGTCGATCGTGCCGTTATGGACGTTCACGCCAGTGACCAGCCGATTGCGGAAGCCTCTAATCGAGCGGTCGTCAGTCGCGCGGGCAAAGCCGCCATAGTCATACACCCGGTAGTCGAGGTACCGGAAGATCGGGTGATCCACGTGGCGATGGACGCCAAACAAGCCGAGATCCACCGTGGTGGGTCCAAAACGCAGGGTGGTCTTGTTTGCGATACGCACCGAGTCGATGTTCCGCTGCTGGTCCTGCCGTACAAACTCGGGATCAGCGCTCCGTGGCGCGTTCAGTGCCACACTCTTGGTCAATTCGCCGGGCAACTGCTGGCGCCATGTGTTCGCGTTCACGTAGAAACGTGTCTCGGCATCCTCCGTGATGCGATAGCCGAAATTGGCGTTGAGGCGTGCTATATGTCCCTTGCTGTGATCGCGATACCCGTCCTCGCGCTGTGCCGACAGGGTGACGAAGTAGTCGTATGGCCCATAGGCCCCACCAGTGCTTGCCTGCCCTTTCACAAAACCGAAGCTGCCCGCATCGATGCGCGCGTCGAACCGGGAGGCGTCGTGGCCGGTCGGCGTGACGAAATTGACCGCACCGCCAAGCGTGTTGGCGCCGTAGCGCAGCGCGTTGGCGCCCTTGAACACTTCGACATAGCGGTAGGCGCTCGGATCGATCTCGAAGACATCGAACAGCCCGTCAGCGGTGTTGAGCGGGATGCTATCCATGTAGACGTTCACACCGCGGTTGCCGTAGTTGCGGCTCAGCCCGGAGCCGCGGATCGACACCCGGTTGTCGATATTCGACTTGGGCTGCGTTATGACGCCCGGCACCCATCCGAGGACGTCCCTGATCGTATTTGCGGGTCCGCTTTTGAATACCGTATCCGGTACGACTTCTACCGCGCCTGGTGTGCGCTGGATATCGGCCGTGGCTTGAGCCGTGTTAGGAACGGTGAGCGTTTCCCCGTCATCACCTGACGAACCTGGCTTGATGGTGATTTCCGGAAGCTTCTTTATTTCCCCGGAATCCTCTTCGGTCTTCACGATACTGTAGCGGCCCCGCACAATCTCCTTGGCCTGCAGGCCAGTGTTGGCCAGCAGGATATCAAGCGCCTCGCGGGGGGGAAGATGCTCGGGCAGCGGCGGCGCCTGCCTGCCTTGCACGGTCTCAGCATCGAACACGATGCTGAGATGATGCCGGGCGGCCAGTTGCTGCAGGGCGGTTGCGAGCGGAAGCGTCGACCGCTGCAGATCGACCGGTGCCTGCGCCTGCACCGCGGATCCGGCAAGCATGATGAGGGCTGGAAAAATACGTGGATGAACCATGGTCTCCCTTTGTCTTTGTACGAAGAGTATTTGGAATTGAAATCTCTTCGCATAGGACGAGCCAGGCGGCGACAAATCGTCACTCCTGTTGAGATTACCCAGGCAGATTGGAAGGCAGCGGGAGTATCAGCGGCAGGGCCGGGGCTGCGCCTGGCGCTGCGTGGGTGCGGGGGAAAGTCTGAGCCGGGCGGGGGCCAGGTGCTCGACCTGCAGATTCAGGGTCTCCGCAATGATGCACAAGGTGGTATTGAGCTCATCGAGCCGGAAGCGCCCACTGATCTGCTTCTTTGCAAGATCGGAATCGGTCAGTTCGAACTGAACCAAATGGTAGCGCGCCAGTTCCTGCAGGACATCCGGCAACGGGTGCCGATTGAATACCAGCACTCCCTGACGCCAGTTTGCGATCTCGCCTTGCAGCTTGGCCAGTTGCCATTGATTGACAGCCAGACGGGTCGCCATTTCTCCACTGCGCAGCAGGAGATTCCCCTCCTGGTGGGTGACTTCCACCGCGCCCTCAGCCACTTGCACGATGAGTTTTCCTGCCGTGTTGCGTACTGAGAAGCGTGTCCCGACATCCCGGATCCGCGTGTCGGCAGTCATTACCACCAATGGGCGCCAATCTGGCGCCACGTCCAGGTAGATCTCCCCCTCCTGGAGCTCGATCAGACGCTTGAACCAGCTTTGAGTGACAGTTATACGCGTCGCCGTATCCAGGTCCAACTGGGCGCTATCGGCAAGAACGATGTGCCGTCGCTCGCCCACCGTAGTCTGCCAACTCTGGGTCGTGCCAGTCCATCCGTAATGAAGCAGGGGCAGTATCGCCAGTACCAGGGCTGCAAGCGCCCTTCTGAAATAGACAGCATTGCGATACCAGGGACGCTGGCGACGCGCCTTGGCTAGTTCACCGGACAACCCGCCGCGAAAACACTCCAATGATTGCCAGTCCCTTTCCACGCGACCCCAGGCCGCGTAGTGATGTGGGCTGGCCGCCAGCCACTCCGCCAGGGCGAGCCGCTCCTCCGCCGACAGCGCGCGACTTTGCTGACAGGCAAACCAGTGACGGGCCTTTGCGTCTGCATCATCACAATTATTGGATCCGGGCATGCGGTCTTCTCATGTACTCTCAACCACAGGACGATTGGGAGAAGCATAATCGCCATGTTATGCGATTATGACCGGAATTCCGCCAATATGGCGAGGCAGTGCTCGCTCGCTCGCTGGATGTGGCGTTCCACCGTTTTTTTGGAGATACCCAACTGCCTGGCGATCTCGGAATGTGTCATGCCGTCGTAACGAAACAGAAGGAATGCATGGCGTACCGGTTCCGGCAGCTGGTTCAGGGCGTGCTGCAGGTTTTCCAGCTCCCTCTGGCCATCATAGTGTCGCGCAGGATCCAGGATATCGACATTCTCCCCGGATACCTGCATCGCCTGGGCATGCTTGCTCACGCAGGCTTGCTGGCGCGCACGGTCACGGACCAGGTTGAGTGCCACCGTAAACAAAAAGGCGCGGGGATTTCCGATGCCCGACACATCCTGTCTGCGCCATCGCAGGTAAACCTCCTGCACCATGTCCGCCGCCTCGTCCTTGTTGCCCATCTTGTGATGTAGAAAATTCAGCAGTTCCCCGCGCATCCGTAGAAACAGCTCATCGTTAATCCAGGCGGTCATGGCAGGCAGGCACCCCTTCCCCTCGGACGAAAACCTGTCTTCGCCCGAAACCTACACATCCTGGACATGATCTCGCTGAAGAACCTGGGAGGCAGCCCACAAATTGCTATCGGCTGGAAGTTCCCCTCCGCATCCACTTGAGGGAACGCTGGTATGCACCTTCCATAAGCATGGCAGCGGTCGGAACGAGTTGGTTTGTCCGAATCTGCCTTGTCCAGATACCGAGTTCCTTGCCCATGAGCTGATCGAGAAAGATCTGAGAGCTCTTCTGTATCTGATCCCGCGTGAGTATGGTACTGACATCCATATTCGCGGCGTTGCTTCCCCGTCCGATACTCTTGCTGAAGACTGTCAGCATATCAGGCACGACGCCCGCTGCGGAAAGCACTTTATTAAGAGGGGGTTGAGGAGAAGCGGCAGCGTCTACGGCCGCCTTCGGGGTGTATTGGCGCGATGGCAATTCGTTTATCCGATTCAGCTTCATGATGACGATTCTGCCGTTGCGGCGATAATCATCTCGAAGCAAGGCGCTGCAACGGAAGAACCCGCAATCCGTCAGAAGCGGTATTCCATACGACGGTCACTTTTTCCCCCTTGATCAGTGGAATGGGATGGTCTGTTGCGCCAGCAGATGCCATCATGCGCTGCACTTCGCTCCAAGATTCTCCCCCATCGCGGGAATACATCATTTTCGCGGAGTATGAACGTCCGTCGAATTCCCGCCAGGTAACGATAACCGTTTTTCCATTTGCCGCCACCGAGGCGTGATTCGCTTGTGCTGCCGGATCACCCACCATCAGGGGAGGAGACATGCGATCGCCGGACAGGCGGCGATAGAATATTCCCTGCCGTGCATTACCGTTGGTGAACCATACGAAGTGCAATCCACCTACTCCATCTGCTGCGATGCTGCCTCCGTTGTGCGGACAGGCATCAATCTGCCATTCGTCGTCGGTCGCGCGGCGCATGTTTCCTTTGTCGAGGTTGGCAATAGCAAAATCACGTGTATTCGAATCGAAAATATCTCGCCAAAGCGCAATGGGTCCCTCGTTGCTCCAGGTAAGCCCGATGCGGCAACACTGGCAGGTATGAGAACGGAACTGGCGATTCGGGCCAAAGGTGGCGCCATTGTCGCTGGATTGAGCCATATAAACGGAAACCCCCGTGAAGTCCTCTCCTCTCTCCTTTGCTGCCTCCCGGTCGCGTCCGTCCAGCCATGCCACGACGACTCTCCCCGTCCCATCCATCGCCATCGAACCGAAGCTGTGGCTTGTGATGCGGCCATCGTCATTGAGCGTAATGGGCGTGGAAAAGGTGCGGCCTGAATCTGTGGAGCGCGCCATGCGGATATTTCCGGAATGCTTCTGTGGTAATGCCTGCACCCAGGTCAGCAACACTGTTCCGTCACGCGCGACCGCTATCTTGGGACGGTTCTCACCATCGGCGTAAATGCTTTCCGGCTCCCGCGTGACAGTCACGGGAGCAGAGAAAGTAAACCCGTCATCGTCGGAGAAGGAAACGAGCAGCTGCTGATTCTCTACCCTCGCCACCCAGAGCCGACCCGCTTCATCCAGGGTTGCGCCCACTCCTATCGTATTGCGAGTTGTGGCTTTTGTGCTGCCCTGCTCCTGCTCGGGGGAGCCCGCGAAGACCGCGAGCGGCATGTTCAGGAGAAAAGTGATTGCCAGCACAGCTACATATCCCATGGTGATTCCCATGCTCAAATGGACGCACCATAATTCATTTTCAGCGGAAAAGGAATGTGACAAATTGTCGCAGTGGAATCGTATTGAAGCGTTGCAGATGGCCGGGACAGGCTCAGCTCGGCCACGGTTGGGCACGAGTTATCCGATTGATGCTATAGGCATGGAGAAGTCAGAAGCCGTGGGATTGAATTAGTTGGGTATGTAGCAAAAGTGAGTGCTTATGCAGCTAATTAGGCGGGCGAGCAATTGAAGCTGGGGGGTAAGCCGCGGAGGTAAAAGAGAAGCCCACCTCTCAGCGGCCCTCTCAAGCGGCGGGCTAGGGGGGCGGCGACTTATCACTGTTGTTCTAGATAGTGTAGTCACGAGACATTGAGCCAGAGGACGATGCACCTGATCTGGATGGCAGGAAGGAATGATGCGCTGTTTTTGGCGTATCGGGTGGCAATGCCTCGCCAGCCTTTCAGGTGGAGAAAGGCGTTTTCCACCAGATGGCGGAGCTTGTAGAGATTCTCATCATATGGCCTTTGTCTTGTCCGGTTCTTCCTCGGTGGAATGACAGGCTTCATGCCCTGCTTCATCGCCTGCTCGATAATCGCATCGCTGTCGTAGCCACGATCTGCAATCAGGCATTCGGCAACGATTCCCTCCATCAGGCGGCAGGCTTCAGTGCAATCCGCTGCGGCACCTTGTTTAACAAGGACTCTGATCGGCATACCATGCGCATCCACGGCCAGATGTATCCTGGTGTTGAGCCCCCTTTTGTGCGTCCCATGTCCTGATTCCCGCCTCTGGCTAAAGCCACATGCGGGTGAACCTTGCAATGGCTCGCGTCAATCATCAGCCACTCGTAATCCGGCTCGTCGATCAGAATCTCCAGTAACTTCTCCCAGACACCCTTGTCCCGCCAGCGTATGAAACGGCGGTGCGTGTTGCTCCACCCTCCGTACTCCAACGGAAGATCCCGCCAAGGCGCTCCTGTTCGTAATATCCAGAATACAGCATCGATGAACCGGCGATTGTCCTCGGCAATGCCACCCCAGACGCCTTTGCGTCCGGGCAGATGCGGTTCCAGCAAGGCCCAGGTCTCATCGGATATATCGTGGCGGCGGTAGGCGGGCTTCGAATTCTTCATGCGAATCTCCTTTCCTGACCCTGACCCTGACCCTGACCCGCCAAGTCTCTCATATTCCGAAGCTCGTGACTACGTTATCTAAGAGAAAAATGGCCCGGACTTGCTTCAACCAAATTACATGGTGATATCCAGAACATCCGCCTGATCATCCACCAACAATGCCTTCTCATTTCCGCTTGTCAGGCCTCCGGAACCTTCATTCGTACCCCCTTCCAGCGCTGGCACGAATAGGGAAATAGCAGTGCCTTTACCCACCGCCGTCTCAATTACCATATCTCCACCGAATTGTTTGATCGTCCCGTACACTTGGCTCAGTCCCAGTCCTGACCCTTTGCCAACCTCCTTCGTGGTAAAGAACGGCTCCACGGCTTGGGCCGCCACTTCCGGCAACATCCCCGTACCGGTATCTTTCACAGTAACTTTCACATAGCGTCCTGCGAGCAGCGCATTGATTTCCTTTTCACGCAGTTCGAGCCGTTCGGTACTCAATGTAATAGTGCCCCCATCGGGCGTAGCGTCACGCGCATTGATAACCAGGTTTAATAACGCCGCCTCGAAGTGCGGCGCATCGATGATTACCCGTGGTAAAAGCGGATCAAGTTTCACGTCAAACTCGACAGAACCTTTGTTGGCTCTGCGGAGTACCGGTTCAAAAGAACGTATGACATGATTCAAATTGTACTTATCTTGCTTTAAGGGTTGCTTGCGAGCAAACGTCAACAATTGTTGCGTTAACATCGTCCCCTGAGCGGCAGCCCGCTGCATGCTCTCGATCATCCGGGTGGAAGTTGGCGTCTGTGCCTGCTTTGCAAGGATTTCAATTCCATTGACAATGACGTTAAGCAGGTTATTGAAGTCGTGAGCGATACCGCCCGTCAATTTGCCGATCGCTTCCAGTTTCTGGGACTGGAACAAGGCTTCTTTGGCACGCTCCAGCGCCTGCTCGGCCTCTCGCTTTTCCGTGATATCACGCGTGATTTTTGCAAACCCAATCAATTCGCCAAGAGCATTTCTAATTGGGTCTATCACTACATTTGCCCAAAACCTGGAGCCGTCTTTCCGTACCCGCCAGCCTTCGCCTTCAAAGCGACCTTCCGCTTCCGCGGTCTGTAATGCCACCAATGGCAAGCCCTCGGCCTTGTCTTCCTCTATATAAAAGCGGGATAAATGAGTGCCAACGGCTTCAGTTTGGGTGAAACCAGTGATCCGGCGTGCCCCGGGATTCCAATTGGTAATGGTGCCATTCACCGACAACATGTAGATCGCGTAGTCCGTCACGCCCTCGACCAGCAACCGGAATTGCTCCTCACTGGCATGCAGAGCCTCGGTTGCCCTCTTGCGCTCGGTAATATCACGGGTGATTTTAGCGAAACCAATCAGCGTGCCCTTGGTATCCCGAATTGGATCAATGACGATGCTGGCCCAGAACCGATGGCCATCCTTGCGTACGCGCCAGCCTTCATCTTCGAATCTTCCCTCGTTGATTGCCGTTTGCAAGGCCATGAATGGAATGTTGGCTGCCCTGTCTTCCTCTGTATAAAACCGGGAGAAGTGTTGACCTATGATTTCTTCAGCCGTATAGCCTTTAAACCTCTGTGCACCGGCATTCCAACTGCAGACACGCCCTTCCGGGCTGAGCATGTAAAGCGCGTAGTCAGTGACGCTGGCAACAAACAGCTGAAAGCGTTCTGATTCAGCGTACGACTCGATAGAAAGGGAGGATAGTGTCATTTTCACCTTCATATAAAACAAGCGAAATAATTATTCGCCTCTGGAAAGCGTACTCATGCCTGTTCCAAAATGGAGGGCATTTGGGAACCTCATTTCTCGCATATATACTGATGAGGTATTATATTTTAATCAGTGACTTCTTCAGGAGAGAAGATAAGTGGATGAGAGGTAATGAAGTCAAGAAAAGGTTAAGATAAAGAAATTAGTGAGCAAAAAATTGCGGAAAGAACTCGTACTCCCCGGAAACTGAAATAAATAAAGTTAATAAGGATTTCAGAATTCCGGGGAGATACAGGAAAGGGAATTTATATCTTTTTCAGGGGACGTCTTGCTACAACCATTGCCCCTGCTCCCGCGAGCAATAGCAGTAATGCTCCTGGCTCTGGTATTGTGGTTCCCGGGTCGCTTGGGTCACCAAACTGAACACTACTTCCGGCAAGGCTAACAGTTATGAAGTCTGTGCTGGAGAGCCCCGTTACGTTGAGATGGCTGGCAAGGTTAAATGCTGGATCCACTACGAATGAAGTGTAGTTAGAGAAAAAATCCATGATGTTGAAGGCATGATCGATAGGACTGCTCAGGAAGTCGAGATTGATAGTGATATCTTCGGAAAAAAACACATTGCCGGAGACATTAAGGTGATCAAAAACACCCTCATCAACCTCAAGATTCAGTATTCCGCTGAGGAGATTGAGATCACCGTCAATATTCATTGTGCCGGGGGAGTTTCCCGGAGCGAGGGTTCCTCCATTTATGATCACATCGCCTATAAACGTACCTCCAGCCCCATTTAGTAAACCATTCTGATTGACAGTCACGTTTTCAGCGGTAAGGGTTCCTCCATTTTTTACTGTGAGTGTCCCAGCATCAGTTTGATTACCGAAAATTCCTCCACCCACAATTACGTTCGCGCCTGCTGCATTAACTGAGGCGGATTGATCGACAGTGAGTTGCCCTTTTCCATATCCTCCAACGACAACCTCTTTCCCTGCAAGAAAGTTTGTGCTGGAGGTAATGGCACCCACTTGCAGGCTTGAGCCTGCTCCAGTCACTGTCACTTGAGATCCGCTTTTGGAACCAATGCTGACCCCGCCCTCGGCGCCCGAAGCAAGTGCGTTGGCAGTGACGGTTGCCCCATTCTGAATTGTCAGCGAACCGGTATTGGTCATGGTTCCGGCAACATTGCTGTTTCCAATGAAAAGGCCGTTTGTGAGCATTTTGGAGTTTGATCCGGAAACAGTAACGGTTCCTGTCGCGTTATCCCCTATACCAATTTCGACCTTTCCATTTGCCTGAGCCACGGCACCATTCGAAATCTGCATTGATCCACTGGAGTTGGTAAACGCGCCTACCTGAATACGATCGCCAGATGTCAGCAGAGAGTTAGTCCCACTGACCTGAAGCGTGCCTGAAGAGTTGGTATTACCAGCCTGAATGGATCCACCAGCAGCTGCCAAGCCTCCATTCTGTACGCTAAGACTGCCAGAACCGCCGTTAACACCTATCACCATTGCTTTAGGGGTGCTCAGGGTGGCGGATCCCGCGGTGCCATTCCCGGAAATTAAGATCGTACCATTGCTCCCCGCACCCGTGCCCGCTACTACACCGACGCTGCCTGAAAAGTTACCGGTAACGGAAGTAAAGCCATTTCCGGTTGGATTTGCATTGACTTCAAGACTACCGGGGGTAACTCCAAATCCAACAATAATCTGGCTTGTCGTGGACGGATTCGTCGTCAGGGTACCAGGGTTGATTGTGCCATTGGTGATTACGGTCGCATTCGCGGTGGCTGCAAACAAGGCAGCGCTTATCAATCCAGCCAGTGCCGTACCTTGCTTTAGAGGCACAGGAATCGACAGTGCCAATTTGCTACGGATATCCCCCCGCAGAAAAGCATTTTTTAACACCTTATTTCTCCTTTCTTCTTTTTGATTGAGATGTATGCCAAATGGCAAACTAGAGAAGCAAGAAATATGCCAAAATAATTTATGATGATTTTTTAAATGCTTATCCTGGATAGATTAAGAAGGAAGTAAAAATTTTCGACAGGAAGTACGAGCGTAATACAAGGAAGAATACTGCGAGGAGAATGGAAGGTAGAGTAAAAGAGTGGCGAATACAGAAGAGTGAAAGTGTCGAAGGTCCTTACATAGAATGTAAATGCCGTATTTTTTCTATATTTAATCAATCTTTTAAAGATTGGCACGCTTCATGCTTGTATTGATACAACCACACTTCCTGTGTGGTTGGCGCTGCTCGGTGTAGGTCTGGCCTCTGGTGTACCTTAGTCCAATAGGCTGAACTATCAAAATGGGTAAGATATTGGGGTGATTAGTGCTGTTTGGGTTCTAGTAGTATAAAAAACCGAGAGGAACACATGAAGAAAAAAAGCTTTTCAACTTCCGCTGCAGCGATGTCAGTTCAGAAACTCTACGTTGCGGTGCTGGTTGGTGCCGCCTCGATCACAGCCCCCGTCGCAGAAGCTATCCCTATTCTGCAAGAGGCTGGCGGCAATTTCTCCAACAACTGGGTTTCGCCGACCATGGTTGCCAGCGGCACGACCGATGTTACGGGCGCAGGTGCACCAGAGTGGATGGGCGGCGATCGACTCGACATCTTCCAGTTCTCCGGCCTAGTGCCGGGCGCAACATCCATCGCTTTTGATTTCTCGCTGACCGGACCCTATAGCCCTAGCGCCTATCAAAACGGCGGCGGCGACATCTACTACAGCTATGTGCCGTTTTCCGGCGCCTACTATGTCGATCAGGGCAATGGAAAGGTTCTTGGCAGCCAGAGTCTTCGCGCCGGCTCTTTCAACGTCGTCCACAACCCGTGGGAGGCCGCCAACGCGTTGAATCGCGGCACTTCAAGCTTCACGTTGAACCTTACTAAGGAATTCGCAGGTGATCTCTTCCTGGCGCTGGATTTCACCTATGGCCGGGTCAGCTACAATATTAATTCGCTTTCCTGGGCCACGTCCGACAACGGCACTCCCCCTATGGAACTCCCCTTAGAGGCCGCCGTGCCGCTCCCCGCGACGAGCTGGCTCTTGCTCATCGGCCTCGTCGGTCTTGCCGCGAACCGTCGCAAGCTCGATTGACCCGATCGCTGTTCGCCTGACCGTAGTCGGTCGGCATAAGCTGGGCAGTTCAATCACAATAGGCGGAAACTGGCCATCAGCGCCTTGCTGATGGCCGTGTTACGGCGGCAACCGAAGACCCGTTGATTGTTCTTTCGACCAGGGAAGCCAATATGGCAGCCATGATTGGCAGGATTTCCTCAAAGCCCATGGCCTGATTGGTAGCATGAACCACCGGGGAAATGGTGACCCCTGCTGAATTTGCCCGCCGGGCAAGGGAAAGCACCTTGCCCGACAGGCCTACGAAGCCGGAATTTTCCACTTTAGACCGGTACTGATTCCGGGGTAGGGTCAATGCAACCCAGGATTCTACTGCACCGTGTAGCTAATTACGGGGAGCAGGTCACAGAGAGTGAATTGGAATAAAAAGCGCAGGTGATGCAGGGGCGGGAAAATAAAAACCCAGACCCCTAAACACGGGGAGGTGACTTCGGGGTCTGGGGCGGTAGATTGGAGGAACCGCATGGTTATCTTATACTCTCAGTAAGACAGCAATCCTCGAATAAGGGCTACTTTGTTTGTGCTAATTGGCTGATGTAGAAATGGCGTAGGTAGGATTATCCAGTTCTCTTATCGAATCAGAAGGCCCGGCATGATTCTTTCAGTTCCTCATTCCACAAGCGGGAAATATCATCACCTGGATTGTTTTTGTTTTCGGGATCGACATTTCTGTCTGGTTTCTCCTCTCCTTCCATGACTCTCCCTGCTTAATATTCTTGTCCTCAAATTTAAGACGAAGTAATACTATTATTTTCCAGCGCCTGTTTTTGGCTAAAGCTGGACTGGACGTGGTCAAGGAGGCGATGAAGAGGTAGAGTAAGTTGCTAGGGCCTGTTGACGTTTTGATCTAAGGTTTTGTGATCAGGAAGAAAACCCGTATTGTTAAAGCTCTCATACAGTAACAACACGAGTTTTCGATGCCCCGATTGCTGCTCAGTGACGAGCATTGGTCGAAGCCGCATAAGATTCTGCTGCAGAAGACCATCTACGACAAGCCTGATCTGCGCATGACCGTTGAGGCCATGCTTTACCGGATACGTACAGGCTGTCCCTGGCGAGATCTGCCGCAGGCGTTTGGCTGCTGGAACAGAATTTACAAGCGCTTCAATGCCTGGTCTGCCGCGGGCAAGTGGATCGAGATTTTCAAGGCGCTTGTGGTCGAACCTGACCTGGAGTGGGCTTTTATCGATGGCAGTTATGCCAAGGCACACCAGCATAGCGCTGGGGCTGCCAGTGGTGAGGATGAAGCAATCGGGAAAAGTCGGGCAGGTAACACCAGCAAGATTCACTTGGCGGTGGATGCCCATGGTCTTCCGATTGAATTTGAAATCACCGGGGGTCCTCTGGTTATCAATGTGAAACGTCAACAGACCCTAGTGATTTAATGCGCATCTCGCTAACCTGGCAGAGGAAGCAGCAGTCGCCGTCATCCGAATTACGGCGATTTAAACTGCTGCTCCCCTGCAGTAGTGAGAGAGCTAAAGGAAAGCAATGGTTCCAGATCGGTAAGCGCCATAAAAAACCCGGCATAAGCCAGGCAGACCTCAAGCCAGGTAAAAGGAGTGACTCTATGAAAAGCGATTTGCGCCGGGTATTTGCAGTCCTTTTTCTTCCAGTTTTTTCTGCAACAATTTCTGAGTGAGTTTTAGCATTTTCCGGCGCCCATACTCCCAGTTCTGGACAGTCTTGAGTGTAACGTGAAGCATTTCGCCAAATTCGGTTTGCGTTAATCCAAGTGCTTCCCGTGCTTCACGTATCTCTTCGGAGCTCATTTCCGATCATTCATTTTATAGTGGCGCGGTAGTTGCAGTGGGATCATACAGACCTTCCAAATGAAAAACCTTGTGGATGGAAATACACTATCCACAAGGTTTCCAACAGAAGATTGCCAACTCCCAGGATTCACTTATACAGGCTGGATCTCCGGGGGTCCAAAATAGGAAATCAGTCTGTTAACCAATAACTCCCTTTCTCCGGCGAACTATCGTTCCCATTAATCCCAGGCCGGCAAGCAGCATGGCGTAGGTTTCCGGTTCGGGAACCGGGGAAACTGTCACCCCTGAAAGTCTTATGCGGTAATCCTCGTTGAGCGCAACCGTATCCTCCAATTGTGCCCATCCCGTCAGGGGCGATGCTCCTCCAGGCCCCGTCGCGGTAAGGATCTGGGTATAGGGAGAGCTTACATTGGGAAACATATAGTGGTCGGGTGTGAAGCCATCGCCGCTGACAGGCGGTGTACCAAGGGCAAATATTGCCAGGTTATACCAGCCTGCTGCCTGCGGTCCGTTCACGTGATCTGCCGGCAAGCTTGAGACACGCGTACCGAGCATGGCATCATCATTTCCATACAGCGCGTACCCTCCCTCGTTAAACAGGATGAGTCCCGAATCAAGGTTGCCACTGGTGGAGCTGACACCCGCAGAGAATGTAGTGGGATTGGAAATGTAGATCCTGAACAGATCCACATCATTATTGGTCGAAATGGTTCCGTAGATGTTTCTCAGCCGGCCTTCATCGCCTGTCGGCATTTGTGCCGTGCTCACCAGCTGTCCTGCATCACCGATCTCAGTCCAGTCAACGGCGTGTGCTGGATTGGCGAGAAGAGCCAGTGTGAATAATGGCACGGAAACGGTTATTTTTTTGAAATGGATCGCATTCAACTTCATTTGTCATCTCCAATCAGGTTATTAATTTTTGAAGTCCATCTATTTTTATTGCGGCATTCTTTGATTCAGTAGATATCACCTCCCTCTTTGAGTTATTAAAATTCTTCTTTCAGTCCCAGAATTTCCAGGACTTTCTTGGAGCAAATGCGCAACCATTTACCCGAGGAGGAAATACATTTCACTACCCCATTAACAGTAACGATTATGATTCGTCTTTTTTTAATGGATTGAGAATTATTTTTATTTGAAAGAACTTCTTGTTCGTCTTATTGAACAAGAATATTTACTTGAGTATGGGATTGAGTAGGGCTGCCTGACCTTGCTTTCCTCTTCCCGAGCTTTCACTTGAAAAACTTCTCACCCGGGTAGAAAACCAGATTTATGCAGATATCAAGTGCCAGAGAAATTGATTATGGCGTATCCATTCCAATGGATCGCCTGCACTCTTATTTTCGAGTTATTCAAGAGGGATTAGGCGTGCGCCGCCATCTTGATCTATTGAGATGGCTTCAAGGCGAAATACAGCATCATCTGCCTCATGAAATCTTGCTCATCGCTTGGGGAGATTTTGCCTCGAATTTCATTCAGCACGATATTGTTTCCTCTCTGCCGGGTGCCAGAACCGCATATTTCGAAACGGCGGAGCTCTCGTCTCAGGTCCAGAAGCTCTACCGCCACTGGACGAGACAAGGCAAAATTCCCTCCGCATCAAATATAGATACTTCGGGTATTCTGCATTTGGACAGTCATGGGCAATGCCGCTTCAGCAGGATCCTGCAGGGAATGGAATCCTTCCTTTTGCATGGCATCAGCGATACCCGGAGATGTGAAGACTGCATTTACGTCATTTTCAGCACCTCGGATAAATTCGACGATGGAGCACTTACCATGATGGAACTTCTGCTGCCCTACCTCGACATTGCACTACGCCGGATCGCACCCTTCCCTCATCTTTCTGCTCGCCGGGCTGATTCAGCCGGGGGCAAGGGTCATGGGTTAAGTGAACGCGAAAGCGAAATAATGGACTGGGTAGGAAAGGGAAAAACCAATGCCGAGATAGGCAGCATTCTGTCTATCAGTGAATTCACAGTAAGGAATCACCTGTACCATATCTTCCAGAAATTAGGGGTTTATAACCGGACTCAGGCTGCTTCCAAAATCACCCAAACTTGGGGTATGTGTTCTGAACAGCACGCCAGTGGAGCCTCAGACACACTTTTCCCGCAAGCTACTAACCTTTCATCAGCAGACGAGCTTTAGTATCCTGAGTTAGAAGTTCATTGAACAGATGCTCATTTGCTGGTCTCTCCTGTTCGTATGATTGGCGACAGGAGGCAACCATGGGCAGACCGAAGGTAGAGATTGTGCTGAGTGAGAGCGAGCGCGAGCAGCTTGAGGCCTGGACGCGTCGGCGAAAGACCGCGCAGGCGCTCGCCTCACGGTCGCAGATCATTCCCGAGTATTATTATCTATTCAGGTGAACTGCCAGGTGCGCTATAGAACTGCAAAGGCACCGGCAAAGGATAATATTGTTTCTAAAATATTTATTTCCGAAAGATCAGCAGTGTTACCATCGACCCATATCTGTGCCTCTGCACTCGCAGCCGCCAGAGCATCTGATTCGCTCTCAAATGGGAGAATGGAATTTTCGAATACTGCCCTTCTCTCCATATCAAAAATTCTGTAGCAGCCAGTCCAGAATCTGTTTGTGCTATCCATCCTGGCGCTAATAAGGATGTCGTACCCCTTATAGTTGTTTCCTTTTATGTTCATTTCATCTCTTTGCCAGCAGCCCACCCCCCTAATCTCAGAGAGTAAGAGTTTCCACCCGGTGGATTTCAGGAATATCTTTTAATTAAATAATATGAAGCTCGCCCGAACAACGGGCGGCTTCCTGAATAAAAATATGGCTGGCTTGCCGAGGGCGGGCTGGCTGGCTAAAAGACCGCTGGAAAAAGGAGTAACCAGCGGTAACGGATAACCTGTGTCTCCCTTGAAGGAGAAATGATAATGATTCTCATTATATTTACAAGACTGGAGAAAAGCAAGAGGAATTAGCAAAGAGCTTTTTCATGAACATGCAACAGATATCTCAAGGATGGTTACAGCCACTTCGGAAAGCTCCCATCGCAGTAGACCCGTATACATCACTCTTTCAGCTTCTTTCCCTCCCTGCAGTATTATGTGTTTATCGCAATATCACCTCTTTAGTCCGGGATACTGGGCTTCCAATTCGGGAACCATGGTTGTCCATAGCGCGCACTGGCATTCAAGTGGATTCGGATCCTTTTCCGTTGCTGGAAAAATCGCACACCCTATGATGAATCCAGGTATCTGGTGGCATTGAAAAAACGTAGTTCCCCATTACTCGCAATACTCGGCCCAGAGAATACGGAACCAAAATTAGCAAAAGCGTAAAAGGGAGAATCTCGAACATTCACAGTCTTGACGGACCGACTCAGGGCGTGAGTCCCCCTCGCAGAATGTTGGGGGGCTTGCTGGGGGGATTACTGCGGGAAGCTACGGGGGCGTGCCGGTGGAAAGGGGTTTCAAGTGAACTGCGGCAGAATCACAGGCCATGACAGGTCAAGCGCCAGCGGCTGGCGTGGCCTGTGACAAGCAGGAACGGGAACCAGGGGGATTTTCTGCACATGCAAAAAACCTGGATTTCAGGTAGACACAGGGAGCGGATCTGGGCAGATTATTCGAGTTTCAAGGATGCAGGATCTGTTATTCTGCATCCTGCTCACTTCCCTACCTGATATTGCCATGTACATGACACAGCTTTTGCTACCACTCTGGAGCAATGGTGGCGAGCGGTTCCCACATCATCTCTTCGAGCAGGTTCGTGACGAACTTGTGGACAAGTTTGGCGGGCTAACTGCTTACACACGCACGCCTGCCAGCGAATTGTGGCAGGAGAATGATGGCGCCACCGTGCACGATGACATCATCGTGTATGAAGTCATGGTAAAGGATCTGGACGAGGACTGGTGGAGCAGCTATCGAAAGAAGCTGGAACAGCGGTTTAGCCAGGATAAGCTTGTGATACGAGCGCAGGAAATTCGTCTCCTCTAATGCAGTCGCTCCGATAGCAGCTCTTTCAAACCACTTAAGAATCCCGCTGCTGGTTACGATCCCAAGCTCATGCTGATACTCGGCGGTGATAAGCATGATTTGGTCAATCATCTGGATCCCTTACTTTTACTTCTCCAAGCGAGTGAGGGGTGTGTTTAAAACCGGAATTGACTCTCCCCTACATCAAATCCTGAGGTCGCTGGCTGACACTCGGTCAGAACCGAGACAAACTGCAGGACGCGCAAAATGTACAAGCCTGGGCTCAGTGAAGGGTCATTCGCAGTCATCAATTCTCCGAGCGTATTTTCCCGAATTGATTGTGGTTTACAGCGTTAATTACGCTCTGCGTACCAGACCCCATCCATTTGCTCAAATCCGCCTTGCTCCTCCAGGTACGAGTCGAAATCCGCATGGTCGGCAGACAGCAGGATCAAATCGCCTTTCACATGGCCTTCGGTTTGGACGATCATATTTTTTACTGCCTCTGGCGCGAGTCCGCCGATGCTTCCACGCTCATCCACCATCCATCTTGTGGCATTCATGAATGCCTCGTTGCGGGTAAATCCCGTGCCGAAAACGTAGCAGCCCGATTGAACAACCGCGAACCTGACCGGCAAACGGCCTCCAGTTGCCCACTCCCGGTATTCAGGATAGGCTTCAACCAGGGCAAGTCCATCTTCAGTGGCTGCCACCGTCCAATGCTCTTCAGAGCATGGAATTCCGGCAGTTTCAGGTGTGGGACGGCTAATAGCAATTAGCCCTTCTGCCTCCAGTTCCGCCAGATCGTCGGCGTTGTAGATCTCCGTAAAATGCTTTCCCGCCTTGTCGTGGGTAGTAATTTTCGAGAGGATTCGCACCTGCTCTGCTGTCTTCATTTCTGCTCCGTGGTTAATGTCTTGCTCGTTCTTGCTCATGTTGCTTCGTCAGCCATCCACTGCACGGCTCCATCATGCTTCCAGGGCAGGCTCCACCCATCTTTGTCATACTCATTACTTGGACCCAGTTCGACTATTCCAGTTAAAAGGCGACAGTGAACGGGAAGGACGGGAGAAACTAACTGAATCTGCCCCATCCTCGCTCCTACTGTAGCCTTGCTTCCTTTCCCCTGTGCCATCCTGGACCTAGAAACCCTGGATGGCACCCTGCATGACTGCATTATCGAAATTGCGCTCATCCGCTTCGAGGAAGGAATGGAAGGCGAGCGCTGGGGAACGCTGCTCAATCCAGGCATATCCATTCCGCCTTAATCTTTCGTCAAGCTATAGCGGGTTTGTCCAGGGGATTTTGACACGGCCCGAAAATGGAAGGATCCGGTCTCTTTCAGACTACTGCCCGAGCTGTCTGAAACAACGCTGCAACAAATCTGACCAATTTCATTAGATCAAGCTGAAACAAAGGATTAAGGGACTTATCCACAATCCTATCCCTGGTCTATCCCCGGCAACAGGGGAAAACCTCATTGGATTAACTGGACCTTGGATGCAAGCCATTCGCGGCTTCAATATCAATTTGCAAACATTCTACTGAACTATGTTGGTAACTGAGCAGATCAGTCTGAAGACTCGTGGTATTGAATAGGCTTCCATCGGACCGGCTGACTGGTAGCCATTACACATAGGAGCAAAAAATGACTGCGACCAACAGGATTCTTATCATCGTCACCAATTCGGACGTATTTGAAAAGGTAGGATACAGAACGGGATTGTGGCTTAGCGAACTTGTCGAATTTTGGGATGTTGCTGAAGAAGCAGGCTATAAGATGGATATTGCCAGTCCGTCGGGCGGCAAAATCCCCCTTGATCCCGAAAGCCTGCTCATCACCGAAATAGGTGATGCCATCGGCCTCAAGGGGAGTCTTTCCAGGCGTTACGAAGACAAAGCCTTCATGAGTCTGCTGGATAATACGTTGAAAGTGTCCGAGGTGGATCCGGCCGGGTACGATGCTATCTATATGACAGGTGGCCACGGCGTCATGTTCGACTTCCCGAAAAACGCATCATTGGCGGAATTGACTGCCAGATTCTATGAATCCGGCAAGGTTGTTTCGGCTGCCTGCCATGGACCTTGCGGCCTGCTGGAAGTGAAACTGAGCGACGGAACATATCTTGTTGAGAGTAAGGAGGTGACGGGCTTCTCCTGGAAAGAAGAGAAATTGGCAAACCGCGACGAAGCGGTCCCGTTCAATCTGGAGGAAGAACTACAAAAGCGAGGGGGCCGATACAGCAAGGCAATGATGCCGTTTGGCTCCCATGTCGTGGAGGATGGCCTCTTGATTACGGCCCAGAATCCCAAAAGCACCAAAAATGTGGGACAGGCCGTGGTCAGGAAGCTCAAAGAACTCAAAGAAATGGCTCCCTTGCCAAAG
>NZ_QAOK01000024.1 GCF_003050865.1 Nitrosospira multiformis | reverse complement strand
AGCGCGCTCACGTACCTCGGGGGAAAACTTGTTCTGTTTCTTCATAGCTCCATTCTCTCAGATGTTGGAGCCTCTACAAAACCCGGGGCGGTTCAACGTGCATATCCTGACCAGTTGTCCACCGAGCATGGCGCCAAGCGAGATTATGAGGCGAATCAAGGGACGCACGTCGAGCAAGCTGTTTGAGGAGTTTCCGCATCTGAAGAAGAAGTATTGGGGAAAACATTTTTGGGCAAGAGGATACTTTTGTGCCACAGTGGGGCAAATGACAGAGGAGATGATCAAGCAGTATTTGGAGCATCATTTCGAGCCGAGGCCTGACGATGATTTCAAGATAGAATCCGATTAGGACGCGTCGTTCAGTCGACGCGTATCCGGACTTTCAGTCCGTAACACTAACCCACCAGCTTTAGCTGGTGGTTGTTGAGTGAGAGTTATTGCCTAAAAGGGTGCCCCGGGGCTCTCAACCTCGCACAAGGTATAGCGGGGGTATTCCCCTTGCGGGTCTTGTATTAGCCACATACCCGGCCATTCATGGAATTAGGGCGCATCGTATCGCTTGAAAGGTATTAAGTACATTGCGATGAGCAGCACACCAGCATTCGATGATTGGGTAGTCTTCGAAGGTGGCTGCATTATTTCGAATGTTATCCCCTGCGCAATTTATTCTTGATTTTGATCCCCAAGGGTAATTAAATGGTTGATTCATTAAATATATTAGATAGTAATAAGTTAGATTTTAATCCACCGCCAACCGCACTGGTTTCCCGATCCGGCTCAGCATTTCCACCAGCGTATCGATAGTGAATTTGGCGGTTTTTTTGTTGATTACGTCCGATACGCGTGGACGCGATCCTTTCAGTCCGATATCTGCGAGCGGTACCTCCCACACTTCTGCTTCCGAGATTGCCGTTTCAAGTAACGTAGCACGCCAAGGCATAGTCGCTGCTGGGACTTTGCATTCCGCGTTCCTTTGCCACCTCAATTATGGCGTTTAAAATTGAACCGTAATCGTGTTTCTTATCCATTTTCCCGCTCCTTCAATATTCCCCGCAGTATTTCAAAGGTTGGCAGTTGCGTGCAGGTCACATATGTCAGGCATCCAGATGCGGAGGGGAAAGCAGGAAGCATACGCGGGCCGCATTCGGATAAGCAAGTGCGCCTGAGATGTAAGCCTCTCCGTGGACGTCGTTGATTTCTGTGCGTATCAGGCGCGTCGCGTTATCCATCGGGTTGCCGCTGCCTGTGAGTACATCGATCCCGGTTTCCCGACGCTGACGCTGTTCGCTACGTTCACCTTGCTCGCCAGTTCCGCGGTTACTAGTTGTCCGCGAGCGAGCAGTTCAAGGACCGCCCGCATGGCACCATGTCCCTGAAATAGCCACGACGGATGCGCGTAAATGACGGATACACAAGAATATTTCTCCACTTTCCCCCGTTTCCAGTTCGCATAATCCCCAAGAAAAACTCTGCCGCTCCTCGCGTGCGCGCGCATATTTCAACCGGCAGCAGAGTGCATCATCATCTTCGTCCAGCAAAAGTCTCATAGAAAATACACTCGTGAAGAACATTTGATTATCATATGACATACCGGGCTGTGCTCTTTTAGTTGTACCTGATCCTCACCAGATGGAGGTTATTCCATCGGTACCAGAGGCTGTCACGTATCATCTCGTAGAGGTTTTGAACATGCTTGAAGGCGTACGAAATGCATTTTCGTAGTGCGAGATATCCGGACAGATAGGCACATCGTCGTGTTTATTGATCCGCCCAGAAAATACGATGAATTCCGTCATTTCGGGCTTGGCCTGGAATCCAGCCCGACCAATAATGGCCCGCTTTGACGTCATACCGGCTTCTGCCGGTATGACGTTTGTACTGCTTACTTGCCGGCTCAATAAGTAATATTCAGATATGCCTCCCGGAGTAGATATGCCTTCCGGAGTACAAGTTGATCGTGAGCGAATCGATGTGCTTAATCTTCTGAGCAATGTGTTGCCTGCAGTACGAATTGTTCTGGGGATCATGCTGTTTTTGTGTATATCAGCAATGCTTCACGCGGCTCCTTTCCCGATTCAGGCAGAATCTGCAAAAGAGGGATTTTCCATCACCGAACAACAGGCGATCGCACTGTTCTATCAGCGCAATCTCAGCCTGATTGCGGCACGGCTCAACATTAATATTGCCGAGGCTGAGCAGATCATTGCCGCCGCAATTCCCAACCCGGTGTTCAGCTTCGCTGTTTCCGAACTGGCCCCGAAGGCATTCGCGCGGGAAAGCCGCGGCTTGGCGGTGCCGGCCTTCATACCAATGATCGAACAACTCATCGTGACGGCGGGAAAACGGCGCCTGCGGATAGAAAGCAGCGAACTTGCCACCGAGGCCGTGAATTTTGACGTGCAGGATGTTTTGCGCACACTGACCAACGAAGTGCGGCGCAGTTTTTACACTCTCCTGCTGGCGCAAAAAACCATCGCGGTCGTCAAGGATAACCTTGAACACTATCGCGAGATCCTGAGGGTCAATGACATCAGGCTGCGCGTGGGTGATGTCGCCGCGATGGATTTTATTCGTATCGAAGTGGAAAATCTGAAGGTTCAGGGTGATCTGGACCAGGCACAGGCGGCATTGAATCAGGCGCGCGCCGATCTCCTTCTTCTGCTGGCCTGGCCGGAAAACAGCATAGAGATCAGTGCAGTGGAAGCCTGGCCCAAGGCAGCTCCCGAGATCACGATGATCCCCCGGGATGAATTGATTCAACGGGCGCTGGACCGGCGGCCCGATATACGCGCCGCCCGGACGCGCATCGCCCAAGCCAGGAAAGTGCTGACTCTGGCGCAGCGGGAGGTGATTCCGGATGTGACCATAGGCGCCTGGTATGACCAGGATCAGGGTAACCAGTTCGCTCGTACCGGCGGCTTCAGCGTCCGCATGCCGATTCCCCTGTTCTATCAGCAAAAAGGTGAAATCTCCAGGGCGCGCGTAGGTGTTTCGAGCTCTGAACTGGCGTTGACTCAGGCCGAGCAGGGCGTGCGTGCTGAAGTCATGAAGGCCTTTTCGTCGTGGCAAAGCACCGACGCCATAGCCAAGCGCTTTGAAACCTCCGTCGTCCAGAGGATTGAAACCTTGCGCAAATCGCAGGAACTCGCGTATCAGAAGGGTGCGGTGGGCGTCCTGAATCTGATCGATGCCGAGCGCAGTTATAAAGCAATAATGCTGGATTATTACACCGCGCTGGCAAACCGCAGCAAAGCCTGGGCTGATTTGCTGATGGCATACGGTGAGGAAATCGGAAATCCGCGCTATCAATCCGGCAGCAACCAGGATGATTGGGGGTCGGCGCGTTCGCAGCAGGTGAATTTCGGTAAATAACCCTTTGCAGCCTGACGTGCCGTTTATCCCATCTGCCTGATCCTGACAGTCCGCATCCTGCATTATTCCTCCATGAAGCTGATCCACAGCGCCTGAACGGCTTGAATATGAAATGAAGTTACACCTTGTTATTCAGCTTTCGACAGGATTTCTGTGCCTGTCCCTGCTGGCCTGCCAGCAGCAAAACAACAGCGAACCGCAACACACGGTTGTTCTTCCTCCCGCGGACGAAGTGATATTGCGGCCGGAATCGCCCAAGCGTCAGTATATCGAGGAGGCCGTTCTCGAACTCGTTCAGCGGCCATTGATGGATTCCGTCACGGGCAAGATTACCTATGACGAAATCCGCACTGCGCGTGTCTCCTCGCCGATTGCCGGACGCGTAATCGGCGACATTGCCCCATTGGGAGCATCGGTTCGCAAAGGCGACACACTGGCGGTGCTGGATAGCCCGGACCTTGGAGAAGCGCAATCCGCTTATGCGGCCGCCATGGCCGATCTGAATCTCGCCGAGAGGAATTTTCAGCGGTTACAGGAGTTGTATGATAACGGCATTGCGCCGCGCAAGGAGCACGAGCAGGCCGAAGATAATTTGACACGCACGCGCAGCGAGGCCGAACGGGCCAGACTCAAGCTTGCAAACCTGGGGGCGCGTCCGGGACGAATGGATAACCGCTTTTCCCTGCACGCACCCATCCCGGGAACGGTCACGGAACGCACTATCAATCCTGGGATGGAAGTCAGGCCGGACCTTGCTGCCCCGCTGTTTGTCATTTCCGACCTGCGCCAGTTATGGGTGCAGATGGATGTTTTCGAGAAGGATATCGGCCTGATCCACATAGGCACGAAGACTGTGCTAAAAGTGCCTGCCTATTCCGGCCGGAATTTTAATGCGACTGTCAGCTACATCAGTCAGGTGGTGGACGAAAGCTCGCGTACGGTAAAAGTGCGCTGTATTCTGCCTAATGAGGATGGCCGCCTGCTACCCTCCATGTTTGCCACCATCGATGTCCAAAGCGATCCGGGCGATCTCGCAATTGTCGTGCCATTAACGGCACTATTTACCGAGAGCGAGTCCGACTGGGTCTATGTGAATATCGGCGATTATCACTACCGCAAGCGTCCGGTTAAAGTAGGCCTGCGTCTCAAGGACCGCGCCGTCATTCTCGAGGGCTTGAAACCGGGTGAGGGCCTGGTCGTGCATGGTGCCCTGCTGTTGCGCATCGAGCAGGACGCCGAGCATCAAACCGGGGAAAGCCACCCATGACTTATAAAATCATTGCGTTCTGCTTGCAGCAGCGCCTGCTGGTCCTTATTGCATCGGGATTGCTGGCGGCCATCGGCCTGTTTTCGTTCGAGCGTCTGCCGATACAACCCTTCCCGGACGTACAGAATGTTTTCGTCCAGGTCGTGACGCAATACCCAGGACAGGCCCCCGAAGAGGTGGAAAAACTCATCACCCTGCCGATCGAAAAGGAAATGAACGGCCTGCCTGACCTGATCAACATACGTTCAGTATCCATTTTTGGCTTGTCGGTGGTTACCCTGACCTTCGACGATGCCGCGGAGGATTATTTTTCGAGGCAGCAGGTTCTAGAGCGGTTGAAATCAGTCAGCCTGCCAGCGGACACCAGGCCTCTGCTCGGGCCTCTGTCAACCGGTATAGGCGAAATCTATCGTTACCGTATCCAGGCGCCTGGCGTTCCCCTGGTGGAACAGCGCGCGCTGCAGGATTGGGTGATCGAACGCACGATTCGCTCCGTCCATGGCGTGGCGGATGTAGTGGCCTTCGGCGGTGGCATCAAGGAATACCAGGTTCAGGTGGACCCGAACAAGCTCAAGAATTACAAGCTCACGGTCACCGATGTCTATACGGCCATCAACGCCAACAATGCGAACATTGGCGGCGGCTACATCGATCATGGCAGCGAAGCATTGGTCGTTCGCGGCGCGGGCCTGCTGAAATCGCTGGAAGAAATCGGCAACATTGTCGTATCCAGCAACCAGGAGGGCGTGCCTGTTTTTGTCAAGAATGTGGCCGATGTGATCATCGGCCCTGCGCCGCACACGGGGCTGGTTGGTTTCAACGAGCATGACAACGTGGTTGAAGGCATTGTCCTGCTTATCAAGGGCAAGGACGCGAATGAGGTATTGAAAGGCGTCAAGGCCAAAATCGAATTTCTCAATAATCACGGACTGCCGCCCGGCATCAAGATCATTCCCTTTTACGACCGCACGGAACTGGTGCGGCACACCCTTCACACGGTCGAGCACAACATGACACTGGGTGTCGCACTGGTTTTAGCGGTTCTGGTTATCTTTCTTCGCCGGGTGTGGGCTGCCGTGGTCGTTATCATCGTCATTCCGATGTCCTTACTGTTTGCGTTTATCCTGATTGAAACCTGGCATATTTCCGCCAATCTCATTTCGCTTGGCGCGATCGACTTTGGTCTGATCGTGGATGCCGCAATCGTGCTGGTTGAAGCGGTGATGGTCAAGGTAACCCTGGAGACGCAACAGAAGGCTACTGCTGCACACATGCGCCAATCTATGCTCATCACCGCAGCGGAGATGTCGCGGCCCATGCTGTTTTCCCAAGCTGTCGTGATCGTCGCTTTTCTGCCGATTTTCACCTTCCAGCGGGTTGAGGCGAAAATCTTCTCTCCGATGGCCTACACGCTCAGTTTCGCCATGCTGGGCTCGCTGATCATCAGCCTGACCCTGATACCGGTACTATTGAGTTATATGCTGGGGCCAAATCTCACGGAGACGCGTAATCCCCTGGTGCACGCCATGGAACAGCGCTATCACAAATTACTGGAAGCGGTGTTGGCTAAGCCCAGAAAATTATTTGCCGTCGCCGGAATCGTGCTGGCCTTGTCACTGGCTTCCACGTCGCTGATCGGCACCGAATTCATGCCCAAGCTCGATGAGGGGAATATATGGCTGACCATCACCTTGCCCACGCCTGTTTCATTGGACAGGGCAAAACGGTTGGAGGAAAAGATACGGGCAAGCATACTCGAATTCCCTGAGGTCAAGTCCGTGCTCACACAACTTGGGCGCCCGGAGGATGGCACTGACCCCAAAGGTTTTAATAACCTGGAACTTCTCATCGATCTCCAGCCGAAGGGAACCTGGCGGTATGGCAAGAAAGACGACCTGGTCAAGGCCATGGATAAGCGCCTGCAAGTGTTCCCTGGCTTGCTGCTTAATTTCTCCCAGGTGATCCAGGACAATGTCGAAGAGGCGATTTCCGGCGTCAAGGGCGAAATCGCTATCAAGATTTTTGGCCAGGACCTGAAGATCCTCCAGGAGAAAGCCAACCAGATTACAGGAATTCTGAGAACCATAAGGGGTGCTACTGACGTGGCGGCTGAACAGCAATCAGGACTGGCTCAGCTCGTTATCTCCATAGACCGGGCTAAAATTGCCCGCTATGGTATTAATATTTCCAACGTAGAAGATGTAATCGCCATGGCCGTCGGGGGCAAGGCCGCAACGCAAATTCTTGAAGGAGAGCGACGCTTCGACGTCACTGTGCGGTTGACTGCGGTGACGCGCGATTCAGTGGGCGCTATCGAGGATATAACGGTTTTATCGCCTAATGGCGGGCGCATTCCGTTGGCCGAACTGGCCGAGATCAAGGTCAATCAGGGCGCTTCCCGCATCAGCCGGGAGGACAACATGCGGCGTATCGCCATCAAATGTAATCTGATCGGACGTGATCAGGGCAGTTTCGTCGCGGAGGCGCAAAAGAAGGTCGCGCAACAGGTTCAGCTCGGGCCAGGTTACGACATTGTCTGGAGCGGCCAGTTCGAGAACCAGCAGCGTGCAATGAAACGCCTTTATTTTATTGTCCCCGTGAGTTTGATGCTTATTTTCCTCTTGCTGTTCTGGACATTCCAGTCTCTCAAGCAAGCATCGCTCATTGTCATGAATGTGCCGTTCGCGCTGATCGGAGGCCTGGTCGCCCTTTTGCTGACAGGCATTCACTTGAGTATATCGGCGGCGGTAGGTTTTGTTGCCTTATTCGGCATCGCCGTGCAAAATGGGACGATCCTGATATCTAAAGTCAACCTGCTCAGACGGGAGGGGCTTCCTCCACATGAAGCCATTCTGCAAGGCTCCGTCAGCCGCTTGCGGCCTGTCGTGATGACGGCCCTCGTGGCAATGCTGGGGCTGTTGCCTGCGGCGCTTTCCAGCAGCGTGGGAGCGGAGGCTGTCAAACCTTTCGCCACGGTCATTATCGGCGGCCTCATGAGTTCCACCATTCTTACCCTGACCATGCTTCCTGCTCTCTACTCGAATTTTGAAGAAAATCACAACCCACTGCCCTCATGAAAGAAATCCGCGCATACATTGAACCCTTCATGTTATCCAAGGTAACGCAGGCGTTACTTGAAATTCCGGATTTCCCAGGCATGAGCGTCTCGGATTGCTACGGTTTTGGCAGAGGGCGGGTCGCCGATAGCAGTTTCGATCCTTATATGCCGAAAAAACGCATCGAAATTTTTGCTTCCGATGAGCAAGTGGACAATATTTTCAGCACGGTTATGCAGGCCGCTAACACCTATCAGCGCGGCGCAGGCAAAATTTATATCATAGATGTGGGTGGAAGTGGAAACATCAGCAGCGAAGAACGTCATCAGAAAGATCCCCCTTCCAGACCGAAGTAACGGTCATCAAAAGATGTTGTATTCATGCCCGATATGAGTATGAGCTCAAATTCTCGGGATAATGGAGTCACGAGGTTCGCATCCCGATCTCCGCACCGATACGGCCTGATGTAGCCACCGCAGCGAAGGGCATGGCCAGGTGCTATACAGGGCGATCCGCGAAGTGGCGTCGAAAGAAGCTCATCAGCCACTCGCCCTTGAGCAACCCGCTGCTTAAGCCTAGGCCTATATATGCGATAACTTCCCTGACACCCAATCCAGGCACCCACTGCTCGAAGCGATCTAAGTCCCCGGCGGCGTAAGCAGCACCTACCAGCGAACAGATGGACGTTCCGCATACCAGATTCGAACACCTGCTTGCTCAAGCGCCCGGGTCACGCGGATATTTGCTTGTGTGCCTGGATCAGCTTCATGGTTTCAAATAGGCCGAATGTTGCCAAGCCGGCAAAAAGGCAAAATGCGACCTCGGGAAGTTGTGGCCTGCCGAAAGAGAACAGATCGCTTAGTGCCGGAACGAAGACAACCAGCCCAAGGGCGCTCATTGCTCCTCCTGTCACCCACCAAAGAGCCGCATTCTGCGATTTAAGGGAGGCAAATGCCGACCTTGATCGAGACCGGTTTGTAAAAATCAGACCCACGCTGGCGACGACCAGAGTCATGAAAGTTATTGCTCGCGACTCATCGGCTCCGAGCCCGCGATAGAGCGCAAAGCTGAATATCGCCTGCACGATCAAAAGCAGAACCAGGCCCTGCCCAAATCCGAGGATCAACAGTTCACGATCGAAAAGCGGAGTGTCCGGGGGTCGCGGAGGTCTCCGCATAATGTCCGCCTCCTCGCGCTCCGCCTCGAAAACGATGGAGCATGCCGGGTCGATGATCAATTCCAGGAATAGAATATGCACTGGCATGAGAATTACGGGTAAGCCCATTATCACGGGGATGACAGACAGGCCAACGATCGGGAGGTGGACAGCAATAATGAAAGCGCTGGCCTTTTGCAGATTGTCGAAAATACGCCGCCCGAGCCTCACTGCCGAGACGATTGAAGAAAAATCGTCGTTTAGCAGCACGAGCGCGGCAGACTCGCGCGCGACGTCCGTCCCGCGCTTCCCCATGGCAATACCGATGTTCGCCGACTTTAGTGCGGGCGCATCATTGACGCCATCACCGGTCATGACCACGACTTCACCGCTCGCCTTGAGTGCGTTCACGATGCGTAGCTTTTGTTCGGGCACGACTCGGCAGAAGATATTTACTGCCCGGATACGCTCCTGAAGTTCGGCATCGCTCAGGCTATCCAGCATAGACCCTGAGATCGTATTTTCTGGCGATTGAATCCCGATCTGCCGCGCAATATTCATTGCCGTGGCCGGATAATCGCCGGTAATCATTATGACCCTCAACCCGGCGGCCTGGCTCTCCTCGATTGCAGCAGGAACCTGCGGGCGGATGGGATCCGCCAAGGCAATCAGACCGAGGAACTGAAACGTGAAATCATGCTGGAGATCAGGTAGCCGCTGCTGGTTGAATTCAGCCTTGGCGACTCCCAGCACGCGCAAGCCTTGCTCAGCCAGGCTATTGACCTGAGTGATAATTCCTCGTGCAGAATCTGCATCAAGATGGCACAGGTCGATGATCGCTTCGGGCGATCCCTTCGCGGCAATGATATAGTTCACCTGATCAGGAGCCTGCCAGACACGGGACATGGCCAGTAAGCCATGCGAGAGAGGATATTCGCTCATCAGCCGCCAATCTCCATGCAAATGCTCGGTATGGGCCAACAGCTTGTGCGCGGAGTGGCGGATTGCGATCTCCATCGGGTCGAACGGCTCCCGGGGGCTTGCCAGAACGGCGAATTCAAGGGTTTCATGGAATGTTTCCGGCAGACCGAATGAATCTTTTCCCGCAGCATCAAAGACCTGGCCTGCGCTGAATATCCGTGCAATGGCCATCTGGTTTTGGGTGAGAGTCCCTGTCTTGTCAACACAAAGGATGGTGGCCGCACCGAGCATTTCGATTGCAGGAATTTGCCGAGTGAGCACTTTTTCCCTCGATATGCGCCACGCGCCCAATCCCAGGAAGACCGTGAGGACAACCGGCAATTCCTCGGGAAGAAGCGCCATCGCAAGCGTCAGCCCGGCGAGAAAGCCATTCAGCCAGTCGCCTCGAGTGGCGCCATACCAAAGCGCAACAATGCTCGCCAGCGCAAAACCGATCCAGGATACTCGCTTCACCACACTCGCAACCTCGCTTTGCAAGCGTGTTGGTTTCTGCTCTATGCTCGCGAGCGCCTTGCCGATCTGACCAATGGCGGTGTCAGTGCCTGTCCGGGTAGCTACCGCCATCCCCTTTCCCTGCACGACAAGCGTGCTGGAAAAGATAAATGGCAAATCATTCCCGCCTGGCACACCCATTTTCTGGGAATGGATGTCACTCGCACGCTTACGTACGGGAACAGATTCCCCCGTGAGCGCCGATTCATCAATGGACATGTGAGCAGATTCCAGAAGAATGGCATCCGCTGGAACACGATCCCCCTCAGACAGGATGATGAGATCGCCCCGAACCACTTCGCGGCCAGGAATACGCTCTTGCTTTCCTCCGCGGATAACGAGCGCACGGGGACTGGAAAGATCGCGCAGCGCACCCAGCGCCCGTTCGGTCTTGCGCTCCTGAATAAAAGTGATACCCATGACAACGAATACGAAGCCAAGCAGCATCAGGGCCTCCTGCTTGCTTCCCAGGAGCAGATAGATTGTGCCGCAGGCGACCAGAAGCATGAACATGGGCTCACGCGCCACTGAAATTGCGATGGCGAGCACATTGCGCGGCTTTGCCGAAGGAAGTTCGTTATATCCATTCTCGGCGAGGCGCCGGACGGCTTCATCGTGAGTCAAGCCGGTCAGCGGATCAACTTCGGGTGGCTTATCCATACGAAAGATAGCTAGTGGAATTATGTGACATTAAGACTAGCGCTCTGCCCGGAAGCTGAGCGGGGAGTCTTCAAGCTATTGGCCGCACCGCTCACCAACAATCAGCGCGTTGCACTCGACAAGCTGCTCGAAGTAACTCCGGTTATATCGGTATGACGCCTGCGTCGGGTGGAACTGGAAACCATATGATGATCCTCCCCCGCCCGTGAATTGCGTGATCGTACTACACTTAGCTTAAGCCCATCCCGTCCCTTTATCGGCTTCCTTCACTATCATGTTATATCTCTACCTCTTTCTTGCCGCTTTCCTGGCATTTTCACTCAGCGCATTCTGTGGAGGAGGGGCCGGATTATTACTGATTCCTATTCTTGGCTATTCTCTTCCAGTAAATCAGGTTCCAGCCGCACTTACTCTCGGATCCGTAACAAGCTCATTTTCCAGAATCTGGATATTTTTTAAAGCCATTCGTTGGGATATGGCTAAACTGTTTTTGCCAACAGCTATGGTAGGAGTGGTTTTAGGCGTAGAAATGCTAAGTTATCTGGAGCCGATGTATCTAGAGTTGTGCATGAGCATATTTCTTATCTCTAATCTTCCCTGGTTTTTTAGAAAACAGGAACGAAAGCACGTCGTATTGTCTCCTATTCCACCATGGCATCTCAGAATGGTCGGTTTTCTGGCTGGTTTTATTTCTGGTTTGACCGGTGCGGTGGGTGTCCTGTTTAACCGTTTTTATTTTCGCTACGGGCTGGACAGTCATGAAATTATTGCAACCCGTGCTGCGAATGAAGTTTTATTGCATTTGATCAAGCTTTATCTTTATGCTGCATTGGGTTTGTTTCAGCTAAAAGCCATAGGAATCGGCCTGATAGTTGCGCTAGCTGCCGTTCTATCCTCTAGCTTCATGAAATTCGTCTTGCCCAGGGTATCTAGAGGGTTATTCATGCGGGCTGGCTACAGCGCCATGGTGATCTCTGGCGTATTAATGCTGAACAGCGCGGTTGTTCATATCCAACTTGCAAATGATCCTCATCTTAGAGTGATTTTTCTGGCTGAAGAACTAGAGGCCAGATTGGCCTGGAAGAAATTGATCTATTCGGTGGAGTTTCATTACAACAGAGGATTAGAGTTCGAAAAAGTCGTTCCCCTGTCATCTCTTTCGCTCGAACGACAACACTACGTCCAGTCCATGCAGGAGGAAGCCGCAAAAGTCGTTATCGAAAAAGTCTATGCTTTGACCTCGATATCCTATGAGGTCTATTATTTTGATGGACAAAACCGTTTGATTAAGAAAATCGAGTTCGGCTGAGAGCGTCAGCAGGGCGACTGAGCAATGCTCATTTTGAAACCAGATCCTGACTCAGTCAGTTTTTTTGTTTCTGTCTTTTCTTAATCAGCTGCTTTTCGTACTTCAGGGCGCGGCGCAAAGCCGATACTAGGGCCTTCAGGGTTTATCCAGAATACGGTATTTTCTGGAAAGCCTGTGAGTGATCCTTGATGGAAATAGCGCTTCAAAAGATCGTGGGGATAATTGCTGAAAAAGTTTCTTACTCGTTTGACATGTCCTGTATGCATTCTCATATAGACGGCGTAGTTAGGCATAACTCCTTCCCGGTTGTATCGAAGCTCCTATTTTGACGGCGGTTTATTGCAGTATTAATGCAGATGGTGAAGCTTCACGGGGCCAACATTTGAAATTAACGATTGAGCATGGCTTGACTGACGCGCTGGAGAAAGGAAACGATCTATCCGATGGTGCTGAATAAGGCGGTAATTCAAGGCGATCTCGGTCTCGACGTACTCAAGATGACTCAAGGCCTGGTAGAGCTGATAATCATCAGTTTCCGACTTGCCGCGCCTCTATACCTCTATTCGTTTGTGCGGATCATGCCTTATCAATATCCTCATCCGGCTTCTTCTTGAGGAATTGGTCTGGTCATCCCTGGATAAAAGCTGGCGCGATCTATCATCCAGTCCGCCCGTTTGGTCTCTCATCGGCACCGGTGCAAGCCATCAGATTAACTACTACAGTATATAAATAGGATATGTCGACTCCGAGAAGCCATCGTTCAGGAATGCCGTTTGGAGTCCACATTGTATGAACGAAAGACAAACTTCAATAAATTAACCATGCGGGAAGTACCTGACTTGATTGCTTGTGAAGAATGCGATGCGGTTTACCGCAAATTACCGCTGGGCCGCAGCGAAGTCGCATTCTGCCGTCGTTGCGGCGCCGAGCTGGAACGCGACAGGCGTGCTCAGCGCAAGCATGTTTTACCACTGGCGATCGCCGGTTTGTGTATGTACCTCATTGCAAACGTCTTTCCAATCCTTGAACTGGAATTGCGGAGTGGTTTGTTCAGCCACGCAACGCTTATAGGCTCGGTCCGTTCCTTGAGAGGTGAGGGGATGCTCTTCGTGGCATTGCTGGTGTTGGCTACAACAATTCTGTTTCCCTTGATTCAACTTCTGGCTTTGATTTATTTGCTTACCTTCCCAATCAGATTTAGAAGATTCGGACACCCAACAACGTTTAATTTATCGGGACGCCTGATTCAGGTCTTGCGACCATGGGTAATGGTGGAGGTATTTCTGCTCGGTGTCATCGTTGCGTTCGTCAAACTGACGAGTATGGCAACCGTACTGCCTGGCATTGCGTTGTGGGCATTTGGTGCCCTTGCTTTCCTGCTGACGGCAGTGTTTTCGTTTGACCCGCGCTGTCTCTATATCAGCAGATGTGGTTACAAGAAACAAGGGAAATAAAGCGTGCCAGCAAATAGAACCATTCAACCAGCCAGCCAGTCGCCGGGGAGCGGAGTGCCCGTAAAGACTGCGGCGAAGCTGGGCATGGTCTCATGTCCTCATTGTGCGACCTTATGGGAAGATGTAAAGGCTCATGACCGCTGCGGGCGCTGCGGTGCAGGATTGCACCTGCGTAAACCTGACAGTCTCCGCCGCACCTGGGCTTTAGTGATCGCCGCCTACATAATGTATGTCCCGGCCAATATATTACCGGTCATGATCACTGTTCCTTTCCTCGGAAAGGAACAGCAAGACACGATCATGAGCGGCATCATTTATTTCTGGAATTCCGGTTCCTGGGGATTGGCGCTTATTGTTTTTACTGCCAGCTTTCTCGTGCCTTTATTCAAGCTGGCGGTCCTTACTCAGCTATTGATCGCAGTACAAGACCACAGTAAGCGGCACCTCTTGCTACGAGCGAAACTTTATCGCGTTATCGCGGTAATTGGGCGGTGGTCGATGCTGGATGTTTTTGTAGTAACGCTGATGACCGGACTCATACAGATCAAAGGCTTTGCCACGGTGCACCCGGGGGAGGGTATCGCTGCCTTTGCCGCAGTGGTGGTACTGACCATGCTTGCTTCGATCAGCTTTGACCCCCGTTTGATGTGGGACGTGACCGAACATGAGCCCGGAAGATCATATGAATGAAGGCGAGGGGGGTAATCCCGCGCAAGGCGTTCCTTTGCCAAAGAAGGTGGGTCAGCGAAACTGGGTTTCCTCGTTAATCTGGCTGGTTCCGATACTTGCCGTGGTTATCGGAGTTTCGCTTCTGGTTCAGGCCTGGATTCAGCGCGGTCCAGCGATCACCATTACATTCCTCTCCGGCGAAGGACTCGAGGCAGGCAAAACCAAGGTCAAGTATAAAGAAGTCGAGATAGGCACCGTTCAGTCAATCGCGCTCAGCGAAGACCGCACTCACGTTTCGGTAACCGTGCGATTGAAGAAGGAAGCCCAAAGTTTCACCGCAGCCGACAGCCGTTTCTGGGTCGTGCGTCCACGTATCTCAGGTTTGCAAGTGTCCGGGCTTGCGACCCTGGTATCAGGGACCTACATCGGAGCGGATGCGGGCATTTCAGCCGAGCAGGCAAACAAATTTGTGGGACTTGAGACGCCGCCAATAGTGACCCGCGGCGCTTCCGGAAAGCAGTATTTTTTACATGCGGCCGATATCGGCTCGGTGGATATAGGTTCGCCTGTCTATTTCCATGGGATCAAAGTAGGGCAAGTGACCGCATATGATCTGGATGAAAATGGCAAAGGCATCATCATGCGGATATTCATTAACTCGCCCTATGACAGATTTGTGGGTATCAATACCCGCTTCTGGCATGCCAGTGGCTTCGACGTGCAACTTAATGCCGATGGGTTAAAGATCAGGTCGCAATCACTGGATACTGTTCTGTTCGGCGGTCTTTCCTTCCAATCCCTCGATGACAATCCCGGCACTCTCGTTAAGGAGGACACGGCCTTTATCCTGGCTGAGAATCAGACTGAAGCGTTAAAGGAGCCGGATGGCGACGCGCAAATAATATTGCTTAATTTCAAACAATCCCTGCGTGGTCTAAGACCGGGTGCAGAAGTGAGTTTCCGGGGGTTGATATTGGGACAGGTTAAATCGATAGGCATTGATTATGACCCCAGGCTGCGCGAATTCACTATGCCCGTCCTGGTTCAGGTTTATCCGGAGCGGCTGGGCCGGAGATATGCACAGTTTCGAAAAGAACCAACGTATACAGCCCAACAGCGTTTGCAGTTCATGATCGATCGCGGCTTGCGCGCGCAGTTGCGAAGCGCCGATCTCCTTACCGGACAACTTTATATTGCCTTCGATTTTTTTCCTGGCGTCGTCACAAAAAAAGGAGACGTTTCGAAGCGCAAAGCCGATGTAGCTTCCCAGGCGCTATTGGCAATACCCACCATTCCCAATACGGCAGAGGAAACTCAAACGCAGATTTCCGAGATAGCGCGAAAATTGAACAAGGTACCTTTCGATCAAATTGGCAGCGAATTACAGGAGTCGTTAAAAACCCTCCAAAGAACGCTGAACAGGGCTGGACAGCTGACGGAGACGTTGAATAATGATGTGGCGCCCGAAATAGCCGTGGCAATGAAGGACGTGCACGAGACTCTAAATGCTGCGGGGCGCACATTGTCCGAAGAAGCGCCTCTGCAGCAGGATTTACGTCAGACATTGCAGGAATTATCGCGCGCGGCGATTTCACTCAGGGTTGTAACGGATTATCTGGAGCGTCATCCTGAATCGATAATTCGCGGCAAGCGGGAAGATAAGCAATGACGAGCCTGGGGCGAAGCGCATTTTTTATGATGGTAGCATCATTGGCCGCTGGCTGTGCATCGGTTCCGGAGACGCGGTTTTATACGCTGTCGATCGGATCGGAGTCCTCCGAGATAAAGGCCCTGTCACGAGATCTGTCTACCCCGATTTTCATTGACATATTGCCAGTCAATGTTCCAGAACGGCTTGCGCGCCCGCAATTGGTTGTACGTTCCAGAGATTCTGGTCCGGAAACACCGCTTTTCATCCTTGAACAAGATCGCTGGTCATCGCCCTTCAACTATGAACTGCGAGATGCGTTCGCCTCTGGTATTGCTAACTTGACCGGGGCCGTAAACAGAGCAGGCAGGGGTCGTACTCCCGATCAAATCGTCTACAGAATCGCAATTGAGCTTAGCCAGCTCGACGCAATAATCGATGACAGCGTAAAGGCGAGATTCAGTTGGACGATTACGCGTCCTGTCGATGCTCGAAGCGTCGCATGTTATGCGGTGATTACGGAGCCCGTTGCCGCAGGTGTCGAAGGTGTTGTAGAGGGTGTGCAACGCGCAGTAGCAGGCGTAGTCACAGACATTTCTAAGAACGTGATCGAGCTGGATATGGGCCGTGTTCCAACGTGTGCAGTGCGGAAAGAAGCGCCTTGACTTTGATGTGGCCGCTACTCTGTTACCACTCTTCCCCATATTAGAAGGACTACTTAGAGGGACTGCTGAGGGTTGCGACGGCCAAGCCGTTCTGCTGGCCGGCGCGACGAGATCGGGGAACTGGCAAGTGCATTTGACAAGATGACCGAGCGACTCGAGAGGGTATTTGGCGCCCAGCGGCAATTGCTGAGCGATGCCTAACATGAGCTTCGTTCTCCTCTGGCAAGGCTACAGGCTGCGCTGGAGCTTGCGCGGCAGCGGTCAGGCGGGCAGGCTGAAAAGGAATTGAACCGCATGGAGGCGGAAATAGAACGTTTGAATGAGCTCATCGGCCGTCTACTCGAACTCTCCCGCCTGGAAGCAGGAGTGGATTCCGATCATGCCGAAAAGGTGGACATACGGGAACTGCTTGAAGAACTCGTGGAGGATGCGCAATTCGAAGCATCAGCTATGGGCTGCCGGATAGAATTAAGGGATACTTTCCCAGCGGTCGTATGGGGAAGTCCCCGGCTTCTGCACAGCGCGATAGAAAACGTTGTACGCAATGCCATCAAATATACAAAACCTGCTACGGCAGTTGAAATAAGCATGCTGGGAGATACAGCCTGTCGTGATGGAATTGTTGTTCAGGTTCGGGATCACGGCCCGGGTGCACCTGAAGACATGCTGCCTCATCTTTTTCAACCCTTTGTCAGGTTGGAAGAAGCCCGGGATCACTCGACAGGTGGAAACGGGCTTGGGCTTGCCATCGCTGATCGGGCTGTTCGGCTATATGGCGGAAAAATCGTAGCGAGAAACGAGCCGGATGAAGGACTCAGTATTCAGATTCACTTGCCGTCCATAAGGTCTGATGAAAATTTGAATCAAGACAGTGGCAGGAATATTCTGTATGCAGAAGAATAGGTGTAGTAGTCGCGACTTCATCTGACAGTTACTCGATTTTCATGATTTCTCCTCCAGTGCGTCGCGGAGGTTTTCAATAGCGCCTTCAAGTAGCTTCAATCCATCTACCAGCTGCTCCTCGTTAACGTCCATATCCAGGAAGTTAACAACTTCCTCAGCCGCTCTCCTGAGTTTGTCATTAGCCTCACTAGCATTCAACTTATCATGAGAAGCAATGTGTCTTATCATGTGCTCGTGAGGATCAATCTCCTGAGCTGGCATTTCGCAATAATCCAGCGCCTTCTGCCATGGATTGCTTGCGTTGCTGATCTCGCCAATATCGACACCAAGACGTTCCGCTATCGCATAAGCCAGTTTATCAGCCCATTCCGTAGCATCGTCCCGCTCGCTTGTAAGCTCCCACATTTCACGCTCGCTGTCCTGTGTTTGCAGTGTCGAAGCGTTCTCCTTCCGTTCCTGATAATGCTCGTGCGTGGCTCCCATTGCATTTCTGATGGCATCTTGCCACCAGTCCATGTTCTGGTCCTCCTGATCAGGAGGGCTCGCGGTGTGGAATGGTTCGGGTGCAATTGAATGCACTGGAGGCATCGGGGCGTCGGCAATGACAGCCCGGATAAAGCGAGCCGCCTGCGCAGGGGCGCTCTCTGGACGGCATGGATAATCTGTCCCGTTGTTTACTTCAACAGTTTTTGACTCCGTCTCAAGAGCGTCGGCTACGTATCGCAAAGCTTCTTTATCGAATCCAGCTGGTATGTTCATTCCATTTCCTCGTAATCAAGAAAGCGCCGCCTCCCGCCTGGGGGACTCGTTTTGCCTCTCCATTGCGGCTTTACCGCAGATTCCCATTATATTTTAGTAAAAATGCGGGTATGAGCGTGCCGGTGCGAAGGTGTCTTCAAGAGTTGGTCGTCGCCAATGCATTTTCAAAAGGTTAAAATAAAGGGATTCTTCCGTCTATTGTGAAAATCGGTCGAAATTTTACCATCGCAACGAGCCTTCCCGTGTCATGCTATCCGCTGAACCTGTCGCCATCTTCACCCGGTCCTGGTCGCTCTATGATCTGATCACAGAGCACAACTACATGTTTCATCGGGAGATCTATGCCGGGGTTGGGGAGCTTTTGAGATCCCGTGCTGATGGGGGAGAGTATCGCCTGCTGGATCTCGGCTGTGGCAGCGCCCGCTATCTTGCGCCTTGCCTGAAACGCTCTCCTCCCTTGGTATACGAGGGCGTGGATTTGTCCGGGGCGGCGTTGACGGAGGCGAGGGAGTACCTCGCAGGATTGCCAGGAGAAACCAGCCTGATCCAAGGGGAGCTCCTGCAAACCATCGAGTCTGTGAATCAGACGTGGGACGTTATTTTCTCCGGGTTTGCCATCCATCATCTGAGTCTGGATGAAAAGACGCGGTTTTTCCAGGCAGCAGGACGCTGCCTCTCAAAAGAAGGCTGGCTGATACTGGTGGATGTGGTGCGTGAAGAAAATGAGGCTCAGGAGGATTTTCTGGAAGGTTATCTCAATTTCATGCGGGAAAAGTGGACGAGCGTGCCGCCGGAGCAACTGGAAGAAGCATGCGCGCACGTTCGCGACCACGATTATCCTGAACGCCTTTCCACCCTACGGGAAATGGCCGGAGAAGCGGGGCTTCATTCTACCCGGCTGATCAGTCGCCATGCCCAGCATCATACGCTTCTATTTTCTCGGAACGACTGATAGCAGCTATACCAGGGTACCAGCCTCCATGTTGCAGAAGTTGACCCTCCTGTTCCCCCTCTGGATGATTCTCTCGGGGCTGTTTGCCTTGTATGCGCCAGAGACATTGGCTTCGTTCAACCAGGGGCCCCTGATGGTTGCGGATCTTGCCTGCATTATGCTGGGCATGGGGCTTACGCTATCCATAGAAGATTTTCGTCGCATCGCGCGGAGCCCGCGAGCGGTAGCCATCGGCTTCGCTGCGCAGTATTCCATCATGCCCTTGACGGCTTGGATAGTAGCCCAAGCGTTGAGCCTGCCGCCTCATTTCGCGGTAGGACTCATCCTGGTGGGGTGCGCTCCGGGTGGTACCGCTTCAAACCTGATCAGCTACATCGCTGGCGCAGATGTAGCACTTTCAGTCGTCATGACAGTCTGCTCCACGCTCGCAGCCGTTGTGCTCACACCCTTGCTGACCCAGCTTTTCGCGGGCGCTCTCGTGCCGGTCGATGCCTGGTTGTTGTTCAAGCAGACCTTTCAAGTCGTGATTATTCCTGTCTTTCTGGGCGTGCTGCTCAACCGGTGGGCACCTCGGCTGGTCATGCGGGTTCTACCCGTTGCTCCGCTGCTTTCAGTGGCGGGTGTGGTTTTTATCTGCACAGTGATATTTGCCGCCAATGCAGAGGCTATTCTTGCCTATAGCGGAGAGCTTATCCTGGCGACTGCGCTATTGCATGGGGCAGGCTTTCTGTTCGGTTATTACTTTGCCCGCCTGTTTGGCTATTATGGTAACAGCGCACGTACGATTGCAATCGAGGTGGGAATGCAAAACTCGGGACTTGCCGTCGTGCTGGCCAGACAGGCTTTTCCATTGTTGCCGCTTGCACCCGTCGTGGGCGCGGTTTCCGCCGTAATGCATTCGCTATTGGGCAGTGTGCTCGCGGCGTTGTGGCGTCAAAACCCCGTTCCAGCCCAGGAAGAGTTCATTCCGCCTGTACCGCTGACAATCTCCGTACGGCAGGAGGAATAGTGCTATTTTCGTGACCGTGCAGGAAATTGCAGTAATATAGTGCTCATCAAGTGCAGACAGAGCGAGCTGAGAGGACAGTGATAGATGGATAGCGGCTTTGTAACGACCAGCATCCTCGCCATCCTCGCTCTGGCAGGTTTCTTTCTACTGGTCGTGTGGTTCTTCCGAAAAATGGCGCGGGGAGAAATCAGCATGGGCAGCCACGTCGCGCTTCTGGTGCTGCTCGCAGCCATGCTGTTCGTGCCTTTCGCCATGAATTTTTCCGCTCATCTGATATCCGGTATTGGACATCGTTCCGGCCATCCGGAAGAGGCGTCCTCTCAGCAGGGTGATTATTAGCTGCCGGCGATTTACTTTCATCTCACAGCTGAGATGATCCACGTGATGAACCGATATGCCTCGTACCATAAAAGTCTGGCCGTTGCTGACGGGAACGATCCGTTATGAAAAGACCATTTCGACGCGTAACCGTGGGCACGGGGAATTTATCGCGGCGCCCATTCTTGCTTATTTGATCGAAACGTCGAACGGACGCATCCTCTATGATACAGGCTGCGACTACCGCAAGATTTCCGATCCTATCTTGCGCGCACGTCATTTTGATCCCATGCGCCCTCTGGTTGAACCGCCCAACATGCAGGAAGGGCAGCGCATTCCCCGTTACCTGAAGAGACTGGGCCTCGGGCCACAGGATGTGGACATCGTGTTTATAGGCCATTTACACTTCGATCACATCGGCGGGCTCCATGATTTGCCAAGTTGCACTGTCCATGTCCAGGCGGATGAGCTTGATGCGGCGCGCATGGGAGCGGATGGAAGCGTTTTTGCCGACGAGTTGGTCAATTCAAATCAGTGGGAAATCAAGACAGGCGAATATCTCGTAGCGCCGGGAGTGCGTGCGATCAGCAGTCCCGGACACACGGCTGGACATATGTCGCTCTTCATCGAGCTTCAAAAGGGACCGCCAGTCATCCTGTGTGGAGACGCTGCCGATCTGAAAGAGAATCTGGTGGAGGAAATTGCGCCGGGGTACTGCTGGCAGGATAACGCGTCCCTGGCGCTGGCCAGCATCCGCAAGTTAAAGGCGCTGGAGAGCAGGGAAAAGGGCCAGCTCTGGCCTAATCATGATATGGATTTTTTCCTGAGCTTGCCGCGTTTCCCGGCCTGGAGAGGCTGAAAAAGACGGTTCACGGACCCCGGCAAGGTGATTCCTGATGTTTTTACTGCGCCCTCTGCTTACTTCGAGGAGTGCGCACGACTCTCTGCGTTCACAACCTGCCCTTCACGTGTGGCAAATTCACCTTTCGCTTGCTCTATCGCCATTTGCCGGTGGGTGGCAGCTGCCCTGATATTCTCATCTACATTTGCTTCGTATTTGTGAAGGAGAGCTGCGGTATGCGACTTCAAATCCTGCGCCTGGCGTCCATAGAGATAACCCTTCTCTTCATAATGCTCGAGTAATTTTTTTTGCTCGTCAGCCTTGGTTTGCATTTCCTTGGCCGCATTCTCAAAATACTTGCTCAACGCATCATGATCACTGGGAGTCCTGGCGTTCTGCGCCACCCTGCGAATATTCGTGTTCTGGACGGCCTCATGCGGGCTCATTTGCGCACATGCAGCCAGTAAACCGAAGGATAAAACTGCGAAAATTCTCCTTGTTGTCACGTTGCGCTTTCCTTTAAAATCAATGCGGTTAATGCCAAAAGATAGCGAAAAGATTACAAAAACAGTGGAATACAAAAAACAGGAGAGTAGGGTAGATCAGAATTTCGGACAACTTCGCCTGAAATTGGGAGGTAAAACAGAATCAAAACAGAATCAAAGCGGACCAAACACCGATTATTCTTTATTTTTGAAGAAATTATAAGGAATCGTAGCTATTTTGTCAACTATTTTATGTTTAAAGTGTCTTAAGACAAGACACAGAATGTCAGTGGTTTATAATGAAGCCGGTAATTCTTATGACGGGGGTGGAAGGAGGTATACAGATGCTAAATACGATAGGTGAACGGCAGAAGCAATTGCTTAAGCTTTTGCGTGGAAGCAGGCCAGGCCTGAGTGTGGATGAACTTTCAAAAGGGCTGGAGATTACAAGAAATGCAGTTCGGCAACATCTTTCTTCTCTGGAGGGTGCAGGTCTGATAACGGCTGGAAATACGCGCCCGTCAGGAGGCGGAAGACCTCAACAGCTTTACGTTCTTACCGAACTTGGCAAGGAGAGTTTTCCCCGTCAGTATTCCTGGCTGGCCCAACTGGTATTGGCCTCGGTTCGGCGCGAAGAAGGCGTTGAAAACATGGGTAAGCGCTTGTCTGAAATCGGTGCAAGTATCGCAGAGCAGATACGCGGTCAATATCCGGACTTGAATACAAAGGAGGAAAAAATTGACAAGCTGACAGAAGTAATGGATCAGCTTGGCTACAACGCGAAAAGTGCTACCTTACCAAACGGCGAAAAGGTGATTGAAGCGGATAATTGCGTATTTCACCAGATGGCGGCAAAAGACATGGAAATCTGTCATCTGGATCGCGGACTCATGGAGACTTTTACCGACAGCAAGGTTGAGCAACATGAATGTATGGCTCGCGGGGGAGAATTATGTCGATTCAGGTTTGTATCCAAAAAGGAGTAGTTTCTACTCCTTTTTTTTGCTTCCATTTTCTGTTTTCTTTTTTTATTTAATCCTATTGTTCTTTCACCGGTAACAGTAACGCCGATTCCACGAGTATATCCACACCGTTTTCCCCCATTATAGCCCTGGCCGGTATATTCCCCCCGGCGCGCCATCTTGCTACTGCCTTATGCTTTGATTCACCGCTTACCAGAAATATTATCCTTCGCGAACGATTTAAACGTGTCGCACTTAGCGACACGCGCTGTGGGGGACGCTTGGGGGAGTTGAATATTGCTAGTGTGTCAGGCGAATCCGGCGCCATTCCCCAATCATTACCCGGGAACAGGCTTGCGGTATGGCCATCCGAACCGAGTCCGAGCAGCGTCAAGTCGAAATAACCCACACCGCGCAGTGTTTGTGCATACGCTTCCGCAGCTTTATCTGCGCGGGGACCATTGGGGATGGCATGAATCTGGGCCGGAGGAATGGGCACATGGCTAAGCCATGCTTCTTCTGCCATATGGGAATTCAGTTCTTCCTGAGTGGGCGGCACGCAACGTTCGTCTCCATAATAGATATGCCAGAGAGACCAATCCGCTGGCGCGCTGCATAATCTCCGATAGATTTCGCGAGGCGATTCACCCCCGGCAAGAACGAGATTAAAGCGTCCACGCTCCTGAATGGCAGAGGCGGCGCTATCCAGGATAGCAGCCACGGCTGCATCCTGGAGGGTTGCCAGGTCGGCGTATTCATGCCATCTGTATTGTTGGAGATCGGTTGATTCCATCAGTAGAGATTCCTTTGTTATTTTGATGTGTAACCATAATGAACATTGATGCGGGTGGCTTCGTCAGTCTTGGCGTATGGCCCATCTTCCGCTGCCCAGGAAAAATATCGCAAGACCCGAAAATAAATAAAACCCTTGCAATTCAAGCGCCCAGCCTCCCGTGTTAGTGAACGTAAATAACTGATCAGAGTGGGCCAATAAAAGCGCAAAAATCATGTTACCGAAAATCAGCAAACCGCCGAGACGCGAGAAAAAACCGAAGATCACCATTAGTGCCGCGACGACTTCACCGAGGTAAACTCCGTAAGCCAGTACCGGTGGTAAATCGATGCCCGTCAGTTGCTTGCTGATGAAATCAAGGGATTCCGGATTAAGTATTTTGTGCAACCCGTGAAATAGGATCAATACCCCTACAGTCAGGCGCAGAATCAATTTGCCTAAATCATCATTTCGGAGGAAGTTTTGCATAGTGTCCTTGAGAAGTTGGATATCGAAGGCCTAGCGCGTTCGCTTCTTATTTGCCTGGACTCATCGCTTCACGGAATTATTGCGGAACTGTTCCGGCTGTAGCTATTGTATGACCATATTCCAGGTAACTTGCCCAGCATATCATGACTGGAAGCCGGATCGGCAGGTGACAGGACAAACAAACAATTTTTGCGGGTATCGGGTACCTCCCCGATCATCATTATTTCGCGGAATTTCAGCCAACTCCAATGAGTAGTCGGTAAAGAAATCCCGGGGAGGTATCTTGAGGGACTGGAGCAGGGCTGCTTGCCATCCGTGAAGATGGACGGAGAGGAAAAGCGGGAGTTATGTGGCTATGCTGCCGCTACGGAATTTCTCCGTGTGCTCTTACCTTCACTTACTCTTATTTCGATAAAACAGTTGAGCCATAGGATTCAACAATGCTCAACTTTTGAGTTTTTGACGCAGGATGATTTTTTTCTTTAAGCGTCAAAGCAATTTGACGGTGAGAGGCAGCTTCTCTTGTATCTGCCTTTGCAGCTTCTTTATATTTTCTTACCAGGGCCTCAGTATGCGCTTGCAAGTCCTGCGCTTTTTTTCCGTACAGATAGCTTTTTTCCTCGTAATGCGCAAGCATCATCTCCAGTTCCTTTACCTTCTCCTGCGACTTTCTTGCTTCATCTTCGTAGTACTTGGCAACCGTCTCATGTTTTTTCATGAGCTCGTCTTCGAAATATCTCTCGACTGCCTCGTGTGCATTTGAATTCTGCTCATCATTCTGCTTAATGGTCCGGGTGATCCGGGTATCAGAACGGTCAGCCGCGTGGGTGATTGGCGCTAGTAAAATCAATACGGCAAGCAGGGCGCAAGTCTGTCTCATTGTTTTACCAGGAACAGGAATATCAAGTGGGTGTTGCTGAATATCAAGTGGGTGTTGCTTTTAACAGGCGAAAAAATAGTGGCATTATTTAATGCTAATTTATGTAAGCCACTTCGTCAATTTTTTTATGTTTAAAGCCATTCGTGCAAGAGAAGAGTACAGGCTGTGCCTGTGCTCAGGGCAACAGGGGTAGATAGGGAATAGACCCGATGCCTGCATCAGTTGTTCGAATGAAATGTGCGCATCCAATAGCAAGAGCGCACGGATTTTACTTAAGGGAATGCTACGAGGAGGGACACCGATGCAATATGGAGAAAATTCACTCAACGTTGCATCGGCGCGTTTGTTGCTATGCTATTTTGGGAAAATTATCAGCGAATTTCTGTAAGTGCTACGGGTTTTTGTAAGGTGGCTACTTTGTAACTGTTCTCATCAATAGTTGCGATGGAATAGCTGTTTTCTTTAACAGTGGTGACACCCGCAGCATTAAGCGCAGCAAAAACCAGCGCAACAGTCAGGCTCATAGAATAGAAAATGCCAAGTGCTCTACCGTTAATCATCATACCCTCCCGAAATCGATAGCGAAAAAGGTTATTTTTAAAGCTACTTTTGTTACTTTCTACTACGTTTGTGAAGCATGTGTGAAGAATATGTGAAGAATTTACGTTTGTAAAGCGTTTTTTGATAAAAGCCTGCTTTGGTTGAGCTCTGTCAATCTTGCGGTAATTTCCGTTTTTCGATCAGCTGAAGAATGATTTGGGCATGTCTTTCTGCTTGATCAGAAGGTGTTTATTGCGACGTTGTTCCAGGGTTGCCTAGGAACCGATTTTATTGAGAGAGGTACAGCGAGTTTTGTTACGGTTTAAATTCCGCAACAATTTAGAAAGGGAGGGAAGTATCCTCGGAACCCCGAGGGGTAAGATAGCCTGACTCGGAACCCCGAGGGGTAAGATAGCCTGAAGGTATGAAATATTGGTAGCAATATACGGATGTCCATCCATACATTGCCGTTTCTGATTACACTACTCTTGGATTAACCCAGGCAGGAACAGATCCTGATTCCTAATGCAAGTCGGAAATCGTGCTCAGCTTTTGAAGGCTGTCATTTTGGGTGAAGTCGTTCTCTTCAATCTGCGAAGCCATTTGCCGGTGCAGTGCCGCTTCCCTGGTATTGGCTTGCGCCTCCTTCTCATACTTGCGTGCTAAGGCGTAAGTATGGGCCACCATGTCCTCGGCTTCTCTGCCATAGAGGTAGCTTTTATTCTCATACTGCTCGAGCAGGCGTTTCTGCTCGTGTGCTTTTGCCTGCGTCTCTACGGCCGCGTTGTCGTAATACCTGGCGACGGCTTCATGATCACTTCTGGTCACTGCGTTACGCGACGCTGCATCGACATCAAAACCTTCCACCTCGGCGGCTGCCTGGACAGGCAAGCTCATTGCCGCCATAAACATAAAGTTGAGCAGGGAAAATGTGGCGACAATTTTATTGATCTTCATCATCACACCTCTTCAGGCGTCATCATTCATGGAATAACCGGATCAATTGGGTTATCAATATCCAGCTTCTACATGTGAAGAATATGTGAATCCCGGAATGATACTTGTCAACTTTTGTTGATTTATCGTTGGGGCTTTTTAAGCCTTATCCTGTTTGACTCGTTCAGTTCTTCGATAGGGATGTCCTGAGCTTGCAGAAGATACTTTGATACTTTGCTTCGGGCGAAGGGGGTGAAGGGTCCGAGGAGGGCTGAGGGAAAGGAGAGGAGAGCGCTCGCCCAACCGTGACTGGGACGGAAAACCGAGTGAGAGAGGCGGGACGTCCAGGCTCGACGGGACGTCGAACCTCATATTGAGAAAGAGTGCTGGCGTGGACGAAGAAGCCGACTATCAAGCAAGGAGCTAAACAGTCCACCCGCTGGAGACGGTTCGGACTCTCCTTCCACGATCCGGGGATTTCAGGGATTTTTCGGGGATTTCGGGAATTTGAAAGATGCAACTACTCCTTCTTCATCGCATGTCCGCCGAACTCGTTGCGCAGCGCAGACAGCAGCTTGTCGGAGAATGAATCAGAATCACGCGATTGCAATCGTTGCAACAACGACAAGGTAATGACAGGCGCGGCGATGTTCAGGTCTATGGCCTCAGCTACTGTCCAGCGTCCCTCTCCGGAATCGGCAACATAGGGTGCAATGCCGTCGAGGCCCGGGTTTTTTCCCAGCGCAGCGGCGGTCAGATCGAGCAGCCAGGATTGAACCACGCTGCCATAGCGCCAAATTTCCGCCACCTGGTGCAAGTCCAGCTTGAATTCTTCCTTATGGTGCATGATTGCAAAACCTTCGCCGTAAGCCTGCATTATTCCGTACTCGATACCATTGTGGACCATTTTGGTAAAATGACCCGCGCCGCATGGACCAACGTGACCCCATCCTTTATTTGGGCCGGGAGCAAGAGTTTCAAAGAGGGGTCGCAGGCGTGCCACCACGGCATCCTCGCCGCCCACCATAATACTGTAGCCGTTTTCAAGACCCCATACACCGCCGCTGGTGCCCGCGTCGACATAGTGAATCTTGTGTGTTTTGAGCATTTCTGCCCGGCGCAGAGTATCCTTGTAATCCGAGTTTCCGCCATCGATGATAACGTCATCAGCCTCCAGCAGCGGCATCAAAATGCCGATGGTTTCATCCACCGGTTTTCCTGACGGAATCATCAGCCAGATGATGCGCTGCGGCTTCAACTTGCTGACCAGATCCTCCACCGAGGAGGCGGCGATGAGGCCTTTTTCTTCCAACTGCTTCATCGTATCAGTGCTGCGAGCGTAACCGGCCACCTGGTGTCCCGCCTGCATCAGCCGTTGCGACATCGCGCCTCCCATTCGGCCCAATCCAATCATTCCCAGTTCCATGACCCCTCCCTTGGTAATTGTTCTCTGCTGAATAATAATCTTGAACCGGTTCAGGCTGTCTGGTCGCTGGTAGTGAGAATCTCCTGGCGCTTTTTCTTCAGTGAGGCAAGCAGCTTGTCGTAGGATGCAGCGAACGAATCCACCCCATCATTTTGAAGTTTTTCGGTAACTGCGTTGAGATCGATCCCCAGTTTTTTAAGCTGTGCGACGTCGGCTTCAGCTTGTGCAAGTCCTTTTTCAAGGGTTTCGCTAGCCCGCCCATGATGGCGGAATGCTTCCAGCGTTTTGAGTGGTAGCGTATTGACGGTATCGGGGCCGACCAATTCCTCGACGTACAGCACATCTGAATATGCGGGATTTTTTGTGCTGGTGCTGGCCCACAATGGCCGCTGAACATGCACGCCTTTTTTGCGCCAGGAATCAAACGGCTCTCCGTAAAATGTCTCACGGAAGCGTTGATAGGCAAGTTTGGCATTGGCAATAGCAATTTTCCCGCGCAAGGCGAGCGCTTCCTGGGTCCCGATCTTTTCCAGCATGGGATCGATTACATTATCCACCCGGCTGACGAAAAACGAGGCGACCGAAACAGGCCATATCTTGTTTCCGCCGGGTGAATAGGCGTCACGGCGTTCAAGTCCCGCGATGTACGCACGTGCCACGGCATCGTAGTGGCGCAGAGAGAACATCAGGGTGACATTGACGTTGATGCCTTCGCTTATCAGTTGCTCGATTGCTGGAATTCCCTCGTGGGTACCGGGGATTTTAATCATGAGGTTGGGCCGCTCTACGGCTTGCCATAAGCGCTTAGCTTCCGCGATACTGCCTCCGGTATCACGTGCCAGGTGGGGTGATACCTCCAGGCTGACGTATCCGTCTCCACCATGAGTTTCATCATATACGGGCCGCAACACATCTGCGGCCATGCGAATATCCTCGATAGCCAGCGCCTCGAACAGGGCTTTTTCGGTTTGTTTTTCATTGGCCCGCAATAGCTGGCGCAACGCATTGTCGTAAGCATCGCTGTGCCCGATTGCCTGCTCGAAAATAGTGGGATTGCTTGTCAGGCCATGCAGCTTGTCCCCGGTTACCAGGCGCTGCAGTTGCCCGCTCTTGATGAAATCCCGGCTGATCGAATCCAGCCAGACGGATTGTCCGCATTGCAATAGCTGTTCCAACGGGTTCATGTATTGTCCTCCGAAAGCGTAGCGCCGCTGCAGTGAGCGGCGGAGTGGATTACGTCATGGATTCGGAAATCCAGTATTCCATGACGGGAGCGCGCTAATCTTGCTGTTTTTTGCGTGCGTGCAGGGATTGTAGTGAGTTCCCCAAGTAAAGCACAAAGTTAGGACAACGCAATTGCTTTACCATTCAAATTTATTTTCGGGACAAGCTCTTGGAGAACCGGCGTATAGAAAAAGATAAGGTCAAAAGTGATTTTTCCATTCCCGGATGGCGGCAAATACGCTGACACGGTCGTTTAGCGGTTTTCCTGCATGGACGCTGGCGCTTTCGATGATTTCCGCTTCAGTACAGCGCAGGAACGGATTGGTCGCTTTTTCCAGCGCAATGGTGGAGGGCAGGGTGGGCAGGCCTTCGTTACGCAACTTTTCGGCTTCCACTTCCCGCTTCGCCAGTGCTTGATTGCCGGGTTCGACTGTTCTTGCGAAGCGGATATTGCTGAGCGTGTATTCATGGCCGCAATAGATCAGCGTGTCCCTGGGCAAATCCGCCAGTTTTTCCAGGGATTCGACCATTTGCTGCGCTGTACCTTCGAACAACCGTCCGCACCCGCAACCAAACAGGGTATCACCACAAAAGAGCATGTTTGCGCCATAATAGGCGATGTGTCCGGAGGTGTGACCAGGGATATCGAGCACGCGGAAGCTGAGTGAGAATTCCGGAAGATATACACAGCCTTCTTCGTTTTCTATATCACTGCATTCCTTGAGACGATGAGTGAGCGTCGGAATCGATTCTTTCGCCGGACCAAAGACCGGTACGGCAAATTCCCGCAACAGTTCAGCGTTTCCGCCGACGTGATCGGGATGGTGATGAGTATTGAGAATGGCGATGAGCTTCAGCTTTTCGCGGCTCAGATAATCCAGGACAGGGGACGCATCGCCAGGGTCTATAACGGCAGCATGGTAATGATCGCGGATGAGCCAGATGTAATTGTCCTTGAAAGCGTGAATCGGAACGATATTGGGAGTAGTAGTCATGATAGGCGCTATTCAGGTATTTTGGGGCGGCTAGCAGCCGGCGGAGGTGCCCGAAGGGTGAGCAACAAGTCAGGCAGATATTTCTGCTGATTCATGAGCTGAGCGATTTTACATGATCGAGTCATAGACACCCCTGGTTGAACGCCAGTTGACGTTAAATATGCAAACCAAAAGTATAGTCGAGTGGTTTGAAACCTGCCTGGGTCAGTATCTGCTGGAACGGGAGCAAAAATATTTCGATAAGGCAGTGGCAAACGTGTTCGGTTACAACGCCATGCAGATCGGGTTTCCGCAATACGATTTCCTGCACACAAACCGCATCCCACTCAAGTTTTGTGCGGCCCCTGAAAAAGGAGCCGACGTTCTTGCCGCTCCTGACTTTCTGCCGATCGAAACGAACAGCACCGACCTCGTGCTTATGCCCCATATGCTCGAATTCAGCTCCAATCCTCATCAGATACTCCGTGAGGTGCAGCGGGTATTGATGCCGGAAGGCAACCTGATTGTTTCCGGTTTCAATCCCCGCAGCCTCTGGGGCATAAGAGGTCTGTTCGGCTCGCCGCGAGAGGGGAGTTTTCCGTGGCGGGGGAATTTCATCGCGTTGCCGCGGCTCAAGGACTGGCTGACATTATTGGATTTTGAAATTACAGAAGACCGGCAATGCTGCTACGCACCCCCATTCAGTCAGGAGAAATGGCTGACGCGCTTTCATTTCATGGAAGAGGCAGGAGACCGCTGGGGGCGCTTCTCCGGTGGCGTCTATTTCCTCACCGCAGTCAAGCGTGTTCATGGCATGCGCGTTATCAAACCTGAATGGAAAGAAGTGCGGGCGCGGAGAAGGGCAATGTCGCCGATTGCACGCAAGATCAAAGGCACAGCCGCCGCGAATGAGCCGCGCAGGGCTGCACGCATTGAAACTTTACAAGGCGAGAAGTGAAAGCGAAACTTGCCGAGGTAGTCGAAATATTTACCGATGGCGCCTGCAAGGGGAATCCGGGAGTAGGCGGATGGGGAGCCTTGCTGCAATACAACGGGCACAGACGCGAATTATTCGGTGGAGAGAAAATGACCACCAATAATCGCATGGAACTGCTCGCTGTCATTCGAGCGCTGGAAGCGCTGACCAAGTCGTGTGAAGTACGCTTGCACACCGACTCGTTGTATGTACAGAAGGGTATCAGCGAGTGGATACACGCCTGGAAAAAGCGCGATTGGCGTACCGCCGACAAAAAGCCGGTAAAAAATGATGATTTGTGGAGAGAACTCGATCTGCTGACGCAGCGCCACAAAATAGAATGGCTATGGGTGCGGGGGCATTCGGGCCATGATGGCAACGAATATGCCGATATGCTGGCCAACCGGGGGGTGCAGATGGCACTGCGCGGTGTTTCCGCAAATTAGACGGGTAGTCACTCCGATCCATCGTCTGGAAGTCATTCGGCCGGAAGTGATTTTCTGTAAGACAAAGAGGGAAGAGTTAAACCGGAGTGATCATCCGCAATACAAGAGAAGGGCTGGTTGATGCGTCAGATTTTCATAGATACGGAAACCACAGGACTCGAGCCTAAGCTGGGTCATCGAATTATCGAAATCGGAGCGGTGGAGATGATGAGCCGGCGATTGACAGGACGCCGCTTCCATCATTATCTCAATCCGGAACGCGAGATCGAGGAAGGCGCCTTGCAGGTGCATGGAATAACCAGCGAATTTCTTCTGGACAAGCGAAGATTCGCTGACGTCGTGCACGAACTGCTCGAGTTCATCGATGGCGCCGAACTGATCATGCACAATGCAGCGTTCGACGTCGCATTCCTTGACCATGAGCTGGGACGTACCAACTTGCCGGCTCTCTGCGAATGCTGCCACTCGGTGACCGATACTCTGAAAATGGCGAAAGAGCTGTTTCCCGGTAAAAGGAACAGCCTGGATGCACTGTGTGAGCGGTACGAGGTGGATAACTCGCGGCGCGCGCTGCACGGTGCGCTGCTGGATGCGGAACTGCTCGCGGAAGTTTATCTTGCCATGACACGCGGGCAGGAGAGCCTTCTCATGGAACTCGAAGCGCCATCGCCGCTTGATCTCAATATCAATTTACATGATTTGCAACTGGTTGTTCTGCCCGCCAGCGCCGAAGAACTGGAAGCGCATGCCCGTCAACTGGAAATGATCGAAAAGGAAAGCAAGGGTAAATGCCTTTGGATGCGGCTTGATCCGGCAGAAGTGTAGTGCTTTGAGGATACAAAGCAAGCATGGCTACGGCGAAACAAAAAGGAAGTAAACCGGCTTCGGGAAGTAAGTCAGTTCTGCCGAGCGATAAATGTATTGTCGGGCATAGTCCGACCTCCTGCCACGGCAGTGAAAAAGTAGACCGGGCTTTGCCCGGGAGTAAAGGTAGATTGAACGAAGCTCTCCTACTGTTAACCTGGAAAGTATTCCGTCAGAAAAGCTCAAGCTGATCGTTTGGTTTTCGCTCTCCCGTTTTTGCTTCCCGGTACTTTCCCTTCGATTTTTCGCTCATGGGTGATTGGACAGCTACTGGATTGACAGAAGGACTGACAGAAGGCGGTCGGAAACGCGCGCTGTCCAGTCCTTTGAATCGGCGTGAATGCGCACTGAGCCCAAGGCGCTCCACCGTTTTGTCGAATCGCTGCTGAATCAGGTCGGCCCAGATGCCCTCGCCGTGCATGCGCTTGCCGAAGCTCGAATCGTAATCCTTGCCTCCTCGCATGTCGCGCAGGCGGTTCATGACCCGGGCAGCGCGATCAGGAAAATGCGCTTCCAGCCACTGCCTGAACAGCGGGCTGATCTCCCATGGCAGGCGCAGCATGACATAGCCTGCATTGACTGCTCCAGCTTCTGCTGCTGCGGTTAATATGCGTTCCAGATCGGGTTCTGTGACAAACGGAATCACTGGGGCAACGCTGATGCCGACCGGAATTCCGGCATCGGTCAGTGTGCGAATCGTCCGCAGACGACGTGCCGGAGCGGTTGCCCGAGGTTCGAGCGTGCGCGCAACCGCGGGATCGAGAGTGGTGATTGTCACCGCGGCCACAGCCAGCCGTCTTGAAGCCATGTCGGAGAGCAGGTCGATGTCACGCTCCATCAGCGATGACTTGGAAATCAGCGCGACCGGATGTTCGCACTCGCGCAGCACTTCCAGCACACGCCGTGTCAGCCGCAGGTCGCGCTCGCAAGGCTGGTATGCGTCTGTATTGACGCCGAGCGCGATGGGTTCCGGCACATAGGATTGTTTTGCCAGTTCCCGTCTCAAAAGCTCCGGCGCATTGATCTTGGCGAATATTTTGCTCTCGAAATCCAGCCCGGGCGACAAGCCCAGGAAACTGTGGGTGGGACGCGCGAAGCAGTAGATGCAGCCATGCTCGCATCCGCGATAAGGATTGAGCGAAACGCTGAACGGCACATCCGGCGATTGATTGCGGCTCAGTATGGTTTTGGCATGTTCCTCGATGACTTGGGTCTTCCATGTCAAAGCTGTATCCGGCTCATCATTTTCAGCTTTGTCTCTGTCGCCGGTTCCGATGATACCGCCATTTCCCCAGCCGTCATCGATGGCTTCACGCGTCCATTGCTCGTACCGCCCCTGAAGGTTGGACACCGCGCCTCTCCCTTTTTTTGCTTTCAAGGGCAGCTGCACAAATGGCGGTTCAGCTTCCATGTGTGAATCAGAGTCGGACATGGGAATGCAATAGAAATAGACGTTTTATGGCCATGGTCAGGAAGCGATGAAATCGGCTCGATCGCCAGGCATATGCTATTCGCTTGCGTTTGGTTTGTCGTTTCCGAGGAGCATTGATTTCAGTCCGAGATGGCGCGGAGGTGCCTCGGGGATGGGCTCAGGGGTGAATTTTGCCAGTTCTTCTTCGAGTTGCGTATTGCGCTGCTCCAGGGCAGCCTTGTCTTCCTCCAGTTTGCTCACCTGTCGGCGCAGGCGGGTACTCACCCATTGATTCTTGATGAAGCTAGGCCACGAGAGCAATACTGAAATGGTTGCTCCTATGCCCGCTGCAATCACCAGCATCATGGCGAGCGAACTATCGAAGCTCCATATGCCAAACGTCACTGTCACACTCATATCGTTTTGCAGAGCGAATGCGATAGCGAGAATGGCGAGAGCAATAGCGAATATCAAATAATATTGCATGATTTTTTCCCGCAATGGTTGGTCGGTCGGGGATCGGCGGAAACAGGAATAAGCTTAACACTAAACATATTATGTCGAGAAAACCAATCCATCATTTACGCAATCCCTGAATTTCTTCACGCAGGGCGGCAATCTCCGCCCGAAGCGCAGCGATGGATTCAGCTCCTGCAATTTCCGCATTGGGATTTTCGGCGTCCCGTCCCACGAAAAAAGTAGCCAGTGTCGCGGTGACATAACCGAACATGGCAAAGCTGTATAGCGCAAGGAAAAAGCATAGCACCCGACCTTCCACGGTCTGCGGCCAATACTCGGAACCCATGGTAGTCATGATCATAGCTGTCCACCACACGGCAGCGCCATAGCTGTGGAGGCCCCCCTCCAGATTATTATTCGGGTTATTCTCGAAACCATGCATTCCTGCTGCTCCAGCGAGGGTAACGATCAGTGTCAATAAGAGGACGTAACCAAAGCCTCGTCTGCGCATGGTGGCCCCCAGCGCACGCATGCCGCGGTTGACGCTGCTCAATACCCGCAGCAACCTCAGACCACGCGACATTCCCGCAATCCTGCCGAGGCGCGCAAGCCGCACGATGCGAACGAGCCGGAGGGCGCGCAACGCAGGAGCCATAAGGGCGATTCCACTGAGCCAGTTCTTTTTAAGATAGTCGAGTTTTTCCGGCGCCAGCCAAAACTCCAAAATAAAATCGAGAATAAAAATTACCCAGATGATGTATCCCACGGATTCAACCAGGGGGTTGAGTCCCCAGACGATCTCCACCACCATCAATGCAAGCCATATGAAAGCGAGTACCAGCATGGGTATCTCCAGCCAATCCTGTAGCTGCTGCAGAAGCGTGTGGCGTTCGTCCGCTATCCTGTCCCGCAAGGGGAATGGTTGTTCATTCATGTCATAATTCTCCTCGAAGCCAATTCAGGTTCTATATACATGCTATCTTGAAGATGGAAGCTGAAATTGTTGCTGATAGCCTTTCCCTTTCTCAATTTAAGCACAATGGATAACAGTAAGGCGTGGCGACGGCATGAAATGCCATTCAGTCGAGCAAAATGCCAAAAGAGTATCGGCAGAGATCTCCATGAACTGGCGATCGCGGACTCATAATATTCATGCGGAATTACCCGGATAACATGAAACCTGTCATCCTTGCGCTGCTGCTGCTTTTTTCAGGAGTGACAGGTCCGGTATACGCCCAGACTGCACCGAGCTCCAGCACAAAACCTGATCCCAGGATGGCAGAGCTTGAGATGGCTTTGAATCACCTGAGCCAGGAACAACAGGCTGTTTACCAGCAATTCCAGATGATCCAGGAGTTGCGGCGCAACGAAATACAGGATAGCCAGCCGCTCGCAGTGCAGGGCTATCTGACAATGGGCGGAGTAAAGGATGCGCCGCCGGCAAGTTATGATGACAATGTCCGTCTGCAGCGGGAGCGCACGGAACGCATCCAGCAATACACCCGTGACCTGAATCAGTTATATGCGCGCTATGCCGAATTGGGAAATCAGAAGAGGGCACTTCTGGACCAGCTCACAGAACTGGCGCAACAGACCCAGGCTGGTCGCTAGCGCCTGCGGGACGGGCGCCCCATTCGGCTGGAGGCTAACCAGGAGAAAATTTCATGGCTATTCCGTTTGATCGCGGGTATTACAAGCAACCGTTTGTCAAACTGGTATCGGAGTACCCTGGAGAGGACGTTTATCCTGTAGATGACTTTCGGACGGAATGGGGCCCCATTTTTCACCGGGGACGGCTGGATGGAAGCGCGCGCGTCCTTATCGTAGGGCAGGATCCGGCGCAGCATGAGGCAATCGTACGTCGGGTTCTTGTCGGCACGGCCGGAAAGCGCGCACAAGGATTTCTGAAGCGGCTCGGTATCATCCGAAGCTACGTCTTCATCAATACCTTCCTCTACAGCGTATATGGCCAAGGCGGAGGAACACGCCATATCGCAAACCCGTTGATTGCCGCTTACCGCAACCGGTGGATTGCGGCGATTCTTCATAACGGCTCGATCGAGGCTGTAATCGCATTTGGTGGACTTGCTAATACTGCCTGGCAGGATTGGCTTGCTTCAGCCGCTGCGGCGGAGTTTGGCTCTTCGCCACCCTTCCAGCACTTGACGCACCCTACCTGGCCGCAGAGTTCCGCTCACACTCGCGCGGAACAGGAAGCCGCAACGACGAAAATGCTTGAGAACTGGAACGATGGGTTGCGGGCACTCAAGCCGGCTATACAAAATCCGGATGTGGCGGGCGGGCTGGAATTGTATGGCAGCGCATTTGGTCCGGAGGACCTTCCAGACATCCCGCCGGATGATCTCCCACCCGGCCTGCCCTCATGGATGCGCACCGAAGAGGGCTGGGCAGACCGGAAAGGCGAGACCGTGTTGGACAAGCGCCGTACCATTGTAGTGCGTGTGCCCAAAGGGGTGCTGCCGACTCAAACGTAGCCCGGCTCATTAAATATATTACGATTTAGCCTTTCGTTCGTTGAATACACATTCCTTCAGCATATGAGCCTGATCGTTGCCGGTCGAATCGTTCCATTGACCAAGGATCGGAAGGTTGCCCAAAGCGAGAATGCAAGCTTCCAGGGCAGGGTATGGATCGGCGATGACGACCGTATTGCTGCGGTATCGAGGGGTACAGCAGGTGCAGTGACTATAACGAATTCAGGGCGCTCTGCTGAATTCGATAATGCTCCTGTGGTGGATGTGGGTAATGATCTCGTCGTTCCCGGGTTTATTGACCTGCATAGCCATCTCGCCTACGCGCCGCTACCCCTCTGGACCGAGCCCGATCGCACAGTACCGTTCCAGCATCATGACATCTGGCCTACACGGCCGACTTACGCGGAAAGCATCAGTTGGCCGGCGTATGCGTTTATCGAGGCTGCACCCGCAGAATTGCTCGCCTACGCGGAAATCCGCGCACTGGTTGGCGGCACCACCAGCATACAAGGTTCTCCACCCAGCAATCGCCCTTTGGACGGCTGGCTGGTGCGAAATATCGAAGATGAAACGCTCGGTGGAGAAATCGGACGTCATCAAGTGCTTGCATCGACGCTCACCCTCAAACCCGAGCAACTTGGCGCGCGCGCTATCAGCATGCGGCAGGGCGCAACCTTCATTTACCATTGTGCAGAAGGTCGTCCCGATTCGATCGTCCAGCGTGAATACCGCGCTGCCCACGCTGCGGGATGCCTGCAGCGCAGGCTGGTCGCCATTCATACCAATGCTGTCGACTCCGCTTCATACGATACCTGGAGCGATCCGGGTGCAATAGTCTGGTCCCCATTCTCGAACCTGTGGCTGTATGGCACGACCACTGATGTTCCGTCAGCATTGGGACGGGGGATCAGCCTCTGCATAGGATCGGACTGGGGCCCATCCGGGACACGAAACGTACTCGGTGAATTGAAGGTCGCTTCCCTGGTAAGCGAAGCGAAAGGATGGGGATTCTCTCCCTTCGATCTCGTCAAAATGATTACCGCCAATCCGGGGGATGTGCTGGCCGAAGCATGGCAGCGGCATGCGGGGCGACTGCAACCCGGAGCACTGGGGGATTTGGTTGTAATTGCCTCCGATGCGGAAGCGGCTTCGCGGCCCGACCCCTTCAAAAGCATTCTTCGCGCTACCGAAGCGGACGTGCGTCTGGTGGTGGTAAATGGAAAGCCGCTTTATGGAACTGAACAACTCATGCAGCAGGCGAGCGCAGCGCAAACGAGCAGGATATCCGTAAATGGCGAAACGCGGCGTCTTGCCCTCACCCGATTTGAGGGTAATGATGAGCCGTGGTCTTATAAGGATGTTCTAAAACGGCTGGAAGAAGTCCGGGATGATCCCAAGGCAACGATCGAAAGCGCGCGGCGCCTTGCATTTGCCGCCATTCGCACCGGCGCGCCGCCACCATTACGCCTTGCTCTCGATATGCCCACTGGTCGGGTACCTGTAGGCGGCTTGCCAAAAGATTTATCGAAGATCATTGTTCCGCCCATCCAGCCGCTTGAGCATGACGAAGCATTCTTTGCCTCGATTCACGGGCGCGGGTTTCACGAGGGGTTGCTCGATGGGCTCAGCGAGTTTTACAGCTGATTTTCAGGGTTGATTCGCATGGATGATCAGCACGCTGCTGCCTCTCTTCTTCAGGCCCAGACAGGGCAGCTTCTAAGCGATTTCCTGCTTGGCGAATCTCCAGGCGGCGAACCGAGGAGAAGGGAAAGGGGAGGGGGACGGGGACGGCGACCTGATTTTCGGATTCCCAAAGCACAGGTACTGGACGGTGGAGAACGTTTACAGATTATTGATACACTGATTGCCGTGATCGGCGGTGTCTATTGTCATCTTCCCCAGAAACGCGCCGCCTACGCGCTTGATCCGGTACAGGCATTGCAACTGCTGCGCGCGCAAGTGGTCGCGTTATCGGAAGGAGAGTTTCACTTGGCGCTGACCTCGATCATCTCGGGTTTGCGCGATGCGCACACACGCTACTCAGGGCCTGCCGCAAAACAGGGAGCGGTAGCAGCGCTGCCTTTCCTGGTGGAGCAGTATGGTCCCTATGACGCCCCCACCTTTGTCGTATCAAAAGTATCAGCACCCGAGCTGATAAAGGATGCCAGATTTAAATCAGGCGTGATTCTGGAGAGCTGGAACAGCATACCCTTTGCTCGCGCCGTCGATCTGCATGCGGACCGGGAAACCGGTGGTCGCCCGGATGCGCGGCGCGCAAGAGCCCTGGAATCTCTTACTTTCCGCGCGCTGGAGTGCGGACCGCCGCCGGACGAGATGGCAGTGGATATCGCTTACCGCGCCCCACCCCGAGGAACGCTACGGGAGACACGAATCCCGTGGCGGGTCGTTCAGCCCGAGCGCGCCCAAATCAACCATCAGCCGGGTTCGCGAGCATCGCGCTATATTGCCGCTGATCCGGCGGCGGAAGCCGTGCGCCGCACGAAGAAGCTCATGTTTTCCGGAAACGTATGGGAGGCCGACCGTAGCGGCACTGCCATCGCACACGACGAGAAGCGGGTAAAGTGGATAAGAACCCGGTTTCAGGATGCATTGGCAGCGCGTATCGTCAAAAACAGCTCATCCGGTGATCTGGGCTATTTGCGTATCTGGAGCTTCGATGTCGAGGATGACGATGCATTCATCGCCGAGGTAATGCGCCTGCTGGATATATTGCCTGACAATGGCCTGATTCTTGACCTGCGGGGTAATCCCGGCGGGCTGATCTGGGCAGCGGAGCGCTTACTGCAGCTCTTTACCCCAAACACTATAAAACCGGCACGCTTCAGCCTGCTTGCTTCCCCCATGACGCGGGCCATGGCATCCAGTCCTTTCAATCGTATGGAGTTTGAAGCATGGCTGCCTTCCCTTGAGGCAGCAATCGCAACAGGCGAACCTTACTCGCAACCCCTGCCGTTGACGGACCCTGCCTGGTGTAACGATATCGGCCAGAAATACGGCGGACCTGTCGTATGTGTTGTCGATCCAAATACTTATTCAGCGGGTGACTTATTCGCCGCGGGTTTCGTGGATAATGAAATAGGTCCGGTAGTTTGCGTGGGAGAAGCGACCGGTGCAGGCGGAGCAAATGTCTGGACGCATTTTGACTTGCGCGAAGCCCTGCGGGGAACATCCTTTGAGCTGAGTGTACTGCCCCCGGACGTGGGATACACTCTCGCAATCCGCCGGGCGCTGCGCTGCGGGGCTGCTGACGGGTTGCCGATCGAAGACCTGGGCGTTCCCGGAATCGCGTATGAAATGACACTTGACGATCTGCTCCAAGAAAACCGGGACTTGATCGCATTTTGCGCCGGCCTTCTTTCCGGAATCCCGCGTACAGTGATGAAAGTGCAGATTGACGAGCGTACCGTGAGCATAACAACAAGAGGGCTGGATGAACTGGAAACTTACATGAACGGACGCCCGTTTGAAGCAGTGCGCCGTATCAGCGATGGAGCCCATCAACTGCCCCGGCCTGATGCGGAAATAATCGAGTTTGTTGGTCGTCGCAATGGCGAAATCTGCCAGCGGCGAAGGCTGGGGTTAAATGCCGGCTGAGGTGGCGTATTCACAAGGGGGGACTGGAGAAGTCCCCACGACCACGCAAACCACGCAACTGGAAATCCTCGACTGGCAAAGTGTTTTAGCTGCGGATGCAGCGACCGTAGGCGGCAAGGCATGGCATCTCGCACGGTTGAAGCAATTGGGGCTGCGGGTGCCGGAGGGACTGGTTATCCCGGCTGGATGGCGACCCTTGCATGACGATGAGGCGATCCCTCCCGCGATCCCTCCCGAATTGTCGGCAGCATTGCAAAAGGTTCTTGCTGCCCGTGGCTGGTTGAATCAGCCGTTGGCAGTACGCTCTTCGGCTGCCGGTGAAGACTCAGCGACGGCCTCGTTCGCGGGCATTTACCGTACCTGCCTGAATGTGTGCGGTATCGAACAGGTACAGCTCGCGGTCCAGGAGGTATGGACTTCGTTATCCTCCCTCACCGCTATTGCTTATCGTCAAAGACTGGGGCAGGACGCATCCATGCCAGGCATGGCAGTAATCGTCATGCCGCTGCTGCCTGCCATTGCTTCCGGCATCGCCTTCACCTGTGATCCGATTACCGGACGTGACGACAGGCTCGTCATCCACGCGCAATGGGGGTTGGGTGAATCGCTGGTCGGGGGACAGGCAACGGGCGATGAATATGTTTTTGGCGAAGATTTGCTCGATGATCACTGGGTATTGTTGCACGAGCAGATCGGCAGCAAGGCGGCCAAGGCAGTCGCGCGGCCGGAAGGCGGAACGGCAATGGTCGCGACATCCCCCGCCGAAGCAACGGGATCCGTTCTTTCATCCGATCAAGCGCTAACCCTGGCTGAAATGCTGCGGGACGCAGCGGTGGCCCTGGACTTCACCCATCCATTCTATGACCTGGAATGGGTATGGGACGGCGAACGGTTCTGGCTGACCCAGGCCCGGCCAGTGACTGCCCGGCCCCATTACACCTATCCCGCGCTGCAAACGCAGCCGACCTACTGGACGCGTGGCAACACCTGCGAAGTAGTCCCGGAGCCGCTATCCCCGATAGACTGGTGCAACGCACGCAGGCTTGTTAACGAACTGCTCACACAGGGTTACATTCTGGCGGGTTATCCATTGCTGCCAGGATTGCAGCGTGCGGGACTTTTCCACGGCCGCCTTTATTTACAGCTTTCCCTGTTGCAATGGGAAGTTTTCGATGCATTGGGTGTGATTCCCGAGCTGACGAATGCGCTGATCGGCGGCAGGCAGCCGGAAATCACCCTGCTGCCCACAAGTCCTGCCGACGGCTTTGCACGCTTGCGAAGGGCGTTGCGTTATATGCTGCGCTCTCCAGCTCAGCGCCGCCGCGGCCAGCGGGCTGTAGAGCGCGCCATGGCCGAGGCGGCTCAATGGCGCAAGCAGCCGCTTCCCAAGGACGCGACAGGGCTGCGCGCTGAAATTCTCCGTCATTTTCACGTCGCCCGTAGTGCGGCCGATCTGTTTTTCTTGCAGGGCTCAGGTGGCGGAAGCCTGACAATGCTGGTCGAGCAGTTGGATAAGTGTTTTCCGGGTGAAGGATATGCATTGGCTACTGCTTTGCTCGCAGGCGGAGAGCCGAGCGTTACCGCCCGCCAGTCGTATGAGCTCATGGCTCTGGCGCGTTTGTGGCGGGAAAACAAGGAGAGTGTGGAAGCTTCCAGTCATCTTCTGCATTCGGAGAACCCCAGGTTTCAGGATGCCTTCAATGAGTTTCTTGAGCGTTACGGGCATCGTGGATTGTATGAAAGTTACTTCCGGAATCCGAGGTGGCGGGAGGCGCCGGAATATTTATTATCACAACTGGAGCAACTGGCCGAGGTGGACGAGGCGGCATTGCAAGCTCGGCAGAAAGCAGCCGTGGCTGAAGCGCTGGCGCGCATCCGATCCGGCACCCCGTTTTGGAAACGCGCATTTATCCTGAAACTGGCAAAAGCAGCGACGCAGGAATGCAACCAGCGTGAAGCTGCACGCAGCGCCCTGACAGCACTGATGGAGCCGGGACGCAATCTGCTGCTCGCAGCCGGACGCTATCTGGTTGAACGGGGAGTGCTGGTGCAGGAAGCGGATATTTTTCAACTCATGCTCTCCGAGATATTGCGTGTGCTGGATGGCGATATTCCCGAGGCCGGCGTAAGAGCTCGCGTGAGCGAACGGAACAGGCTTTTCGAACAATGGTCGCGGGAAACAGCACCGGATGTTCTGGTCGAGGCTTCGAGGTATTCAAGGCAGGGCTGGCAGGCACATGAGTCCGCCTCAGCCACAGCCTCAAATAATTCACCTCGCTACCAGGGCATACCGACCGGCACAGGCTTGGCGAGAGGTAAAGCGCGCCTTTTGCTCCACCCGTCCGACGGCTACAAATTGCAGCAGGGTGATATTCTGGTTGCTCCCTCCACTGATCCCGGCTGGACGCCGCTTTTCCTAAGAGCGGCAGGATTGGTTGTAGAGACGGGCGGTTATCTCTCGCACGGAGCAATCGTTGCCCGTGAGTTTGCTATCCCCGCCGTCGTTAACCTGACAGGAGTGTTGGCCGAACTGAAGGATGGGGATAGAGTGGAAGTCGATGGCATGAGTGGCGTGGTGACGTTGCTTGAACGAAATGGACAGTAACGGACCGCCATGACATCTGGCACCGATTCAGAACTCCTGCTCTGGGATGCTTCTGAAAATCCCCCACGGCTGAATGTGCGTGGCAACTGGACACTCGAAAACTATGCCGCGCTGGGCGAGCAGATCGCCCTGCTCCGGCACCGTTCAGGGGGGCTGGCCTCAGCACGGCGCAACGTAGACCTGGGCGGGCTTGCGGCACTGGATACCGCGGGTGCCGCACGCCTTTACGAACTGCTCGGCGCGGAACTCGCGGGAGAGCTTGCCGTTTCCAGCCCGGCATTGAGCCGCGAACGGAGCGCGCTGCTGCTAACGGTAGCCAACGCAATGGAGGCTGCCGGCGAGGCATCCGAAAAGCGGCAGCGTGGCGCCTTTATCGATATATTCGGTCACGCCGGAGTTGCGCTGGATATTTTCCGGCTGGAAATACTGGCACTGCTGGGCTTCATGGGTTTCACGCTCGATGCGCTGGCCCGGGGCCTGTTGCATCCGGCACGCTGGCGCATCACATCGGTCGTGGCGCAAATCCACGAAACCGGCCTGAATGCCGTACCCATAATCGCCCTGCTCAATTTCATGGTGGGCGCCGTAATCGCCTTTCTGGGCGCAACCGTGCTGGCCAATTTCGGGGCAAGCATCTACACCGTCAATCTTGTGACCTTCGCCTTCCTGCGGGAGCTGGGCGTCCTGCTTACCGCCATCCTCATGGCTGGCCGCACCGCAAGCACGTTCACCGCTCAGCTCGGCTCCATGAAGATCAACGAGGAGATCGACGCAACACGCGTGCTGGGCCTGAACCCCGCCAACCTGCTGGTGCTGCCGCGCGTGCTGGCATTGTTCGTATCCCTGCCTATCCTCACCTTCGTAGGGATGATCTCGGGAATCCTGGGCGGCGCGCTGGTCTGCGCTCTGCAACTGGATATTTCACTGGCGATGTTCCTCACCATTTTTCAGGATCAGATCGAGCTGCGGCATTTCCTGGTAGGTATGTCCAAGGCGCCCGTATTCGCCTTCGTGATCGGGGTCATCGGCTGCCTCGAAGGGCTCAAGGTCAGCGGCAGCGCCTTGTCCGTGGGACAGCATACGACAGCCAGTGTGGTACATTCCATATTCGTCGTTATTTTTCTGGACGCAATGGCGGCCCTGTTTTTCATGGAGATGGGATGGTGACGGACGAAGCGCTGTTTCCGCGGAAAGCCGGGCTGGCGAGTCCTGACAACCAGGCAACCGACACTTCGGCGCGAAGCCGTGAAGCGATTATCCAGGTGCGGGGTCTGACCAACCGTTTTGGCAAGCAGCTCGTGCACGACAAGCTGGATCTCGACGTCCATCGCGGCGAGATCCTCGGCGTCATCGGTGGGTCCGGCTCGGGCAAATCAGTCCTGCTGCGCTCTATCGTTGGCCTGCAAACACCCGCTGCGGGCAGCGTGCGTATTCTCGGTACGGATCTGCTCCAGCTCGCACCCGAACAGCGTGGGTCACTGGAGCAGCGCTTCGGTGTGCTTTTCCAGGGCGGGGCGTTGTTTTCCTCTCTGACCGTCGTGGAAAACATTGCGCTCCCGCTCATCGAAAATGCCGGCCTCACCCGGGCCGATGCCGAGCACCTGGCGATCGTGAAGCTGGCGCTCGCCGGCTTGCCGGCGAATGCAGCCACGAAATATCCATCCTCCCTGTCGGGAGGCATGATCAAGCGGGCGGCGTTGGCGCGCGCGCTTGCGCTGGACCCCGATATCCTCTTTCTCGACGAGCCCACCGCCGGGCTCGATCCCATCGGCGCGGCGGAATTCGACCAGCTCATCATCACCTTGCGCGATGCGCTGGGCCTCACGGTCTTTATCGTGACCCACGACCTCGATACGCTCTATACGATCTGCGACCGCGTTGCGGTGTTGTCGCAGAAACATGTTCTCGTGGCGGGCCCGCTCGAAACGGTCGAAGCCGCGGAGGACGAATGGGTGCAGGAATATTTTCACGGACCACGCGGACGCGCCGCCAGCCATGCGGCGGAGACGAGCGATACGGTGGTCAGAGCCAGAGAGATAAGGAGATAGCCAATGGAACCGCGCGCGCACCATGTACTGATCGGATTCTTTACCGTTATGACGGTAACGGTCGCACTGCTGTTCACCCTGTGGCTGAGCAAGGCCTCGGGCGACTCCATGCAGCGCTACTACACCGTGGTCTTCAATGAAGCAGTCAGGGGTCTCTCCATAGGCAGCGCCGTTCAATACAGCGGCATCACGGTCGGTGACGTGATCAATCTCGCGCTGGACCCGCGAGACCCTCGCAAAGTGATCGCGCGGGTGCGCGTGCAGGGCAACACGCCGATCAAAGAGGATACCCAGGCACGGCTTGCGCTAACAGGTATCACCGGCAATTCGGTGATCGAATTCAGTGGGGGATCGCCCGACAGCCCCGATCTCGCGGCAAAGGATGACCACAAGGACCCGGTCATCGTGGCCACCCCATCGCCCATCGCCAAACTGCTGGAGCACAGCGACAACATGATGGCCGATGTCACCCAGCTGGTGATGCGGGCCAAAGAGATTCTTTCCCAGGAAAATGCCCAGCGGCTGAGCAGGATGCTGAAGAACCTGGAGCAGACGACCGGGGTGATCGCCAGCCAGAACGATAACGTGCGGGGAATCGTGGGCGAACTGGCTGCCGCCAGCGCACAGGCGAATTCCGCCCTGCGGGAAGCTACGCAACTGATAGTGGCAACGAACACCCTCGTGAGCGAGAAGGGCGCTCCAACTCTTGGCAACCTCGATCGCGCCACAGCTTCTTTGGCGAAGGTCAGCGCGTCCGTGGATCAGTTGCTGCTGGAGAATCAGGCGGCGTTGAGCGGAGGCATGCAGGGCATGAACGAACTGGGGCCTGCCCTGCAGGAACTACGTTACACCATGTCTGCACTGGCAAGAACCGTACGCCGGCTCGATGAGAATCCTGCTGCCTACCTCACAGGGCGGGAAAAAATCGAGGAGCTTGAACCATGAACCCACCGCTGGGCGCGAGCTATTTCCGTCTGCACCTGCTCCGCTGTTTCGGGATAGCGACGATACTTCTCTTCGTGTCCTCATGCTCGATATTGCCTGCGACCGAAAACCTGGAAATCTACCTACTGCCTGCTGCCGAGTCTGCCTCCCATTCGTCCGGCGACTCCCTGCCCTGGACGCTGCGCCTTGCAACACCCTACAGCAGCTATATCACGGACAGCCCACGCGTGCTGGCGCTGCGCCAGGGTAACCAGCTCAGTTCGTACAAGGGCATTCGCTGGAGCGATCCCGCGCCGGTTCTGCTGCGCAACCGGCTGGTAGCGGCTTTCCGGACAGATGGCAGGTTCAATTCCGTCAGCAACGGCAACAGCAGCAACAATCTTGCTACCGACCTGGAGCTTGGTGGCGACCTGAGTGCATTCCAGGTGGAGTACACAAATGACGGGCCGCAGGCCACCATCCGCTTCTACGCCACCCTGTCGCAGCCGTTGCGCAATCGCATCGTGGCAGCACGCAGCTTCGAAATCAGCGAACCCGTGCAGAGCCGGGGTACATCGGAAATCATTACGGCTTTCGGCCTGAGCGCCGACAGACTCGCCGCGGAGATCATCGACTGGACAGTGCAGCAGGGCATGGTCCTGCAAACCGAAGCAAAAAAATGAGTCTTGAGCCAGAATAACAACATTCAGGCATTTCTACTGTGTCACCTGGAAATGTCCCCTGGATTTCCTGACGGAGCCCGTTTCGCCCCGCTCATTGCCTTGAGATAGACAATAATTTCACCCGCAACCTTTTCCCTGTTCGAAATTTCTTCCGCAAGCGCCGGCATGTGGGTGTTGTATCGAATGGTTTGCGGCGCCAATATCCAGCGCTTGAGGTATTCGGGCTTGATGTACTCCACGACGCTTTCCGGATAATTGAGTTCCGGCGCCTTGCCGCCCCCGTCCCCGTTTATCGTGTGGCACGCCGCACACTGCGTGCGGAAATGATCAAACCCCCGCTGCACGTCTTCTGAGGATCCAGATGGTGGAAGCATGTTCGGAAACCCTTCTTTCATCTTGAGGTCGATAGTCTTGATCTGGTAGGGCATATCAGATACCCATGTCTCCAGCAACTCCTTTGAGCCGATATTATCCCAAACCAGGTAGAGCGGACCGAGCGTTACAGCTTCCTCGTTCTGCAGCTTGTTGGTCAATGTGAATGGTCCCTTGTTCTCATTGGCAAAGGCGAAATAACCATCATGATGCAGGAATCTTTTTACAGGCACGCTCGGCTGAAATCCATCGATCGCAGTAAAGACGATTTCCCGTGCTTTTTCCCAATCCTTGCCGAACACCTCATCGAATATCGCTCTTGCGGGGAGTGCGCGATAAACCCGATTCCGCCGCTCATGCGGCTCGAACACCTCGAGCGAGCGTTCACGGGTGATAGCGCGAAGATCATCCACGGAGATAGTCTTGACAGCTTTGCCCTCTTTTTTGAACTCCACCTTATCGGGATTTGCTGCAAACGATGCAACAGGAAGGGGAAGCGCAAGAAAACCTGCGGATAGCAACAGATATTGCACAGTCCTTTGAATACGCATATGCATGACAGGGAGATGGACTGAACTGTTATACCTTTTAATCAGCTGCCAGGCAAACACCTTTTTCCTGCATCGGATTCTTCTTATCTGCAGAAATCCCTTAACCGGGACACCTGGCCTCGCATGTCCGCGATTGTCTGCCGTCTGCCGTCTGCAAGCTGCTAAGTTATTCGTTGTTTCGTCTGACTGATGCGATACGGTAGCATCATTTGATTGTCTTCGTGTTCGAGGATGTGGCAATGCCAGACATACTGCCCTTCTCTGACGAAGGTCATGCGCAAGCGCGTGACTTGGCCGGGGTAGGCAATAACCGTATCCTTGCGCCCCAACTCCCAGGGTTCAGGGGATACAGGAGATGATCCCGCTTCCAGTTGGACTGTCCCACTTTCTTCATTTACAAGTATGGCCTGTCTGTTGACCAATTCGAAGGACACGGCGTGGACATGCATGGGATGCGCATCTTCCGTCGTATTGTAGAACTCCCAGATTTCCGTTGTCCCCACTACCGGGTTCTGGGTAACGGGATCCTTCCATTCTCGGGCGATGCAGGGCGCCGGACCCGCTCCAGGATCACCCTGAACGATACCTAAAAAGGCGGCGGCGGGGGACTCGCCGAAGCTTGAGGATTCCTTTTCAAGCAGCGCCAGGCGGCGGACAAATGTTTCTCGCGGGAGGGGAGGGGTATTCGGAAGCAGCAGATACTGTGGCGGCGTCGAATGGTCCTTGCCTTGAGCGGGAGTAACGTGAAACTGCATGATCAGTCCGCTGGAGCGAGGGTCCGCCATTTGAAAATCGGTGCCCGGTACTCCTCCGCCAAATGGTTCATCCGGACCGATATTTTTCAGTACATGTCGTCCGATGGGCACCCGGGTGAAATCCACAATCACATCTGCCCGCTCGGAAGGGCCCAGGAGAATGCGGTTTGCATTCACTGCCGTCATGTTTGCGGAAGCAGGAAGAAAACCGCTGTCGCCACCTATCATCCAGACCTCGATACCGGGAATGCTGTCAAAGTCGAGAATGAGAAAACGCGAGTTACAGGCATTCAACAGCCGATACCGGTAACGGGCCTGTTCAACCGTCTGGAAGGGCCATGTAGTGCCGTTTACCACCATCATATTGGCGAAAAACTCCGGGTTCCAGATAGGTGGAATATCGGTGTCAGGAATGAACGGCCCCGGAATCCCGTCAAAAAAGGCCCGCGAATGAGGATAGAAGAGAGAGCCGTCGATATTGAATGACCGATCCTGTATCACGAGGGGAATTTCACGGATATTCCTGTGCTGTGGAAGATGCGCTGGACCGTGCGGGGAAGTGGAGCGAGGCAGAATGCCGCGCATGCCGCTTCGGGCATCCCTTATCGCCCCATCTCCTTCGGGGCCGCCGCGGATGATATAGAAGCCTGCGAGGCCGGCATAGACATTTGTGCGCGTCATCCCCAATGCGTGATCGTGGTACCAGAGTGTCGAAGTCTGCATGTTGGGATAAGTGAACGTAGCGCTGCCCGGCTCCCAGGCCCCCACATCGAGGCCCGCCTCGCGATTGAAGAATTGATACCAGGTTCCAAACATGGCATATTCCGAAGGAATACCTGCCGCCGCCGGCAGGTACCACGCTTCAGGGTAGCCGTCGCTATGGCCGGCAACCCCAACCGCGCCATGCAGATGGGCGACAATCGGCACAGGTCCGCGATAGGAGGCGGGTGTAGTCTTGAAAGAGGGACTCATGTCGCGATGTGCTGTACCGCCTGGCGGGTTTGCCCAATGCAGTGTGGGATCGACCGGCAGCAAGGGCGGAAGGAAGCCGGCGGTAGCCTCATCCTTGAGGTCGTTGATCCATTTTACGATCACCGGTTCCCGCCATTTTGCCTCAATAGTGAAACCTGGGGCGCGATGAGCAAAAGATCGCCGCTTTCCAGGAAAGGCTGGACCGTATCCCCATACGGTCGTCGGAGGAAACCCGCGAGGTAATATCTGCTGGGAAAACTGTTTTACCGAAATTTCGTAATAATCCACATGGCGTCCATCCCCAATGACTTTTTTTCCAGCGGCAGGCATCGCCGGTGGAATGAAGAGTGGTGTCCGGAATTTGTCGACAAGTTCTGGGTTGAGTGACCCGCCGGGATGATCCGCTTGGGTTTCCAGGACCATTCCGAGAGTTAGTTTTCGGCGTTGGTGATCCGCTTGGGTTTCCAGGACCATTCCGAGAGTTAGTTTTCGGCGTTGGTTAAGCTGGGACGGGACTTGGAAGCCCCGCCCGGCGTACAAATTCAGCCGGCGACAGGTCATTGAGAGTCGAGTGAGGCCGACTCTCGTTGTAGTCCCGCCGCCAG
>NZ_QAOK01000023.1 GCF_003050865.1 Nitrosospira multiformis | reverse complement strand
GCATCATTTCGAGCCGAGGCCTGACGATGATTTCAAGATGGAACCCGATTAGGACGCGTCGTTTAGTCGACGCGTATCCGGACTTTCAGTCCGTAACACTAACCCACCAGCTTTAGCTGGTGGTTGTTGAGTACTTCAAAACATTTAATACGCTCTTCGGATTGATCCTGTAGCGGGCAGTCGAATTATCATCAGCATGAGTAAGAAAAGCGCGGGTATTCTGCTCTATCGCAGACGGAATGGCCGGCTGGAGGTTCTGCTTGTCCACCCTGGAGGTCCGTTCTGGAAAAACAAGGATCTCGGTGCATGGTCGATTGCAAAGGGCGAATACGAGGAGGATGAAGAACCGCTTCAGGCTGCGTTGAGGGAGTTTTTCGAGGAAACCGGGCATCGTCCATCAGGCCCCTTCCTTCCACTTACACAGCGCAAGCAACCCAGCGGGAAGCGGGTGGACGCCTGGGCTACGGAAAGCGATTGGGACTCCTCAGGGTTGATCTCAAATGCTTTCAGCATGGAATGGCCGAAAGGCTCCGGCAGAATCCGGGAGTTCCCGGAGGTGGATCGAGCGGAGTGGTTTGACATTCCCGAAGGAAAGCGACGCATTCGTCCTGGGCAGCAAGGTTTTCTTGAAGAGCTCAGCGAAAAGCTGTCCTCGAACGAATAAACACCCTATCCACGTACTGCTGACATGCCCATCGCTTCGGTTTTATTGTCGGCCTGTTATCGACCAGGAATGTGATCCGACAGAGATCGAGGGGAGCCAGACCCACGGTCCAACTTTAGCAGCCCAGTACACCTTCGATTCAGGCCATCCGACAAGCTGTTCTTCATGTATATAGGGAGCTACGCAACTGCTGGAACTGCTACCCGGGGAGTTGAAAATAGCGTAAGAACTTCGTTCTATGTAGCCTTGTTCGGTTCTTACATAGGGAATATATTTAGCCATTTTCGGGCTCGATTGTATGGACGGTTTGTTACAGAATTTATAGTGTGCACAGGATGCTCGGCAGCATCCATGACCTCTATTAAGGGGCCACCTGGGAGGAAGTCAGCAGGAAGGTGAAACGCAAGTGAAATGGATGGGCACTCTGCCCTGATCCCTTGAACTCCTTGAGATATGCCGATCCATTATTACCGGAGCCAACAGGCCGACAACTCTGGAGTGATGTAAGTCTTCTTCAGAAAAAGAAGGGGAAGGCTTGCAGGCTGAATCAAATAGCCAAAAACCCGCCGAAGCGGGTTTTGGTTGAGAGGAAGGGGATGTCTGGAAAGTTGATTTAAAGCTTGTCTGCCGCGTCCTTCACGGCTTCCTTGGCGTCTCCATATTTCTTCTGTGCCTTGCCGGCAACTTGTTTGCCAAGGCCCTTAGCCTCATGCTCTTTACTTCCTGCCGCCCTTCCGGCCTCTTCCTCAATTTTTCCTGCGATGTCTTTCGCGGTTCCTTTCACTTGATCCTTATTCATAAGTCGATCTCCTTTTTCTACGAAATTTAAGAGATGATGATTTGCTGATATTGAGATGATTTGCCGTTATTTCAGTAAATCGCTACGGCATTGGAAATCAGATTAACGTTTTTTAGCAGCTCATACTGTTCGGTAGGCCACATTTAAAAAAAATTACCTTAAGTTGCTTAACAGCTCGCGGCGGAAGTTGGTAGTGTCGCTATTGTTCCATGCTCTGAGTGCTGCATTAGCAGCCTCTAGCGCCTTGCCTCTTCGGGGGCGCCCATCCGTCAATGCAAAAGTTGATTACTGCCCCAGGAGTTCGCCCACCGGTTTGAGCGATTCGACTCGATCGCAGATTACTTTGACAATAGCCAGTAATGGGGCTCCGAGCAGTAAACCTGCTATGCCCCACAGCCAGGCGAAGAATAACAGTGCGATGAACAGAACTGCAGGATTCACGCGTGCAAATCTGCCCTGTAGCCATGTGGTAAACACCATTCCCACCACGCCTGAAATAAGCAAAAATACCGCTATCAGCAAGAATGCCTGGCCAAGCGAGCCAAATTGCAGCATCCCGGCAACGCCGCAGGCGAGCGCAACTCCGACAGTTCCCAGGTACGGAATAAAATGCAGCACTCCGGCAGCTACCCCCCATACGGCGGGATGCTTCAGTCCCAGCATTTCGAACGCCAGCCAGGTCATGACGGCAATTAAAACATTCGATATCAACATGACAAGGAGGTAGCGCTGGATTTGACTGTCTACTTCTTCAAGTATCCGTACTGCATCTTTCTTCTGGGAAAGCGTCGGGCCGACAAACCGTACAAGTTTGCGTCGGAAATGGCTGCCTGCGGCCAGCAAAAAATAAGTAAGCAGCAATACTACCGGGGCTTGTGCGGTAAACGTGACCAGCAGCGCTGACTGCGTGAGCATAAGATCGCGCAGCCATGTACTATTTTCCGATTCCTTGATTATGACTGCGCGGTCTGCTGCTGATTCCAGACCGGCGTCGACAGCCACGCGCCCGAGTTCGTCCGCGGCTTGCTGAACATGGCGCAATGTGCTCCAGTTCCCATCGCGCAAAATGTTTAAACTCTGCCGCAGCTTGCGAGCCGTCTCCGGAAGTTGTTCAGCCATTATCGCCGCATCGGCGCTTAAAGAGAGTGTCATCCAGGAGGTGCCCCCGACGAGCACTCCCAGTACACATATCGCCCCCAACGCGCGCGGAATACGATAGCGTTCAAACCAATCCACCACCGGGCTTAATGTGTAACTTACCAGGATGCCAAACAATAGTGGAACAAGGAAAGCCCGCGCCAGATATAGCGCGGCAATGACTGCGATGAATGCAAGTATCCAAAGAGCCGTTGAGTTCCTTTCCCTTGGCTCAGTGTCAAGGAGAGATATTTTTTCGGTAACAATCGGTGCGGCAACCTCAAGGGCGGGTGCCTTCAATTCGATCGGCGATTCATCGGAGGGTGAGTTCATGGGGTTCTTGGGCTAAATGATAGAGTTGTGCTTTAGTGCGCGCACAATCCTCTCTACTCGTCTTGGTGATTCCGCGGATATTGATCTCAAGCATGGCTAAGGTAATCTGAAGACCAGCTATTGCACAATGGGCTGTGACTCAGGATACCAGTCACGGGGATTTCCTGGAAAAGATTCTTAATGTTGGGAATGATGTTCCCCTTGAGCCCACAGTGCACTACATTGAGGAAGCTTGCGGCCTTGCCCTCCCAATCAATCGAATTGAACTATGAAGTTTCCCTCCCTGACGTACAGGTTACTGATCCCGCTTGACACTGTTCCCATATTTTTTTCTGGACCCGAAACTCTTCCAATTGTTGGTATTCAAATGCTTGTAATACTATAATCACGAAATTTTAAAATTCAGCCGGTACTGAGCTAACGTGTCTTCGATGCAGTTATTTGCCTTCGGCATCAACCACCAGACCGCGCCGCTGGATGTGCGCGAGCAGGTGTCGTTTCCAGCGGACGCCATGGAGGATGCGTTGCACGATCTGGTAAGCCATCGTCCGGTGAGAGAGGCGGCGATTGTTTCTACCTGCAATCGCACCGAGATTTATTGCAGTACCGATAAACCGGACGAAGCCACCCACTGGCTGGCGGATTTTCACCAGTTGCCGACTCGTGAGCTTGAGCCGTATCTCTACAGGTTGCCGAGGGAAAAAGCCGTGAAGCACGCCTTTCGCGTTGCAAGCGGACTGGATTCCATGGTGCTGGGCGAGCCCCAGATACTCGGCCAGTTGAAGGATGCAGTAAAATCGGCTGAGCACGCAGGGACGCTCGGCATGCTGTTGCACAAGCTGTTCCAGCGCACCTTTTTTGTTGCGAAGGAGGTTCGCAGCTCCACCGAAATCGGCACAAATTCCGTTTCCATGGCAGCGGCCTCCACCCGGCTGGCGGAGCGCATTTTCGGGGACATCGGCGAGCAGCGCGTGTTATTCATCGGTGCGGGCGAGATGATCGAACTATGTGCGAGCCATTTCGCTGCCCGTCATCCGAAGCGCATCACTGTCGCCAACCGGACTGTCGAGCGGGCCCAGGCCCTGGCGCATCGGTTGAACGGGCAAGTCATCACCCTGAACGAGCTTCCCGACCAGTTGGCGCTTCACGATATTGTCGTCACCTGTACCGCGAGCACGCTCCCCATTCTTGGCAAGGGCATGCTGGAGCGGGCGATCAAGGCACGCAAGCACCGACCGATTTTCATGGTGGATCTGGCTGTGCCGCGAGACGTGGAGCCTGAGGTGGCGGAGCTGGATGATGTGTTCCTCTATTCAGTAGATGACCTTGCCGATATCGTCAAGGAAGGTCTGGATTCCCGGCAGGGAGCGGTGGCGCAGGCAGAGGCGATTATCGACTCGAATGTGGTCAATTTCATGCACTGGCTGGAATCGCGCCACGTTGTGCCCACCATACGCGCCTTGCGCGACCAGGCGGAGCGTTACCGACGTCATGAACTGGAACGTGCAAAAAAACTGCTGGCCAAAGGTGAGGATCCGCAGAAAATCATCGAATCCCTGAGCAACGGGCTTACCAACAAGTTTCTCCATTTACCCTCCTACGCGCTCAACCACGCCGCTGAGGACGAGCGTGACGATCTGGTCGACCTGATCAGCCGCCTGTATCACCTTCATCCCTCAGAATGAATAAAAGTATAGCTGCCAAGCTCACGCAACTCAGCGTGCGCCTGGAGGAGTTGAATCGTCTGCTGAGCAGCGAAAGCATCATGGTCAATCTCGATCAATACCGCAAGCTGGCGCGTGAACGTGCGGAGATTGCGCCCGTGGTCGACTTGTATAACGCTTATCTGCAAAGCGAGCAGGATATTCATACCGCGCAGGAGATGGCTGCTGACATTGACATGCGCGAGTTTGCCGATGCCGAAATACGGGATGCCAAAGAGAGGCTGGTGCGTTATGGTGCGGAATTGCAGAAGCAATTGCTGCCCAAAGACCCGAACGATGAGCGCAATATTTTTCTGGAGATCCGGGCCGGTACCGGGGGAGACGAGTCTGCGCTATTTGCGGCCGACCTGTTTCGCATGTATGCACGCTTTGCTGAACGCCAGCGCTGGCAGGTGGAAATCATTTCGCAAAGCCCGTCCGACGCCGGCGGGTATAAGGAAATCATTGCCAAAATCAGCGGTGAGGGCACCTATTCCAGACTCAAGTTTGAATCGGGTGGGCACCGGGTGCAGCGGGTGCCAGCGACCGAGACGCAGGGGCGCATCCATACTTCCGCCTGCACCGTTGCGGTGATGCCCGAAGCAGACGAGATCGAGGATGTCGCGCTCAATCCTGCCGAGCTGAGAATCGACACTTTTCGCGCTTCCGGAGCAGGGGGCCAGCATATCAACAAGACGGATTCTGCCGTGCGCATTACTCATCTGCCGACGGGAATCGTGGTCGAATGCCAGGATGGCCGTTCCCAGCATAAAAACAAGGCGCAGGCGATGAGCGTGCTGGCTGCGCGCATCCGCGACAAGCAGATGCAGGAGCAGCAAAGCAAACAGGCGGCAACGCGCAAGTCCCTGGTAGGTACGGGTGACCGTTCAGGACGTATCCGCACTTACAATTTTCCCCAGGGGCGGATAACGGATCACCGCATCAACCTGACGCTGTACAAGATCGAGCAGATCATGGATGGGGATTTGAACGAGCTTTGCTCCGCGCTGCTGGCCGAGCATCAGGCCGAGCAGCTGGCGGCAATGGCGGAGTAGATTCTCCGTTCCGGTGTCGTCCATCACAATTTTCGAAGCGCTGGGGCAAGCCCGCCGAAACATTGCCGATATCGACGCGCGGATGCTGTTGCAGTACGTCCTCAACGTAAATCATGCCTACCTTCTTGCTCATCCCGAGCAGAAACTGACCGCCGAGCAGACGCAAGCGTTTTACCTGCTGACAGACAGGCGGGCCCTGGGCGAACCGGTTGCTTATCTGACGGGCACGCGTGAGTTCTACAGTCTGGAGTTCAACGTCACGCCTGCGGTACTCGTTCCTCGACCCGAAACCGAATTATTGATCGATCTCGCGCTGGCGCGGATTCCTCCGCATTGCCAGTGCAGGATTCTTGATTTAGGGACGGGCAGCGGCGCTATTGCGCTGACCCTGGCCAGGCATCGTCCGGTGGCGGAGGTTACCGCAGTCGATGTTTCAGCCGCCGCGGTTGCCGTTGCCAACGCCAACGCCGCGCGATTCAAGCTGAATAATGTGCGCGTTATGGAGGCAGACTGGTTCGATGGAGTGGCCGGCGAAAGCTTTGATCTGATCGTATCCAATCCGCCTTATGTAGCAAGGGACGATCCTCATCTGGCCCAGGGTGATCTGCGCTTCGAGCCCCAGATTGCACTCGTAGCCCAGGGAGAAGGTCTTGACTGCATCCGGTTGATTATTGCTTCCGCTCCCGCTCATCTGGCGCCCGAAGGCTCACTGCTGCTGGAGCACGGTTACGATCAGGCGGAAGCTTGCAGACGCCTCCTGGGTGAAGCAGGCTTCAGGGACATGTTCTCCCATCCCGATCTTGCTGGAATAATGCGGGTAAGCGGTGGATGGTTTAGGAGTTTCCCGGGAGAAGCTGCTAAAATGCAATAATAATAAGATATATCGAAGAATTGCCATGAGGGCTTTCCCTCGATAATCCGATTTGCAGAGCTAACGTTTTTTGAGGAGTCAGATATGGATACGCAGGAAATCATCAAGCAACAAGTCACCACGCATCCCGTGGTGCTCTACATGAAAGGTTCGCCGGCAGCCCCACAGTGTGGTTTTTCGGCCCACGCAGTAAAAGTCCTCAACGCTTGCGGCGTGGATGATCTTTTTGCAGTGGATGTGCTCGCGGAACCGGAATTTCGCCAGGGCATCAAGGATTACTCAAACTGGCCTACCATCCCGCAGCTCTATGTTAATGGAGAGTTTGTCGGAGGATCGGACATTGTTTCCGAAATGTACCAGAGCGGTGAACTGCAGAAGCTGCTGGAAAGCGCCGAAGCAAAATAAATCCGGACAAATTGATCGATTGATTGATATCGACGAGGGGAACGTTGGCCAATGGTGGCCCGCTCCCTGAGCCCATCGATGGCGCTTGGGCCTCATGAAGCGGGACTGAAGCGACCGTATATTTCGTCCATAGTCGTCCATAGATTGTCTATAGGCTGATCGCAGCGGCGATGGCCCAGTACCGGGCAAACTTTCCCAGGGCCATGAACAGCATGGTCGATATCCAGTTAATCCGAAGCCATCCTGCTGCCACGCATAGCACATCCCCAATGACAGGCACCCAGGCGAGCAGCAGGACCGGGCTGCCATATTTGCGTACCCAGATCAAACCCCGCTTGCTTCCCCCTAATCTTTTAAGCAGTGACTTCTCATCGGGCAGCAAGAGGCCTATCGCATAGGAACTCATGCCCCCCATGGTATTGCCAACTGAAGCAAGCCCCAGAGCGGGCCAGTAAAGCTCGGGGTAAGCTGTCAGCACGCCAAATAGTACTGCTTCCGAGCCGCCCGGAAGTAACGTGGCAGCAAGAAAGCTGCTGGTAAACAGCGCCAGCAGGCTCGATTGCTCATCCATGGCAACCCTGCTTGAGAAAATAAAGCTGCGTTTCAGTTAAGAAAAGCGTTGAATAAATTTTCAGCCCGATAAAAGGCTTGCAAAGTGGAGGCGCGCGGCCTGAGTGAAAGGCGCGAAATCCTGGAAATCCTGGAAATCCTGGAAATCCTGATTACGACTCCTGCACTTGATAGCTCATCAGGATTGTACCAGCAACAAGCCCTTGGCGGCATTCGGAAGCCCGTTCGAGGGTATGCTCAGGGATAACCGGGAAGAGGCGTTACCAGGGTTAAACACTCAGGAACAGGCGACCCCGCAGGAATGGGATGCAGCAGGGGCAAGTGTGGTATTAGGAGCGGAGATTGAAGCCCTATGAAGACGGGGCAGGGGGATGTCATGAGCCCAAGGGGCAGAATGTTTGCCAGGAGTGCGGCCTGATGCAATATGAAAAAAGTGTAACCTGTTCTGGAAGGATAGCTGAAAATGTGCGGACGCTACGGCTTGAATCATCCTGATCCTGTGTTGGCAGACTGGTACCGTGCTTCATTCATACCGGAACTGAAGCCCCGCTACAACATTGCGCCAACCATGGAAATCCTCGCCGTGCGCGATACTGACAGTGGCCGCATGGGTTCCATGATGCGCTGGGGCCTCATTCCCTACTGGCTCAAGGATATGAAGAAGCTGCCCGTATTGAATAATGCCAGGGCAGAGACGGTGGCCGAAAAACCCATGTTCAGGCAGTCCTTCCGCCAGCGGCGTTGCCTGATCCCCGCTTCCGGGTTCTTCGAATGGAAAACGGAGGGCAGGCGCAAGCAGCCGTATTTTATATCGAGCCGGGACGGCGCACCATTCTCGTTTGCCGGCGTATGGGAAACCTGGGACAGCGATACGGGAGAGACGAAAGAGAGCTGTGCCATCATCACGACAGAGTGCAATGCGCTGATGCAGCCAATTCATGATCGGATGCCGGTCATACTTTTACAGGATACATGGGATATGTGGCTTGACCCAAGCCTGAGAAGGGATGAGATCCTGCTATCCCGTTGATTTCAGAACAAGAGGGAAGACTTTTTGACATGAGTTAAATCTGAAAACGCCAGATCATAGAATTCAAGTATTAATAAGACGCATATGCTCTGGGACGGGAATAAATGCGGGTTATTACATATAGTTCCTTAAATTGACCTACACAAAAGACGGTAAAAATTGAAGGATTTCAGTTCGAGAAAATGAACCGAATTTGACTTACGCGCATTATTTGTAGATGATATGCAAACCGATTACTCCGGAAATTCCCTGAATTACCATCTCTGCTTTAGAGGAAAACCATGACAACTCACTCATCTTTCAAGCAAAAGGTCGATTCCATCATTGATGCGAAGCACTTGTTGAAGCATCCTTTTTATCAGGCCTGGACGGCGGGCAAGCTCACCAAGGAGCAGTTGCGCGGTTATGCCGAACAATATTTTCACAATGTGCTGGCCGAGCCGACCTATCTGAGCGCTGTACATTTCAATACGCCGCATTTTCATAGCGAAGACAATAGCGGCGACATCAGTGTGCGCCAGGAAGTGCTCAACAACCTCATCAGCGAAGAGCATGGTGACAAGAACCATCCGGCCCTGTGGAAGAATTTCGCCCTGGCTCTGGGTTCGAGCGACAAGGACCTTGCGCAGGCCTCTGCCCTGCCCGGAACAGCACGGCTGGTTTTCACCTTCCGCGATATCTGCCTGAACCAGCCGTTCTACGCAGGTCTTGCCGCGTTGCACGCCTTTGAATCGCAGGTGCCTTCGATCGCTTCGGTAAAAATTGATGGACTGGAGAGATACTACGGAATGAGCGATCCTTCAAGCTATGAGTTCTTCAGCGTTCACGAGGAAGCGGATGTATATCATTCCCAGGCTGAATGGATGTTGATCGAGCGGTTTGCGGACACCCCGGAGAAGCAGGCCGAGGTGCTCGCCGCGACCATGCGTGCATGTGAGGCGCTGTGGGGGTTCCTGGACGGCATTTATGAGAAGTATTGCGCCGATCTCGCTTGCGAAGAAGAGGAGCCGGTTACACTGCACTGAGGAAATCCCAGGGAAATTTTGTCTGGCAGGTCCTTCATCTCCGAAGGGCCTGCCAGTTTACTGATAAACCCAGGTACTTGCTTATACCCCCCTGTCTATCCCGTTTATTCTCTTTATACTTCTTCCCCGCTTCTTCTCCACAACTGTTTCTCCCGGCTTTTTTCCCATCTGTTACCTATTGCTCCGCCGGCTCCAGGGGAATGATTCCATCCAGCGTTGCAAAGCACGTATTCCTTGCAGTAACCAGAAAATCGCGCAGATAGGGCCGTGCGGCGGTTTCCGCCAGCGTTGACGCGTACAAGTCGCTCCACAGTCCCTGTGAACCAATCCGTCGCGCGGTCACATAATCATGCTCGACATAGTTTTTAAGGCCCCAGCTAGGTAGCGCCGCAATACCCCGCCGACTGGCGACAAGTTGCAGGATCGCCACCGTAAGCTCGGCTGTGCGCCGCTCAGGTTGAACGCCGGCTGGTTTCAGCACGTTGCGGATAAGATCGATACGCTCTTCCGGTACTGGATAGGTAATCAGCGTTTCGCCGTCAAAGTCGCGTGCATGCAGGATTTTCTTCGCGCGTAGCGGGTGTTCCGGCGCCAGAACTGCAAGAATTTCGAAGCGAAACAGCGGGTGGTGAACGATACCGCGTCGCTCGACCTGCTCCGACCCGATCACCACGTCCGCGCCGCCTTCTTCCAGAAGCTGGATGGGATCGCTGTGAAATCCCGAAACCAGATCAAGTTCGACCTCCGGCCAGTTCTGGCGGAAGGCGTCCATCAGCGGCATCAGCCAGTCGAAGCAGGTGTGGCACTCAAGCACGATGCGCAAACTACCCGAGGCATGCTCCGACATTTTGGCAAGATTTCGTTCGGTAGCCTGTATTTCCTCAAGTACCCTGCGCGCCAATGTGACAAGATGCTTTCCCGCTTCGGTCAGTTCAATGTTTTGTCCCTGGCGGCGCACTATCGGCAAGCCGTAATGGTTCTGCAACACTTTGATCTGGTGCGACAAGGCCGATTGAGTCAGATGCACGCGTTTTGCCGCACGCGAGACGCTGCCTGTTTCATCCAGGGCTGCGAGGGTGCGTAGATGTCGGAGTTCGAGCAGAGAGAGGGAAGTCATCGTCACGTAGAGACTTATGAATCGTATTCATTGATATGTTACAACATTTCATTTGATTCATAACCAGGTCTGCCACAAAATTGTCAGTAACTCCACAGAACACATTGAAGTGGGACCGAACGATCGAGGAGAATGACCAATGGCACTGACACATAACCTGGGATTTCCGCGCATTGGCGCGCAACGGGAACTGAAACGCGCACTCGAAGCATACTGGCGCGGCGATATCGATGATGAGCAACTCAAAACCACGGCAGCGGAATTGCGGAAGCGGCACTGGCTTTTGCAGCGCGAGCAGGGTATTGACCTTATTCCCGCGGGCGATTTTGCCCTTTATGACCAGATGCTGAACATGACTGCACTGCTGGGGGCAATACCTGAACGCTTCGGAGCAGGCAAGGATGAAACGGAGCTGGACTTGTACTTCGCCATGGCACGCGGTACTGCCGATCAGCCTGCGATGGAGATGACCAAGTGGTTCGACACCAACTATCATTACATCGTCCCGGAATTCGATGCCCACACTTGCTTTCGTATAGCTTCCGAGCAACTCTTCAGGGAAGTTGCCGAAGCGCAGGCGCTCGGAATCAAGCCTAAGGCCGTGTTGATCGGGCCGTTGACCTACCTGTATCTTGGAAAAGAGGTTGCCCGGCAGGACGCACAGGAATTCAGGCGCCTGGATTTGCTGCCACAACTGTTACCGGTATATCGCGATATTCTCGTCCGGCTTGCGTCGCTAGGCGTGGAATGGGTACAGATCGACGAACCTGTGCTGGCCCTCGACCTGGACGAGGATTGGCTGCGGGGTTTGGATCACGCTTATGCTGGTTTGCGGGAAGCGGCAGACGGACAAGCACAAGGCCGCTCGGCACTTGCGCGACTCCCTAAAATTCTTTTAGCGACTTATTTCGATGGCGTGAACAATCATGCCGAGCGATTGAAGAAGTTACCCGTGGAAGGCCTCCATATCGATTTGTGCCGGGCGCCTGGGCAACTCGTTGCTTTTCTGGAGGGTTACCCGGCTGGAAAAGTGTTGTCCCTGGGCATTATCGATGGACGTAACATCTGGCGGGCAGATCTCGCCCACGCCTTCTCCGTTTTGTCGCACGCCCGATCCTTCCTCGGAGAGAGGCTCTGGATTGCGCCCAGTTGCTCGCTCCTGCATTGTCCGGTGGATCTGGAACTGGAAAATAGTCTGGAGGCTGAAATAAGAAACTGGCTGGCATTCTCGGTACAGAAATTAAAAGAAGTCTCTATCCTGGGGCAAGGGCTGAATCAGGGTGAGCATTCGATACGCCAGCAACTGGATGCTTCCACCGCAGCCAGACAGGCTCGACGGGAGTCATCGCGCATCCACAACCCGGTGGTACAGGACCGTTTGAATCGGCTGACTGAACAGGATGGCCGACGCAAGAGCCCGTTCAAGATCAGGCAGAAACTGCAACGGCAGCGGCTGCAACTTCCGCCTTTGCCTACCACAACAATTGGGTCATTTCCTCAGACAGTGGAGATACGCAAAGCGCGTGCGGCTTTCAGGAAAGGAGAACTCGGCAATTTGCAATATCTTGAAGCGATGCGCGACGAGATACGGCTGGCGATCAGAAAGCAGGAAGAAATCGGGCTCGATGTGCTGGTGCATGGCGAGGCCGAGCGCAACGATATGGTCGAGTATTTTGGCGAGCAGTTATGGGGTTATGTCTTCACGGAGAATGGATGGGTGCAAAGCTACGGCTCACGCTGCGTGAAACCACCGATTCTATACGGGGATATTTACCGTCCCGAGCCTATGACGGCGGACTGGATCCAATATGCGCAAAGCCAGACCGGAAAGCCGGTCAAGGGAATGCTGACCGGTCCCGTCACCATGCTGATGTGGTCGTTCGTGCGCGATGACCAGCCGCGCTCTGTCACCGCGCTGCAACTCGCCCTTGCCATTCGGGACGAGGTTGTGGATCTGGAGAAGGCGGGCATTGCAATTATCCAGATCGACGAGCCCGCTTTTCGCGAAGGCCTGCCATTGAAAAAGCGCGATTGGAACGCATACCTGGAATGGGCGGTGCATGCCTTCCGTGTCGCCAGCTCGGGCGTAAGGGATGATAGCCAGATACACACCCATATGTGCTACTCGGAATTCAATGACATCCTCCCGGCAATCGCCGATATGGATGCAGATGTAATCACGATTGAGACGTCGCGTTCACGCATGGAGCTGCTGGACGGGTTCGGCCTTTTCAAATATCCCAACGAGATCGGTCCGGGTGTCTATGACATACACTCCCCGCGCATTCCCCGTGCGCGGGAGATGCTGGAGTTGCTGGAGAAAGCCTGCCAGGTGATCGATCCCGACCAGCTATGGGTCAACCCGGATTGCGGGCTGAAGACACGGGGATGGGGGGAAGTCATGACCGCCTTGAAGCAAATGGTGGAAGCCGCGCACCTGTTACGGGCACGTCTCGGATATTCGGAAGCCGAGTTACAACCTGAGACATCCGAATCCGATAAGGAACCAGCGCAGATCAGTGCGGGGTAATCCGGTCTCCGGCAGAAGGCTTTTCGGGCGCTTTTTCGGATGCCTCCGGCTGCGGTGATGTGTGGAGCACCTTTATCAGGTTTGCTTCGAGCTGGATCACTGACCTGGAGTCGCTCAAAATACTTCCTGTAATCAGGAAAGTATCTTCGGCACGCTCGCCTAACGTGTTTATCCTGGCGCTGTGGACGTTCAACCCGAACTGCACGAGCACTTGCGCAATGCGCGAGAGCAACCCGGGCTGGTCGCCGGCCGTGATGGACAGCACATAATAGGCCCCACTGTCATCCGGCTCGATGCTGACTTGCGGCGTGATCGGAAAATGCCTGAGGTGGCGGCTCAGGCGCCCTTTCACGGGGGGTGCCAGTAAAGCCTGCTGCTCCAGTAGCTGTGTCAACTCCTGCTCAATGAACTGAAACTCCCGCGGATGATGGTTTGCCCCATTGAAGGGGTCCAGTACCAGAAAGTTGTCGAGCGCGTACCCCTCGCGGGTTGTGTGGATTTTTGCCTGGACGATATTATAGTCGATACGGTCGAAAAAGCCGCAGATACGGGCAAACAGGTCCTTCTGGTCGGCCGTATAAACCAGTACCTCTACCCCTGCCCCGGTTTCGGCGGTGCGTGTTTTGACTATCGGTGTCGATGACTTCATCCTCTGGCTCAGGTGCTGGGTGTGCCAGGCAATTTCCCGAGGATCGTGCATCATCAGGTAGCTGGAATCGAGCCCCGACCAGAACCGCTCGTAGGCGCGTCTGGTTCCATCATCCGCATGTAGCAGTTGCAGCACCTTGTTTTTGCGGTTTTCCAGTGAAATATCGGTAAGCGCCATTTGGCCGCAAAGATACTGCCGGGTGCGGTGGAACAGATCCTCAAGCAGCTTGCTTTTCCATGCGTTCCATACCTTGGGACTGGTGCCCCTGATATCCGCCACCGTGAGCAGGTAAAGCGCGATGAGATGCCGCTCATCTCGCATACTTGTGGCGAAATCCGCAATGACGTCCGTATCCGCTATGTCTTTTTTTTGTGCCGTGGCGGACATGCGCAAATGATTTTCCACCAGCCAGACAACCAGTTCGGTATCTTCTGCAGGTATTCGGTGGCGTTCACAGAAGCGCTTCGCGTCAGCCATGCCGAGCACGGAATGGTCTCCTTGCCGACCTTTGGCAATGTCGTGGAACAATCCGGCAATATAGAGTACTTCAGGCCGTTTGAATTCGTTGATGAGTCTGCTGCAGAGCGGGTATTCATAGGCAAATTCGGGCGCCATGAAGCGGCGCAGATTTCGCACGACCATCAGGATGTGCTCATCCACTGTATACACATGGAAGAGATCATGTTGCATCTGGCCGACAATTCGGCCAAAAGCGGGGATGTAGCGCCCCAGAATGCCATAGCGGTTCATCAACCGGAGTTCGCGTGTCAGTCCCCGAGGTTGACGCAATATTTCCATGAACATGGCGCAATGACGCGGGTTGCGGCGAAATGAAGCCGTAATGAGTGGCGTCGATCGCCACATCGCTCGCAACGTCGCGGGGCTTCGGCCTTTCAGGTCGGGATTTTGTTGCAGTAGCAGAACACTTTCCAGTATCGCGCCGGGATTTCGCTCAAAAATATCCTCGTCGCGTATCTCCAGCAGGTTGCCACGCTTTTGAAACCGCTCGTTGAGGATCGTCGTCACTGCCTCTTTGTCCGGAAAAATTTCCGCATGCAGGGTAAGCAGAAAAATAGTATTGACCTGTGTCACCGATCTCGCGGCGCGGTAGTACCGTTGCATCAGCATCTCTCCGGGACGGCGCGGCGGCTTCCCAGCGATGCCAAGTTCTTCGGCCAGGGAATTCTGGTAATCGAATAACAGTCGGTCTTCACGTCTGCCACCGAGGTAGTGCAACCGGATGCGGAGGTCTTGCAGCACAGTCTGCTGACGCTGGATGAGACTGGCCTCGCGGCGGGTGATGAGGCCTTTTTTCGCCAGTTCCGGCCAGGTTCTTCCGAATCCGGCGGCACGGCTGATCCACAGTACGTTTTGCAGATCGCGCAATCCGCCGGGGCCCTCTTTTATGTTCGGCTCGAGTTTGTAGGGTGCGTCCTGGTATCGCTTATGACGCTGCTGCTGTTCGAGCTGCTTGTCGACGAAGAATTTCCGGGGTGCGAGCATGGCTTCCATCACCCGCAGGAATCGATCGAACAGATGGGGGTTGCCGACAAGAGGGCGGGCTTCAAGCAGGCTGGTCTGCACGGTAATGTCGTTGGCTGCCTCTTCGCCACATTCCGCGACGGTGCGCATGCTATGGCCGATATCCAGGCCGATATCCCACAGCAATCCTATCCAGTGCTCCAGGCACGTCGCGAGTGCATTGTCCATCGCCTCGGCGGCGCTCCCCTTGTCCGGAAGCAATACCACAAGGTCGATGTCGGAATAGGGAAAAAGCTGTCTTCGGCCGTATCCACCCACGGCCAGCAGGGCGATAGAGCCGGGCATGTTCATTTCATGCCATACCTGGCGGAGAATGCCGTCTACCAGGTGACTATGATCCCGCAGCAGGGCTGCGCCGTTTCTGTTTTCGTGGTAGCGACGCTGCAACGACTTGCGGCCGCTCAGCAGCTTCTGCCTGACCGCTTCGTGGCTGAAAGGTTTTGCATTCAGCCCGTTCATGGTCGTCAGGAACGAAGGGTGGGCTGCGGCGGCGTGCCACCCGAGTGTGTCAACACTTCATATCCTGATTCAGTGACGAGTACAGTATGTTCCCATTGCGCCGACAGACTGTGATCCTTCGTGACAATGGTCCAGCCATCGGCCAGCTGGCGAATCTGCGGCTTGCCGGCGTTGATCATCGGCTCAACGGTGAAGATCATTCCGGCTTTGAGTTCGAGTCCTGCGCCGGCGCGGCCGTAGTGAAGCACCTGTGGTTCTTCATGGAATTTTGCCCCGATTCCATGACCACAGAATTCCCTCACCACGCTGTATCCATGTTCTTCCGCATACTGCTGAATGGCGTGGCCGATATCCCCCAAACGTTTTCCGGGTTTGATGATTTCAATACCCTGCCACATTGCTTCATAAGTTACCTTGCACAGGCGCTTCGCCTGGATGCCGGGTTCACCGACGAGATACATCCGGCTGGTATCACCGTGATACCCGTTTTTGATGACGGTTACATCGATGTTGACGATATCCCCGGATTTGAGTCTCTTATGCCCCGGTACACCATGACAAACCTGATGGTTGACCGAGGTGCAGATGGATTTCGGGTAAGGCGAATAGCCGGGAGGGGCATAATTGAGAGGCGCAGGAATGGTATCCTGCACATTCACCATGTAATCGTGGCACAGCTTGTCAAGCTCATCGGTCGTCACTCCAGGCTTGACAAACGGCGTGATGTAATCCAGCACTTCCGATGCAAGTCTGCCCGCTACCCGCATTTTCTCTATTTCATCAGGGGATTTGAGATGCACCGTCATACAGATTCCAAGGCCATGAGCCAATAAATGTGAATGAAAAGCTTATATGATGAGGATGGGAATATCTTATTGCAAGACTTGCTGATCCGCAGCAAGGTCAGAAAAACCGCAGCGGAAGAATACTTCGCTAAAAATCACACGTCCAGGAGCATGACAGGAGGGAGAAGCGGGAAAGGAGCATGCTGCATTCAAGGGTTTTTCCAAGCTCTTTATTGCGCCGCCTTGTTTGCCTTGCCATGCGTTCCTGCACTTGGCTCGCAAGTGGTCCTGGTGATACGGCTATTCGGAAATTCCGCCTTTAATTTTTCCAGTTGCCCTTCCAGGTCCGGCGAGGAGTTTTCCGCGACGAATTTGACCTGTTCGACATTCCTTGCTCCGATAATGGCGGATACGACCCGTTTATTCCTCAAGACTGCCAGAAAGGCGCGGGCATCCTCGATTTTTTCAAAAAATCCCAGCGAAATCGCATTATTCCACTTGCTGTCGCCTTCCACGATCTGGTAGGTGGTAATATCGCGCCGCTTGAGCTCTCCTATCTTCCGGTCGGCATGTTGTTTGTTTGTGAGCGGGGGAATGTGTACCCAATAGTAGGGCACCATGCCCATGGTCCGGGATTTCAGTTTGCCATCGAGATTATGCCGGGAAATGGCTGCTTCGACATGGACCACATCCGGTTTGGCAAAGGCTTCCCATTCCAGGCAAATAGACGGGGGTGGCGGGGCGGCCTCTGATGAAGGTCCGGTTTTCGCTTGAAGCTCTGCTGGGAGGGGAGTCCTGCTTTCGTCCGGTTCAAGCTGGATATATAACGCGAAAGCGAGGTTGATAAACAACAATAGAAAAAATAATGCTCTCATTACGGATAAAGTCATTGTTATTGTTGTTGTTATACGACCTTTGCCTTAAAATGCACAGTCAAATCAAAATACCAAATTACTTTCTTCGGAGTCCCAGGAATGCAAGGCATCAAGCTAATTTCGATGATTATCGCATCGGCTGTATTGGCCCTGTCCAGCCACGTTTTTGCGGAAACGCCTCCTCAGCCTGTCAAAACGGCAGGAGATGCGGCTAAAGGTCAGGAAATCGCCACCCAGGTTTGCGTCGCCTGCCATGGTGAGAGTGGCACCAGCATGATTCCTGAGAATCCGAATCTGGCTGGACAGCATGCCGAGTATATCATCAAGCAGCTCAATAATTTCAAGTCGCAGGACGGCAAGCCGGCAGAGCGCGAAAGCGCGGTGATGTCAGCCATGGTTGCACCGCTTTCCGACGAGGATGTAAAGAATCTCGCAGCTTATTACGCCAAGCAGAAACCCCATCCCGGGGTGGCTAACAACAAGGAACTCGCGGAGGAAGGGGAAAAAATATACCGGGGCGGAAATCTTGAAACCGGTGTTCCCGCCTGCTCCAGTTGCCATTCCCCCAATGGCGCCGGCATTCCTCCCGTTTATCCCCGGCTCGCCGGGCAGCATGCACAGTATTCTGCTGCCCAGTTACGCGCCTTCCGGACAGAACAACGGGCAAACGATGCGAACAAGGTTATGCACATGATCGCAACGCGGATGAGCGAAAAAGAAATGCAGGCGGTGTCCGAGTTTATTTCGGGGCTGCACAAGTAATAAAAATCAGGGGATTCCGAAGTTATCGCAGAGGCGATGCTGATCAAAGCGGGAGGACTATAAGGCGCAGGATGCCGTCCGTCCGCGTGATCGGAGTTCGGCAAGACCGCCGCGGAGAGGGCGCGGGGCAGAATGCGGTCCAACCCCAGCAGTCAAGCCTAAGCCTGTGTTCGCAGAGCAGTATCTTCAAAGGAAGATACTGCCTCGCTATCAGCGGCAACTGCCCGCTGTTTTTATTTCCGCGCGAAGATTTGTTCAGCAGTGGCTAGCGTCTTGCTGATTTCAGCATCACCGTGTGCCGCGGAAACAAATCCGGCTTCAAATGCTGACGGGGCGAAATAAACACCTTTCTCGAGCATCGCGTGGAAGAATCCATTGAAAGCATCGCGGTTGCAGCTCATCGCTTCAGCGTAACTTTCCGGTAGCGTTTCCCGGAAATAAAGGCCGAACATGCCGCCTACCGCCTGTGCACAGAAAACCACGCCATGTTTCCTGGCGGCTGTGACCAGCCCTTCGGTGAGTGCGCGGGTACAGGCGGTCAGTCTGTCGTAGAATCCCGGTGCCTGCACCAGCTTCAATGTAGCGAGACCGGCAGCAACTGCAACCGGGTTTCCCGAAAGCGTACCCGCCTGATAGACGGCTCCCACCGGCGCAAGGCATTGCATGATTTCTCGCCGGCCTCCAAATGCAGCCATTGGCATACCCCCGCCGATCACTTTGCCCAGCGTGGTGAGATCGGGTTTTATTCCGTAAAGCCCCTGGGCACACTCAAGTCCGACGCGAAAACCTGTCATCACCTCATCGAAGATCAGCACGCTGCCGTGACGCGTACACAATTCGCGCAAACCCGGCAGAAAGCCGGGGCGAGGTGCGATAAGATTCATATTGCCCGCCACGGGCTCGACGATGACCGCCGCGATTTCGGCGCCGAACTGATTGAAAGCCTGTTCAACCCCGGCGAGATCATTGTAATCGAGCACAACCGTGCTGGAAGCCGTTTCAGCGGGAACACCCGCGGAACTTGGATGGCCGAAAGTCAGGGCGCCGGAGCCTGCCTTCACGAGCAGGGCGTCGTCATGGCCGTGATAGCAGCCTTCAAACTTAATGATGCGATTCCGCCCGGTATAACCGCGTGCCAGCCGGATGGCGCTCATGGCGGCTTCCGTTCCGGAGCTTACCAACCGCACTTGCTCAATGGAGGGCACCAGCCGGCACAGCAGTTCCGCTATCTCGAGTTCCGCCTCGGTGGGCGCCCCAAAAGTCAAGCCGTTTTTTGCTGCCGCATAGACCGCCTCAATCACTTCCGGATGGGCATGCCCCAGAATCAGAGGGCCCCAGGAACCGACATAATCTATGTAGGACTTGTCATCCGCATCCCATACATAGGCGCCTTCACCCTTTCTGAAAAAAACCGGCGTACCGCCGACCGATTTGAAGGCGCGAACCGGCGAGTTAACGCCACCGGGAATGAATTTTTGCGACTGCTCGAACAATTGCTGGTTACGTGACATTATTGGCTGGTCCTTGACAATGAGGGATGAAACGGCTGACGCTTGAATAACCCGGAAAACTTGTCGGCCTCGGACCGGATATCTCGTGCGCCAAACAGAGCGTTGCTGACCGCTACAGCATCCGCACCGGCGCTGATCAACTCCAGCGCATTATCGCTATTGATGCCGCCTATGGCGACAATGGGAATACTGATCTCAAGATTTCCCTGCTGTAGCAGGTCAACGGAAGCAGGCACGGTATCGGGCTTTGTGACGGAAGTAAAAAAAGCCCCGAAAGCAACGTAATCCGCCCCATTGCACTCGGCTTCGATCGCAGACCCAAGTTCGTTGTAGCAGGAAATCCCGATGATCTTTTCATGACCCAGTTTAAGCCGGGCTTGAGAAATGGGTGCATCTTCCCGTCCCAGATGCACCCCATCCGCCCCAACCTCGAGGGCAAGATCGATATGATCGTTGATGAGGAGGGGAACCTCAAACTGACGGCAGAGATGAGCGAGCGAGCGCGCCTGTTCCCGGCGCAGTTCCTCATTCATCGTTTTGCTGCGGTATTGAACCAGTCGCGTACCTCCGGCAAGCGCGTTCCGTGTCATCGCGACCAGACTCGCTGTATCTCCTGTATCTGGCGTGATCGCATATAGACCGGTTATTTCTCGCCGCGAGGCAGCGCTACATCGCCTGATTTCGATCCTCGACACTGTTCTCATCACGCGTCCAGAATAGCCTGTCTGGCAGATGTTGTCCCATTCCAGGCCTGAACCCGGCTTTCAGTGACTGCCAGGTGTATTCCTGCGCTTCATATATACCCTCTGCAATAGGCAATCCATTGGCAAGCGTGGCGGCGATAGCAGAGGCGAGTGTGCAACCTGATCCATGATATGAGCCAGTCAGGCGATCCCACGCATCCGTGCGCACGATGCCGGTAGTTCCGTATAGGGTGTTCACCACCTGCGAAGTGTTTTCATGGGTTCCGGTAACGAATACATATTCACATCCCAAACGCAGCAATCGGGCTGCGCACTGGTGCAAATCCGGCATATCGGACTCATCCTCATAATCCTGCGCCAGCCGCCGCGCTTCGAGGCTGTTGGGCGTGATGATGGTTGCCTGCGGCAGCAGCAATTCCCGCATGGCAGCGACCATTTCCTCATTGGCGAGTTCATCGCCGCGGCCCGACGCAAGCACAGGGTCCAGCACGACCGGAATGTCGGGATAATCCGAAACCACTTCGGCAATCGCTGCAATAATTTCCACGCTGCCCAGCAAACCCATTTTAAACACATGCACGGGCATGTCCTCAAGAACCGCGCGTGCCTGATCCGTCACCCATTCTGGGTCCAGCGCCATTACATCATCTACCCCGGCCGTATCCTGCACCGTCACGGCAGTGACGACCGAAAGGGGATGACATCCCATGCTGGCCAGAGTGAGAATATCAGCCTGAACACCGGCGCCCCCGGTAGAGTCGCTGGCAGCAAAAGAAAGTACGATGGGGGGTGGCTGAGACATGAACTAATACCGTAAAATGATATTTTAACCCAAATACCCTTACTCATCATGACTACCACCGAAACGACCGAAGTGCGTGTCTACCGTTGCTATATGTGCCTGATTTGCGGCTATGTATATGATGAGGCCGAAGGGTCTCCGCAGGAAGGTATTCCGCCCGGAACAAGGTGGGAGGATGTTCCGATGAACTGGACCTGTCCCGAATGTTCAGCGCGTAAGGAAGATTTTGAGATGGTGGAAATCTGAATGCGCATACTTCATACCATGCTGCGCGTGGGCGATCTGGAAAAGTCGATTGCTTTTTATACGGACGTGCTGGGAATGAAGGTGCTGCGCCGGAAAGATTATCCCGAGGGCAGGTTTACCCTCGCATTTGTCGGTTATCAGGATGAGGCTGAGGGAACGGTATTGGAGCTCACCCACAACTGGGATACCAACAAATATGACCTGGGCACCGGTTACGGGCATATTGCGATCGGAGTCGATAACGCCTACCAGGCGTGTGAGGAAGTGAAGAAGCGGGGCGGCAAGGTTACACGCGAGGCAGGCCCGATGAAGCACGGCGTCACCGTGATCGCTTTCGTGGAAGATCCTGACGGCTACAAGATCGAGTTCATCCAGAAAAAAACCGCGTAAAGCCGCGCTCCATATGGATGAGCCAGATAACCCTGCCACGGAAGCCGTTAAGTCAAATATTCCTGCTCGACTGCTGATTTCTGTTACGCGGCGTCTTTTCATCGCACTGGTTATTCTTTATGGCCTCTCATTGACCGCTGCTGCTCTTTTGAGGGAGTCCATCTATATAGTGCCGCTGCTCGTATTCGCCAGTGGCGTGATTGGCGGATTTGTCGGTCTCCAACGCCGACTGAAGGATTTGACTTTGTTCGATCTGGAGTTGATAGCGGAGTCCTGGGTTTACACTGCTCTTTCTCCCCTGGTTGGGGGTGTATTGGCTTTTTTGCTTTTTATACTTTTTCTTTCCGGTTTGCTATCTGGCGATCTGTTTCCCGTTTTTCTGCCTGACAGCAATTCATCCTCGGAAAGTTTCCTGTCGATTTTCGAGCAACATGGAGAAGGACACAAAGAATATGCAAAACTGATATTCTGGTCTTTTATCGCAGGCTTTTCCGAGCATTTTGTTACGGACGTGATCAGCAGATTTGAAGGAGCAGCGGTGAAAAGCCTGCCTTTAGCGGGGCAAGAAGAGTCAAGGCGAATTCCACGCTAAGAAAATGCTGTAGATCACATCGTCTGCTAACCTCGTCATATACCTCAATAAAATCAACGTTCGTTATCCTGACGATCCTGCCAGTTGAGATAGAGGACAGCTATCGTAATGATAGCCAGAGGCAGAAGTACGTACAGGCCGAGCGCAAAACCTGCTCCGTCTCCATGATGAGGCGGCGGACTGCTGATGATCTTGTAGCCATGCGCTGTTCCAACCAGGAGAGCGAGAACCAGGCCTGCCATGCGGCGGTTTGCGATCAGCTTCCGGCCTGACAGTTCATTCAACATATGGGCCGCGTAATAGCCAAGGAAATAGATAACGGTATAAAAAACCAAGGCGCCCATAACAGTTCGGATATCACGGATTTTCTTCTGGAACAATATTACCATCCACGCCGGGAATCCGGACAATTCTCCAACTTGGCGGCAGGAGGAGGCAGAAGCTATAAAGGGGAGGCTGGGCCTGATGTGGCTGAAAAGCCTCCAGTTAACGCTTGATTCCGTTTTCTCCGAATGTCCGCCAGATATCGAGGTTGATGTCGGACCGCAGCGCGGGCAGATTCTTCTCCGCTTCTTCCACCCACGCGACGAGTTCCAGAACGATCCCGCCATCGACGAATTCCTTGAGATACACTGCGGGAGCAGGATCGGCCAATATCTGGTGACGCCTCTTTGCCGCTTCCGACATGATTTTCATCGCGGCCTCGATCGGGCTGTCGTAGCTGATCCGCATCGGAAAGACAAGGCGCAATCGGCGATCGGAGTAGGGATGGTTGATGACAGCCGAAGTAATGAAAACATCATTGGGAATGAGGATATTGGTGCCTTCTTCGCTCTTGAGTACCACATACCGCGTAGTGAGCGAGGTCACCTCACCTTTGCGGTTATCCACCGTGACTATATCGCCGAGATGGAGGGAGTGGTCCAGCAGGATGATAAACCCGCTGATGTAGTTGCTCGCGATTTTTTGCAGTCCCAGTCCGAGCCCGACGCCGAGTGCGCCCCCAAACACGGACAGAAACGTAATGTCCACGCCGATCATGGGCAGCGCCACCGTCACCCCCATGACGATCAGAATGGTGCGGCTGATCTTCGACAGAATGACACGCTGGTTGATATTCAGCGCCCTCGCCATCATGATGCGCGTTTCAACCGAACTCGCAAGCGACAGCGCCACGAGCATGCTGACGGTGAACGCGATGAAACCCTGCGCGATCAGCAATATCGAAATGCGCTGCTTGCCGACATGCAGTGAAACGTCATCGAGAAGGGCCAGAATTTCGGGCAAAAGCCCTGTGATGTAAAGCGCGAATCCTATCCACACTGCCCAGCCGATGAATCGTTCCCACGGGCGCAGCCACTCCTGGCGGCGAAACACCTTGCGCAGCATGTAGACTGCGGCCCGGATCAGAACGAGCGCAAATAGAATCGGAATAATGATATTGAGCAGGGGCGTCGGATACCAATAGTCCAGCGCCCACTTGCCGACGACAGTAAAGACTAGCGCAAAAAATGGAAACAGGAGCCGGCTCAGGCTGCGTGCGCTGATGGTTAGCGCCCCGCCGGCGTTGACACGCGCCGGAGCGCGCCGCATGAACTGCCTTTGCAACAACCACGCCATTACCATGCTCGCAGTCAACACAGCAAGCTGCCACAGGACGTGGACTTGCTGTGCATGAGCAAGCAGTTTGTTCAGCAGGCTCTGGAATTCAATGTCGAAGTGCATCCGTTGAAACAGGAAGATGGACGGCGCCGGAAATGGATGGGCTGGCGGCAGATTCTAGCACGCGTAGATTACTTTCCCCTCATGCCGCATTTCGGCTCAGGGAAGCACATGCTTACACGCCTGAATCACTTGAATCAGCGGTAAGGCCGCGCATGGCTGAAATGATCCCGCCAGTTTTCCAGGTAAAGGTCCACCAGGGCGGAATTCCCCCGCATCACGAGCACGTTTTCCGCATTCTTGTGCTGCGCCGCATGGGTGAAATTGAAGCTGCCGGTAATCAGCGTAGCTTGGGCGCTGCCTGCATCGATCAGCATCACCTTGTTGTGGGCACTGCTATGATTCGAGTCCATGAATACCAGCACACCTTGTGACGCCATTCTTGCAATCAGACTGGTCGGAATTTTTTCGGTCTGCTCCCTGTCCGCAATGACTTTCACATCCACTCCGCGATGCCTGGCTGCGATTAAAGCATCGGCGATTCTGCGATGGTAAAACTGAAAGCCTGGACCAGAACCTGGGTACGAGCGCCATCGATGGTGTCCGCAATCAGTTTCCCCGCATCCTGCCCTGGAGTGAAAGCAACCTGTACAGTACCGGATGCGGACAGGACTGGAGGTGGCTTCCGATAGGAAGGGGATTCAAACGCTGCGACAGAGGTTGCCAGAAGTATGGCAAGGGAGCCGGCCAGATATTGCTTCATGGAGGAGCTACGGTCCGATGACATCATATTTGAGCCTTTCCTGATTCCAGCGCGGCGGCAAAAAAACCATCTGTACCATGCAGCCTGGGCTGGAGTTGCATAAACACACCGGTGTCGAGCGGAATTTTTTGCTGGTGCAGCAACTCGGCGCAATTCAGCAGGCTGAAGCGGGGGTTATTCGCAATAAAATTCTCAACGATTTCCCGGTTTTCTTCCGGTAAAAAGCTGCAAGTGGCATAAACCAGTCTGCCACCCGGTTTAAGCAGGTTGGCCGCAGATGACAGAATGGCGGCTTGCTTACGCTTGAGTTCCTCGATGCTTTGCGGCGACTGGCGCCACTTCAGATCCGGGTTTCGCCGCAGGGTTCCGAGCCCGCTGCAAGGTGCATCCACCAGCACCCGATCGATTTTTCCCGCCAGCCGTTTCACCTTTATGTCGTTTTCATTCGCGATAAGCTGAGGGTGGAGGTTTGATAAACCAGAGCGCTTGAGGCGGGGTTTGAGATTGTTCAGCCGCTTTTCCGAATTATCGAAAGCATAGATGCGCCCTTGCGAACACATCAGCGCCCCCAGCATCAGCGACTTTCCTCCCGCTCCCGCGCAGAAATCCACTACCATGTCCCGGCGCCTGGGCGCAAGCAGATAACCCAGCAGCTGGCTGCTTTCATCCTGGACTTCGATCTTGCCGCTCATGAACACTTCATGCCGGTTGATCGCGGGCTTCCCGGTGAGGCGGATGCCGATCGGGGAATAGGGCGTCGGTGTTCCTTCGATTCCATCTTTTCTCAACAGCTCGATGACTTCCTCGCGCGTCGCAAGCTGCGTATTGACCCGCAGATCGAGGGGCGCGGGTGCTTGCAGCGAGCGGCCCAGATCAAGGATAGCGCCATCGTCCATGAATTCTCGCAATTTTTCCAGCAGCCACTCCGGAAATTCGGCCTGGACGCCAAGTGGCTGCGATTCCAGCGACACGGCTTTCATTTCCCCAAGCCGTTTTGCTTCTGTTTCACTCACCAGGGGCACCAGCTCGCGCAAGTTCATTCCCGAGAATTTCGCCAGATAAGCCAGCAGGAGCGAGCGGGGTGTGGCAATTTCCACGACGCGTTCCAGAAAAAAACGGTGGCGCAGAATACCGAACACAGTTTCAGCAATGAACGCGCGATCGTTCACGCCGAGTTTCCGATTGTCCTGGAAAAAATGCCGCAGTAACGAATCAGCCGGATGCTGCAGTGGAAGTACGGCGCGCAGTGCAACGGTTGCCATGTCGAGATGGGCAGGGGTAAGACGTATTGTCATCAATTATCGATACTGCTGGGGGAAGCCAAAAGCGGACACAAAGCAGTCCTATAGCAGGACAGGAGGCACAAAGGAGGTATGCGGGCCGGTGGCACGCGCTGTCTGGGACAACCTCTCCGACGTCCCGGTGATTTTACAGGTTTGCCGCAGTCGGGCCTATTGCAGGCGGCCCTGCTTTATACCGTTCATCGACTCTCCATAGCTTATTTTTGTCACCATCTGATCCGTCACGATGCCGATTTTCTCGGTAGCCACGACGCGGACCGGCAGCATATGGTGATCGACGGCAAGCCAGATTTTTTTATCCCGATCCCCTTCTTTTCCCAGTTGCTTGGTCAGCACGATCGTTTTGAGCTTGCCCATTGGAGTATCGAGTGTTTCCTTGCTGACCGCATAGCAAACCGGCTCCAGGTGTTTTCCGTCGGTTTCGTGCAGGTTTACCATTTTGCCGGGGGCGGAAGTAAACATGAAGCTGTAGAGCAGGCTCAGCTTATCCTGGGCATCGGCAGGCAGCACTTTTTGCTCTTCCCCGCGCTTATGCTGAAGGGTGATCAATTTCTTGCCCCAGTCGAAAATCGCCACTTTGGGCACCTTGTTTCCGTGCTGATCCGAAAACCGCTCCGGCCGCAGCATCCCTTGCGTCGTGATGATGCCTTCACTGTCACGCACCAGGGTGTCCGGTTGTGTCAGCGCCAACAGGCCTTTGGCCTTGCCCTCGCTGTACAGGCTGTAGCGGCGCTCGCCGTTTTCCTGAGTGATTTTCAGCGTGTCATTCATGTCCGCTTCGAGGCTTCCGGATGTAACCGAATAACTGATATCGACCCGCGAGGGCACTTCTGTGCCGCAGGCAGCGCAAGCGGAAAAAGCGGGAAAAGCAAAAAAAACTGCTCCCGACAACAGGGTTAGAAATAAAAATCTCATTTGGATAATCCCGGTGAATATAAAACAGAATCGTCGAAATCGGCATCGCTCACCTCAACACTGTTATCAGAGAGCTTCAGCCGGTCTTTCATAAACCAGCGCACGGCTTCAGGATAAATGCGATGTTCCTGTTGCAGTACGCGCGCGGCCAGCGTTTCCTCGGTATCACTAGGTATAACCTGAACAGCCGCCTGTATAATGATCGGACCCCGATCTGTTTCGGCGGTGACAAAATGCACTGTGCATCCATGCACCTTCACGCCCTCCTTCAACGCCTGCCTGTGGGGATGCAGACCGGGAAAAGCGGGCAGCAGCGAGGGATGAATGTTTATCAGCCTGCCTTCATAGCGGCTGACAAAACTGCCCCCCAACAGGCGCATGAAACCGGCCAGGGCGACGAGATCCGGTGCGTAGGCATCGATGACCTCTGCAAGTTTCTGGTCAAACACCTCGCGATCCGGGTATGACCTTTGGTCCAGCACAATGGTTTCATAGCCGCGGCTACGCGCGATTTCGAGTCCTGGCGCCTCTGGCTTGTTGCTGATGACCGCCGCTATCCGCGCGGGAAGATTCGCTTCCAGCAGTGCCTGCATATTGCTGCCCCGACCGGAGATAAGGATTACGAGTGACTTCATGGATCAGCAGCAGGATTCAGATCCCGCCTGTGCCTCGTTGCTTCACGCTGCTCACTCGATGATCGTCCGGGATTCGTCCGCGCACTGCTCGCGAATGGTGCCAATGCGCCGCCCGATTTCCCCCATTGATTGCAGCAACTGCGTGGCGGTATCGATATACTCCGGCGCCACGATGACGGCCATGCCAATGCCACAATTGAAAACGCGGTGCATTTCGCTATCGACCACATTGCCTTCCCGCTGCAGCCAGGCAAAAAGCGGAGGCATCTCCCAGGTTTCTTTCTTCAGTATCGCCGTAAGGCCTTCAGGCAGAATACGCGGAATATTTTCCAGCAGACCGCCGCCTGTGATATGCGCCAGGCCTTTAACCGGTACATGCTTCATGAGTTCGAGCAGAGGCTTCACGTAGATCCGGGTAGGCGCCATGATTACATCTATTAACGCCTTGCCATGGAAATCGGCGGACAAATCCACATTATTTTTTTCGATGATCTTGCGGATCAGGGAATAGCCATTTGAATGGGCGCCGCTGGAAGCAAGTCCTAGCACTGCGTCGCCGGCCTCAATGGTTCTGCCCGTGATGATTCGATCCTTCTCGACCGCGCCGACAGCGAAACCTGCAAGATCATATTCGCCTTCCGGATACATGCCCGGCATTTCAGCGGTTTCTCCGCCGATCAAGGCACATCCCGCCTGCTCGCACCCGGCGGCAATACCTTTCACTACCAGGGTGGCAGTATCCACGTCCAGCTTTCCACACGCGAAATAGTCCAGGAAAAACAGCGGTTCTGCTCCCTGCACCAGAATATCGTTCACGCTCATCGCAACCAGGTCGATGCCGACCGTATCGTGTTTGCCAGATTCGAACGCAAGCTTCAGCTTGGTACCTACCCCGTCCGTACCCGCTACCAGTACCGGATTGTTGAATTTTCGGGAAATTTCGAAAAGCGCGCCAAAGCCGCCGATGCCAGCCAGCACTTCAGGACGCAGGGTACGTTTTGCGTAGGGCTTGATGTTTTCCACCAGGCGTTCGCCCGCGTCGATATCGACACCGGCGGCGCGGTAAGAGAGAGGAGCAAGGTTTTCTTCGGGAGGCTGGGATGTGGTCAAGTTGAATTCTCGTCCTGTTACAGATAGAGTGGCGTTTGAAGCCGCAATTTTACCGCAAATGGCGCCCAAGGAACCTAACACGGAGCCTCAACACCGTTCCTCTGACCGTTCGAGTTTGAAAGCGGTTTTTCGGACAATACTCCCGATCTGCGTCTGCGTCCGTATCACCTGTTTCTTATCCTGATAATCCAGTAACAGACTCCTCGTTGATGAAGCAATTGCCGCTGGACATAATCCCTCCGCCACCAGCCTTGTCCAATTTCGTGCCGGGCCGCAATGCCGAGTTGTTGCAAACGCTGGATAACATTCTAATGGCGCGGGAGCACGAGCGTTTTGTTTATTTATGGGGTGGAACGGGTTGCGGAAAAAGCCATCTGCTGCAGGGTGTGGCCAGTGCGTGCAAGCGCAATGACATGAACACGCTTTATTTCGCGTGTGGCGAGAGAACGTCTTTTGCGAATGGCAGCGAGGTAGATTGCGTGATGGTGGACGACGTGGATCGCCTTGGCGCCGATGCCCAGATCGGACTGTTTCATCTCTATAATCGCATTCGTGACGAAGGGCGAGCGTTCCTGCTGGTAAGCGGTTCTGTTGCTCCCGGGCAGTTGAAGCTGCGCGAAGATCTGCTTACGCGCCTTGCATGGGGCCTGGTATATGAGGTTCACGAACTGACTGATGAGGAAAAAATGGAAGCCATGAAAAATCACGCCAGCAGCCGCGGCCTTGCTTTGCCTCAGGAGGTATGTGACTACCTGCTGCGGCATGAGCGGCGCGATTTGACTTCCCTGATGGCGAAGCTTGACGAACTGGATAAATATTCACTGGCGAGTCACCGGAAAATAACTGTTCCGCTGGTACGCGAGCTATTGCAGCCGGCCTCATGAACCTCGCTCTGTTTGACCTCGATAATACGCTGCTTGCAGGCGATAGCGACTTCCAGTGGGGACAGCACCTGATCGAGCAGGGGGTGTTCGACCGAGAAGTCCATGAGGCCCGCAATATCGAATTCTACGAGCAGTACAAGGCCGGCACTCTGGATATCCAGCAGTTCCTTGATTTTCAGTTGAAGCCCCTGTCGCGTCATCCGCGCAGCCAGCTGGATGCCTGGCACAGGGATTTCATGGAAAAAAGAATTCTGCCATTGATCACGCCGCAGGCGCGCAAGCTCGTCAATCAGCACATGCTTGGCGGCGATTTGTGCGTCATCATTACGGCAACCAACAGTTTCGTGACGGCGCCGATTGCAAGGGCGTTCGGCATAAATCATCTCATCGCCACCGAGCCGGAGCAGAAGGATGGGGAGTTCACGGGCAGGGTTTCCGGCCCCCCCTGTTTCCAGGAGGGCAAGATAGTGCGCCTGGAAAGCTGGCTGGACCACCATAACCTGACCTGGTTATCTTTCCTGGAAAGCTGGTTTTACAGCGACTCTTTAAATGATCTGCCACTCCTTAAAAAAGTGACCCGCCCGGTGGCGGTTGATCCTGACGCAATACTCAGGGCACATGCGGAAAAAAACGGGTGGCCCGTCATCAGCCTGCGATAGCAGTCAGAGGTGGGGGTATAGGGAGAGCGAGAGGGTGGCAAAGAGCAGCCCATGCTGCCCATACTGAAACGACCGACGGAAACCAGGAATTGTTGCACTGTTCGCCTTCGCTTCATTCCGGCGGGGACATGTCTGCGCGTTGACATGACCTCAGGGCTGACCTTCGCCAGATATTCCTACCCCCTGCTGCTGATTTTTTTCGGTTTGCTGGCTATGGGCAGCCTTTTCACCGGCTTGCTGTTCGGCAGTGTGCATATTCCGGTTTCAAGCGTCGTTCAGGCGCTGCTGTCTTCAACCGAAAGCATCTCCCATCAGATTATCTGGCAACTCCGCTTGCCACGGGTACTGGCCGCCTTTGCCTGTGGCGGTCTTCTGGCGCTGGCGGGCGCGCTGTTGCAGGTTTTATTGCGCAATCCCCTCGCCGATCCGTATATCCTGGGGGTTTCCGGGGGTGCAGCCGTAGGTGCACTCCTTGCAATGCTCCTTGGATGGGGAACTTTGCTTACGAATCTGACGTCCCTGGCGGGAGCGTTGGCGGCCGTTGCCATTGTATTCGGCCTTAGTTTTCGCGCAGGCAACTGGAATCTTTACCGGCTGCTTCTGACCGGTGTGGTGTTGTCCGCTGGCTGCGGGGCGCTCACAACGTTGATTCTTACCCTTGCGCCCGCGAGCGATGTCAAGGGCATGCTGTTCTGGTTGATGGGCGATGTTTCGCGTGCCGAAGAACCGTTGCCTGCCTGGATAACGCTCATTCTCATATCCACCGTGAGCCTGCTTTTTTCCGGCAGCCTGAACGTTCTCACATTGGGTCAAATGAAGGCAAGAACCTTGGGCGTGGCTGTGCTACCGTTGCAAATAGGGATTTATTTTTGCGCCTCCCTTGCCACAGTTGCAGCACTGATGCTCGCGGGGGTCATCGGTTTCGTCGGCCTGATTGTGCCGCATGCCGTTCGCCTGCTGGGAGTCAGCAATTTTCGCTGGCTACTGCTCCTGGCAGTATTATTGGGGGGGAGTTTTCTCACACTGGCGGATACCCTGGCGCGCACGTTATGGGCGCCGCAACAGTTGCCCGTGGGCGTATTGACCGCTTTGCTGGGCGTACCGATGTTATTGCTGTTGCTTTCACGAAAACCTTGATCATTTCCGCCTCATGAACGGGCACTATCATGAGCCGATACCGGGCCATCATCAGTAACGGCATAAAGAATTTTCATCCTGCCTACTTTGCCATGGTGATGGCGACCGGTATCGTATCGCTTGCCTTTGAAGCGATGAGCTTTTCCGCCATAGCAAAGGCGCTCTTCGTACTGAATCTGGTTTTCTATCTGGCCCTATGCATCGTCTTCGTCGCGCGGATGGCATTTTTCCTGCCGGATCTGAAGGCAGATTTCCTGACGCTGCAGCGCGCCTGGCTGTTTCTGACGTTCGTGGTTGGAACCAATACGATTGGTATGCAACTGTTTGTCTTCGAGCATGCTGCCGGGTTGGCAGCGTCACTTTGGCTGGTGGCGCTGGTCGGCTGGTTCATATGCATTTATTCAGTTATCGTCAACCTCGTCTCCGCGCGCTCGAAACCCATCCACGAAATCGTGAGCGGTGCGACGCTGCTGGTTGTGGTGGGCACGGTTTCAGTGGCCCTGCTCGCCACTCATCTGCTCGAGGCAATAGCAACACCACCTGATTACGCTTACGTAACAGTGGGGGCGTTCTGGATCCTTGGATTTATCCTGTACCTGGTGATCGTGTCGCTGGTAACCTATTGCCTGTTTTTCAGGCGATTCGAGACTGTCGATTGGGATGCGCCGTACTGGATCTGCATGGGCGCTGCCGCAATCATCACGCTGGCAGGCGCGGACTTTGTCACGCATTTACCCCTCCTTCCCGCATGGAACGACATACGGGAATGTGCACTGGGGATGACGATGTTTGCCTGGTTCGTTGGCACATTGTGGATTCCCTATCAGCTGATCATGGATATTCGCAAATTCACGTGCGTCGGGATCACCGGGCCTGTACCGCTGTGCGTTAAAGTCTTTCCCTGGTCCAGGTTGGCACTGGGCCGGCAATATCAGATTTATGATCCTCCGGCATGGAGCAGAGTCTTTCCGATGGGAATGTACACGGCCTGTACGCTTGCTCTGGCGAAAGCGGCGGGAGATGAATCCCTGGTGGTTATTCCGCACTATTGGGGATGGTTCGCGCTGCTGATATGGACGCTGACATTGATGGGCGCGCTACGTTCCCTTATTAGTGCATTCTCGCCCGAGTGAAGTGGATTGCGGCGACCACCTGGATTGCCCCCAAGGCAATAATGCCGACACATCCTTCAAACACGCTCAAAATTTCCGTCCAACCAGAGCGCCATTACTTCATCGGCAAGCTCGTCCAGATCCCAGCCTGACAAATCCACGTTAGCCGTATTTTCAAGCGAGATACGGTCTTTCCCTGGATCATCTGGTGAGCGCGCCACTCTGGCCGTGACGCCGGATCGGTGCACCGCAATTCGCGAAATCATTTCAAGCGTCCAAAGCGAACGCCAGTTCTCGTTATCCCTGCCCATAAAGTCTGCTCGCTCCCGTGTTGCGCGTAACTCATTCTGCCACTCGCCGAGCAAATGGAATTTTTCGTACGTGTGGAAAATCGTGTTTTTCTAACCGCATTTTTGTCCATTCCTGGACCAGAAATATGTTCGTTACCGTACCAAAAAAGGAGTGGACTTAAGATGATCTCGTTGTCTTTGATTCAAGACGAGACGTATAACCTGCGGCATTCTCGTGGGGAGGAAAAAGTAGAGTGCGATACCGCACGATTGGCGCACGTAGCTCGTGATACTGTCTGCTTTGATCGTCCACCAATGCCTTCTGGCAATGGCAAGGGCAAATTATCAAATCCGAGAGAGGCCACTGATGCAGACAGAAGATCTGGCGCTTCTTTCCGGACTCAAGGTCTTGATCGTGGATGACGAACCAGGAGCCTTGGATGTTACGAAACGCATGTTGTCTTTCTATCAAGCCAACGTCATCGTTTGCCTCAGTGCCGCCGAGGGATTGAAGCAACTCCAAGCGCACAGGCTGGATGTGATCGTCAGTGACATCATCATGCCCCACATTGATGGCTACCAGTTCATTCAGGCTGTGCGCAATTTTTCGCCAGACAAAGGCAGCGATATTCCTGCGGTTGCGCTCTCTGTGCTGAGTGAGGGAGAGGCGCAAGTCAAGGCGATCGATGCAGGTTTCCAGAAGTATCTTTGCAAGCCTGTCCGGTTCGCCACGCTGATTGGAACGGTTGCAGGTGTGGCAGGCATCGATCCCGGTAATGCTCGCCGATGAGTCCTGACTGACAAGCACAGCCCCGCAAGAGATCAAGGAATTTCCCGTCGTTCCCATATCATCCGTTATCGTACCCTCTACTCATTCAAGAAATCCCTCATGGATTGCCCACGGGCCGCATCGAATGCGGCCTTGATGGCAAATGCCCCGCCTGCCGCATTGGTACGATCCAGTTTTATTCCAAGGGGAAAGTTAAGAGACAAAGGAGGCAAAGGTGGGTGGGGATTCAGCCGGGCTGGATTATGCGGCATAATTCACCCTTTTCAGCTCTTCCGGAATGAATGCTGCCCCGCTATCGGACTGGCATCCTGCACTCTCTTCCATATCGCCCCGCGCCCGTAGCTGGTTGCAGAATCACGGCTCTCTTACCCAGCTTATTCAACGCCGCTGCTGTGGGGAATTCAGCGTCAAGCCCGTGTTCCAGTCGTTGGCAACGGTCTGCGGCGATGAGCTGGCAGTGATGAATTTACGGCGGGATGAACTGGCGCTGGTGCGGGAAGTGTATTTATATTGCGGCGAGACGCCAGTGGTATTTGCCCATTCCGTGGTGGCACGGAAAGATTTGCGCGGCGCATGGCGCAGCCTGATTGGACTTGGCAACAAGTCGCTGGGGACAGTATTGTTTACCAATCCTATCGTCAAGCGTACACCGCTCCGCTTCAAGAAACTGACGTCCGCTCATCCGCTTTTCACCCGCGCCTGCCGCAAGTTGCAGGTACAGCCGGCGAGTCTGTGGGCGCGCCGCTCCCTGTTCACACTGCATGGCCAGTCCATATTGGTTACCGAAGTATTCCTTCCTTCCATCCTGGAGCTCGCGTGATACTCACTCAACGTCTCGTGCATTACGAAAAGCTGATGCGGTTGGGTAAGTCCATCTCATAATGCTGCGGCCCGTGCCGGATACTAGCTAACGGTATTGTTGGGGGCTTCTATGCTGTTGTCGCGGTCGCCAAAAAATTGATAGCCACATTCTGTGGACCGGCGCAACTACGCGGATACGTTTGGCGTACAACAGCACATGTGGGAATAGGACATGAATGATGGAGCTTCCACAGTGATCGGACTTCCCGAACGAACGGCCCACCTCTGGTTCGTATCGGTTGCGCAAACGCGGATATCGTTCGATTATCACCTGTCGCTTCTTGATGAAGAGGAGAAGCTGCACGCTGCCCGCTTCCACTTCCGTCAGGATCGGGAACAATCCATTCTAGCCCGCGCCTCTCTTCGCTCGTTGATGGCCCGATATACAGGTTTTGCTCCTGAGCGGATTCGGTTCAAAAAAAATCAGTACGGCAAACCGTTTCTTCAATATCCCGACAGTTCAGTGCAGTTCAATGTAACGCATTCCGGCGATTGCATAATCCACGCCGTCACATGCGGAGCCGAGATAGGAGTGGATGCTGAGACAGTCCGGGATTTCAGTTCGCTCGGGTCGATTTCCTCATATTTTGCAACTGGCGAGCAGGCCTGGCTGGATGGGATGGCTCATGATGCCCGGGATGACGCATTTTTCATGCTGTGGACCTGCAAGGAGGCCTACATCAAAGCGCTGGGACGAGGACTTTCCAAGCCCTTGGACAGCTTCGAGATTGGCATCGTGAATAACGAGCCGAAGATTCTCTTTGACTCCGATGATCATGCTCTTGCGGATTCCTGGCAATTGCTGCTCTTTAAGCCAAAAAGAAACATGGTCGGTTGCGTTGCTGTCAACACGTCGATCAACGCAGTTGAATTTTGGGATTATGAGTCAGGCCTCCGCTGGCATCCATCTGATCAATAGCGCATTGATCGCATTGATCGAGCGCAGGACTTCTATCGAACCCGGATGAAACACTGTATATAGGCTTCACCGCTATTCCTTGTGACGTAATCGGTCGTCGCGTACGAGGCATAGGATCGCCGCTCGACCATGATCCGGTCAAAGTGATGGACGAATTGCCATCGCAGCACCGGGCGGGTAGAGAAGCAGGGGATAAAGACTCCGCCTTGCCGCAATGTGCGCGTTACCGCCGGCATTACTTCCATCCATAACTCTTCCTCATCCCATAGTGAAACGGGGACGAGATAGGGGTCGAAGAAAATGCCGTCAACGCTTTCCGGTTTCATCTTATGGATATACTCGAAAAAATCCGCCTCCACAATTTCCAGCGGTGTCGGGGGCGAGGGATTACGTTCACGAAAAAGCTCGATGACCTTGGGAAATTTTTCGATTACGGTATGGTGGCGGGTCGCGGGGTTGGCGGCGATCCGCAGGGCTGAAATGCCCAAACCCAAGCCCACTTCGAGGAATTCCGAGCCAAACCCGCAAAGGATATCGGCTGATTCCCACATGAGTGCTTGTTCCCATCCTTGCATGGCCTGGCCGTCACCTATGTAGAGCGTAACCTCGTCATTGGTCTCGACGAGGTTTATTTCAGGACTTTCCCGTTGCTGTATCATGTCCACTGTTGCCTCCTTAGTTTCCTTAATCTCCTTAAAGTGCTGTTTGAACGGGACTGTCGGCAGAGACAAAACGGTCCAGCAGTGCTTTCAGGTCTGCCGAAAGCTCGACCTCTCCAAGTGCGGAAACGCTTGCGCGATGCCTCCATCGCGGTAATGGCCGGATCGCTGGCAATGGTACGCTCTCCGACTGTGCGCCAGTAACAACGAGCGCCAGATCCGCAATGACGGGCGTCTCAAAAATCTGCTGGAGCGGCAGTTCCACCCCGAATTCATCCCGCAGCCGAGAAATAACCTGGGTTGCAAGAAGCGAATGCCCGCCGATTGAAAAAAAGTTGTCCTGAACACCGATATTCTCGATGCCGAGTATTTGCCGCCAGATTTCCGCAATCTTTGCCTCCGCAGCGTTCTGCGGAGGAACAAAGCTGTCAGTCAGCGTTATCGGTGTGGGCAGCGCCTGGCGATCGAGCTTCCCGCTGGGGGTTGTGGGCAGTTCCTTCAGTATGACAAACGTTGACGGCACCAGGTAATCGGGCAGTTGCCTGGCAAGATGCCGCCGCAAATCACCTGGCGCCAGAGCGTGTCCGGGCTGTGCGGAGACATATCCGACAAGCCTTTCACCATTGCCATCGCATGATTCTTCCGCAATAACAGCTGCCTGGTTCACTCCAGGGCAGGCCAGAAGTTGATTTTCAATTTCTCCCGGTTCAATGCGATAACCACGCACCTTTACCTGAAAATCCCGTCTCCCGATGAATTCGATACTGCCATCCGGAAGCCGGCGGCCGAGATCGCCGGTCCGATAAAGAGGTCGTCCATTCGTACCCGCCGGAAACGGCGCGATACTGCCTTGTCGCCAGTAACCCAGGGCAATAGAGGGACCGCACAATACGATCTCTCCCGGACAATAAACCTCCGCCGCTTCCCCGGTTTCATCCAGCAGGAGAAGCTCGATGCCATCAACCGGATAGCCGACTGGAACGGAATCCCGCACCAATGGCGTTTTGTGGTCGATAAAATACTGTAGCGCCATGGTTGATTCAGTCAGACCATAACCATTGACGAGAAGGCAATCCGGGCTGAAGTGCACCCGAAACAGGTCGACATCGCGCCGATACATAACTTCCCCACCCAGTGCAATGAGGCGGAGTTTTTCGAGACGGGCATTTTCCGGTATGTCATTTACAAGGTGACGGAATACGGTGGGTGTCGAATGGAAAACTGTGATTTCATGTTCCACAAGGCAATTGACAAGCGCACCCACACCCTCCTCTCGCACCGAAACAGGATACAGTGTCGCGCCATTCAGCAGGGCGCCGAATACATCCTGAACGGCAGCATCCACGCCATATGAAGAGACAAATGTGAGGCGATCCTCTGCGCATATGTGCAGGTTATTGCTGTAGGCGCGCACCTGACTCAGGACGTTGCGATGAGTCTGTACTACGCCTTTCGGCGCTCCTGTAGAACCTGAAGTGTAGAGAATATAGGCCACTGCATCTGGAGAAACCGGAGGCGGCGGACTCACGTCGTAGCATTCAGTCTCGGCAAGCAGAATTGACCGGACATGCGCCGAAGAAAAGCCGGTCACGTCTGTCAGGACTGCGGCCGCGCTGGAACTGCCGATGAGTTGTTCAATCCGGACCTCTGGATGAGCAGGATCCAGGGGAATATACGCTTTCCCGGCTTTCAGTACACCGAGCATGGCGATGATCATGTGCGCACCGTCGCGGAAGAGCAGCGCAATTCCCTCTGGGCCTTCCCCTCGCATGGCAAGAACTGCATTGGCAACCCGGTTGGATAGTTCTTCCAGCTTTCTGTAAGTCCAACGATGATTACTTATCCAGATCGCAACGTGATCGGGATAATGCTCCGCCTGTTCCCGGAAGCGGCTTCCTATAGACTGCTCGATCGCTTGTTCCGGGAACGGATTAAAAGGAATTTGGGGTGCGACAGTGTTCCTTCCCAAAGCTATGTCACGGGTGAGCCGTAAACGGGAGAGCGGTGAATCGGGATGGGTAACGATGTTTTCCAGAAGCGTTGTAAAGTGGCCAAGAATTCGTTGCATGGTAGCGAGTTCGAAAAGATTCAGCGCATATACGGCCTCGAACCGGATGGTTCGATCGTATTCCATGGCATACAGAGTGAGGTCGAATTTTGCGGGCTCATCAAATTCGGCTGCCGAGGTGTCCAACTGGTCAGCGGGCAAGGGATCGGGTTCATCACTCCGGGGTTGGGAGGCAGTATCAGAGCGTCGTTCCCCGATATTCAGCAGATTGAACATTACCTGGAAGAGCGGGGTCTGGCTCAAGTGTCGTTTGGGAGCGAGTCTTGCGACCAGCATCTCGAAAGGCATGTCCTGATGGGTGTAAGCAGCGGTTGTCACGTTGCGCACGCGCTCGAGCAGAGTGGTAAACGAGGGATTGCCTGAGAGATCGAGGCGCAAGGCCAGCGTATTGACGAAAAACCCGATCAATCCTTCCAGTTCGCTGCGGGTGCGGTTGGCGATGGGAGTGCCGATCACCAGGTCGGATTGGCCGCTGTAGCGGGACAACAGCACGCCAAAGGCAGCCAGCAGTGTCATGAACAAGGTTGCCCCTTGCGATTGTCCCAGCGCGCGCAGCCGGGCTGTCAGTGTTGCATCGATCGATACGCCGCACCGTCCCCCGCGATAGCTGGATTGAACCGGGCGCGGCCGGTCCGCAGGCAGGGCGAGTTGTGCCGGAGCATCCTTCAGTTGCGCCTGCCAATAGGCAAACAGGGCATCCAGCCGCTCCCCTTGCAGAATGCGCCGCTGCCAGCAGGCAAAGTCTGCGTACTGGACAGGAAGTGCCGGCAATGCTGCCTGCTCATGTCGGCACCTGGCTTCATAGAGCGCGCGCAGATCGCGATGCAGCACTTCGAATGACCAGCCATCGGCAACGATATGATGGAGCACCAGCACCAGCCAGTGATAATCGTGCTCAAGCCGCACCAGAGTGGCGCGCAGCAGCGGACCGCGGACCAGATCGAAGGGCTCGGCCAGTGCAGTGCGGGCTGCTTCCCGGGCGCGTTCCAGACACCCGTCCGCTGGCTTGCTGACATCCACCAGGGGCATCTCAATGCGCAGATGCGGTGCAATGAGCTGTACCGGGGCTCCGTCCAGGGCAGTGAAGGTGGTGCGCAGCGCCTCGTGGCGGTCGAGCAGATCGCCCAGGCTCTCTTCCAGGGCCTTGCGATCCAGCAGGCCGTCGAACGGCAACACTGTGCTCAGGTGATAAACCGTGCTGCCAGGATACAGTTGCTCGAAAAACCACAGCCTTTGCTGGGCAAACGACAACGGACAGGGACCGATTCTCAATCCCGCAGGAATTCCCGGCTCTGCAGGATTTTTGCCTGACTGCTGACGGATTGCATGAGCAAAACCGGCAACAGTTGGAAACTCGAACAGCTGGCGTAACGGAACTTCCGTGCCAAAAACATCCCTGATTCTTGAAATCACCCGTGTCGCCAACAGGGAATGACCACCCAGTTCAAAAAAATTATCCTCCACACCGACAGTATTCAGGTTGAGAACCTCTGCCCAGATTCGCGCAATTCGCACTTCTTCCTCATTACGCGGCATTAGGGGCGCGCGCCCCAGATCAGGCCGCGACTGGTCAGGAACCGGCAGCGCGCGACGGTCTATTTTGCCGCTGGGGGTCGTTGGCAGGCTCTTCAGAAAAACGAATGCCGAAGGCACCAGATACTCGGGGAGTCGCTCGACTAAATACCGGCGAAGATCAGCGGCAGCAGGCAGTTCAATCCGGGGCACCACGTATGCGACCAGCCTGCGGTTGCCGGGATCGTCCTCGCGCACTGTCACGACGGCCTCGCGTACCGCAGGATGGTTAACAAGCACTCCCTCCACTTCCCCTGGCTCCACGCGAAAGCCGCGAAGCTTGACCTGATGGTCGAGACGGCCGAGAAACTCGATATCCCCACCAGGAAGATAGCGAGCCAGATCCCCTGTCCTATAGAGGCGGCGGTCCGGGTAGTCAGGGTCGGTTATAAATTTTTCCGCAGTCAGCTCGGGACGATTGAGGTATCCCCATGCAAGACAGTCTCCCCCGACATGAATCTCTCCTGGTACGCCGACGGGTACGAGACGTTTATCGGCGTCGAACAGGTGGATGCGCGTATTGGCGATCGGGCGGCCAATGGGAGGAAGAAGGGACCACCCGTCTGCCGCGCCAGCGAGCGTAAAAGTGGTAACCACATGTGTTTCCGAGGGACCATACTGGTTATGCAGCTTGCAGGCGGGAAGCCGCGAGAAAAGCTTGCGGATGGAAGGGGTGATCTGCAGCTGCTCCCCGGCTGTAATGATTTCACGCAGGTTCGCCGGAAGCGTTGCGAGCCGCGAGGCGGCCTCGGCCAGTTGCTGTAGCGCAACGAAAGGAAGATATAGCCTGTTGACGTTCTTTTCTTCTATCAACTGCCATAGCGCTTCCGGATCCTGGCGCATCGTTTCCTCAGCCAGGATCAAGGTCGCGCCAGTGCAAAGGGCAGAGAAAATCTCCTGGAACGCAACGTCAAAGCTCAGTGGTGCAAATTGCAGTGTAACTGCGGCAGGATCAGGTTTATCGCTTTGCCAGGCCGTCAGATTGACAAGCGTTCGATGCGGCACAGCTACTCCCTTTGGCTTGCCAGTGGAACCGGATGTATAGATGATATAGGCCAGATTCTCCGGTGCCAGATTCTCCGGTTTCGGCCGGACATGCGGTGTGGTCTCCGCTGTCGCAAGCGGTTCGTCCATGTAAAGCACGCAATGAGGAGGTAATCGATCAACCAGCGTACGCTGGGTAAGCAGTAAAGGCGCGCCACTGTCTTGCAGCATGAAGGCGAGCCGTTCACGGGGATATGCCGGATCGAGCGGCAGGCAGCCTCCCCCTGCAATAAGGATGGCGATTACACCGATCACCATCTCAGGCGAACGTTCGAGGCAGAGAGCCACGGGGATATCCGGGCCTACCCCGCGGCTGCGCAAATGGTTGGCAATGAGGTGGGCGCGATCACTGATTTCACGATAAGTGAGCCGGGAATCCCGGAAGACGACCGCGATCGCGTCAGGTGTACGCGCAGCCTGTTCCAGAAAAAGCTCGTGTATGCAGCAGGTGTGCGGATATTTGCGCTCGTTACGGTTCCAGTCCATGAACTGCCGCCGCTCGGCGTTCGAGAGCAACGATAGATCGGCCACAGAACCAGATGGGTTTGCCGTTAGGCCTTCCAGCAGCATGCGCCAGTGGTTGAGTATGCGCATGACTATGTCGTCGGTAAAACGTGCACGGTCATACAGGAGCTTGAGCAGGAGGGATTTACCGGGCGCCGCAACTGCCGTCAGTGGGTAGCTGGTACGTTCGACGGAGCGTGTTCTGCCGTCGGTTTCACTTCCCTTCGTGGGTCCGCGCAGCGGATAGTTCTGGAAGACCAGCAGGCTTTCGAAAAGCGGCATTCCCGCAGCGACCTCACTCAGGCGCTGCACCTCCGCAAGGGGGCTGTATTCGTATTCCCTGTCTTCGAGCTGGTGTTTTTGCAATTCCTGTAACCAGTTGAGGACGGTCATGGAACTGGAAACCGAAATGCGCGAGGGCAGCGCATTGATGAAAAGACCCACCATCGATTCGACACCAGGAATGGCTGCGGGCCTTCCTGCCACGATGACACCAAACACGATGTCGTTTTCCCCGCTGTATCGACTCAGCAGCAGCGCCCAGGCGGCCTGGACCAGTGTATTTAAAGTAAGCCGGTTTTCGCGCGCAAAAGTTTCCAGGCGGGAGGTTAAGGCTGTCGACAGACGAATATATTTTTCATCATATCCCTCAGTTGCCTTGGCTCCTGGGTGGACCCGGTCAACGGTCAAAGGTATCGCTGCGGAAAAACCTGCGAGCCTTCGCTTCCAGTAAGCGTGCGCAGCATTCCGGTCCTGGTCCCGCAGCCAGGCAATATAATCCCGGTAGGGGCGCGGCGGCGGAGGATCATGCTGAATTCCCCGTTCCATCGCGTCATAGAAATCTCCCAGTTCGGAGAAGAGAACAGGCACGCTCCACCCATCCAGGAGAACATGATGGTGGCTCCAGATGAACTCGAATTGATTTTCAGCGGTGCGTATCAGAACGATGCGCATCGGCGGCGCTTTGGAAAGATCGAAACCCCGCTTCCGGTCGTTTTGAAGGAACTCTTGGAGTTGTTCTCCTTTTCGTGGACTTTCACGCCAGTCAAGGCATTGGCAGTCCAGTTGCGCATCCCGGTGAACGATCTGCAAGGGCGTATTCAGGCCTTTCCAATGAAACGTCGTTCGTAGCACGGGATGCCGGGCCACCAGGCGCCGCCAGCTTTGCTCAAATGCTTCGACGTTGATACCGTTCTGGAAGCAATGATGGAGTTGTTCAACATAGATTCCCGAATCCGGATCGAGAAGGGTGTGAAAGAGCATTCCCTCCTGCATTGGCGAGAGAGGATAAATATCCTCGAGATCCGGGTTGTCGGCGAGGAGTCCCTTCAACTGAGAGTGGTCAAGATTTGAAAGTGGAAAATCCATTGGCGAAAGCGCGCTCTCCCCTTGGAACGGGCAGTAGTTGACCAATTCGCGCAGTTTTTCCATGAATACCGTGGCAAGCGCCTCGATGGTGTCGCGGTGATGTACCGCTTCGCTGTAAATCCAGGACAGGTGCAGCCGATCGGCGAAAATTCCGCCGTTGATATCGATAAGATAGCGGCGCCGACCACTTTCGCTGCAGGCCGGTCCGCGGAGATCATCCTCCCTGGCGCCCGGATCGGCAGCATGCTCGAACTGCCCCAGGTAGTTGAAGCTTATCTGTGCTTCCGGCAGTCTTTTCAGGTATTGTTCAGCCTCGCCTTCGCTCATGTATCGTAGCAGCCCGTAACCAATGCCCCGACGGGGAACCGCATGCAGGCGTTCCTTGATTTGCCGCAGTGCAGCGCCATGATCGGCGCAACTGCTGACATCAAGGGGCACCGGAAAGATCGTGGTAAACCAGCCGACTGTTCTGGACAGGTCGACCTCATCGAAGATGGCTTCCCGCCCGTGTCCTTCCAGATCGACAAGCGTGACGTCCGATTCTGTCCACCGGGAAAGAGTGAGGGCAAGAGCAGTAAGCAGTATTTCTTCCGCTGTGCTGTGATGAGCCTGGGCGGCCTCCCTCAGCAAGCGTTCCGTTTCCGTCGGTGCGAGAGTAACCACCACCATGCGGCTTGAGCCCGCTGTGTTGGCCTCAGGCGGGGCCGGCCGATCGGTGGGCAACTGGACGGCATGTGAAGGCAGCGTGGTTAGCCAGTATGCCGCTTCTTCCCGAAGCTCCGTTGACCCCGCGTATGCTGCAAGCTTGCGCGCCCAGAATGTGAAAGCGGTGGTTTTGGATGGCAGAAGCGGCGGATGATCAGCCACGGCGCTGACGGTTTCCAGGTCTTCGAGCAGGATGCGCCAGGAGATGCCATCAACGGCAAGATGATGGATTGCGATCAGCAACAGAGGTTTCTCGTCCACTCCAAAGTCGAATAGCTCAGCCCGCAGCAGGGGCCCGCGGGTAAGATCGAGGCTCGCCTGCACCTTCGCTGCGTGCGTCGCTATAGCTGCGGCCCGGTGCGGTGGAGTAATTTCCGACAGGTCGGTGCGGCGATAAGGAATCTCGGCAGGTGGATCCGCAAGTGTCTGAATCCATTCTTCCCCGGTATGAAAGAAACGCAGCCGCAAGGCGTCGTGATGCGTCAGAAGCTGAGCGAAAGTGTATACCCATCGAGCATCATCGATATCGGGAGAGACTTGCAGTAGTGCCGCCTGGTTATAGTGCTGTGGGTTGGCCAGTTTTTGCTCGAAAAACCAGTGCTGGATAGGCGTAAGCGGGGCAGTTCCCGGAACTGTTTCCTTTCCTGCCGGAATGGGGGCGGTATTCACGACGGTCAGCAATCCGGCAATCGTTGGCTGCTCGAATATCTGGCGGGGCGTGAAATGCAGTCCTGTGCATCGGGCTCTGGCGACAATCTGAATCGCCAGAATCGAGTCTCCCCCCAATTCGAAGAAATTATCGTGAATGCCGACCTTTGGGATTCGCAACAGCTCGGCGAATATATCCGCCAGGCGCTGCTCGTCCTGTGTTCGCGGCGCAACGACTTCGGTTTCCCTCACGATCGAAGGTGCTGGCAGTGCTGCACGGTCGAGCTTGCCATTCGGGGTGAGCGGCAAGGCGGGGATGGCCACGAATGCCGAAGGCACCATGTAGCCGGGCAGCCGTTCCTGCAAGAAGCGCCGCCACTCGCTCGCAGAAGGCGGTTCGTCCGCATCCGCTACCACATAGGCGATCAAACGCTTGTCGCCGGGCGCATCTTCGCGCATTGTCGCCACTGCCTCGCGCACGCCGGGATACGCATGCAAGGCTGCCTCCACCTCGCCCAGTTCGACGCGGAATCCCCGCACTTTGACTTGCTGATCGCGGCGGCCGATGAATTCGAGATTTCCATCGGGAAGGTAGCGCACCCAATCCCCGGTCCGGTATACGCGGCCTTCGGGACGGAAGGGATGGGCAATGAAGCGCTCGGCGGTGAGTTCCGGACGGTTGAGGTAGCCGCGTGCCAGTCCTTCGCCCCCGATATAGAGTTCTCCGGCCACACCGATGGGCACCGGCTGGAGCCTGTCGTCAAGCACATACACTTCAGTATTGGCAATCGGCCGCCCTATGGGGACAGAGGGAACAGAGCGGACAGAGGGATCGGGAGAGACCGCAACGCTTGAAGACCCGGTTCCGGTATGGTTGCGGAAATCACCGCCTGCCGGAACTTTGTAGATTATCGCTGTGATTGTGGTTTCGCTGGGACCATAGGCATTGATCAGATTGATGTCTCCGTGCGTATGGCGGAGCCAGTCCACCAGCCGTGCCGCAATCACCGGTTCGCTGCCGACCACAACCAGTCGAAGGCTTTCGGGCAAGCGCAGGGAGGAAAGTTCGGCGACCCATCCGTGCCAGTAGGAAGCCGGGAGATTCAGGACGCTGAGGTGACGGTTATCCACCAGATCGATCAGATCCGAAAAGGCCGGAGGACCTGTATCTGTCCATGCGACGACAGTTGCTCCACTCAGCCATGAAGGAAAAATTTCCTCGGCAGCCACGTCGAATGCGGGGGGTGCGATTTGCAATACCCGATCCGAGGAACAAAGCTCATAAGAACGGGAGATAGCAATGGCATGATTGACCAGCGACCGATGGGAAATCATGACGCCTTTTGGGGTTCCGGTAGAACCCGATGTGTAAATGATGTATGCAAGATTCTCCGGTCCGGCATTTCCCGTGGCGTCCGCCTCTTCGACGCTCGTTGTTTCTGCTTCGTCGGGCTTGGCGTCCTCCGGGCAGATAACCCTCCCGCTATAACCTGCGAGCCGATGCCTGAACTCAGTCCGGGTTACAACGGCGGGTGCAGCAGTATCGGAAAGAATGAACGCGATGCGTTCCGCTGGAAGCCTGGAATCAAGGGGAATATATGCTGCGCCCGCCTTCAGGATACCGAGAATGCCGACAGCCATTTCCATGCCGCGATCGATCAGTAGCCCGACCGGAGTACCAGGCTTAATCTCTCTCAGGCATCGGGCCAGTTGATCGGCGCGATGATTCAGTTGCTCGTAGGTCAGGCGTTCATGATCCGCTTCGAGGGCTATGGCATCCGGGCTTCGCATTGCCTGGAGTTCGAATAATGTATGGATGCAGCAATCGCGCGGAAACAGGGTTGCGGTAGCGTTCCAGTCCACGAGCAGTTGCTGTTGCTCCATCGCGGAAAGCAGAGGCAGCCCGGATAGACGCTGCTCCACGTTATTGATAATTCCGTCTACCAGTACCAGAAAATGGTCGAGCATTCGCCTTATGGTGGCTGGTTCAAAGAGATCCGTGGCATATTCGAAGGAAGCGGTGATGCCATCATTGAACTCAGTCATTGCGAGGGTGAGATCGAACTTCGCAGCGCCCCGGGCTTCCACGAAATCGCTTGTGGCGCTGCTGATGGGCATGATGGGTAATAGCGTTTCGCTGCCGGAATTCTCCTTATCCAATGAGAACATGACCTGAAAGAGCGGAGAATGGTCCAGATGGCGTGCCGGGGCGAGCCTGGCGACCAGCATCTCGAAAGGCATGTCCTGATGGGTGTAAGCACCGGTTGTCACGTTGCGCACGCGCTCAAGGAGCACGGCAAATGACGGATCCCCGGAAAGATCGAGGCGTAAGGCAAGCGTGTTGACGAAAAATCCGATCAACCCTTCCAGTTCGCTGCGGGTGCGGTTTGCGATGGGAGTGCCGACCACTATGTCGGACTGTCCGCTGTAGCGCGACAACAGCACGCCAAAAGCTGTCAACAGGGTCATGAACAGAGTGACGCCTTTCCGCTGCGAAAGGTCCTGCAGACCTCTCGCCAATCTGGGTGGCAGTGTCACCGACAAGGAAGCACCGCGGAAACTCTGTACCGCGGGGCGCGGGTAGTCTGTTGGTAGACAAAGTTGCTCCGGCGCGTCCTCCAGCTGTTTTTTCCAATACCCAAACAAACCGTTGAGCTGCTCTCCCTGGAGTGTCCGCCTCTGCCAGCAGGCGAAATCTCCATACTGGATCGGAATCTCCGGCAGCGGTGATGCTTCATGACTGGAATAAGATTCAACAAGAACGGCCAGTTCCTGTTTAATAATGCCGAGGGACCAGCCATCGGCAATGATATGGTGCATTGCCAGCACGAGCAGGTGATCCAGCTCTCCGATGCGCAACAGCGTCGTGCGAAAAAGCGGTCCTGTTACGAGATCGAACGGTATTTCGGCTTCCGTGTTGATTATCCTGCGCGCCTCGGCCGCTGACGCTTCGCGAAGATCGATGACGGTAAGCTGGGGCGGTGAAGGCGGCATGACCACCTGGATGCCCTGCCCATCAATGGCAGTGAAGGTGGTACGCATGATTTCGTGACGCCGCACGATCTCGCCCAGGCTCTGCCTGAGTACTGTCGCATCCAGCAATCCCTTAAAGGCAAACGTAGTGCAAATGTTATAGGCAGCACTGTTCGGTGAAAGCTGATCGAGGAACCACAGACGCTGCTGGGAGAAAGAAAGTGGGCACGGTCCTTCCGGACGGCGCTGAATTGGCTGTGACGCTGTGCGGGGTCCCAGCCGTAGCGCCAGTTCTCCAACCGTGGGGGCGTCAAAGAGGACATGAAGTGGGACCGTGGCGTGCAGAACGTCGCGGATTCGCGAAACTGCACGCGTTGCCAGCAGGGAATGACCCCCCAGTTCAAAGAAATTATCGTGAATGCCGACCTTTGGGATTCGCAACAGCTCGGCGAATATATCCGCCAGGCGCTGCTCGTCCTGTGTTCGCGGCGCAACGGCTTCGGTTTCCCTCACGATCGAAGGTGCTGGCAGTGCTGCACGGTCGAGCTTGCCATTCGGGGTGAGCGGCAAGGCAGGGATGGCTACGAATGCCGAAGGCACCATGTAGCCGGGCAGCCGTTCCTGCAAGAAACGCCGCCACTCACTCGCAGAAGGCGGTTCTTCCGCATCCGCTACCACATAGGCGATCAAACGCTTGTCGCCGGGCGCATCTTCGCGCATTGTCGCCACTGCCTCGCGCACGCCGGGATATGCGTGCAGAGCTGCCTCCACCTCGCCCAGTTCGACGCGGAATCCCCGCACTTTGACTTGCTGGTCGCGGCGGCCGATGAATTCGAGATTTCCATCGGGAAGGTAGCGCACCCAATCCCCGGTCCGGTATACGCGGCCTTGGGGACGGAAGGGATGGGCAATGAAGCGCTCGGCGGTGAGTTCCGGACGGTTGAGGTAGCCGCGTGCCAGTCCTTCGCCTCCGATATAGAGTTCCCCGGTCACACCGATGGGCACCGGCTGGAGCCTGTCGTCAAGCACATACACTTCAGTATTGGCAATCGGCCGACCTATGGGAATGGGGCAGTGAATCCGTTCTGGCGCGGGCACCCGGTAGCAGGACGTGAAAGTGGTATTCTCCGTGGGCCCGTAAGCGGCGATCAGAATGCACTGGGGATTTTGCTGGCCCATCCTGCGAATGTGATCGGGCGACAATACATCACCTCCCGCGAGAAGCTGTCGCACTGCATTCAGCTCTTCGCAATGATTATCGACCATCTGGTGAAAAAGCCCGGATGTCAGCCACAGAGTGCTGATCCGCTGGTGCGCGATGACACTCGAGAGTTTTTCGAGAGATGGCGCCTCCGGTGGCATGATCACAAGTTTTCCACCATTGAGCAGACATGCCCAGATCTCGAACGTAGACGCATCGAAGGCAATCGGCGCGAACTGAAGAAACACGTCATCAGGAGTGAACGTGGCATAGTCCGTGCCTTTTACCAGTCGTACCACGGCGCGCTGTTCGACGGCTACGCCCTTGGGAACGCCGGTGGAGCCAGAGGTGTAACATACGTAGGCGAGATTGTCCGGGCGGGTGCCGCTTGCGGGATCACTCGCGGATTCCAACTCCGTTTCTTCGCACTCATCATCAAGGCAAATCAGTTGATTGGTTTCCCCCTGCAATACCCCCCGCAATACGTCCGCAAACTTTCGCTGAGTCAACAAAACTTTCGCTCCTGCATCGTGCAACATTGCCGATAGCCGAGCCTGGGGGGTGCCGGGCTCCAGTGGGAGATATGCGCCCCCGGCTTTAAGAACTCCGAGCAGCGCGATGATCAATTCAAAGGATCGTTCAAGGCAGACCCCAACCAGGGTCTCAGGGCCGACGCCGAACCGGCGCAGGCGATGTGCCAGTCGATTGGCACGGAGATTGAGTTCGCCGTACGTGAGCCAATCCTTTTCAAGGACAATGGCAACGGCGTCCGGACGGCGAGCGGCCTGCTCTTCGAATAACCCTTGAATGCATGCGTTGCGGGGATATTCCGTATGCGTGGCGTTCCATTCGACCAGAAGCTGGGCCCGTTCAGCCTGCGTAACAATAGGCAGGCTCGAGATGCCACAAGCCGAACCGGCCGATCCAGCCGGATCAGCGGCGACGGCAATCAACAGGGTTTCGAGATGAACCGCCATCCGGTGGATGGCCTCGATGTCGAAAAGGTCTGCAGCGTATTCAAAGTACCCTGTCACCCGGTGTCCATCGTCTACCAGTGAAAGCAGAAGATCGAACTTGGCTGTGACGAACTCATCACGGTAGCGGGTTCCCGGCTTGTCTGCCACCTCTTCCTCCTGCTCCGGAGCAGGAACATTTTGCAGATTGAACATTACCTGGAAGAGCGGGGTCTGGCTCAAGTGTCGTTTGGGAGCGAGTCTTGCGACCAGCATCTCGAAAGGCATGTCCTGATGGGTGTAAGCAGCGGTTGTCACGTTGCGCACGCGCTCGAGCAGAGTGGTAAACGAGGGATTGCCTGAGAGATCGAGGCGCAAGGCCAGCGTATTGACGAAAAACCCGATCAATCCTTCCAGTTCGCTGCGGGTGCGGTTGGCGATGGGAGTGCCGATCACCAGGTCGGATTGGCCGCTGTAGCGGGACAACAGCACGCCAAAGGCAGCCAGCAGTGTCATGAACAAGGTTGCCCCTTGCGATTGTCCCAGCGCGCGCAGCCGGGCTGTCAGTGTTGCATCGATCGATACGCCGCACCGTCCCCCGCGATAGCTGGATTGAACCGGGCGCGGCCGGTCCGCAGGCAGGGCGAGTTGTGCCGGAGCATCCTTCAGTTGCGCCTGCCAATAGGCAAACAGGGCATCCAGCCGCTCCCCTTGCAGAATGCGCCGCTGCCAGCAGGCAAAGTCTGCGTACTGGACAGGAAGTGCCGGCAATGCTGCCTGCTCATGTCGGCACCTGGCTTCATAGAGCGCGCGCAGATCGCGATGCAGCACTTCGAATGACCAGCCATCGGCAACGATATGATGGAGCACCAGCACCAGCCAGTGATAATCGTGCTCAAGCCGCACCAGAGTGGCGCGCAGCAGCGGACCGCGGACCAGATCGAAGGGCTCGGCCAGTGCAGTGCGGGCTGCTTCCCGGGCGCGTTCCAGACACCCGTCCGCTGGCTTGCTGACATCCACCAGGGGCATCTCAATGCGCAGATGCGGTGCAATGAGCTGTACCGGGGCTCCGTCCAGGGCAGTGAAGGTGGTGCGCAGCGCCTCGTGGCGGTCGAGCAGATCGCCCAGGCTCTCTTCCAGGGCCTTGCGATCCAGCAGGCCGTCGAACGGCAACACTGTGCTCAGGTGATAAACCGTACTGCCAGGATACAGTTGCTCGAAAAACCATAGCCTTTGCTGGGCAAACGAGGTGGGAAAAAGGAAAGTTTCGCTATTCGTGGTTGGCATCGATCTTGCGGCTTTTTCCATCATCCAACGCTCTTCCTTTGGGACACGTCCCGCTCGTCTATCTGGTGCTCTGCATTTTGAATTTAGTCAATCCTGCGGGAATTTCAATGTAATGAATCCGAAAAGGCCGTTTATTTGAAAGAGAGATCACTTTTCCTCGGCTCCAAGGGGCTGGAGATTCAGCTGCAGGGGATAATGCGGCATAATTCACCCTTTTCTTTCCGCACGCGCTGGCTGCAGAATCGCGCCTTGCTTACCCAGCATTATTCAATGCCGCTGCTATGGGGGAACTCAGTGTCAAGGCTGTGTTCCAGTCGCTGGACGTGACGTGCGGCGATGAGTTGGCCAATGAGATAGCCAATGAGATGCCATGGCGAATCTATGGCAGCGCTAACTGAACCGGCATTGGTGCGGGAAGTGAATTTTATATCGGTTATTGAAGTGCTTCTTCCTTCCATCCTGGAGTTCGCGTGACACTCACTCAACGTTTCGTGCATTACGAAAAGCTGATGCGGCTGGACAAGCCTATCGGCATTCTGCTGCTGCTGTGGCCCACGCTGTGGGGCTTGTGGCTGGCGGCGGAAGGCGTGCCACGGCTGGATATCCTGTTGATATTCGTGCTGGGCACGGTGCTGATGCGTTCCGCCGGTTGTGTCGTCAACGACTATGCTGATCGCAATTTCGATGGGCATGTCGAGCGCACCCGGAGCCGGCCCCTCGCAGTTGGAGTGGTGAGCACCAGGGAAGCGTTGCTGCTGGCCGCAGGTTTGAGCCTCGTGGCATTCCTGCTGATCCAGCCGCTGAACCGGCTTACCATCGAGCTTTCGTTCGTTGCCCTGTTCCTCGCTGCCAGCTATCCTTTCACCAAGCGGTTTTTCGCCATGCCGCAGGCTTACCTCGGCATTGCCTTCAGCTTCGGCATCCCGATGGCATTTGCGGCCCAGACCGGGGAAGTGCCGTTCCTTGCCTGGTTCCTGATGGGTGCAAACCTCTTGTGGGTGATCGCCTACGATACCGAATATGCCATGGTGGACAAGGTGGACGATCTCAAGATCGGCATCAAGACTTCCGCCATCACGTTCGGACGTTTCGACGTGGCCGGTGTGATGCTGTGCCACGCGGTTTTCCTCGGGAGCATGGTTGCCATCGGCCTGATCCACAATCTCGGCACCGTTTATTACATCGGTCTTGTGACAGCGCTGGGGCTGATCCTGTATCAATACGGCCTGATCCACGACCGCGACCGTGCGCGCTGTTTCAAGGCTTTTCTTCACAACAACTGGGTAGGCGCGACGATATTTGCCGGTATCGCGCTGGATTATCTGGCGATTACCTGGTAAGAGCGACTTATTGAGGCACCGGAACCCGGGACCCAAAACGTAAAGGACGTAAAGGGCGTAAATGAAGTACAAGGACCTGCGCGATTTTCTGGCGCAACTCGAAAGACAGGGCGAGCTGAAACGTGTAGCAGTCGAGGTCGATCCTCATCTGGAAATGACGGAAATCTGCGATCGCCTGCTGAAAGCGGGTGGTCCCGCAGTGCTGTTCGAAAAACCCAAGGGGCACGCCATTCCGGTGCTCGCAAACCTGTTCGGCACGCCAAAGCGCGTCGCGATGGGCATGGGGCAGGATTCGGTCGAGGCGCTGCGTGAGGTGGGCAAGCTCCTCGCTTATCTGAAAGAACCCGATCCCCCCAAAGGCCTGAAAGACGCATGGGAGAAATTGCCCGTACTGAAACAGGTGCTCAATATGGCGCCGAAGGAGCTCTCAAAGGCGCCCTGCCAGGAAATCGTCTGGGAAGGCAAAGACGTAGACCTCGGCAAGCTGCCGATCCAGACCTGCTGGCCGGGCGACGCGGCCCCGTTGATCACCTGGGGGTTGACCGTTACCAAAGGGCCGCACAAGACCCGCCAGAATCTCGGCATTTACCGCCAGCAGGTGATCGCGCCCAACAAAGTCATCATGCGCTGGCTCGCGCATCGCGGCGGCGCGCTGGATTTCCGCGACTTCACTCTCGCCAATCCGGGACAACCCTATCCAATTGCAGTAGCCCTGGGAGCGGACCCGGCGACCATACTCGGCGCCGTCACACCCGTGCCGGATAGTTTAAGCGAATATCAGTTTGCCGGACTGCTGCGCGGGGCCAAAACCGAAATCGTCAAATGCCTGACGCACGATTTGCAGGTTCCCGCGAGTGCCGAAATCGTGCTGGAGGGATACATCTATCCCGATGAGACAGCGGTGGAAGGCCCGTTCGGCGACCACACCGGCTACTACAACGAGCAGGAAACCTTCCCGGTATTCACTATCGAGCGCATCACCATGCGCCGCGATCCGATCTACCACTCCACCTACACCGGTAAACCGCCGGATGAGCCTGCCATACTCGGCGTGGCGCTCAATGAAGTGTTCGTTCCCCTGCTGCAGAAGCAGTTCACCGAGATCGTCGATTTCTACCTGCCGCCGGAAGGCTGCTCCTACCGCATGGCGGTGGTGAGCATGAAAAAGCAATATGCTGGCCACGCCAAGCGCGTCATGTTCGGCGTATGGAGCTTTTTACGGCAATTCATGTACACCAAATTCATTATCGTCACGGATGATGACGTCAATATCCGTGACTGGAAGGAAGTCATCTGGGCCATCACCACGCGAGTCGATCCCGCGCGGGACACGCTCATCGTCGAAAACACGCCCATCGACTATCTCGATTTCGCCAGCCCTGTATCCGGCCTAGGCGGAAAAATGGGACTGGATGCCACCAATAAATGGCCGGGCGAAACCAGCCGCGAATGGGGCAAGCCGATTGCGATGGATGAGGGAGTGAAGGCGAGGGTGGACGGGATTTGGAGCGAGTTGGGGTTGTGATTGTGATCCCATTTATTGTTTTCTTTATCCAAGATTCTTTGAGGCTATTCCACCTTGCGTCCTTACGGACCAAACTAATGTTCTTAAGGAAGCGATATGTCAGATGTTCATGTTAGGCAGTTAGAGCAGTACTTTCTGAATTCAATAATACCTTCAATAGATGTTACTGATCTCAGTGGGAAACCAGCGAATGAAATCCGACAGGCCGCACTAAGCCGAGCACTTACTGCGTTCGCAATTAGTGGATTGACCGGAATTCCAATCAATAAAGCGGCGTTAGCAGTCTTAGATGGCGAGCGCGACCAAGGTATAGACGGATGTTTTTATGATGAAAGTAAAAATACACTAGTTTTTGTCCAATCTAAGTGGCACGGAAATGGAACAAAGACCATTGGTAAAGGAGATCTTCTTAAATTCCTTCATGGCGTTAAGTTGGTGCTTTCAGCTAACTGGGATACGTTCTCGGCTAAGTTTAAGACAAACAAGGGACTTATAGATCAAGTGCTTTTAAAGCCAGATGTATCTGGGGTTTTACCCCATTTCTCCGGACGGTTTGGTTAAGCCTAAATCCTGCTTCTGATGCATTTCCAGCTGTCGCCGTTTTCGCGGGTTATGGAATCG
>NZ_QAOK01000022.1 GCF_003050865.1 Nitrosospira multiformis | reverse complement strand
AGCAGAAGCAAACTATTATCAGCAATTGGTCCAAAAGGCCACGGTAGAAGTTTAACTTAAACCAAAAAGCCTCCACGAAAACCGGGGCGATTCAGAGCGAGCAGGCGTTGCTTTTGTGGAAGGCGGGTTTCATCGAGGCCATTGACCCAGGCCCAATGGCTGGGCTCCCAATCCTCACGCCCGAGCTGACTTGGCAAGGTCATGACTTACTCGACACTCTCCGATCGCTTTTGATGCAGAAAAGGGTGGAAGGATGCACCCCAGCAGGGGATAAAAGGAGATAAAGTAGAGGTTGCGATATTTTTTCCGAGGGAATATATGCAGAACCTGAATTTGAAGTTATTGGGGGTTGTTTTTTTCCTGCTTCCGCTTTCATTTCTCTCCGGTTGTGCGGCGGTGGCGGTAACGGGGGCGGCTGCGGGCAGTGGATATGCGGTAGCTGAGGACAGGCGTACAAGCGGCACCATGGTCCAGGATGAGAGCATCGAGTTCAAGAGCAACGGGAGAATCAAGGACAAATTTGGCCGCAAGGTTCATGTGGAGGTCACGAGCTTCAATGATAAAGTACTGCTGACTGGCCAGGTGGCATCTACGAAGGTTAAAAATGAGGTTGGAGACATCGTGAAGGCCGTGGAAGGCGTGAGGGATGTCACTAATGAAATTGCGGTGGGTGAGATCAAGCCGCTTACCGCGCGCAGTTATGACGGCTGGATTACATCCAAGGTCAAGGCGAAGTTCGTGAATGAGGGATTATTCCAGGCCAACCACGTCAAAGTCGTGACCGAGGATGGGGTGGTCTACCTGATGGGGCTGGTGGACCGGGAGGAGGCGCAAAGCGCGGTGAAGATTGCGAGATCCACGGATGGTGTCCGCAAGGTTGTCGAAGTGTTCGAGTATCTGGATTGACATTGAATTTTTTAATCTGCCTGGAATACTGTTCGGCCCGGTCCTTTGAGCGGGCGCTCAAAGGATCAAAGTGATAGCTTCACAGTTTCCGTACCGGGAAGGCGAAAAGGCTAACCAGGTTTCTTGTCGATCTTGTCTGTCCCGGCTTCCGGTTTGCGTGGCTGGCGTGGGGCTGGCTTTTTCCTTCCCTTGGTTCCTGGTTTTTCTGACACTGTTTGATCTGACGGATTGCCGGCAGCCTGTGCGGTTTCTGTCCCGGGCGCAGGAGGTGCTGGCAGCAAATCCGCTTTCTTTTCCACAGCCTTTCGACGGCTTTTTCTTCGCTGATGCGTTTCATCCGGGGAGTTGACGCCGTCGAGCGGCACTGAGGGTGCCACAATCTCAAGTGAAGCAGGAACAGGCGGCGATGCTTCCATTGCTGTGCCATTATCGGCCACCGCACTGCTGCTGCGATAAACGTACGTGCCCGATTTCTCGTCACGGCCCAATTCAAGCAGGCCCCGGGCTTGCGCCTCTTCAAGCAAGTTACCGAAAGCACGAAAGCCATAATAAGATTCGTTAAAGCCAGGTTTACGGCGCTTGATCGCTTGTTTGAGCGTCGAAGCCCAGATTTTTCCGCTGTCGCCGCGCTCGGATACCAGGGCGTCGAAAGTTTCTACCGCCATGTTGATTGCCTGGCTCTTGCGTGCTTCGAGCTCCTCTCCTGGGCGTTTTTCCTCCGCAGGCGCACGCTTCACCACAGGCGGTGCTTCTGTTGTATCGCGTTTCGCCGCAGCGCACTCGATCTCGCGTACCAGATCGTCATAAAAAATGAATTCGTCGCAGTTGGCTATCAGCAGGTCTGAAGTTGACTTCTTGACTCCAACACCGATTACTTGCTTCGCGTTCTCGCGCAACTTGGAGACGAGCGGCGAGAAATCGGAATCGCCACTGATAATGACGAACGTGTTCACATGGGATTTCGTATAACAAAGATCGAGCGCATCAACGACCAGGCGAATGTCGGCTGAGTTTTTACCGGACTGACGAATATGGGGGATCTCGATCAATTCGAAATTTGCTTCGTGCAGCGCAGCTTTAAAGGTCTTATAACGATCCCAGTCGCAATAAGCCTTTTTTATGACAATGCTGCCCTTCAGCAACAATCGCTCCAGCACCGGCTTGATGTCAAACTTCTCGTATTTCGCATCACGCACGCCAAGAGCGACATTTTCAAAGTCACAAAATACCGCCATGCTGACATTTTCCTGAAGTGTGGCCATAAGGTTTGTTGCCTTTCAATAATGGGGGTTAGGGTGATTTCCCCTTCCCGTGTCGACGTGTTCGAAATCCTGTATCAGTTCCCCGATATGCCATACCGCTTCGGGAGGCAGAGCGGGGTAGATAGGGAGGGCCAGCACCTGATCGGCAAGACGTTCCGCCAGCGGCAGCGAGACACCGGCGTGCGATTCCGAGAAAGCTGGCTGCCGATGGCAGGGAATAGGATAGAAAACCGCAGTTGAAATATTATGCCCTGCCAGAAACAGTTGCAGGGCATCGCGGTGCGGATGGGTAACTACGAATTGATGGTGGACGGGAACAGTGCCTTCAAGGACTGCCGGCCAGTTGCATTCCGTATTTTGTAGTGCTTGCTGGTAGAGCGCGGCGAGTTGGCGGCGTCGCGCGTTCCAGTCATCCAGATAGGGAAGCTTGACTCTTAATATTGCCGCCTGGAGTTCGTCGAGACGGCTGTTGAAGCCGATTTCAGAATGCTGGTAGCGATCCTGCCGTCCGTGATTTCGAAGGCATCGCAATCGCGAGGCGAGATCGGGATCGCTACAGGCAATCGCTCCACCGTCGCCATAAGCACCCAGGTTTTTCGTGGGGTAAAAACTGAAGGCGCCGGTGACACCGAAGGATCCAATACCACGATCGTGATAGCGGGCGCCGATTGCTTGTGCTGCATCTTCGATCAGCCACAGGTCGTGGTTCACGCAGAATTCCTGTAACGGCTTTAGATCGACCGGTTGCCCGAAAAGATGGACAGCGATGACGGCCTTTGTCCGCGGCGTCAGTGCCTCCCTTATGCCGTCCACATCAATGTTGTATTGACCGGGTGCGCAGTCGGCAAAACAGGGACGCGCTCTCGCGAGGCTTACCACCTCTGCCGTTGCGAAAAAAGTGAAGGCGGGCACGATTACGTCATCTCCCGCACCTATTCCCAATGCCTTGAGGGAGAGCAACAGTGCATCGGTACCGGAATTGACACAGATGACTTCAGCAGCGCCGATGTATTCCGCAAGCTCGTGCTCCAGCGCCGCGTTTTCTGCGCCGTCGATAAATGCGCCTTTCAAAAATACCTGCTGCACAGCAGCGTCGATTTCTGTACGCAGTTGCTGATACTCTCCAGCAAGGTCGAGTTGCGGAATGGTCACGGACAGGGCCTGAGTATCTGCTGCCGGATATGATGCGCCAGCTCCAGGGCAGCATTGCCTTCCGTCGGCGTAACCTGGGGTAATGAACGGTTGCGGCAGGCATCGAGGAAGGCTGCGAGTTGCAGGCTCAATGTATCTTCCTGTATCCGTTGCGTGGGAAACGGAAGCGTGTGGCCGTTCGCAGCCAAAGGACCCGGTGATCTGCTGGATGCCTTGCGGTAGGTTATCCGGCGCCTGAAATCGATGACCCAGGTTTCATCATTTTCCAGTTCCGCAACCATGCGACGTTCTTCCTGCTCCGTATCCCGCCCCCAATGTACGTCCAGGTATGTCCGGCATCCGTTGGAGAAAGTCAGTTCAACTTCTGCTTCATCTATGGCTGTTAAACCTGAACTTCTACCGGAGGCACGCAGTTCCACCACGGAGGAATCCAGGCTATGCAGAATCAGGTCAAGATCATGGATCATCAGGTCGATGACCACATCCAGCGCGCTTGGTCGCGGGGGATGTCGTGTGGCGCGTACCGATCGGATGGTACGGGCGAGCGGGAGTAGTGCCCTGCCAGAGGCAAAAGCCGGATTGAAGCGTTCAATATGTCCGATTTGCAGGATACATTGATTTGCCTCCGCTACCATTCGCAGTTCCGTCGCCTGGGCCGTGGTTTCCGCAATCGGCTTTTCCAGCAGCACGTCCAGCCCTTGCTGGAGCAGGAAGCTGGTCAGCTCGAAATGCGTAGCAACCGGTGTGGCCACCGATGCCGTGCGGATTGTGGGCGGGAGTTCTGCGGCACATGTAAACCAGGGAACGCCCAGATGCTCAGCCAGGGATTGCGTAATCGGATCGGGGTCGACCAATGCCTGAAGGCGGCTCCCCGGCAGGCGGGAGTAGCACAATGCATGCAAACTGCCGAAATATCCGACACCGACGACAGCGGTATCAAGAGGCAATGCCGGTTCGGGGCCAGGTGATAACAGCACGGGTGCATTCATCGGATTCATCAGGAGAGCGGCATCTCTGCCAGCATCCATATGCCCAGTATCTTTCCCGTTTGCGGATTTTCGATGATGCGCTCCAGCGGAGGAGGAAGGTTGAAAGGCGCCAGCATCAGGTTCACAGAACGCCATCCGCCCGTGGTAACGTCTGTGTTGGCGCTGATCGTTTCATGACTGGTTGCCAGCAGGTACTTTGCCCCGGAGCGGCGAATATTGGAAAGCGCTCGCAGAATATCCGCAAGCGACAGGTGGATCAGGGCATCGCGGCAGAGCACTGCATCACCGCGCGGCAGGTCATCCTCTACCAGGTCGGCAAGTTCGAATCTCCAGTTGGGATGGGGAAAGCGCCGCCGGTTTTCCTCTATCAGCGTGGGAACGATATCGACTCCGATGTATGCATCGAGATCGATTGCAGTATGCTGCCGCCAGTTGCAATCCCCGCAGGGTGCATCCACCAGTGTGCGAACGCCGAGGCGGGCCAGCATGGGGGGAAGTTCGCGCCGCAGTATCTCGGTTCGCTCCAGCGTGGACCCCGGCCCCGAACGGGATTCAGAACTCTGCCAGGCGTTGCGGGTATAGATTTGCTCGAATACGCTGACACGATCGTCCGGATGGCTGTTTTCCCCAGCCTTGCTCTCGTTCTGGTCATTTCGATTCTCTCGGTGTCGATTCTCTCGACGTGTTCGCAGGGTGGCAATGGGACGGTTCCATAACCTATACTTGAGCCGGTAGAGCGACATGACAAGTGGCCAGAGACGCGAGTTGTGGATTTTCACCAGTTCTAACTCGGCTTGCTCAGCGCGTGTTCGCTCCGCTGCGGCTTCAGCCAAAGCGAGATGTTTCTCCTGCTCCACCTGATAGCGCCTTTTGGTGAAATCGGCGATCTCGCGGAGATATCTGCTCGCCGACTGAAGGCGAGAATGGGAGAAGCCTTCCGGTCTTGGTTTCCACTCCCTGGACTCGCGGCTGTGCGCTTCGATTGCCTCCTGGTAAACATGGAGAATCTGCTCGATCGCCGGATCGATACCGGCTTCCGATCGCACACGCCGGGTAACCGCACGCGCTCCGGCCGCCTCGTACTGGTCGAGTTCCCGCGTGATAGTATCCAGAGTAATGGGATTACGCAAACTCCGTATACCGAAGTTGAGCGCGCGAAAGGTTTCATAATTGTCCGGCATGACCATGCCCCCGAGGCCGGCTGCATCACAGGCTATTACAGCTGTTCCGCTGGCAAGGGCTTCAAGGGCGCAACGCGCCTTTGCAAAGACAATATCATAGCTGCCAAGAATCTGTTCAGGGCGGGCTTCGCTGTGTCCGACAGAAAGGCCAATCGCGTCGAGCGCGATGCCGCGGGCGGCACAGGCTTCGCGCAGGATTCCCAGGCAACCGTCCTCACCGATGTAATTGCTGAAAGCCAGGGCTTTGCGCGGTATGGCAGGTAAATCGGTGCGCAGGCCGAATCGCTGCAGATCGACAAAATTGCGTATTACAGAAATACGCTCGGGGGGGATGCCATGGAGGCATTGCAGGCGTTCCCGGCAGAGATCGTCCACGGCAACATAGCGCTGGATCGTAGGAAAGCGCGGCGCCATTTCTTCCCACGGCAGCCAGCCATGGCAGAAGTAGACCGCGGGCGTATCGGGAAAATGCAGCATGGCCGTCATCGCGTCGAGATGATGCTGGCCATGAATAATGTCGGGCGTGACCGTCAGCAGATTGAGATCGTCGATGACGGGAACGGTCGCCGAACGCAACTCCTCGGCAACCGCTCCAAGACGGGTGCTATAGGCCACAGGGTTATGGCCGCGGCGCAGCAGCGCCAAGGCCAGATCGCGGACGTACAGTTCGGAGCCGGCGCGGGTATCGAGCGTGTTATTGGTTATGAGTATCCTCATGGCGCTTTTCCGTCTTTCCCTGCTATATCCGCACAGCCGATATCTTTGTACTCAGCCGATTCATGATTGGCAGAACATGCTCATGAAACCGGATGACGTCCCGGTAACGTCCATCCGCCACGCGCTGTTCCCCGCGGCTTTCATAAAAAGGTTTCTGTTGCAGGAAATTTCGTTCCGGCTCTTTCCCGGGTGAGGCGGACGAAAACAGGTATTCACGGGCAAAAGCGTCTTCGCCATACGAGCGGAACGCATCCTCCACCTCCTGCTGAAGAATTCCACCCGCTCGACTGGCATACTCGCGCATGGTTTCCAGCTTGTGCGCCAGTTCACGCTCGTTCAATTCGATAACGTGCTGTTCGCACCCCTGCTGGCTTACAGGATTCTTGGTTTCTGCGCGACATACAGTTGGCGGCGCAGTGGGTCGCGGATCACCCATGAGGGGGATAGTGTAATGCCGGACAAGGGATTCTTTTCCATCCGCAGCCCTGACGATGTTGGCGACGTCGTTGGTAATAGCCACCGCAGTTCGGACAAGTACCTCGCATAAATCGTGCGTCGGGTTGTAACCCTCGATGGCGTCGCTGACTACCGTGCGAATGTCTCGCGCAGCGATGAGCGCAGCCAACCGCTCGCAGAGGGCATCGAACATGTCGTATTCGCCTTGCAGCATCTTCTGGTAGATTTGCCGGTCGGTGAATTCACCACATACCGAGCCGATTTCAGCCCCCAGTCCCTGCAGGATATTCAAGGTGGACGCCAGCCGGGGCTTATCATCGCTTCCTGAACCGTCGGTAAGAATGCAAACCAGCGGTTTCGCCTGTCCGATCCAGCCGTAGAGGCGCAGTTCATGTCCCGGATGGGCGATTACCAGCAAACTGCGCGTTTCGGAAAGGTTGTCAGAAAGGTTGTTCCGCCGGGCGTCGCTCATTCCAGAACCCTTACATCGAGCGTATTCGGCAGATAAACCTGTGTCCAGAACTTTGCAGTCGGATTGGGCAGCACTTCGAATACGTGGGCGATCTCCACGATATCGAAGAACAGCGCCTGTTGATGTGCGTTGACGGGGTGTGTGAGCGAAATTCTCAAGCTGTATCTGCCGTCGGTCAGCGGGAGCGATGTCCGGTAAAGCACTTCGGCCTGCTGCGACGGCTCCAGCGTCAGCAGCGTCTGACTTTGCATGAGGAAGTCTGCTCCTATCACTGGCGTGCGATTCTTATCGCAAATTTTGTAGTTGGCGGAAAAAGTACAGGTGCGGGCGGCTTCAACGATGATGCGTATGAGGACTGATTGTCCGAATTCTGCCGAACGTACCGGTAGTCCGTTATCATCTGTCATCTCCGCGTAAATTACACGCACATCACCGGTTCCGGAACGGCAGTGATTTGCATTTTCAGCAAAGCGTGCAAGATGCTCCTTCTCCACGCTCTGGAACGGGCTTGCTGCCATCAAGGATCCAGACGCGGAGGATCCAGACGCGGCTCCAGACACCGCCTCCGGGCCGGTGGAGGGAGCAATAGGGTGAGGTGGAGTGACCCCGGTTTCAGAAGCATTGCGTGTGCTGCCAGTTCTCGAATCGCTGTTTTCAGAAACGGTTACGCTTATTTTTCGGTTGTTTGCTTCCTGTACTTCACGAATATAGCGTGCAACGACGTCTGCAGTGGGACCAATTTCCAGTGCACGGCCATGCTTGAGATAAAGAGTGCGCTCACATAACGCGCTCACCGCTCCCACATCATGACTGACAAAGAGGATGGTGGTACCCCGTTCCTGTATCTGCTTCAATGTCACCATGCACTTTGCCTGGAACTCCATGTCTCCTACTGCCAGTGCTTCATCTATGATCAGTACCTCCGGCTCAATCGAGATGGCGACGGCGAATGCAAGGCGTACATACATCCCGCTTGAGTATGTCTTTACCGGTTGATCGAGGAAATCGCCAATGTCGGCATAAGCGGTGATGCGCTCGTAGCGCTGTCTGATCTCGCCAGGATTCAATCCCGCAATCGATGCCGCCATATGGATATTTTCGAGGCCGGTAAATTCCCCGTTGAAGCCGGCTCCCAGCTCAAGCAAAGCTGACATCTTGCCTTTGATATATATTTCGCCCTGGGTGGGCGTCAGTGTTCCTGCGATCAGTTGCAGCAGTGTGCTTTTCCCGGATCCGTTCGGACCGATGATCCCGAAGGTTTCTCCACGACGGATCTCAAAGGAAATGCTGTCCAGCGCCCGGAATTCCCGATACAGTTGCTTCCGGTTACCCCAAAAGCCTTGCAGCAGGCGGTCCTGCGAACGGCCATAAATGCGATAGGTCTTTGACAGGCCCGATATGCGAAGCGCAATATCTGCGCTATTGATATCATCAGTTGCCGTTGGTGGAGAGGAGGCCATGGAGGAATCGGATCTTGTTTCTGCTGTGAGTTCTCTCGGGACTGTCATTACAAAGTCCCGTCGAGGTTCCGTTCTGGCACGATCAAACGCTTCGGATGGAATTGGGAAGTATGGCATGTACGTAATGTATGCCGAGAATTATCTTAGTCGAGAACCGGGGTTTCTGCTACTGAGGGTTTGAGATGTCTAAAGTATACGAAGTATCAGCGATCGTATGGGTTCAAGTTTTTTAAGCAGGACTGATTCATGAGGGAAACCAGTATCCACCCGACAGCCTTTGTCCATCCCGCAGCACAACTCGGCTCGGGCGTAACTGTCGGGGCTTATTCCATTGTGGAAGGGCATGTCACGGTTGGCGACAATACCTGGATCGGGTCGCATGTCGTCATAAAGGGGCATACGCGTATCGGTTGCAATAACCGGATTTTCCAGTTCTGCTCGCTGGGAGATGAGCCGCAGGACAAGAAATATAAGGGCGAACCTACCCGGCTGGAAATAGGCGATCGAAACACGATTCGGGAGTTTTGCACTTTCAACCGGGGCACCGCCCAAGGCGCAGGTGTTACCCGCCTCAAGAATGACAATTTCATGATGGCTTACGTCCATCTGGCGCATGATTGCCAGGTGGGTAACTTCACGACCTTTACCAACAATGCTTCCCTGGCCGGCCACGTCCAGGTGGGCGATTACGCGGGACTGGGCGGATTCACCTCGGTTCATCAGTTCGTTCGCGTCGGCGCCTACAGCTTTACCGGTTTAGGCACCGTGTTGACTCAGGATTTGCCGCCTTATATCCTGGCGGCAGGGAATCCAGCCGTGCCTTACGGCCTCAACTGGAGGGAGCTCAAGCGCCGGGGATTTTCCGAATCCACCATTCGCGCACTGAAAAATGCTTACAAGCTGATATACCGATCCGGCCTCCCTTTGAAAGAAGCGGAAGTGCAACTCATGCAGCTTGCTAGCGGTACACCGTCTGTCCAGCGTTTTCTTGATTTCATTTCCGTGCGCGGACGTGGAATTATCCGGTAAACTTAATAGTATCTGATCAAATCCGCCTCGATTTTGCAGTTTTTTTTGAAAATTGGTAGAACAGCAGTATTATTCGTCTTTATTGCCGAGGTGAAACGCGATTTACTGAATCACAATCTGAGCGGGAGAATCGTCATATGAAGAATCAAAAACAGAAAGCGATTGCACAGGTAACGCGGGCGGTGGTTAACGGAGGATTGTTTGCTGGCTGCCTGTCGTTCAGTTTCGTTGCGTATGCGGACATCAACTTTCAGTTTGTATACAAGGATGCGCCGGGTACGGGGTTTCTTGATCCCGTAAATGGTTCCGGTCGACAAGCTGCGCTTAACACCGCTGCCACCGAATTCTCCAGAATGTTTGGCAGCCACTTCACCAACTCAGGCACTATCATGTTGGAAGCGACGGCGACTAATAGTCCTCAGGGTGATACCCTGGCATCGGCCGGAAGTGAATATGTCGATCGTGGAGTAGCAGGCTTCAATCTTGACGAAGTCGTGCGTGAGAAACTCCAGACAGGCATTGATCCCAACGGAAGCAAACCCGATGGCTCTCTGGACATCAACTTTGGGAACAATTGGGAGCTTGGCTTCAACGCGCCGGTTTCGAGTGAGCGATATGACTTCTACTCCACGATGTTCCACGAATTTACGCATACGCTTGGTTTCTCTTCGTCCATAGGGCAATTCGGCGATCCACTTCTCGGTACACGGCACGCTGGAAGCTGGAACACCTTCGATAGCCACATAGTGGACAAGAACGGCACCCCGGTCATTGATCCCACAACTTTCGCGATCAACGAGACGGTCTGGGACGCGGGCAGCGTGGGGGATGGAAGTCCCGCAGGAGGTCTGTTCTTCGATGGAACCAACGCCGTAGCGGCAAACGGGGGTAATCCAGTAGGCCTATATACCCCATCCCCGTGGGAGGAGGGGAGCAGCGTTTCTCATCTGGATGATAATAATAGCGCTTATGCGGGAATGATGATGCTGGCCGCCTCTGATACGGGACCTTATGCCCGCGACTACAGCGCGCTCGAAATCGGCATTCTCCATGATATTGGATATACAGTAACGGCTGTGCCCGAACCGGAGACCTACGCGATGATGCTGGCCGGGTTGGGATTCCTGGGCTGGGTAACACGGCGCAAAAAGCGCCATGACCAGTGATTCTGCCGGAATAATTTTTCGTGCCGCTGCCCTGCGGCGATTCCGCAGCCTGGTTTTCCTGGCTTATCGAGTACGGTCATTACCGCACTGGATTTTCCCCGTCAGGCTGCTCCCTGTTTTCATATTGTTTTTTGCCGGGTCAGCGTCCATGGCAGGCGAACGCACCTTGGGACCTGATGGTCCTCCACTCGCTTACCCTATCCAGGAGGTCAATCTCCATCTGACCCGCCAGCCTGGCAAGGCGGCCTTTCCAGTTCGGCGGCTCAGCCTGTCGGGCAAGGGAACGGCTGCATTCGAACAAGGGGAAGAATTTCTGCAAGTTTCCTACTCTACCAGCGCACTGGTTGCCCTCCTGAACGAGCTTTACAGGATTCGTTTCTTTGAACTTCCTTCGCAATATACCGCGCGCTATTCTGTCTTTCTCAAGGACGATGGAATGATTGCGACTTCTGCATTGCGCATGATGGATGCAGGGAGCACACGCATCTGCTTTGCGGTGACCGGCTATGAAAAATGTGTTACCTATGGACGTGATGGTCCGTATGACCTGGAAAATATTGTCAACGGCGTTTTTGACGATCTGGAGAAGCGCGCGGTCGGGAAATAGAGAAGCAGAGAAACGGAGAAATAGGAAGTAGGAGAACTGCACCCCAGCATAAACTGTTTTCGAAAACGAATCCTGAAAATTCTGTGCGGGCGGATTATGCTACGATAAATACAAGCATTGTCTTTCCCGGAACCCGGAAATCTTCATGCCACAATATCCCGATACACTCGGCGCGCTCAATCGCTCCGCGCCACTTTCGGATAAACTGAAGAGTCTGCATGAAACTCTTCACAGTCGGTTTCCATTCATAGATCGCATCTCGGTGGTACTCTACGACCCCAAAACGGACGACTTGAAGACATTCATTCATAGCAGTGGCGGATCGTCTCCACTCACGTTGTATCAGACCAAGTTAAGCGATACTAAATCTTTACGCCAAATCCTGAAGACCGGTACGCCCCGGGTCGTCAATGACCTGTCGATTTTCACGAATAGTAAACAAGAACATACCAAACGGATCGTCGCGCAGGGGTATGGGGCGAGCTATACCCTGCCGATGTATCTGAAGGGGGAGTTTTTCGGGTTCGTATTCTTCAACTCCTACCGGAAAAATGTATTTAATGCGGAGACGCTGCATTTCCTGCATGTATTCGCTCATCTGGTCTCACTGGTCGTAATCAATGAATTCTCGGTTGTTCGCACCATGATTGCCACTGTCCAGGCTGCCCGCGAGATCGCGAACCTGCGCGATACTGAAACAGGCGCGCACCTCGATCGCATGTCGCGCTATGCCAGGATAGTTGCCCGCGAACTCGCTCCGAAGTACGCCTTCAACGACGAATATGTCGAATATGTGTTTCTGTTTTCGCCATTGCATGATATTGGCAAGATCGGAATTCCCGACAGTATCCTGCTCAAACCCGGGCTTCTTGACATGAATGAGCGGGAGATCATGAAAACGCATACCGGCAAAGGTCGGCAGGTCATTGACCGGATGCTGGTCGACTTCGGGATCGAATCCGAATACGTTTCCATCCTGCGCAACATTGCCGAACATCATCATGAAACGCTGGATGGTAAAGGCTACCCCCAGGGGTTGAGCGGTGATCGGATTCCCATGGAATCACGTATCGTCGCGGTAGCGGATGTATTCGACGCACTCACCAGCCGCCGTCCTTATAAAGAAGCATGGAGCATTGACGATGCTATTGGAGAATTGCGGAAGTTGGCAGGGAACAAACTGGATCCGGATTGTGTTGAGGCGCTCATCGGGAACCGGGCGCAACTGGAACAGATCAGAAATCAATTCAAGGAAGATTTTTACGGGTAGTATATAACTCGCGGAATTGCAGCGCTGGCGGCCTTGGCTCCAGCAATCAAGTCCCGGTAGAATTTTACTGATCGAGTCGAGGAGGTAGCATGGCAAATGAGGGTTACCACGAACCCATTGAGGAGCTCTCCGACGAAACACGGGACATGCACAAGGCGATCGTTTCGCTGATGGAAGAACTGGAAGCGATAGACTGGTATAACCAGCGCGTGGATTCCTGCAAGGACGAGGAGCTCAAGGCAATTCTTGCGCATAACCGTGATGAGGAAAAGGAGCACGCGGCGATGGTGCTCGAATGGATTCGCCGTAAGGATCCGGTCTTTTCGATGGAAATGAGAGACTATCTGTTCACTGACAAGCCCATCGCCCACAAATCATAATCAATGATGACCCATCGATTTATCTGGGCAAGCTTTTCAGCCAGCGTTCCCTTGCGCTGCGTGCATTCGCGAAAAATCTTTCGAGCGCATCACCATCGCCATGCGCCAGCATTCCACGCACGGCTGTCAATTCCTTCTGGTACGCATCGATCTGGTTGAGCAGCGCCTCCCGGTTGCCAAGACATATGTCCCGCCACATCTCGGGAGAGCTGCCAGCGATACGCGTCGAATCGCGGAAGCCGCTGCCGGCAAAACGCAGCAGCTCGTTGTCATGCGCGTCATTGCTTCCATCGGCTCCGGCAGAGACGACATGATTCATCAGCACAAAGGCAAGAACATGGGGGAGATGGCTGACAGCAGCCAATATCTCGTCGTGCCGGGTCGCACTCATCCGGGAAACCCGCGCTCCGCAAGCCTCCCATAATTCCGTTACCTTTTGCGTTGCCTCCCGGCTGGTTTCCTTGAGGGGCGTCAGTACAACATTTTTGCCGCGAAACAGATCTGCATTGGCTGCGCCTGCTCCGCTCTTTTCAGCACCGGCAACGGGATGTCCGGGAACAAAATTTTTCAGATGAGGGGCGAGATGGGAATGTGCTGCCGCTACCACATCCTGCTTGGTGCTGCCCGCATCTGTCACGATGGTGGAGGACGCCAGATATGGGGATATCTGCGCCATGATTTCACCGGTTTGTCCGACCGGCACAGCGAGGAACACCAGATCCGCATCCTTCAAGGCTGATTCAATGTCGCTGGCAATCTCGTCTATCTCGCCCAGCGTGAAGGCCCGTCGCATGTTTTCCCTGCTGCGGCCAACGCCGGTGATATGCCTGACCACACCTGCCTTGCGCAATGCGAGCGCGAATGAGCCACCGATCAGGCCCACGCCGATAACCACCAGTTTGTGGATCACGGTAGTGGTCATCGTCGGAATCGGTTTGTGTGAGCGGTTGATGTCACGGAGAGCCTTGCATGGCTGCTACCTGTATCCAGCTATTCATCAAAGACTTCGTCCGATTACTGCCGCTATTCCTTTCAGCGATCCCATCAGATCACGAAATTCCTCGGGATTCAATGCCTGATCTGCGTCGCACCAGGCTTCGCATGGGTTAGGATGCATCTCCACCAGCAGGCCATCCGCCCCCGCTGCGACTGCCGCGCGCGCCAGGGCGGACACCATCCATGCCTTCCCCCCCGCATGGGAGGGATCGACGATTACCGGCAAGTGCGTTTCTTTTTTCAGCACGGGGATGCACGTTACATCCATTACGTTGCGATAAGCAGTTTCAAAGGTGCGTATGCCGCGTTCGCAGAAAATGATGTTATGGTTCCCTCCTGCGGCGATGTATTCTGCCGCCATGAGCCATTCGGAAACGGTTGCGGACATGCCGCGCTTCAGTATCACGGGCTTGTTGATGCGCCCCACTTCTTTCAAAAGTTCGAAGTTCTGCATGCTGCGTGTACCGATCTGGATCACATCCACATCATACTCAAGGAAAGTGTCCAGCATGCGCGCATCCATCAATTCCGTGACGATTCGGAGGTTGTGCTTGTCCGCAGCCCTGCGGAACATTTTCAATCCTTCTTCGCCATTGCCCTGGAAGGTATAGGGACTGGTGCGGGGCTTGAAGGCGCCCCCACGCATCAGCTGGCAGCCCGCATCCGCGACATGTTGCGCCGCCGAATCCATCTGCTCCTGCGTTTCCACCGAACAGGGGCCTCCAATCACCTGCACCTGGTCGCCGCCAATCGGCACGCCCCCCACATTGATTATCGAATTATCCTTGTGCCATTCGCGCGACACGATCTTGTACTGCTTGACGATATGCATCGAATATTCGACACCGCTCAGCGTATCGAATATTTCAGGGCTGAGCTTGCGCTCATCGCCAATTGCACCAATTACGGTGCGTTCGGTGCCGCGCGAAACGTTCGCGTCGAGATCGAAGCTTCGAATTTTTGCAACCACCGTGTCGATCTGCTCTTCGGTGGCGCCGTTATTCATGACAATAATCACGCTGATCCCCCCGCTGCAACCTGGGAGACTCTCGCCGTCATCTCCGGTATTGTGTCTGCTGCTGCCCCTCCCGCCGTCTCCAACGCTATTGCCAGCGATTTCAGGAATTTCTCATTTTCAGGTTCCAGCCCGACAGTTACCCGGAGATGTTCCGGCATTTCATAGATGCTGATGGGGCGGACAATCACGCCCTGCCTCAATAGGCTCTCATTTACTGCCTTCACATCGCCCGGCACCCGAAAGCTCAGGAAATTTCCGTAGGATGGAATGTACTCGATTCCCATCTGGCGCAGTCCGGTGACAATCTGCAGCATGCCCGCCTGATTGAGCGCATAAGAACGCTTTACAAATTCCTCATCCTGCAGCGCAGCCACCGCGCCGGCGAGACCGATATTGTTGACGTTGAATGGCTGGCGCACGCGGTTCATCAGACCGGCAACTTGAGGATGCGCAAGGCCGAAACCGACGCGCACGCCTGCCATGCCGTAAGCTTTGGAGAAGGTGCGGGTAATGAGGAGATTGGGAAACTGCTTCAGCCAGGCAATGCTATCTCCCTTGAGGGCGGGTGGCAGGTACTCGTTGTATGCTTCATCGAGTACGACCAGCACATCCGGGGACACACGCTCGAGAAAGCGCAGTACATCATCGGCAGGCAGCAGAGTGCCGGTGGGATTGTTGGGATTGGCAATAAATACAACCCGTGTTTCAGGCGCCACGGCATCCAGCATGCCGTCAAGATCATGTCCATAGTTCCTGGCGGGAACGGAAATGCCGATTCCACCCACTGCTTTCGTTACCAGTGGATAAACCGCAAAGGCATGCTGCGAATAAACGGTCGAAGCTCCCGGCTTCAGGAATACGCGGGCGGCCAACTCCAGAACGTCGTTGGAACCGTTGCCCAGCACGATCTGATCGCTGGTCACGCCGTAGCGCTCAGATAAAGCTGTTTTCAGTTCAAAACCACTTCCGTCCGGATACAACGAAACCTCGCCGAGCGCCTTGCTCATTGCGTTCAGAGCCATTGGACTGGTTCCCAGGGGGTTTTCATTGGACGCAAGCTTGATGATGGACTGTTCATCCATCCCCATCTCCCGCGCCAGTTCAGAAATAGGCTTGCCGGGTTGATAGGGACTGATGGCACGGATATACGCAGGAGCGAGATCGCAAATATTCATAAGATGGTACCGTGAATTGCAGAGGGAAGAAAAAGCAGAAAATAATAACCGTCAACGAGACAGGCAATCGCATAAAAAGCATGGATTCATGCTTGCAATAACCCGTTTCTTGGCCATAGGCAAATCTTCGTCATGGCCCGCGGCACCAGAAATACCGGGGATTTCGGGATTCGGAGCTGCAATGATATGACGTTGAATTTTTCGCAGGGTAACAGGATCATCGCACGGGCTCACTTTACGGGCATGGGATTTCGGGGTAGCGCATGGAGGTTTGTGGGAAAACAGAAGAGCAGGGTCAGGCTGCGGGATATGAACCGAGCACTTTGAGAAACGCTGCTTTTCCCACCAGTTCGTGCAGCGCCTGAGAGACTTTCGGCTCCTGCTGGTGGCCTTCGACATCCACGAAAAACACGTATTCCCATAAACCCGCACGGGACGGACGCGATTCAAGCCGGGTCATGCTGACTCCATGATGGGCGAACGGGGCCAGTAGCTCATGTATGGCGCCCGGCCGATTCCTGACCGACGTTACCAGCGATGTCTTATCCCTGCCGGAAGGTGCAACTTCCTGCTCGCCTATTATCAGGAAGCGCGTCGTATTATTGGGATCATCCTCGATGTTCTCGGCACAGACAGTGAGGCCATATACTTCTCCTGCCTTTTTTCCTGCCACTGCCGCAGCGCTTTCATCTTCCGCCGCCAGTCTCGCGGCATCCGCATTGCTTGCGGCGTTGATCCTTGCCGATGCGGGTAAATGGGGCAGATTGGCATTGAGCCACTCGTGACACTGGGAAAACGATTGAGGATGAGAGTAAATCCTGCGAATGCGTGCAAGGTCGGCATGATGTGCCAGCAGAAGCTGATGTATGGCCAGCGCCACTTCACCGCACACCTTCAACCGCGTTTGCAGCAACAGATCGAGCGATCGGCCCACTGCGCCTTCGGTCGAGTTCTCTACCGGCACAACACCATAATCCGCCTTGCCGGCCTCCACCTTGCGAAATACGTCATCTATCGAATTGCACGGCAGGGAAGTCACAACGCTACCGAAGCGCTTGAGTGCCGCCTCTTCGGAAAACGTGCCTCTCGGCCCCAGATATGCGATCGTCAGAGGTTCTTCCATGGATCGACAGAGAGACATGATCTCCGTAAATAACCGCCCAACCTGTTCATTCTCCAGGGGTCCCGGGTTCAGTTCGCGCATCCGCGCCAGCACCTGAGCTTCACGTTCGGGCCGATACGCAGTGCCATTCTTGATTTCTCCGATTTCGCGTGCGATATCTGCCCGCGCGCTCACCAGTTTCAGGAGCTCGCTGTCGATTGCATCTATCTTGTCGCGGAGCTGTTTGAGTTGAGCGGTCATCGGGGGATAATTTTTGTCTTGAACCGTGCCTGCCAAAGCCATAGACTGAGATGGCAGCTATTTGGCCGGTATGGGCAGGTAGCGCACATTCAGCACACCCTTTATCGCCGCAATCTCGTCGATCGTTTCTTGTGGTACCGGACTATCGACATCCACCAGGGTATAGGCCATTTCGCCGCGGGACTTGTTGCCCATGGTGTGGATATTGAGACCGGCTTTCGCCATGGCGGTTGAAATTTGGCCCACCATGTTCGGTACGTTGGCATTCGCAACGGCCAGTCGATAAGGGGATTCCCGCTCCATTGCTATATTGGGGAAGTTGACTGCATTGGTAATACCGCCGTTCTCCAGATAATCGATTACCTGCCTCGTCACCATCACCGCGCAATTCTCTTCCGCTTCCTGTGTGGATGCGCCCAAGTGCGGCAAGGTGATCACCCTTGCATGATGTTGAAGTTTTTCGCTGGGGAAATCGCTTACGTAATATTTTATCTTCCCCATCTCGATTCCTTCGAGTACGGCATTTTCATCCACGATGCCGTCACGCGAAAAGTTGAGCAGAATTGTACTGTTTCTCATGCTTTGCACAACCTGCCGGTTGACGAGGTGCCGGGTCGAGTCCACTAGGGGTACGTGCAGTGTTACAAACTCGCTGTTGCGCAGCAGAGCTTCAATGCTTTCCGCTCGCTTGACTTCTGAAGACAGGTTCCAGGCTGCGTCCACAGTGATATTGGGGTCGTATCCCATCACCTTCATGCCAAGCCGAAGCGCTGCATCAGCCACCAGGCGTCCTATAGCGCCCAAACCGACAATGCCCAGAGTGCGCCCCGGCAATTCGGTCCCCGCGAACTGTTTCTTGCCGTTTTCGGCCAGCTTGTTCAGGGTCTCGTTATCGCCTTCCAGTTTCTCGGTGAAATGAATCGCCGGAATCAGATTGCGGGAGGCGATCAGCAGGCCCGCCAGCACCAGTTCCTTGACCGCGTTGGCATTCGCCCCCGGGGCGTTGAAAACAGGCACGCCGCGCAGATTCATGGCGTTGACCGGTACGTTGTTCGTGCCTGCCCCAGCCCGGCCTATTGCTTTCACACTGGAAGGAATATCCATGTCCAGCATGTTATGGGAGCGCACCAGAATCGCATCGGGCTCGGCTGTATCGCTGCCCACCTTATAATGGCCGGAATCAAAAAGCTTGAGGCCCAGCGGCGAAATCTGGTTGAGCGTCAGTATCCGGAAAATTTTATGTGCACGTTCAGGCATGATTGCTCGCAAATTCTTTCATGAATTCCACCAGAACCTTTACGCCTTCAAGCGGCATTGCGTTGTATATCGAAGCGCGCATTCCGCCGACAGAACGATGGCCTTTCAACTGGATGAGGCCGCGGGTTCGCGCCTGTTTCAGAAACTCTTCATCGAGCGCCGGATCTTTTAAAGTGAACGGCACATTCATGCGCGACCGGTCGGGTTTTGCCACGGGGCAATGATAAAAATCAGTAGTGTCCAGAAAGTCATACAGCAGGCGCGCCTTGGCAATGTTGATTTTCTCCATTGCCTGAAGCCCGCCCTTCTGTTTCAGCCACTCCACCACCAGCCCCGTAATATACATGGCATAAGTCGGCGGCGTGTTGTACATGGAATCGTTATCGGCGTGAATCCTGTAATCGAACATGGTCGGTGTGCCCGGCACGGTTGTTCCTATCAGATCCTCGCGCACGATGACAATACACAGACCTGCAGGACCTACGTTTTTCTGCGTGCCGGCATAAATCAGCCCAAACCTGCTTACATCCAGGGGGCGTGACATAAAGGCGGAAGAAATGTCCGCCACCAGGGGCATATCGGTACCCGGCAAGTCCGGAATCCAGTTGAACTCCACTCCGCCAATCGTCTCATTGGGCGTGTAATGCAGATAGGCCCCATCCGGATCGATGTTCCATTTATCCTGCGTGGGCGCATACGTAAAATTTGCATCTTCCGAGGAAGCTGCAACGTGAACGGCACAATATTTTTTCGCTTCCTTGATCGCTTTCGTGGACCACTGGCCTGTATTGATATAGTTGGCATTTTTTTTGCCGCGCAACAGGTTCATTGGCACCATCGCGAACTGGCTGGAAGCGCCGCCGGACAAAAAGAGCACCTTGTAATTGGCAGGGATACCGGCCAATTCCCGCAAATCCGCCTCCAGCCTCGCTGCGATCGACATGAATTCCTTGCCGCGATGGCTCATCTCCATCACCGACATGCCGCTGCCGTGCCAGTCGAGCATTTCGTCGCGCGCCTGCTGCAAAACTTCCTTCGGTAATACTGCTGGACCTGCACTGAAGTTATAGATGGGTTCCATCGGAGTTCCTTATGAATTCCTTATGCGTTCCTTACCCTGGCTGTTTCACGGCTGATCCGTGGCTAAGCCTTCCCCTAATCCTGGCGCTTCGTCAGTTTCCACGACCCTTTCCAGCCCGGCAAGTTTCTCACCCTCATCCGGGTTGATCAGTATCACGCCCTGCGTTGCCCGGCTCATCTCGCGAACCTCTTTCACCCGTGTGCGGATCAGCACGCCCCCGGTCGTGATGAGCATGATTTCGTCATCCTCGCGCACGAGCCGTGCCGCCACGACCTTGCCGTTTCGCTCGGTCGTCTTGATCGCGATCATGCCCTGCGAACCACGCCCGTGACGAGTGTATTCGCTGATGGGAGTACGCTTGCCATAGCCATTCTCGGTTGCGGTCAGCACTGCCTGCTCCTCGCTCTCGGCTACCACCAGCGAGATCACCTTTTGCCCCTTGCCCAGCGTCATCCCGCGCACGCCCCGGGCGCCCCGTCCCATCGGGCGTACGTCATTCTCGTCGAAACGCACGGCTTTTCCGCCATCGGAGAAGAGCATCACATCATGCTTGCCCTCGGTCAGCGCCACGCCGATCAGAAAATCATCCTCGTCGAGACCTACCGCTATGATGCCACTCGCGCGCGGTCGCGAAAACTCCGACAGGGGTGTTTTTTTCACTGTGCCGAAGGAAGTTGCCATAAATACATAACGGTTGTCATCGAATGTCTTTACCGGAAGAATGGCATTGATCTTCTCGCCGCGTTCGAGTTGCACCAGGTTGACGATAGGCTTGCCGCGGGAAGCGCGCCCTCCCTGCGGCACGGAGTACACCTTGATCCAGTAGACCCTCCCCCGGCTGGAAAAACAAAGGATGTAGTCGTGCGTATTGGCGATAAACAGGTTGTCGATGAAATCATCATCTTTGGTGCCCGTGGCCTGCTTCCCGCGGCCGCCCCGTTTCTGCGCCCGGTAGTCATCGAGCGGCTGGGACTTGATGTACCCATTGTGCGACAGGGTCACGACCACATCCTCGGAGGCGATCAGGTCCTCCATGCTCAGATCCTGGGTATTGATGACGATCTCGCTGCGGCGTTTATCACCAAACTGTTGCTTCATGGCAACAAGTTCCTGGGTGATAATGGCCGTGATGCGCTTCGGCCGGGCAAGAATGTCGAGAAGGTCGGCTATTCTTTCCATTACATCCTTATATTCGCTGACAATCTTGTCCTGCTCGAGCCCTGTCAGGCGTTGCAGGCGCAATTCCAGTATAGCCTGCGCCTGCGCATCGGAAAGGTGATAATCGTCATCGAATAACCCGTATTCGGGCGCCAGACCCTCGGGACGGAATTGTTTTGCATCCACTGCAGCGCGCGCCAGCATTTGCTCCACCAGTTGCGAGCGCCACACTCGCGACATCAATGCTTCCTTGGCTGCTGCAGGCGTCTGCGCCGCCTTGATCAGGGCAATCACTTCATCCACATTGGATAATGCGACGGCGAGTCCCTCCAGCAGGTGGCCGCGTTCACGCGCCTTTTTCAACTCGAACACGCTGCGCCGCGTAACAACCTCGCGCCGGTGGCGCAAGAATGCCTCCAGCATCTGCTTCAAATTCAGCAGGCGCGGCTGCCCGTCAAGCAGGGCCACCATGTTCATGCCGAAGGTGTCCTGCATTTGCGTTTCTTTATAGAGATTGTTCAGCACCACCTCGGGTACTTCGCCGCGGCGCAGTTCGATAACCACACGCATTCCCGATTTATCCGATTCGTCGCGCAAATCGGAAATGCCTTCGATTTTCTTCTCCCGCACCAATTCTCCGATACGGACAAGCAGATTGGCCTTGTTTACCTGGTAGGGCAGCTCATCGATAATGATGCTCTGGCGTCCGCCCCCTTTTTCCATATCCTCGAAGTGAGTGCGCGCGCGCATGACCACGCGCCCACGGCCCGTGCGATAGCCTTCCCTTACGCCAGTCACGCCGTAGATCAGGGCGGCGGTGGGAAAGTCCGGGCCCGGTATCAGGTCGATCAGATCGTCAATAGCGATTTCAGGGTCCTTCAGCAGGGCGAGGCAGGCATCCGTCACTTCATTCAGGTTATGCGGTGGAATATTGGTTGCCATGCCCACCGCAATGCCGGACGAACCATTGATAAGCAGGTTCGGGATTTTGGTCGGCAGGATCAGCGGCTCTTTCTCGGTCCCGTCGTAGTTAGGGCCGAAGTCAACCGTTTCCTTATCCAGATCGGCCAACATCTCATGCGCGATGCGCGACATGCGGATTTCGGTATAACGCATTGCCGCCGGGTTGTCGCCATCCACGGAGCCGAAGTTACCCTGTCCATCCACGAGCATGTAGCGCAGCGAGAAATTCTGCGCCATCCTTACTATAGTGTCATATACGGCGGTATCACCGTGGGGGTGGTATTTACCGATGACATCACCGACAATGCGCGCCGATTTTTTGTAGGGGCGGTTCCAGTCATTGGAGAGTTCATGCATAGCGAATAGCGCCCGGCGGTGCACCGGTTTCAGGCCGTCGCGCACATCGGGTAATGCGCGTCCCACGATGACGCTCATGGCGTAGTCGAGATAGGAGCGGCGCATCTCCTCTTCGAGGCTGATCGGCAGGGTTTCTTTCGCGAATTGATCCATTACTTTTGAAGGGAGGCAGGAACTTGCGGGAACATATCGAGGATATATTTCTTTCCTGATATCGGCACATAAAGCCCCCCATTTTAGCATGCCACCTGTATGGGAGTCACCCCGAAAGGCCAGTTTTCATGCCGATTGCAACACCCCCATTTGACAAGGACAAATATATGAATACATAATCGAAGCGCGATTATGCGATGATGGGCCTGCTATAATAAGATGGCTTAGTCTTTCATTTGCATGACTTACAGGGATGATCTGATCTTGAATCTTAGTTTTTCTAAAAAGGGGCATAGCATGAAAAATACAGTAACGAAAAAATTCTTGCTTGGAGCGGCTGTTTTGCCAATGCTGTTTTCAGGCGTCGCTATGGCTCAGGAGATACCTGAGGCCTACGCGGTCGATAGCGTTGGCGAGGTAGTCAGAGATTCTTCCGGAGACTGTTGGCGCACCGGTTATTGGACACCTGCAATGGCGATCTATGAGTGCGATCCTGACCTGCTGCCAAAACCCGAGAAAAAAGTCGAAGCCCCTGCTCCAGAACCCGCTCCTGCCCCTGCTCCTGCTCCTGTTTACACTGAACCTGAAAAAATCTCGCTTTCCGCCGATCAACTGTTCGATTTCGACAAGGCCAACCTGAGGCCCGAAGGCAAACAGACCCTGGATGATCTCGCGACCAAGCTCGGCGGCGTCCAATACGACACCATCGTTGCCATCGGATATGCCGACCGCCTCGGCAGCGACGCGTATAACAAGAAACTTTCCATGCGCCGCGCTGAATCCGTCAAGGCTTACCTGGTCAACGAAAAAGGCATCCCGGCTGATCGCATTTTCATCGACGGCAAGGGCGAAGCGGATCCTGTAACAGGCGATACCTGCAAGGGTAACAAGAGGACCAAGGCCCTGATTGCATGCCTGCAACCGGACCGCCGCGTCGAAGTTGAAGTCGCCGGAACCAAGGAAACGATGAAGGAAACGATACAATAATTCGATTCACATACAAAAAACACAAAAAAATCAGACCCTGCCGTCGCGGCAGGGTTTTTTTTTGCTAAGCTTCGGCGATGATGGTGGATCCGGTAAAAATTGATACCTTGCTGGAGGCGCGCTGGGTAATCCCGGTTGAGCCCGCAGGTGCAGTGTTTCATGATCATGCCATTGCAATTGACCAGGGCATGATTCGCGCAATCCTGCCCCGCGATGAGGTACACGTACAATTCGAGCCGCGCGAACGTGTCGTGCTGAACAGGCATGCGCTCATTCCCGGCCTGATAAATCTCCATACGCACGCGGCCATGTCGCTGATGCGAGGGATGGCAGATGGCCTGCCTTTGATGGAGTGGCTAACCAACCATATCTGGCCGGCGGAAGCGAAGCACGTGACCGCAGGTTTTGTCTTCGATGGTACCCGGCTGGCATGCGCCGAGATGTTGCAGGGCGGAGTCACCTGTTTCAATGACATGTACCTGTTTCCGGAAGCAACGGCTCGCGCCGCTCTGGCCTCGGGCATGCGCGCCAGCATCGGCATGATTGCAATCGACTTTCCCACCGCCTACGCAAGCGATCCTGACGACTATCTGACCAAGGGCCTGGCGCTGCGCGACGATTATAACTCGCGCCCCCTCCTGTCATTCTGTTTTGCCCCGCATGCGCCTTACACGGTAAGTGACAAAAATTTGTCCCGGGTTCTCACCTATGCAGAGCAACTGGATGTGCCCATTCACATTCATCTGCACGAAACCGGGGATGAAATCAGCAACAGCCTGAAAAGCTACGGAATGCGCCCGCTTGAGCGCATGCACAAGCTCGGACTGCTCGGTCCCAATCTGATTGCGGTGCACATGGTGCATCTTACCGAGGGGGAAATCGAACTGCTGGCGCAGCAAGGCTGTTCCGTAGCCCATTGCCCTTCTTCCAACCTGAAACATGCCAGCGGACTTGCGCCCGTTGCCGCTCTTACCGAAGCAGGAGTCAACGTGGGATTAGGAACGGATAGCGCCGCAAGTAACAGCCGCCTCAAGATGTTCGAAGAAATGCGGCTTGCGGCACTGCTGGCAAAAGGACAAAGCGGCAGGGCAGAAGTGATGCCTGCGTGGCAGGTGCTGCAAATGGCCACGCTCAACGGGGCCAGGGCTTTAGGATTGGGAGACCGTATCGGTTCCCTTGTTCCAGGCAAAGCTGCGGATATTGCTGCAGTGGATTTCTCCAGTCTTGATATGGCGCCCTGCTATGATCCTGTTTCCCATCTTGTCTATGCTGCCGGACGTGAACACGTGAGTCATGTGTGGGTAAATGGTAAAATGCTGCTGCGTGACGGGGAATTGACTACGCTGGACCGGGAAGAATTGGTGCACAGGGCTGAATTCTGGCGGGAACAAATGACAACGGGCGTGATAGCAGTTCACGAAAAATGATGGATAAAGAAATCGAAAATAGCAGCGTCAACGTTGATCTGCTGGAACTGGAAAAATTCAACCAGCTCGCGCATCGCTGGTGGGACCCCAACAGCGAGTTCAAGCCGCTGCATGAGATCAACCCGCTGCGGCTGGGTTACATAGACCGCTATGCCCGCCTGGCGGGTAAAGCTGTCCTGGATGTCGGCTGTGGCGGGGGTATCCTGTCTGAAAGCATGGCGGAGAGTGGAGCGCAGGTAACCGGCATCGATCTGGGTGACAAGGCGCTGAAGGTGGCAAAGCTGCACCTGCTGGAAAGCGGGAATAAAGTCAATTACCGTAAAATCGCAGTGGAAGCGCTCGCCGCGGAGCAGCCGCATCATTATGATGTGGTCACCTGCATGGAAATGCTGGAGCATGTGCCGGATCCGGTCAGCACGGTAAGAGCCTGCGCGGAACTCACCAGGCCCGGTGGCTGGGTGTTCTTCTCGACCATCAATCGCAACCCAAAATCGTACCTGTTTGCTGTGATCGGCGCGGAATACGTGTTGAATCTGCTGCCGCGCGGGACGCACGACTATGCCAAATTCATCAAGCCGTCTGAACTTGGGCGCATGGCCCGCGAAGCAGGGCTGGATGTGCAGGAAGTAATCGGCATGAGCTACAATCCCATCACCAAAGTGTACTCCCTGGGACAGGATACCGACGTCAACTACATCATGGCATTGCGCGCCTGAAATCTCACGCTCCAGGGCCAGATTCAAGCGATCATTTTCTGCCTGTCCGATCATCGGTTACATCTTATCTGGATTGGCATCTCCTCTTTATTCCCCGGTTTATGTCCATGCCTCTTTCATGATTAACGCCATCCTCTTCGATCTCGACGGAACGCTTGCCGATACCGCACCCGATCTCGGGTATGCCCTGAATCGGCAGCGCATTGCCCGCGGGCTGCCACCCCTGCCATTGGAGCTCATCCGCACCGAAGCTTCAGCGGGCGCGCGCGGCCTGTTGGGCCTTGGATTCAACATCAAGCCGGGGGACGCCGGATATGACGCCATGCGCGCCGAATTCCTCGACTTCTACGCGGAACATCTCTGCCGCGAAACCTCTTTATTCGCAGGTATCGCAGATCTCCTCGACCAACTCGATGACCGAGGCATGATCTGGGGCATCGTCACCAACAAACCTGCCCGCTTTTCCGTGCCGCTCATGCAGGCGCTGAGTTTGGGCAACCGTGCCGCCTGCATCATCAGTGGGGGCGATACCACGCACTCCAAGCCCCATCCCGAGCCCCTGCTGACTGCAAGCGGAGCAATAGCCGTTCCGCCGGAAGAATGCATCTACCTGGGCGACGACCTGCGCGACGTCCAGGCCAGCCTCGCTGCCGGCATGGAACCCATCATTGCCAGATACGGCTATCTTGGCAATGTAGGCGCCCCCGAAACCTGGGGCGCAAGATACCTCATAGACCGACCCGAAGAACTGCTCGGGTATTTGTAAAAACCGTTCGCCCGATCCTTTCGTACTTGTTCGTCTGGAAAAGCCCCCTCTCTGAAAGGGAGAGGAACGGGGAGAGGGTGGCTTCAATCTCTCGACTCCCCGTTCCCCCTCATCCGAGCTTGCCAAAGGATCGAAGGATCAACGATGAAGAAGACGCTAATAGAGGACTTACTATTGGCACAACTCCGGTAAAGACAAAATTCAGGATATGACGGGGTCTACCCTGCAGTTAAAAAAATATCGGGTATAATCCCGACCATAGTGTTGTTGCGAATCAAGAGAATCTTTGAGGAGTGCCGGGGGATTAATACGTAGCGCTCTCCATTGAACTCTTCCGGTTCGCAGTCATCTAACTAGCAGTAATAAAGAATGCCGGGGGCGACCTGGCTTCGACGTGGGTTGCAAAGCAGAGCAGGGCATACCGAGGACCAGTTACCTCGTAAATACATCTGGAAACCAATAGTCGCAAACGACGAAAACTACGCTTTAGCCGCTTAAATCCGGCTAGACTCCGCACCGGTGGGCCTCAACGCCGGGCCTGGCAACAGGCAGCGGAGCCATTAACGAGGATCGCGCTTTGTAGGGTTACTTTATAGAGCGCTAAACAATAGGTAACTCGCCTGCCATCAGTTCGCCGGTTGACGGATGTCAGGTTAAATTAAAAAACATGGCTAAGTATGTAGAACTGCCTGTAGAGGACTTGCGGACGCGGGTTCAATTCCCGCCGCCTCCACCATTAAACCATCCAAAGAAATCTGATATCGTCCAAAAACCCGCCTAAGTGCGGGTTTTTTATTGCATTCTTTGTCCAGCAAGGGGTAAGATTGTCCAACAACATCCAGCTTTAAAGAGGGGTAACTCTTCGGGGTAACCCCAATTTCTGAAATTGAGTTACCCCTATGCCCCTAACTGATACTGCAATACGCAATGCAAAGCCCGGCGCTAAGCCTGTCAAGCTGTTTGATGAGCGCGGCCTGTTCCTGATTGTTACCCCTTCCGGGGGGAAGTGGTGGCGCTTCCGCTATAAATTCGATGGCAAGGAAAAGCTGTTATCCCTAGGGGTCTATCCTGACGTACCCCTGGCAAGTCGTGTCATAAAAGATGAAGAAACAGGCAAGACCCGAAAGATTAAAGGTGCTCGTGAGCTTCGGGATGAAGCACGCGAGCTACTGGCTCAAGGTATAGACCCGGGCGAGAACCGCAAAGCGCAAAAGGCCACCAAGCAGAATAGAGCAGCAAGCAGCTTCGAGGTAGTGGCGCGAGAATGGTATTCCAAATATGCCTCCTCCTGGTCCGAAGCTCATGGGGAACGCATTATTCGCAGGTTTGAGCGCGATGTTTTTCCCTGGATCGGTGGACGTCCGATTGCCGATATCGCTCCATCTGAATTGCTGTCCGTTGTGAGGAGAGTTGAGAGCCGGGGTGCGCTTGAAACCGCCCATCGGGCACTTGCAAATTGCGGACAAGTATTCCGATATGCAGTGGCAACAGGACGAGCGGAGCGTGACCCATCTGGCGATTTGCGTGGTGCGCTCCCGCCAGTAAAAGGCGAACACTTCGCTGCTGTAACAGAGCCCAAGCAGGTAGGGCAATTGCTGAGAACACTGGATGGCTACGAAGGTACCTTCGTAGTTGCCTGCGCACTGCGTCTTGCACCTCTGGTATTCGTGCGCCCCGGCGAACTTCGCAAGGCCGAATGGAAGGATATTAATCTTGATGCGGGCGAATGGCGCTACACCGTGACGAAAACAGGCACGCCCCATATCGTTCCCCTATCAACACAAGCGGTGTCGATCCTGCGGGAGCTTCACGCCCTGACAGGTACCGGCCGCTTTGTCTTTCCAGGCGCACGCAGCACCATCCGGCCAATGAGCGATAACGCTATCCTAGCGGCACTGCGGCGTATGGGTATACCCAAGGATGAAATGAGCGGCCACGGCTTCCGTGCGATGGCTAGGACAATCCTTGATGAAGTGCTAGGGGTGAGGCCCGACCTGATCGAACACCAGCTAGCCCATGCCGTGAGAGACCCGAACGGCCGTGCTTATAACCGAACAGCTCACCTTCCTGAGCGCCGAAAGATGATGCAGCAATGGGCGGATTATCTGGATAAATTGAAAGCCGGAGCGGAAGTAATTGGACTCAAAGGAAACGTAGCGTACCTCTAGCTAATCAACCCTTGAGGTTGAATGTCAGAAAGCCCGTGCGACTGTGCAGCACAAATTTAAAGGACCATGAGTGGATGGAGTTTCACGCGGATTACTACAAGTTGGTTTTATTAGACGAGCTGGAGAGGCTTATGCCGAGGGGTTCGTTCGTGTCTTATGTTTGGCTGACTCTCGGCAGAAGGATGCACGATTGGGTTGACGATTGGTCAGTGGAGGAAGGGGCAGGTTTTTTTGATTTTTATCCGGTTTACAAAATGTTTTTAATGATATCCACTTCCAAGGATCAAATGCTTGTCCGGCCTGAATGGCTGAGCGAAGACGATCATTATTATGACGATTCGGGAAAAGAGGTGCCTCCAGCCGTTGAACGAACCTATTCTGGGCCAGAGCAACTGGCGGCGTACGGACGTTGGTTGATAAATGCAGCATTTGAAGCTCCCCCGCAGACTCCGGTTAAAAGGATAACCCGAGATAAATGGTTCCGCGCGCTCGCACAACAGCACCAAGTCGAGTGCCTGCTTCTAGCTTATGAGGCGCTTTCATATTCACTCAGGATGAAGCTAGGTGCTGGGCTTAGCGAAGAAGAAGTTAAAACAGCCTTACGCCTTAAACTCTCAGAGCTCGGTAAATCTGGAGCGGATAAGCGCCATGCCGCTATGCAGAGCCTTAAAGAGTGGACTCTCCAACGCTACCAAGAGGGTAAATGGCCGTCTGCAAACCGAGCAGCGCATGCACTCAAAGATATTACGATTGAGTATGGTAAAGCCATTGGCGCCCATTTGAGCGAGGAAAACGCGCAGCGAACTATTGCTGCCTGGATACGAAAATCCGTTTAGCCGCTAGACAGATCCGTCTAGCGGCTGGACTGCCACGCGTGGCCCCTTAACGGCATAGATTGAGTCATGTAATTGAGCAACGATATTCCCGTCGGCCAGTATTGGTCTTATTTAGACGGGAGTATTCTAAATGTATCAATTACCTGAAGATGGCTTTGTCCGTGAATCGCAAATTCTGGGCAATCCCAACGCAGTACCCCCAATCCCTCCTGTAATCCCTGTAAGTAGATCAACCTGGTGGGCCGGAGTTAAATGTGGCCGCTTCCCCAAACCAGTAAAATTAGGCCCCCGTACGTCTGCCTGGTGCGTAGGGGAGATTCGCGCCCTAATTGAAAAGCTGCGTGAGAGTCGGGAGGTAGCCTGATGCCTTCCATACCGGATTGCCCTAAGTTCCAGTCTTGCAATGCGCCAGTATGTCCCGTTGATCCTGCTTGGGTGCGGCGTTTGAACCGCAAAGAAGATTCCACCTGTTTTTATCTTTGTGAAAGCGTAAAGCATGGCTCTCATGCTTTGTTTCAGGGGGCGGGGCTGGAGGGGCTTTACAAGATCATAAGTCGGGTAACTCCTGCCATTGCAAGGCGGCACTCGCGTATCAAAAGAGCCTTGGAAAGGGCGCAGCAGACAGACTCGCGTATGGCTAGACGGGTTAATAAATGCGCGGGAGGTGAAACATGAATGATGAACACTGGCTCGAACGTTTGCAAGCGCTCTCGGTGCGTTTTTCACATCTTGGCATAGAAGTTGATCTGGCTGCCATGTCTTTAATCGAGCTATGGGGCTTGTATCGCTTCCTTTCTCGCTTGGCGGAAGATTAGCTAATGGGAAAAAACCGATTCAAGAATGCTCAAGCCAAACGGGAAGGCGGGGGCTACGTGCCTTTGCCTTTCGTGGTAATAAGAAGTCAAAGCTTTGCCCAGCTTTCAGCTCATGCGGTCAAGTTGTTAATTGACCTGCTCGGTCAATACAAGGGAGACAACAACGGCGATTTGTGCGCATCATGGACAATAATGCGGGATAGAGGGTGGAAGTCAAAGGACACGCTCAACAAGGCCCTGAAAGAGCTGAGGGACGGCGACTGGTTGGAAGTGACACGTCAGGGTGGACGGAACAAAGCAACGCTCTACGGAGTGACGTTCTACAATATAGACGACTGCAAGGGAAAATTGGACGTTCGATCCACTGAAAGGCCAAGGAGCACATGGAGGAAAAGCGAGCCATTGCCACCCTTGCCAAAATTAAAAGCGGTGCCCCGTCTTTTGGGTAACGGCTCAGCTTTTCGTATAACGAATGCAAACGCCATAAGTGATGGTACGCAGGACGTGTCAATTACGCGATGATTGACCCGCTTGGCGTATCAATTATTTTTAGCTTTGCGGGAATTGACCCGCCGAGCGTACCAGTCAAGGCACTTTTGGAAAATCAATTGACCCGCCGGGCGTACACCTTTCTAGAATTACCATCTACCTACTGGTATCTATCAACTCTGGGGCAAGCGAGTGTAGCAAAGTTGAACGCTCCTGGAGGGGTATCATACGAGCGCAACGAAGGGGTGAAAGCGATGAAGGAGGTGTATGTAACACTTGCCCAGGATGAACGTGATGAAAAAGCCACGAGGATCTGAACTTACGCCCAAGCAGCAACGATTCGCGGTGGAATACTGCGTGGACCTGAATGCTACGGCTGCCTACGCACGTGCTGGCTATCGTTCACGAGGCAATTCAGCTGAAGTGTCTGCTTGCCGATTGCTAAGAAATGCTAAGGTTCAGGAAGCCATCGAGCTGAAGCAAAAAGAAGTGGCAAAGCGTTGCGAAGTAACCGCCGAGAATATCGTTCGGGAGACCGCAGCAGTTGCGTTCTCGGACATTCGGAAGCTCTTCAACAGTGATGGATCACCGAAAGCCATTCATGAAATTGATGATGCAACGGCCTCCGCTATCTCATCAATCGAAGTCGGCCAGACCATTACTGACGGCAAGGTGACAGCGAGGACGTGCAGGATAAGGTTCTGGGACAAGAACAGTGCCCATGAGCGGCTGTTCAGGCACATGGGGTTGTTTCGTAAAGAACATGCGCCTCAAAAATCACCCCGCAAGATGAAGGTGGTCTTTGTCTCGCCGGATGGTGAGGTTGTCCCATTCTCTAATCGAGGAAAAGCCGGAGACCCTGAACGTTTTTGATAACGGTGAGATAACCGAGTGTTACGAGCAAGTTACTGAGGCAGAGTAGAGTATTTCGCCGCCGCGGGGGGCGCTTGGTTCACTGATTTTCGACTAGGACACGGTTCCTAGGAGACCGGTATTTCTGTCGCCAAAGCAGCTCAAGCGCATGCTTGTGATGATGGTTTAGCCGAAGCGGGAATCAGTGTTACCTTGCTTGTCAACGCTTACAGCAAAAGCAGTGGGAAGATGTCTTTAAGCAGGTGGATTGATGAAGGGTTGCCGCGGTACTACGACAAAGAGAAAGGCCTCGCGCTTGTCGATCGTTCCGGCCTCTACATGACCGGTCTGTCGCAAGCGCGAAGCCCTAAAGAAAAAATATACCAGGAGTCCGATCTAGTCAAGTACCGCAAGGACCGATTGTGGAGACTTGATCTACAACTTCTAAGTGTGTGGAAGACTCGCCCGCGCCAAGTGCGACTTCAAAAGAAGGCGTCTCGCATACGTCCGAAACGTTCGGACGCAGCCTTCCACACTTGGGGGAGCATACCAAACGCACTTGCGCAAATCCAGCTCGATGTATGCATTGGTTGAGTCTCAATCGTCATATCTGCCGCAGCCGGCGCCCCACCTCGCGCCACAGTTCTCATGGTTTGGGTTACTTGACGTCACGCCGGAGGGCAGTCTGCGTGAGCTCCCCCTGGTACCAAGCCTCGCCTCGATGATCGCCACGCTTGAAGCACTTTTGATCGATTCCCTCGAATCACCGCAGAACAGAAAGCGCGGAGATGGTTTCTCTGCAGTAGAGTACATCCAGGATATTGACCCTGAAATACGCGAGCGAGAAATCCAGAATACCCTGCGGTCGATCGAGCAAAAAATGCGAGGTAACTTGTGATAATCGTGTTATTGGTTATGCCTAAGGACCACGATCTGCGTGCCCAAGCAGGGAGACGCCAGCGCCAAGTACAGCGGTGACTAGGGCTTCTCTCGATTGGTTTCCCAAAACCGAACACCTACTAGCGACGCTGGCGTAACGCCAGATTCCCTCAGATGGCTTGGCGTGTCAAGGGGCTAGGTAAAAGGCTTCTGGCAAGTTAAGGTACACATATTAGGAGAAAGCGCAATGAACAATGAAGTTGACTTACTTAGGCTAGCGGCAGAAAAAATGGTGACAACCATCGCGATAAAACTATTAGATGGCAACCCAGAGCAGTGGATGACCCCTGGATTATCCGAAGCATATAAGGAGCTTGCAGATGCGCTGGAAAACACATCTGTTAAATAAAACTTAACCTTGAATATCAGGTATCGTATACGTGCAGGCGCTAAAATAGTAACGCCAGCGTCTATAAAGGGGCCGACAACACTTGATTTCCCGAGATCGGAAGCACACCTGCCCACTGGCGCTACTATCCCTAGACTGACCGGAATGATTGCCATTGTCAAGGACGAGGTCAAGTTCAACATGACACAAACTTAATCTGAGCCATTTCGAGCCATTTGGGTAAGCAGCAGACTATAAGGTAGCCCCTTGGGGAGGCTCCTTATGGCTACCCCAGAAATTGTATAAGCCTTGGGTTCAGCGTCATTAATATCGATATCGAATCTTTTGCAAAACCAGGAGAACACCTCCGCGTCTTCTTTCCCACAATGAGTGCCGTGAGGATGGACTCGCCCAAGTTATCAGCCTAGACTCAACGTTTTAATCAACTCAATTCAGTGGCTGCTGAAGCGAATGCTCAAATCTCAAACCGACGATGATGGTTGTGAGGGTCGAGGAGGACAATCTTAGCGAAGCTATGACTCAAACTGGGCACTATCCATGTCCTATATTTCTCATGATCTTCCGGATCAACCCCAAAGTCGATGTGGTCCGGCAGGACTAACCACCATTCGCTGTACTTGGCGCGGTAAGGCGCGATTTTCTTTTCCTTCTCCGCGATGCATAGCTGAAGATTCCTTCCGACCTCACCCATTACCCAACCACCGGAGTCGCCGTCGCTGCTAGCTCCGAGGAGAAAGAAGCTCCCATGGTCTTTACTCGCACGAATTAGGTCCAGTTGAAAGTTGGCTGTAACCGAAAGGGTGCATTGCTTTCGGTGGGGCGCAACCATGAAGGCAACCAGTTCTCGCCTGATTCTCGTCCAAAGTGGGGCCCAACGTCCAATAGGGCGTCGGAAATCCGTTCCAACAAACCAACTCTCACCGTTGATGGATGGCCCTATTGTAGGGAGGAACCTGTGGAGCCGCTGCCATAATGGAATAGCGAGAGTTTCCAAACCTTCGGCTGACCCATCTTCGTACTCGAAGTTCTGGTTGAGGCGTCGTACTTCGACGCCGATGCTGCCTGCAATAGAGAAATCTGGGGGAATGTTTCCATCTGGCTCAAATATGACAGCACCTCGATTTAAGCCTATCAGATACTGTTCAACCAGACGCTCAGAGTTATCCATTAGATTTAACTTTTGTTAGCCCTGCAGTAGGTCTGGTCGGGGCTTCAATAATCCTCATGGCAGGGTCAAATCAGCAAAAATAGCAATAACAATCTTTTCATTCGACACACCGTTTGGCAAATGACAAAAAGCAGCAGGCCTAGCACTTCCGATACGCGGATTGGAGTCGAATCAATGACCCACAGTTGATCATTTCATTATTAATTTCTCTCCTGAAACTCAACTTGAGTAGAGCTTTTCGGAGAGTTAATTTCAGGAGATAGTTTTCTTAGATGTTTTCAGTCAGGATTGGACTAACCCATCCCGTATTTCAAGCTCTCCGAAAAACGACTGTTTCTGCGATTACCCCTCCTATGCATGTTGTCTCAGCCTAAGGAGGCTAGTCTTCGCATATCGGTTCCATTTTTGACTCGTGCAGCATCGCAAGTAATACTTCGATGACTTTCCCGTTCTACCTAAAGGCCATTAGGCTCCGCACGATCGTCCATCTGGTAGATGCGCTACCAGAATCTCCATCGTCCCTAGGGAAGGCCAAGCCCCAACCCGACAAGGCAATGCCAAAAGGTTCCAGCAAAAAATAGATTTCCTGTTGACTTTGACAGAAGATGAGACCGGCTCCAGTTCTGAAATGTCCCCATCGACTGACAGGTGTACCTAAGTCCAATTGCTAGCTCAGCAATAGCTACCTAAAATAGCCACCATTTCAGGAATCGAAGTTCTATTCCTATTTTAAAGAGAACGTTTTCAACTAATCCGCGTACCTGCCGTTCTACCCGCGCTTGAGCCGTTCGGAGATCATCCGGATGGACTACGGAATGCAAGACGGCAAGATGGCTCGATATGAATGCGCTTTCGCGCTGCAGTCGCTGGTTATATGCTGCAGCGCTGGAGTTTAGATGCTTCGCCTGATGAGAGCTTGTAAGGCCATGAATATTGGTTTTGGCTGAAAGACCACTTAGCGCTGTATGGCGTCAAGAATATCGTACTTGCACCCGACTACGCTCCCTAAGGGAAGAACAGAATCAATGAATAACGTATTTGGCTTTCGCGACCAGCTCATCAGCGAATACAGCTCGTTTTCACGAAGCTTTTCCCGGATCGCTGCGCCAGACATTAGGGATGAGGTGGAGCGGCAGTATGCCGATGGGCGTTATTGGCCAGAACCCCTCGTTCAAATCAATCCGAACTATCAGCGAAAAGGTACAGTGCAAGAGCTGGCCGCAGAGGGTGTACTGCATCGTGCCTGTGCCGAACTCTTTCAGGTCGGCAAAGCAGAGGGACATCCTCAGCCGCTACAACTCTATGCTCATCAGTTGCAGGCATTGGCCAAGGGGCAGGGAAAGCAGAGCTATGTCGTCACCACGGGCACGGGCTCTGGAAAGTCACTGTCTTTTTTCATCCCTGTCATTGATCGGATTTTGAAAGCCAAGGATCAAGAAAAAGCAGCACGCACTCGGGCCATCGTCATCTATCCGATGAATGCCTTGGCGAATAGTCAGCTCGAAGAGCTCGATAAATTTCTACATGGCTATCCGGATGGGCAGCAACCCTTTACGGTGGCCCGTTACACTGGACAGGAGTCAAAGGTAGAACGCTACGCAATTGCCAACAACCCTCCTGACATCCTGTTGACCAATTTCATGATGCTGGAGCTGATCCTTACTCGCTTCGACGAGGTGGATCGACGCGTGGTGGATCACTGCCAAGGGCTGAGGTTTCTGATCCTGGATGAGCTTCATACCTATCGTGGACGTCAAGGTGCGGATGTCGCTTTGCTAGTGCGTCGTTTGCGCGAGCGACTGCTGGCGGATGAATTGGTCTGTATTGGCACATCAGCCACCATGTCCAGCACCGGGTGCTTGGCGGATCGAAACAAGACCGTTGCAGAGGTTGCAAGCAAGCTTTTTGGCACGCGGTTAAACGAGCAGGACATCATCGGCGAAACGCTTGAGCGCGTAACTGACCCGCTAAAAGATGTCGCAGCAATTCAAATCCATTTGGCGGCGGCGGTCTCACGCTCTGAATTTTCCTGGGCAAACTTTGATTCGTTTCGGATTGATCCCCTGTCGGTCTGGGTCGAATTGAATCTCGGCATTGAACTGCCTGACAACGAGCCGCCGCGTCGGGCAAAGCCGATGACCATCCAGGCAGCCAGTGAAAAACTGGCGAACGATGCGGGTTGTGCGATCGATGTGGCGCGCAACGGTCTGCAGCGTTTTCTGGTGGCTGCACATGAAGTCAAAACTCCCCAAGGCAGGCCGCCATTTGCGTTCAAGCTTCACCAATTTATCAGCGGTCCTGGCAAGGTGCTTGCCACGCTTGAAGCGCAAGGTGTTCGTCATATTACCCTGGATGCGCAGCGTTTTGCGCCAGGTCGGCAGGACGAAGGCGTCCAACTCTATCCCGTGCACTTTTGCCGGGATTGCGGCCAAGAGTACCTTCCGGTTTGGCAATCAAAGAGGGAGCCCGCGAGTTACACTCCGCGCGAAATTGATGACATTACGCCAAACGATAACGAAGACGTTTTTTACGGATTCCTGTGTCCGGTGGGCTCCAATCTGTCCTACAGAGGCGATATTGAAGATCTGCCAGAGACTTGGCTGGATTTGAGCCGCGACCCACCCAAGATCAAACAAAACTACAAAAAGGCCGTGCCATATAGCGTTAGCGTTGACGTACAAGGAAACGAGGGGCATGGCGAGTCATTCTGGTACATCCCGGGAAAGTTTCGTTTCTGTCTGAATTGCAGACAGCTTCATGAAGCGCATGGCAAAGACATCAACCGCCTTGCAAGTCTTTCAGGCGAAGGGCGATCCTCGGCCACAACGATTCTGACGCTTAGCGCACTGCGCCAACTCTTCAACGATAAAGAACCGGCAAGCGGCCAGCCTGATCCGCGCAAATTGCTTGGCTTTACCGACAACCGTCAGGACGCAGCGCTACAAGCCGGCCATTTCAATGATTTCGTCTTCTTGCTGACCTTGCGCGCAGGTCTTATAGGCGCTTTGCAGAGCAGCAACGATGTGCTAATTGAAGAACAGTTGGCAGATGCCGTGTTCAAGGCACTCGGTTTTGATCGGCTGGACGAAGCCACGCTGGTCGAATACCTGCGCACACCCAAGCTCATGGGTTTGGCTCGGCAAGAAGCTCAGCGCACGCTGCGCTACATCATTGGCTACCGCTTGCTACGTGATTTGCGGCGCGGCTGGCGCTTCAATAACCCGAACTTGGATCAACTGGGGTTGCTGGCGATCAACTACCGCAGTCTGCATGAGTTTTGTGCCGACGCTGCCGCCTTCGGAAAAAATGGCACCTTGAGGAAATTGAATGCAGCGCATCGAGCAAGCTTGTGTCGGCTTGTTTTCAACACGATGCGTCGCGGGTTGTGCCTGGAGACACGCTATCTCGATCCGGTCGAGCAGGACAAGGCCCGAACCAGTGCCTTCGCTTACCTCAACGAGCGGTGGGCCTTTGCGCCTGATGAACTGCTGGAAACGGCCAAATATCTGATTCTCAGTAAACGGCCGGAATACCGGGGCAAACCAAGAACAGATCTGGTGACGGGTGGGCCTCGCTCGCGCCTGCTGCGCGACATCAAAACCGCCGCCTTCTGGAAAAAAACTGACTTCGCCAGTCAAGTCACAAGCTGGAAAGACCCCGAGTGGGTCGAGCTGGTGGGGGCCCTGTTGCAAGCGGCTGCGCTCTACGGCTATGTCCAGAAGCATTCGCTTGATCAACAGCTGATAGGTTGGCGCCTGAATGCAGCCGCGCTGGATTGGTGTTTGCCAAAAGAGTCGCTCCAGGCTGGAGACACGGGCGCTAATCAATTCTTCTGTGCGCTCTATCTGAACATCGCCGATTTATTGCGCCAGAAGAGCCATCCGCTTTTTGATTTTGAGGCGCAGGAACATACGGCCCAGGTGGATGCTGGACGCCGTCAATTGTTGGAACAACGTTTCCGCTACACCGACAAGGACCGCAAGGACTGGGCCGACAACCCAGCGCACGAAGCCCCGCTGGAGCGTCTGCCGGTCATGTTCTGCTCGCCAACAATGGAGCTAGGTGTCGACATTTCTGCACTGAATACCGTGTACCTCCGCAATGTCCCGCCGACACCTGCCAATTACGCCCAGCGCAGTGGTCGCGCCGGGCGATCTGGTCAACAAGCTCTGGTAATTACCTATTGCGCCTCGTTGAGCCCGCATGACCAGTGGTTTTTCCATCACGCCAATGAAATGGTGCATGGCGTCGTCCGTGCGCCGACGCTGGATCTGGCCAATCGCGATCTGGTCGAAAGCCATTTGCAAGCTGTCTGGCTGGCAAACGCCCACATTGCCCTTGATGACAGCATAGCGCCCATGCTTGACCTTGATCAGCCAGGCAAGCCGCTGATCAAGTCCTATCACGATGCACTGAATGATCCGGCAGCCACACAGCGTGCCCAGGCTAGTGCTGCCCGCGTCATGGCCCAGCTGCAGCAGGAGCTCGCAGGCAGCGACTGGTTTTCAGCGGATTATGTACAAAAGGTGATTGAGCGTGCGCCTCAGGCATTCTCCGGTGCACTGGAGCGCTGGCGCGTCTTGTTCGATGCCACCCACACACAAATGAACATGGCCGACCAGCTCGTCAAAAGCCATACTGCGTCACACAATGAGCGCCAGAACGCCCAACGCCGGTACGGCGATGCAGCCCGGCAATACGCCGTATTGCTCAAGAATGGCAACACCCGGAACTCGGATTTCTACACCTACCGTTATCTGGCGAGTCAGGGCTTCCTGCCGGGCTACAACTTCCCGCGCCTGCCCCTGATGGCTTGGATTCCCGCGCGGGGAGGCACAACGCCAAACGGCAAGGATGACGAGGGCAGCATGGTCACTCGCCCGCGCTTTTTGGCCTTGTCCGAGTTCGGCCCGCGCAGTCTGATTTATCACCAAGGGCGCATGTACCGTGTGGTGCGTGCCAAACTCAATGTGGGTTCGGCCGATCACATCTCTGGCAACAGTCAACTGGCCACCATCTCCTCACTAATTTGCAGCCAATGCGGTTACGGTCATTTGGGCGACATCAACGGCGCGCAACCCTTGGTCAATCGCTGTGAAAACTGCGACGCCCTGTTGACCGACCACGACTGGGTGCGCGAGTTGTATCGGATCGAAACGGTGGAAACCGTCGCTGTCGAACGAATCTCCATCAATGATGAAGATCGTCAGCGCCAGGGTTTTGAGCTGCAAACCACCTACCGTTTCCTGCCGGGGCCGGATGGTGTCATCCAGCAGCGTAAAGCTGAGGTTAGGCACGACGAAGAAACGCTGGCCGAGCTGACCTATGCGCCTGCGGCCCGCTTGTGGCGCCTCAACCGTGGCTGGCGAAGGCGCAAGGACAAGGAGCAGCTGGGTTTTTACATCAACCCCATCACCGGAACCTGGAGCAAGCAGGACGAACCGGGCGACAATGAAGAGGACGGCAAGGACGAAGCGCTGCTCGACAAAGTACCCAACCAGCGCATTGTTCCCTTCGTCGAGGACCACCGCAACCTCCTGATTCTCGCGCCCGTGCATGCCCTGTCCACCGAGGCCATGGCAACCTTGCAGGCAGCGCTCAAACGCGGCATTGAGATGACCTTCCAGATTGAAGAGTCGGAACTCGTGGCCGAACCGCTGCCCAAAGCTGACGAGCGTCTCGCCTTGATGTTCTACGAGGCTGCAGAGGGAGGCGCGGGAGTACTCACCCGCATTGCCGGCGACCCGGCTAGCCTTGGGCAGGTCGCCAGTAACGCGCTCAAACTGCTGCATTACCATGCACCGCAAGGTCAGTGGAAACTTGAAGACTTGCCTGCGCTGGAGCAAACCAATGCGCTCGGCAACCACATCTGTGAAGCAGGCTGTTACCAATGCCTGCTGTCTTACTTCAACCAGCCCGATCACGAAAATATCAACCGCCGGAATGCCGATGCGCTCAAGGTGCTGGTAGCGCTGGCCAATGCCGAAGTCAAACCCCGGCGAGATCCACCACCTGCGCCAGCACACGCGCCGGCCGATGATCATCTCAAGCAGTGGTTGCAAGCCTTGGATGCCGCAGGCTTGCGCCGCCCAGATGCCATACAGGTGCCCGTCAACCAGGGGGCTGCGATAGCCGCAGGCCAATACAAGGCAGCCCGCGTCCTGGTGTTTCTTGAAGCGATTGATACAAACATCGCAGCCTTGCTGACAGACAAAGGCTGGCAAATACTGAACTTCTCCGATCCATCGCTCTGGCATGGGCAGTTTGCTGCTCACTCTGATGTGTTCGGCAAATACGAGGAAACACAATGACCACACTTGAACACGACTTCATGCCAGGCAATCTCGTTCGTGCCCGTGGGCGTGAATGGGTGGTGCAAAGTGAATCCTGCCGTGACTGGCTGCGCCTGCGCCCACTCGGCGGTGCGGATGACGACACCATCTTCCTCGTCCCAGAGCTCGAGCTGCAACCGGTAACGCCTGCTACCTTCCCATGGCCAGAACCCAAGCATGCGGGAAACCATGCTGCCGCCTTGCTGCTTCGCGATGCTCTGCGCCTCAAGCTGCGCGCTGGGGGTGGGCCATTTCGTTCGTTTGGCAATATCGCGGTAGAGCCACGTGGCTATCAGTTGGTGCCGTTATTGATGGCGCTGCGCCTGACGACCGTGCGCCTGTTGATTGCCGATGACGTCGGCATCGGCAAAACCATTGAGGCCGGGCTGATTGCCCGTGAACTGATGGACCGTGGTGAGATCATCCGCTTGGCCGTACTCTGCCCCCCGCATTTGGTGGAGCAATGGCAAAGCGAGCTGGAAACCCGCTTTAACCTGCAAGCCGTCGCGCTGACATCGGCATCTGCTGCGCGCCTCGAACGCGATCTTCCCCATGGCGTCAGTCTGTTCGATCACTATCCTGTCGTGGTAGTGAGCCTGGATTACATCAAGAGCGAGCGCCATCGCGAACACTTTCTGGCGATTGCGCCGGAGTGCGTGATTGTTGACGAAGCACATACCTGCGCCAGCAGTGGCACGGGCAAGCAATTGCGTTTTGAGTTGTTGCAACGCCTGGTCAAGGATGAAGACCGTCACCTGATCTTGCTCACCGCCACGCCGCATTCCGGTGATGAAACCGCGTTTTACAACCTGCTGTCTTTGCTCAACCCGCGCTTCAGGGCCTTGCAAAACCGCATGAAGGCGGGCGATCCCTTGCGTCAGGAACTGGCACGGCATTTTGTTCAGCGCCGCCGCAAGGACATTACCGAATGGCAGGCCGAAACCGGCGATGGTCGTGGCTTTCCGCGTCGCATGAAAACGGAAGTCACCTACCAGCTTAGCGGGGATTGGGGCGCGTTTTTTGATTCGGTTCAGGACTATTGTCGCGAGCTGGCCTTGAATGTTGAAGAACGCATCGAGCAACAGGGCGAAGGCCGTGGCGGCCTGATCTGGTATGCCACGCTCGCACTATTGCGTTGCGTCGCCTCGTCACCCGCCGCTGCTGCCAAAGCGCTTTCCACCCGATTGGAAGGCAGTCTTGAAACAGACGACCTGCTGATGGACGAACGCCTGCATGATGGAGAGGCCGATAACCTCTACAGCAGCGACCTGGAGCCCCCCGCGCAACTGGAAGAAGCCAGCCGACTGCAGGGCTTAATCCAAGAAGCCAAACGCCTCTCCGGCAAGGCGGGTGACCCGAAGTTGGCCGCGCTGATCCGGCACGTCGAGGCGCTGGTGAAAGACGACTACCATACCGTGGTGTTTTGCCGTTACATCGCCACCGCCCACTACGTCGCCGAACACCTGCGCAACGCCTTTCCCGAGACCACGGTCGAGTCCGTGACCGGGGAATACACCCCGGAAGAGCGGCGCGAGCGTGTCGAAGCGATGGAAGAAGGCGAACCGCGCATTCTGGTGGCGACCGACTGCCTTTCCGAGGGCATCAACCTGCAGCACCTGTTTACCGCAGTCGTTCACTACGATCTGGCTTGGAACCCCACCCGTCACGAGCAGCGTGAAGGCCGCGTCGACCGCTTTGGCCAGCAGGCTGGAGAGGTACGCTGCACCATGCTCTGGGGGCAGGACAACCCCGTCGATGGTTTTGTGCTGAACGTGATTCTGCGCAAAGGTGAAACCATCCAGAAAGAGCTGGGTGTGCTGGTACCCATGCCGGAAGACGAAGCTCGCATCAATCAGGCCTTGGTCAAAGCCGCCTTGATGCGCCGATCAGACGTGTCTGCGCCCTACACCCCAGACATGTTCGCCGCAGCCAATGTAGAACTGCAGCCACTCCAAGCCCAATGGCAGGACGCGCTGGAAAAAGCCAAGGCCAACCGCACCGTATTTGCCCAGCGCCGTATCCGCCCGGATGAAGTGCTGCCGGAGTGGCAAAAGCAACAAGAAGCGCTCGGCACCCAGGCCGATGTGCAGCGCTTTGTGCACAGCGCCTGCGCCCGCCTTAACGCGCCGCTGGAACCAGCGCGCAAACAACAGCAGTTTCGCTTTCTGCCACAGCATCTGCCAGAAGCCCTGCGCATGCGCCTGGCCGATGAAGGCATCGTCAAACCCCTGCTGCTGAACTTCAATGAACTGCACCGCAGCCACCCTCTGGTGAGTGCGCTGGCCGAACACCTGCTGGAGACCAGTTTGGCCGGTGAGACAGGCATTGCTGCACGCTGCGCCGCCACTCTGACGGATGCGGTGGAGGTGGTCACCTCCGTTTACCTGCTGCGCCTGCGCCACCAGTTGGGCTATGTACGCCGTCGTGAACCATTCCAGATGATGGCCGAAGAAACCGTGGCGCTGGCCGTGGCAGGTCGCAGCAATCCGCAGTGGTTCGAGGGCGATGCTGTGGCGCGCCTGCTGGAATGCACGCCCACCGGCAATCTGCCCGCAGAGGTTATGCAACGCGAGATTCGCGCCGCGCTGGACTTTATCGCCGCACATCCCCAACAGTTGCAAACGCTGGCTAAGCAACGTGCCCAAACCCTGCTGGCCGACCACCAGCGCGTGCGGGAGGCGGCGCGCGATGTCGGCCAATATAGTGTCACCGCCTGCCTGCCTGTGGACGTGATAGGCGTGTATGTGTTGCTGCCCGATGCACTGTAATCGGCAGCGGCTAGGGATAAAAACATGAAAAAACTGCGAAAAACCCAAGCCGCGCTCAACCTGCCCACGCTCACCCTTGAGGGCGGGCTGTTTCTGCCGGATCAATTGGAAAAAGCCGCGCTCGGCAGCGCCCAGTGGCAAACCGAAACCGACTACGGCATTCCTAAGGGCCTCAAGCTCAAGGATGAGTACAGCCGCGCCTTCCAGATCGCTAGTGCTCAGTGGAAGCACTTCGCCGCCCAGCTCGAACGGGCCGATGTGAATGCCGCCGCGCTTACCCACACCTTCGTGCAAGAGCTGCTGCGCGATGTGTTTGGTTACACCCACCTGCAAGCTTGCCCTGGCATCACACTAAGCGACCGACATTATCCGGTCAGCCTGCTGGCAGGCAGTGTGCCAGTAGTGGTAGCACCGCATACCCTGGCTTTGCATGAAGCCCATGCACGATTTGCGATAGCGGGTTCTGGCGCCCGCAAAAAATCTGCCTTCATGCTGGCGCAAGAGCTGCTCAATGCCAGCCCCGATTACCTCTGGGCCATTGCTTGCAACGGGAAAACGCTGCGCTTGTTGCGCGATGCCGCCACGCTGACCCGCCCCAGCTATCTCGAAATCGACCTGGCGGACCTGCTCGGCGGCCAGCGTTATGCCGAGTTCGCCAACGTTTGGCGCTTGCTGCATGCCAGCCGTGCGGCCGGTGAACCCGCCGGCTGCATTTGGGAGCGCTGGCGTGCAGCCGGGCAGGAAGAAGGCACCCGCGTGCGCGAAGGTCTGCGCTTGGGCGTGACCGATGCCCTGCTGAGCTTGGGTGAGGGTTTTCTCCAACACCCGGCCAATGACGCCCTGCGCAACGCCCTGCATAACGGCGAGCTCAGCAAGAATGCCTACTTCGAGCAACTGCTGTGCCTGATTTACCGGCTGATATTTTTGTTCAATGTCGAAGAGCGCGGCCTGCTGCATCCAAAAGACGACAGCAAAATCGCCCAAGCAGCGCGCCGCGCCTACGTCGAGGGCTATGCCCTGGCCCGCCTGCGCGAGCTGTGCCTCAAGCGCCGCGCCCGCAACCGCTTTGATGACCACTGGCAAGCCCTGTGCATCGTTTTCAAGGGCTTGAGCGAAGGCGAACCGCAACTCGCCTTACCCGCCCTTGGAGGCTTGTTCGCCCTGAACCAATGCCCGGCACTGGATGCAGCCAGTCTGGATAACGCGCACTTGCTTGCCGCCATGCTGAACCTGCGCTGGGCCAGCCATTCTGTTGGTAAAAACGGAGGCGTGCTCGCCCCGGTGGACTACCGCAACATGGGGCCGGAAGAACTCGGCAGCGTCTACGAAAGCCTGCTGGAGTTGGTGCCGGAGATCGACCTGCCTGCACGCCAGTTCGGCTTTGTCGGCCTCACCAGCGCGGGCAGCACCGCCGGCAATGCCCGCAAGCTCAGCGGCAGCTACTACACGCCGGATTCGCTGGTGCAGGAACTCATTAAATCCGCGCTCGACCCGGTGATCGAGCAACGCCTTGCCGCCCAGACCGAATCTCCCATTGAAGCGCTGCTCGCCATCCGTGTCATCGACCCGGCTTGCGGCAGCGGCCACTTCCTGCTGGCGGCCGCTCGCCGCTTGGCCGAAAAGCTCGCGCAACTGCGTGCCACCGATGGCGAACAAACCGAACAAGACTTCCGCCACGCCCTACGTGAAGTGGTGGCCAAGTGCATATTCGGGGTGGACCGCAACCCCATGGCCATCAAACTGGCTCGCACCGCGCTGTGGCTGGAAGGCTTTGAAGAAGGCCGTCCGCTGGGCTTTCTCGATCACCACCTGCAAGTGGGCGATGCGCTGCTGGGGCTGACCGATTTGAAAGCTCTGGAACTGGGCATTGCCAAGGACGCATTCAAACCGCTCTCTGGCGACGACAAGGAAGCGTGCAAGCAGCTCACCAAAACCAACGCTACCGCCCTCAAAGACGTGGAAAAGAAACGCAACGCCCGCGCCTTCGGCCAACTGGATGTTGCCAGCGCCACCGGCAGTGGCCTGAGCCAATTGCAAGCGCTCGAAGCCCTACCGGAAAACACCACCCGGGAGATCGCTGCCAAGGAAGCCGCTTACCGGGCGTTCTTGCAACAAGCCAAAACCAGCCGACTGGCGCATGCAGCCGATTTACTGGTGGGTACCTATCTGCTACCCAAACTCGAAGGGGATGAAGCAAATATCCCTACCAGCAATACGCTCTACCTCACCTTGCTGGGTGATGCTTTACCAACGCAGCAACAAGGCGCATTAGCCGCCGCGCAGATGGCCTGCGTTGAAGCCCGCGTATTGCACTGGCCCTTGGCCTTTCCGCAGGTGTTTGCCAGCGGCGGCTTTGACTGCGTGCTGGGCAACCCACCCTGGGAGCGCATCAAACTGCAGGAAGAAGAATTCTTCGCCACCCGGCACCGCGATGTGGCGCAAGCCAAGAACAAGGCGGAACGCAGCCAGCGTATCCAGTGGCTTTCTGAGGGGATGCTGGCTAAACATTTGTTTCCTCAACTAGAACACTCGCCCCACGAACGCGAAGCGGAACAGCGCGTGTATGCCGAATTCATCACCGCCCGCCGCACGGCGGAAGCCGCCAGTGTGTTTGCTCATGTGAAGGGCGACGATGGAGGGCGTTACCCACTCACCGGCGTGGGCGATGTGAATACGTATGCACTATTTGCCGAAACCATCAGCCAGATCACCCATACAACGGGCCGGGCCGGGTTTATCGTGCCGACCGGCATAGCGACGGATGACAGCACCAAGGCTTATTTTGCCCACCAAACCCAGACCGGCCGATTGGTCAGCCTGTATGACATCGAGAACCGTGACGCTGTTTTCCCATCCGTCCATCGTAGCTATAAGTTCTGCCTCCTCACGTTGGGACAGGCAGAGCAGGCAGAGTTCGTCTTCTTTGCGACGCAAGTCAACCAACTGACCGATCCAAGACGCCGCTTTACCCTCACCCCCGCCGAATTTCGCCTCATCAACCCCAACACGCTCACCTGCCCAGTGTTCCGCAGCGAGCGCGATGCGTCGTTGACCAAGAAACTTTACGGCGCCGCTCCGGTGTTGATCGAGGAAGGAAAGCCGAGTGGTAATCCTTGGTACATTTCATTCATGGCCATGATGCATATGTCCGGTGACAGCCATTTATTTATTGACTCCGGAAATGAAGGGATGCTGCCTTTGTACGAAGCCAAGATGATTGGTCAGTTTAACCACCGTGTTGGCTCTTACGAAAGTCGAGATGGCGATCGTGGCAATCGCGTACTTCCTAATACCCCCTTGGAAAAATACCAAGATCCTAATTACCAGGTACAGCCCTTTTATTGGGTAGATGAAAACGAGGTAATCTCGCGTCTTCAAGGTCGATGGCACAGAAAATGGCTTTTGGGCTACAAGGACATTACAACCGCCATCACTGTCCGGACTTTTATCTCCACGATCATCCCACTGTCCGGAGTCGGGCATACATTGCCATTGATTTTCCCTGCTCTAAACGATGTACCCCGTATTGCATGTCTCGTAGCGAATGCCAATTCTCTTGTTGTCGACTATATAGCCCGACAAAAGATTGGCTACATTCATCTGACCTACGGCTATTTAAAGCAGTTACCTTTCCTTTGCCCCAACCGCTACACTGAAGCTGACCTTGTCTTCATCGTCCCACGCGTACTGGAGCTCATCTACACTGCCCACGATCTCAAACCCTGGGCACAAGACCTCGGCTACTTCGGCGAACCCTTCACCTTCAACCCCAATCGTCGTGCCCAACTGCGCGCCGAACTCGATGCCTACTACGCCAAACTCTACCGCATCACACGCGACGAGCTGCGCTACATCCTCGATCCCGCCGACGTAATGGGTGAGGATTACCCCAGTGAGACCTTCCGCGTGCTCAAGAACAAAGAAGTACGAGACTTTGGCGAATACCGTACCCAACGAATGGTGCTGGAGGCGTGGGACAAACTGGAGCGAGGGGGGTTAGGCTAGTGCTGACGCACTTGAAACTGGAGAACTTCAAGATCTGGCGCAGCACCGGGCCTATTTGCTTGGCGCCCATTACCTTGCTGCTTGGCACCAACTCCTCCGGCAAATCCAGTCTGATCCAGAGTCTGTTGCTGATCCGGCAAACGGTGAAAGGTGACGACCCCAATCTGGATCTCAATCTGGGTAATCCCGATACCGATGATTCGGTGACGTTGGGACAGTTCAAGGACTTGCTCTGCCGCCATGGCCTCACCAGTGAAAGCACCTCGGCGACTCAGGTGGGTATCGAATTTCGCTGGAGTGAGCACGGCCAGGCAGAACATTCAACGCTTTTTTCAGCACGCTACAATAGAGGACCGATCGGTAGCGCAGAACTGGCCTTTCTACGTTTGGGGAAAGACGGGCAGGGCTTTACCGTACAGCGGCGCAAGGCCGGCATTTACCGCCTGAGCTTGGCCACGCTGGCTAAGCCTTTAGGCCAAAGTGCAGATTTTCGCCCGCAGCGTTCATTTGCCTTTTCGGCGGCCACGCTTAACAAACTGGGTGCGCAGGCGGAGTTGATCAAGCCGATTGGCCCAACCTTGCTGGATGAACTGGGCCGCATCATTTACCTGGGCCCCGTGCGCCGCATGGCGCAACGCGACTATGTGTGGTCTGGCCGCATGCCCGCACACATCGGCGACGATGGTGCCAAAGCGGTGGATGCCTTGATCGCCAGTGGTGTAGCGCGGCAGTCTGCCCTCAAGCGCAAACGAGCGCTGCCTGCCGAAGCGCAACTATTCGAGCAAACGATTCATTGGTTGAAGGCGATGAATCTGGCGGATGCGCTTTCCATCCGCGCCCTAGGCAGCTCTGCACGCTATGAATTGATGATTGAAAACGACGGCCAGGCCAGCAACCTCAAGGATGTCGGTGTGGGCGTTTCGCAGGTTATCCCCGTTATCGTGGCGGCCTTGTTTGCCCAGCCAGGGCATATCGTCATCGTCGAAGAGCCAGAAAGCCATTTGCACCCACTGGCTCAAAGCAAGTTGGCCGAGTTGCTGGCGCAGGTGAGCAAGGAGCGAAAAGTTCAGTTCATCGTCGAGACTCATTCCGAACACCTGTTCCGGCGCATGCAAACACTAATCGCAAAACAAGACATAAAGCCCAATGAAACCGCTATGTATTTCGTCGAGCGCGACGGGAAAACAGCGACCATGCGGCCGTTGGAACTGGACGACTTCGGTCGCGTGAAAAACTGGCCAGCGGGTTTCTTTGGCGATGCGCTGGGCGAGACTCGTGAACAGGCGCGTCTTGTGTTTACGCGCCAGCAGGAGAACAAGGCATGAGGGATCGCTATGTGGTCGATACCAATGTGCTGATTGCTGCCAGTGCTGCAGACCCAACGCACCCGAAGGATATTGATGCAACCCCGGCTGATCCAATACAGCGGATGCGGGTATGGCAGTGGCTTGACGCATTTCAGTCCAGTCCATCCCGGATAGTGTTGGATCTAGCCGGCGGCATTTACGACGAGTACTACAAAAAGCTTGGCTTTAATGACTTTGGCATTCAAGTAGTGATACACAAGTGGAGCACCGGAGCCGTAGATAACGTCGATGTCGCCTATGACGAGCATCGCCACGGAGTATTGCAGCCGCCATTGCTGGCAGTGATCCACGACGAGGCGGACAAGAAGCTGGTGGCCGCAGCCCTGGATTCACATAGGCAGCATGGTGAGGGCTGTATCGCCTTTGCGGGGGACACCGATTGGCATGATTGGGAAGCTGATCTGCTGGCGAGCCAGGTGCTGTTAGAGCCAATCATTGAAGACTGGTCACGGCAAAAACATTCCGAAAAGCAGACTCGTTGAATGAGGACCGTGGCTTGACCGATTTCTTCCGTTTCCCCCACACACCGCACATTGCTTGGCTGGGCGAAGGCGCCCCACGCGATGACAAGGTGCTTTCACCCAATGAGGTGGCGGCACTGCTCACGGGCAATGTGATGGTGGAGGAGAAGCTGGACGGTGCAAATCTAGGCCTGTCTCTCGCTCCAGATGGCAGTTTGCGCGCGCAGAATCGAGGGCAATATTTGGCTGAACCTCACTCCGGTCAATTCGCCCGCTTGCCAGCCTGGTTAGCGCAACACAGCGAGGCAATGCGTGTCGTGCTCAAACCGAACCTGATCCTCTTTGGCGAGTGGTGTGCAGCGCGCCATTCGCTGGACTACGCTGCCCTGCCGGATTTGTTTCTCTTGTTTGATGTGTATGACCGCGCAACGCGCCGCTTCTGGAGTACGCCAAGACGCAATGTGCTGGCAAGTGCAGCGGGTTTGGTGACGGTGCCGCAGGTGCTGCATGGGAAGACCAATGTTTCCGCGCTCAAACAGCTTATCGCCACCACACACAGCCGTTACCGCAATGGTGCGCTTGAAGGCTTGGTAATTCGCCGCCAATCGGCGGATTGGTGCGAAACGCGCGCCAAGCTAATCCGGCCCGACTTCGCGCAAGCCATCGGCACGCATTGGCGTAAGCGAGCGATTGAGTGGAACAGGGTTCAATATGAATAATTCGAGGATCACGCTATGCCCCTATTTGCCACGCTAACCAACGAGCGAATATGTCAGGAAATTGAGGCGTCGAAAAAGCACGTCATCCTAGCTGCGCCCGGCATCTGCGTACCTGTGGCCAAAGCGCTGCAACATGCCCACCAACGGCTCGGGCAAGGCGCGGTGCAGGTAGTGCTGGACGTATCGGCGCGGGTAACACGCCTCGGTTATGGCGAACATGCTGCGGTTGAGATGCTAAGTCAGGCGGGTGTCATGCTGCGCCAACATGCAGGCTTGCGTATTGGTGCGTTGATTTGCGATGACGCTGGCTGGAGTTTTGCCACATCTCCAAGCCTGGTGGAGGCGGACCTCACTGCTGACAGTGAGGCCTTTAATGCCATCACGCTAACTTCAGCACAAGTCATGGTGTTGCGTGTAGAGCTTCCTCCCGTGATCAAAGGTGAAAATTTCTCGCCTGCACTGGAATATCCGGTGGTCGGCAGTGAGCCGGTTGAAGAGGCCACTTTATGCAAGGTCAAGCGTGCGCTTGAAATTGCACCCCCACAGCAATTTGACTTGGCGCGTCAAACGCAAGTTTATGCCGCGCTCATTCAATTTGTTGAGCTGACATTCGAGGGGTTCAATATCCAGAGTCGCCGCATTCAGTTGCCCAAAACCCTGCCGCTGATCGCCACTCAAGATAAAGCGCTGAAAGATCGCGTGACCGCATCACTCAAAGTGTTGGATAAAGTCGAAAAACCCAAAGCGCTTCAAGAGGTCACCGAGAAGCTAGAAGAGCTGCGTCAAGCTTATTTGGTGCCTGTGGGGCAGGCTGGCCGCGTGATGCTGAAGTCGAAGCGGCAGAGTTTCGAGAATGAGCTGACGAAAATCGAGAAGGATTTGGATGACTGTAAGGAAGCCCTGAAGAAGGATTTGCAGGAGGCTTTGAACAAAGTCATCGACGCGATTATCCCCGACTTGTCGCGGGCAGTTATGGCAAATCCACCATCGCGTTTTCGCGGCCTGTTTCTTGCCACCGAAGAGTCAGCCGCAGTTTATGTCAGAGAAGAGCTTGCCAAGTCGTTTCCAACGGCTGAGGAATTGGTATTCGGGATGAAGATCCACAAGTTCTACAAGGATGTGACCTACGAAACGCTCAAGAACAAGGATTTTGGCGAGCGCGTTATGAAGGAGATTCCGCAATCTGTAATGGATGGCGCGCTGTTGAAGGAAGAAGTGGCAGCAAAAGCTGGGCCGGTAATGTCGTGATCGGATTTTGGCAAACCAGCATGAGTGCCCAGAACCCTCTACAACTCGCCCTCATTGAAAAATGCGGCAACGATAACGGCTTTGAATATGTCCTAGCATCGGCTGCAGATGGCGTCATCTTGGCTTCGGCGCGCCATTCGACCCGCGCTTTGGTGAGCGTTGAAGGCGATGCTTATCATGTGCATTTTCAGTCGGCTTCCACAACCTTGTGTGCGGAGCTTGGACGCAGTTTTCCGCACTCAGGCGGCGGGGCTGACAGATTCAAAGCGCGGAGCGATGCGGCGCTGGCGGCGTTGCTCCGCCGTGCAGCCAGCCTCGCGCGCTCTCTGCCCAGTCAGGTCGCTACCGACTACCAGCAGGCGGTGGCGATGGAACTGTCGACCTTGCCCGCCGGCATTGCTGGCACCGAAGTGGAGCGCCTGGTGCGCCAGCGCATCGGGCAAAATAAGTTCCGCGACGCGATGCTGGATTACTGGGGTGGTGCTTGCGCCGTCACCGGTATTGCCATCCCCGAGGCGCTGCGTGCCAGCCACGCTAAACCTTGGAGCGAGTGTGAAGCGGATGCTGAGCGGCTGGATGTATTCAACGGCTTTCTCCTTAGCGCCAATCTGGATGCATTGTTTGACCGTTTTCTGATCAGCTTTGATGAACAGGGCGTGCTGGTGATTGCGCCTGCATTAGTGGGACTGAATTTGCTTCCCCTAGGTATTGCGCCCGGCATGAAACTGCGTTGGGTCAATGCACTGCACCAACCGTACCTTGGACTGCACCGTGCCCGCTTGCAGCAACGATTGTCGCCAGCTGCAAGCAATTTGATCTAAACACCATGATGTGAAGAATGAAGGAATAAGAACATGGCCCGTATTGAGAACCACAAATATAGCATCGAGGAAGCCTTCAGGGAGTGCTTCTACATCGTTCCGGACTATCAGCGCGAGTACGTCTGGACGGACAAAGAAGTCCAACAGCTGTTGGAGGACATCAACGAGCAGATCGATGCAGGCTCGACGAGGGAATACTTTATTGGCACCGTGCTGGTGTCGCCGACGGATCAGAAGAATCACTACGAAGTGATCGATGGTCAGCAGCGTCTGACCACATTCTTCCTGCTGCTTTGCGCCCTGAAGCATGTGTTTCAGGGTGAACCCCAGCGGCAGACCGTAAGCGGCTTGATTTCGACCAGCTACACGGACCGCGACGGCGAGACGAGAGCCAGTTTGAAGCTGGAGCCGCGTTACGAAAACGCGGGCGAAGTCATGGCCAAGCTGGTAGAGCTGGACACCGATCCGTTGGCCGTGCGTGTGGGCATTCAAGCTGCAGGGATATCCAGCTTTGGATCACTGGAAAATCTAGTAAATGCTTACGGCACGCTTCACCGCTACTTGAAGGACAACTACGATGACTCGACCAAGCTGAAGAAGTATTGGGGCTACTTGGCCAACAACGTCGTGTTCATCCAGATCTCGACGGACGTGAGCAGCGCGCTGAAGATCTTTGAGACCATTAACGAGCGTGGCGTCGGCCTCAACCCGATGGACTTGCTGAAGAACCTGCTGTTCACGCAGGTTAAGCAGACACAGTTCACCCAGCTCAAGGACGAGTGGAAGAAGATTACAAAGCCGCTGGAGAAGGAAAAGGAAAAGCCGCTGCGGTTCCTCCGCTATTTCCTGATGGCCAACTATGTCATCAAGAACGACCGTGGCGACGCCGTCGTGCGGGAAGACGAGATTTACGACTGGTTTGTCGATAAGGACAATGCCCCGCTTTGCGACTACGCGAACAAGCCGTTTGAGTTCGTGCGGAAGGTCATTCGTAGCGTCGAACATTACCTCGCTTTCGGGAGTGGCCTCGGCAACGATGGCAAGCCGAATCTCGCCATGGATAGTCTCAAGCGGCTGGCTGGTGGCGCGTTCAGCTTGCACTACGTGTTGCTGCTGGCGGCTGCTGCCTTGCCGAAGCCGCTGTTCGATCACTTCGTCACCCAGCTTGAGAGCTTCCTGTTCTATTACATCTTCACCAAAACGCCGACAAAGGATCTGGAGCGGAATTTTTCGCTGTGGGCCGACGAGCTGAGGACGATTGCAGCCATCACGGACCCACTGAAGCAGCGGGCTGCGCTAAACGCGTTCGTGGCGGACCGATTTGAGAGCAACATGGCAGCGAAATCACCGGAGCTGTCGGATGCACTGAAGCGCTTCTCGCTGTACACGATGCAGCAATACCGGACACGCTATCTGCTGGCACGGCTGACCCAGCACGTGGATATGGCGTTCAGCGGCGTTAGATTACCTGGCAGCCTGGAGTCGTACACCAGCCTGGAAATCGAGCACATTCTGCCGGACACGCCAACCGCAGAGCTGCGGGGAAAATGGGCCTCTGAAAACCCGACCGCCGTCTATGACGACTACAAGAACCGGCTGGGTAATCTGACCCTGTTGGAGAAGCCAATTAATATCGTGGCCGGCAATAACTTCTACACGGCGAAGCAGGCCGAGTACCGAAACAGCAGCAACTATCTCACGCGCAGTTTGGTCGAGCTGAAGAATGTCGGGCAGAACACATCCATCTCCAGGATCAATGAGAAATTGGAGGCGTTCCCAGCGTGGGATGCCGCATCGATCGAGAAGCGGCACGGAATGCTTATAGCGTTGGCTCGGGATGTTTGGAAAACGACACCTATCGAGGTCTGACGAGGGAGCGCATTCACGATGTCGAATCCAAAGACACCTGCGACGATGTGTCTGACTGTAATGCTCTCGATTCAAAAGCAGAGGAAATGATGGGAGTCAGAGATTATAGATAGGGGTAACTTATGGGGTAACAAGGATTAATAAATAACATATTGTTATTATATTTCTTACAGTTAAAACAATTTTTTGGTAGTCGCCGCCCCACCATCAATACGTTAAGCCGCTGATTCTTGGCGGCTTTATCGTTTCTAGACGTTCGATCTGGCTTGGAACCCCAACCAAGCACCCCAAAACAGATCGAAAATGGCAATTAAACTTCCTTCCCATTTGTGCCGTAGTCGTAATGGAAATTTGTATTTCAGAATTGCAATACCACCTGATCTACGCGACTACTTTCAAACTAAAGAGATATACCGCAGTCTTCGCACTGCAAGCGTGCGGGATGCTAAACATGCAGTTCACTTGCTAGCAGGCACCTTCAAGCAAACTTTTGAGAGAATTCGACAAGACATTATGTCTGGTAAGAGCAAAAAGACTGATAAAGGCTTTGAGTTTGATTTTATTACCAAAATCGAATTCGACGGACCACCAGAGCGGAGAACGATAAAAAGCGTAATACTTCAAAGTGAACCGCATGACACACCAGAAACGATTAAGGCCAACGAAGAGTTGGCTTATAAGACTGTTAACAACCATTTGGGGGCACCGCCACCCTCTGCGTTACAAAATCAGCAGGAAAAAGGCATCGCATTATGGGATAAGAGAAAAAGTCGAAAAATCGCGCCAGAATTTCACGCTATTCGGGGCAAGTGCGACGTATTGATAGCAATTTATAATGCAATGAACAACGACGACGATACCTTACTAGACAAACTTCTATTAGAAAGCGTAACTGAACTTTAGAAGCTAGCGAGCAAAAGATGAGAGGCAGGCTATATTTCACCCACCTCTCATTTTATTTCCGAAACAGTAAAAGTTTTACGGCTCATCCAAATATGACGTCTCATAATCCTACGTCTGCCTGTCCTGCTTGGGGTTTTGCAGCAGAGAGAATCCGGTAAACGCTAGCTATACCAATACCGGTCTTTTCTGCGATTTCTTGACGTGTCATATTTTGCGCAGCAAGCTCTAAAACCTTATCAGCCTTTCGCTTAGCGGTTGGTTGCCTTCCTTTATATTTCCCTGCTTGTTTCGCGGCGGCGATTCCGTCTAATTGACGCTCAAGCATAAGCGCACGCTCGAACTCTGCAATTGCACCCATGATTGATAGCATAAGCTTTCCGTTTGGCGTGCTTGTATCAATCTGCATGCTCAGAATACGAAGCGCCACGCCTTTCTTTTCAAGCCTTTCGATAATCTGCAAGAGATGAGGCAAAGAGCGTGCAAGACGATCAATCTTTGTTACAACTAACGTATCCCCTTCACGCACATAATCCAGCGCGGATTCAAGCTCTTCCCGCTTGCCTACACTAACTGCACTTACTTGCTCCTGAAATACCTTCTTGCAACCTGCTGCTTTAAGTTCAGCTAACTGCGCTTCAAAGCCCGCAATTTGTTCACGCGTGGAAGTCCGGGCATATCCGATCAACATAGTTTTTCTCCCTCAAAACTATCAATTAAGTATTAGAAGTAGTGATAGTATCACTATCAAAACTCAAACGCAACTTTATTGATAGTATTTATTGATCAGATTCCACCATCTCATATGAGCAGGGTCTTTTGATGCTAATCATTTGCAATACTGTGGCACTTAGCTAATGCTGAAGCTGAAGCATATAATTGCCGTTCTCGTGGCTACTAGAAATAAAGGTAGAAGATGGCTCAACGCAATAGACTTACAAATAATTCGAGTGAGGCAGAGATTGGCTCACTCATATCCGGGGATACGATTTTCTCCATCCCCTATTTTCAGCGTCCATATAAATGGACACCGGAGAGGATAAAGCAGCTTAGTCTTGACATTATGCAGTTGGTGGATGAATCCAGCGATGTTCATTTCCTCGGCGCAATAATCATTCATGGACGCCGATCAAATCCAGCAGATCCTAATATCTTCGACGTTATAGACGGACAGCAACGCATAACAACTATCTTCTTATACCTGTGTGCAGCGGTGAAGACTTTATGCAATGCTGAACAATATGAGGAAGCTGTAGCGCTCTTTCAAAAATATCTTGTTATCAACAGGCATACTGGTGCGCTTTCAAATTACAAGCTCCATTCGTGCAAAGAAGATCGCGCTCAATTAAATTGGGTATTTCGAGATCTTCTCTCCGATGATGGGCTTTCTTCGGCTCTTAACGGGTTTAAGCTCATTTCTCTCCCTGAGAGTGGCAATGAAAGCGGAACGCTTCGGAATAATTACCGCCATGCCCTACGTTTTTTCAAAGAAGAACTTAAGCAGGGAGCAATTCAGCGAGTCCGAAATATATATAGCAAGCTACTGAACCAGGTAAGCATAGTTCAAATTGATGTGTGGGACCCAACGAATGGACCTAAGATATTTGACAGCTTGAATTCGCGTCATGAGCCAATGACAATTGGCGATTTAGTCAGAAATGAAGTCTTTTCAAAGGTTGCAGATGAGCATTCAGATAAAATTGAGAGAGTGGATGCAGAATATTGGCAACCATTTTATAAAAAATTTGAGCAAAACCGACGTAACTACTTCGATGGATATTTTTTTCCATACGGTTTAACTAAATGGCCTAACTTAAAAAAGTCGGACGTTTACAGTGCATTGCGGAAAGAATGGGACAACATAAGTGATCCTGAGCAGATTATAAAGCAACTGGCTGAGGGTCAAAATGCATACCTTGATCTTCAGTGCGGTTCTAATTTCTCTAGACATCCTAAGGAACTAGCTGCCGCGTTCAAACGCCTACATGAAACCCAATTACCTAGTTCCACATTTCCTTTCCTTATGCTTCTTTCGGAAGCAGCATCAAACAATGTTCTTGCTGAAGAAAGCGCGATTGCGATATTGGAGGTAATGGAGTCTTTTCTGGTGAGACGTGCTGTTTGTGGGCATGAACCTACTGGTTTGCACGCAGTTTTCAAGAGACTGTGGATAGACTGCGAAGGAGATTGAGCGTGTAACGAGGGAAATTAGCAAACATAAGACCATTGTCTGGCCGAATGATAAAGAGTTTGAAGAGGAAATCACGACTAGGAATCTATACGGAGTTGGAATTACTCCATTTCTGATTCATCAATATGATAGAAGCCTTAATGGTGACAGTCCGATGCTAGTAAAGACTATTGAACATGTTCTTCCTCAAAAGCTTACCCCGGCTTGGCTAGCCGATTTTACCGAGAAAGAACATGAAACACTGAAAGACCGTTTAGCTAACTTGTTGCCTTTAAGTAGTGGCATGAATTGAATCGCCCCGGTTTTCGTGGAGGCTTTTTGGTTTAAGTTAAACTTCTACCGTGGCCTTTTGGACCAATTGCTGATAATAGTTTGCTTCTGCTT
>NZ_QAOK01000021.1 GCF_003050865.1 Nitrosospira multiformis | reverse complement strand
GAGAATCACTTCGGCTTTGAAGGCGTCGCCTGGTACTGGCACTTCGTGGACGTCGTCTGGCTGGGCCTGTTCATATTTGTATACTGGCTGATATAGGAATTATCCTTAAAAAGAGAGTTCTCTAAATATTCACCGTATTTTCTCGGGTTCTCGATGATTCTTTCGCGTACGACCCAATATGCCATTCAGGCACTTATCTACATGGCAACCCAGCCTCCCGGGGTAGCCGTGCTGAATCGCACAATAGCGGAATGCCTGAGGTCGCCGCCTACTTATCTCGCAAAGATTCTGCAGGAGTTATGCAAGGGCAACCTTTTGTATTCTTTTCGCGGAAAGCAGGGAGGGTTCTGCTTGCGGGAAAGCAGCGACAAGATTAACCTGATGCAGATCGTCAGGATCACCGAGGGTCCGGGATTTACCGAGGATTGCGTTCTGGGGCTGAAAGTTTGCAGCGACACCACCGCTTGTCCCATGCACGCAAAATGGTGGCCGATCAAGCAGGAAATCGTGAAACTTCTGCAAGGCCAGACGCTGGATACTCTGGCTGCGATGGTGATAAGCGGCAAGTATCAGTTAACGGATTTTCCCGGAGCGGTTCTCGGCAACATCGAGCTGCCGGCATAGTCATCCAATTTATTGCCTACAGGTTCTCACATGTCAAAACACACACTCAAGCTGATACCTTCCTCCACGGAGCACGCGGATATACCCAATGATTGCAAGAATTGCGGGGCGTATCACCTTTGTATCTCCCTCTGGCTCAAAACTGGCTATTCATCCCTGCTTGAGCGGGTGGTAAAGAAGAAGCAGGTGTTCAAGCGTGGAGAAGTGCTTTACCGTATGGGCCAGCCGCTGGAGTATATCTATATCATCCGCGGCGGATCGGTCAAAACCTGTGTGAGCACCGAGGATGGACAGGTTCAGGTGATGGGTTTTCATGCAGCCGGGGAACTGCTGGGGTTGAGTGCCATCAGTAACCGGGAGCATAAATGCGAAGCGAGGGCGCTGGGAGTGACCTCGGTTTGCGAAGTTTCCGTCGAGCGTTTCGAAGAACTGGCCAAGAAGGACCCGGCCATTCAGTATGAAATTCTCAAAATCATGAGTGCCGAAATCCATCACGGTCAGGAATTGCTGCTCCTGCTCGGCAAACACAATGCCGAGGAACGGATTGCCATCTTCCTGCTCAACTTGTCCAGGCAATTTGAAAAGCGGCATTGTTCGGCCACCGAATTCACCTTGTGCATGTCCCGCAGCGATATCGGTAATTATCTCGGCATCGCGGAGGAGACAGTCTGCCGCATATTTGCCCGGTTCCAGGATGACGGCCTCATCAGCAGTGAATACCGTAATGTCAAACTCAAGGATATCAAACGCCTTGAGCAGATTGCCAACCAAAAAACCTTGAGGCAAACCAACGTCACATCTCTTTACTCCTGAAGTGAAGTCACCCACGCAGAGCCGCTGGGGTTTCGCAGAGCTGAGCGTGCCGGTCCCCCTTCTCCGGGGAGATCATCTTCTTTCCGCTGTTCCTGATTCGCCGGCAATACTACGGGGTAATTCCACCGTCTGTTTAAGCTGATTCCAGGTTGATTGCCTGGGTGAGGCTGTTTCCGGGGTCATCCCCTCCCCCGCCCGAAAGCTCTTGCACTTCTCCTGCTCTCCGTTTTTGATTCCCGTTTTGATTTCCATTTGTAAGCCCCATTTCGAGGCAGAGCATTTTTCTGCCTCATTCGGTTCGTTCCGGTCCCGGATATCTTTTTGTCATGATGGTGGCGGCATGATTGGGTTTTGCGACGGCAGAGCTTCAAGAGTACCTGATCCAGTCACCCAAAGGCGGCGGGGAAGAAAATTGATGACATGGAGATTCCGGAAAAAAAACCAGAACATGACATTTGTCAGCTTTTTTTTGGGGGGCAGGACATATCATGCTTTCGCGATATGGTTTCCGGCAAGCGGACCAGCAAAATTCAACAACAACCATGGAGGAGATTAGATGAAGCATTTTTCTGACAAGAGACGAACGACTGCCGTTGTTTCTGCTGCTTCTCTTGCTATTGTCATATCCGTGGCTGCGTCTCCGGTTTCTGCCCAAGATGCGAGAACTCAAGCATTGGAGCAACAACTCAGGCAGCTGGAGACAAGCCTGAGAGCTGTCCGGAACGAGCTGGAGCAGGTGAAAGCGGAATCTGCGCGGGACGCGCAGAGGCTGATGCAGATCGAACAGAAATCGACGTCGATAGAAAAACGCCAGGCAGTGGACACGCAAAAGATTGCGAAAATCGAAGAGAGTGGGGTCTCGTTCGAAAGAACTTCAGATCAAAAGGCCCATATGGTGTTTTTTCGCGGCGGTTATGCGCGCAGCAACGATCTTCGTAATGGGGTATCCATTCAAAGCGGTGGAGCTGGTGGTGCAGGGGGGCAGGCGGACCGGGATGCCTGGTATATCGGCGCGGGGCTGGATTTCAATCTGACAAACGATGTCTGGGGTCTGTTGCCAAACACCAGTGTCCTGTCGGAAGTCATGTTCGAATACAAGGAATTCGGCAGCAAGGTAGCCGGTAGTGCACTTCCTCCCCCCGGCTCGGGCGTGAATGTCAGCCAGTTCACCCTGACGGCGGCACCCAAGATCAAATTTTTCGAGGGTTCCCGCTTCAGGCCCTGGATCATTCCCGCCGGTCTCGGCCTCCATGTGATAAGTCCGCCCTCGGAGTCCATCACGGTATTGATCCCCGGCGTCATGTTCGGTGTCGGCGCCGACTATCAGATCTGGAAAAACCTCTTTGTCGGTATCGACGGGCGCTATCACCTGACCAGTGGCAGAAACGACGGGATCAAGATCGACGGCATGACCGCAGGTGGCTACATTGGAATGGGTTTCTAGGAGGCCCACTGCAAGCCACCAATATCAATACCGGTTTAAACCCGCCTCCCGCTGGATCGGGAGGTGTTGAAAAAATTCGGACGATCCACCCGAATGTCGTGCAACCGCAGTTCATTCATACCAAGAGGAGAAAACCATGCGCAAACTGCTCATCATTATTTCAGCACCGCTGATCTTCGCAGGCAGTGTTCATGCCGCCGTCAATATCAATACCGCTACCCAGCAAGAACTCCAGACCTTGAGCGGTATTACTTCCGCCAAAGCCAGGGCAATTATCGAATACCGCTCGAAGGCGGGCAAATTCAGGACGGCGGAGGACCTGACAAAGGTAGACGGCCTCAATCCCCGTTATCTGGATATGAAGCAGCTCTACAAGGATGTTTCAGTCGCCGGACCGACCGTTCTGAAGGTGGGAGCAAAGCCAGCGGGTAAGTAATGTTGCCGCAATAATAGATTGCGATAATGCGATGGATAATGGAGGTGCTCCCAGCGGGGGCAGGCAGTAGAGCGTGGCTGTACCGGAAAGGCATAAACTGCCGGCACAGTGGCTGCTTGACAAAGACCCGCTCGCGCGGGTTTTTGTTTATCTCCTGCCTGCTTTTTATACCTGGATGCAAGGCTTGAAAATTTTCCAGGAATAGTGATGCCCTGGAACTTCATGTGCACTCCAATGTCAGCATGCATGTCACTCCTCGACCTGTTATAATTCCGCCCCTTTTGCCATTGTAAGCCTACGATCCCTTATGTCTCGCTCCCTGCGCAATATCGCCATAATTGCCCACGTCGATCATGGAAAGACGACACTGGTGGATAAACTGCTGCATCAGGCCGGCTCCTTCGCCGCGCACCAGCACATCGCCGAACGCGTGATGGACTCCAATGATATCGAGCGCGAGCGCGGCATCACCATCCTTGCAAAGAACTGCGCAGCCGATTACGAAGGTGTGCATATCAATATCGTGGATACGCCGGGTCATGCCGATTTCGGGGGTGAAGTGGAGCGTGTCTTATCCATGGTGGATGGAGTGCTGCTGCTGGTGGATGCGGTGGAAGGTCCGATGCCGCAGACGCGCTTTGTCACCAGAAAAGCGCTTTCGCTGGGATTGCGTCCGATCGTTGTCATCAACAAGGTGGACCGGCCCGGAGCGCGGCCGGATTGGGTGGTAAACCAGACCTTCGATCTGTTCGACAAACTGGGCGCGAGCGAAGAGCAACTGGATTTTCCGGTTGTGTATGCCTCGGCGCTCAACGGTTACGCTACGCTTGATCTGAAACAGCCAGGCATCAACATGCGCCCGCTTTTCGATACGATCCTGAGTCATGTGAAAGCACCGGCGGGGGATGTCGATGGTCCATTGCAACTACAGATCAGTGCGTTGGACTATTCCAGTTTTGTGGGACGCATTGGCGTGGGCCGCATCAGCCGTGGGCGGCTCAAACCAGGCCAGGATGTCATGGTACTGGCGGGGAGCAACCCGCCGAAGAAAGCCAGGGTCAACCAGGTTCTGGGATTCCGGGGCATCGAACGGATCCAGCTTGGCGAGGCGTTGGCGGGCGACATTGTCCTTATCAATGGCGTCGAAGAGTTGAGTATCGGCGCGACGCTTGCCGATATCGACGAGCCTGAGGCACTGCCCATGCTTGCAGTCGACGAGCCTACGCTTACGATGAATTTTCAGGTGAATACTTCACCTTTTGCCGGAAAGGAAGGGAAATTTGTAACCAGCCGGCAACTGCGCGAACGCCTGGAAAAGGAATTGCTGACCAATGTTGCCATGAGATTGGAGGAAACCAAGGATACCGACTCTTTCCTGGTTTCGGGCCGGGGCGAGTTGCATCTCACCATTCTGCTGGAGAATATGCGGCGCGAAGGCTATGAACTGGCGGTGTCGCGGCCGCATGTCGTGGTTCGCGAGATCGACGGCGTCAAATGTGAGCCCCTTGAGATGCTTACGGTTGATGTTGAGGAAGCGCATCAGGGTGCGGTGATGGAGGCGCTGGGGGCGCGGCGCGGCGATCTGCAGGATATGGTTTCCGATGAGCGGGGAAGGGTGCGGCTCGACTATCGCATTCCTGCCCGTGGCCTGATCGGCTTTCAATCCGAATTCCTGACCATGACGCGGGGCACGGGCCTCATGAGTCATGTATTCGACGAATACGCCCCCATGCGCCCTGAAATAACTGCGCGTCGCAATGGGGTTCTAATATCCGCCGAGCAGGGTGAAGCGGTGGCGTACGCCCTGTGGAAATTGCAGGAACGTGGACGCATGTTTGTCAGCCCGGGAGAGCGTCTGTATGAAGGAATGGTGATCGGGATTCACAGCCGCGACAACGATCTGGTGGTCAACCCCATCAAAGGCAAGCAGCTCACGAATATACGGGCATCCGGAACTGATGAAGCCGTCGTTCTGACGCCGCCCATCCAGCTCACCCTGGAATCGGCTATCGAATTCATCGCGGATGATGAACTCGTGGAGATTACGCCTAAAACCATTCGCATCCGCAAGCGCCTGTTGCAGGAGCACGAACGCAGGAAAGCGGCTCGCGCGGCGTAAGGCGGCTTCTTTCCCCGGCCCCTTTCTGTCAAAGGGGCAAAGGGCATTCAGCCGGAAAAGTACGCGTGGCGGTTCAGAGCGATTAGAATATGCTTCCCTGAACCCAGTCAGTCGAAGCGATCTCGCCTGTTACCCTCATGAACGAAAAGATTCTCTGGTATGTCGCCGACCCGATGTGTTCCTGGTGCTGGGGATTTTCGCCGGTGATCGAGAGAATCCGGCAGGAGTATGGCGATTCCCTAAGGATGGAGTTGTTGCTGGGCGGACTGCGTGCCGGGACCAAAACTCCCATGCCTCCTCAACAGCGTGAGGAAATCCTCCATCACTGGCATGCCGTGCAGCGTGCGACAGGACAGCCGTTCAGCTTCGAAGGCGCAATGCCGGAGGGCTTTATCTACGATACGGAGCCTGCAAGCCGTGCAGTTGTCGCTGCTTTCCGCATCAGTCCTGATGTCGTATTCCCATTTCTCAAGACCATTCAGTCTGCGTTTTATGTCGATCAACAGGATGTGACCCGGCAAGAGGTACTGGAACGATTGGCTGTTGTTGCAGGATTGGATGCGCGGCTTTTCTCTCAGGTATTCGAATCTGAAGCCGTAAAGGAATTGACGCTTGGCCATTTTAAAAAGGTTCGCCAGTGGGGCGTGCACGGGTTTCCCGCTGTGGTTGGGCAGAAGGGTACGGATTACCCGGTATTGACCAGAGGCTATTGTTCATTCGAGGATTTCCGCGCGAGACTGGACAGTTGGCTCGAGAATTGATCCGTGCGAGCTTTCATATCGCAAAATTTGTGATTTCCCGAATAATTATGCAAAAAATAGTCCTGGCATTCCTGGCTCCGGCTTTTGCGCTCTCGATGTTTTTGTCCTCCCCGCCTGTATCGGCTGAAAAGTGGAGAGATGACGGTCATCCTGGTCGGCACGGTCACGAAGGAAAAAAGTGGAACAAAGGCAAGGACGGGAAAAACCATAGAGGTGGCACCAGCCATGGTCATTACTACTTTGATGACCGCCAGCGCGCCATTGCTCACAACTATTATGCACCACGTTTTCAACGTGGCCACTGTCCCCCCGGCTTGGCAAAACAATATAACGGCTGCATGCCTCCGGGACAGGCGAAGAGATGGAGAACGGGTTATCCGTTACCCCGCGAGGTTGTTTTTTATGACTTGCCTCCCGTTTTACTGCAGCAATTAGGGAATCCCGGCCCGGGTTATCGTTACGTTCGAGTTGCGGCCGATATACTACTGATTGCGATGGGAACCGGAATGGTTCTCGACGCAATTCAGGATTTGAATGGAATGTAGCGGCGCTCGCAGTTGGAAGGGAATCGATATCGCTCGGGGTTGATCCGGTTATGCAGGATTCCGTAGACTATTTTCACATCCCCGTCCCGGTAGACCAGCCAAAGCGTTCCAGTAGTGCTCTGAACGCCTCGCTGGCAATGATGAATGCAATAAGATATGACGTCAAGCTTAGCAGGACGATTGTCCAGATTGCTCGCCAGGGACTCAGGGTCGAGTATTGCTTCCACTGCGAGAGAAAAGCGGCCTCATCTTCCTTGCTTGCGCGATTCAAGCTCAGTTCAACGAGAATGCTCTCCCGCGCTCGCCGCAGTGCATCTCGGACTCCCGCTCGATAAGTGGTATCGATAAGATCCAGGCGCTTTGCTTGCCCTTGCGAAGTTTCCGGGACTGCTTCCCCAGCCACCTGTGCATAAAACTCGCGCATGCGCGAGAGGTATCGTTCATCGGCCAGTAGGTCATTGATTGTCTCCTCCACAGACTTCGCTTCCCCAGTCGCGCCCATAGAACTCCTGCTGGTCTTCTGTTTCGCAATCCTTATTTCCTGTATGAACTCCTGCTCCTTTCGCCCGATCAGCCTGAGCCAGATTGCCTCCGCAGCTTGAGGAGATGGTCCGCGCGAAGTCGCACCAGAGGAAGACGTTGTTTCGAATAGTCTATCAAGTTCCGTTTTCGCTGCTCTTTCGCAATCTGCATCGATTGCTTCGAGCCTGCTGTTGAGATCGTCATTCATGATTTTCTGGAGGGTGAGGGGTTGAACTGCTGCCCTGAGTGCGGACAGTGTAACGTAAATTTCCAGAGACAAGGGAGCGGTAAAAGTGAAATCGCAATATGCAGAGTTCCGGTTATAGCGATCTACCACCCGGAATAAATCAGCAGCCAAGGCTCTACCAGGGCTCTAATAGATCGCTAAGATTGGTAAAGATTGCTGTCACTGGTTTAAAGGATTAAAGCTTCATTTACCAACTCTTTCAGTTCATACCCGCGAAAGCGGGTATCCACTGAACTTCAAAGCACGCCATTATTGGTTTGGGCTGAATCCCGGTTTGCTGGATTCCGGTCAGGCCCGGAATGACGAGATTCATAGTATTTTCTGGCCGGGATCAATAATTTTATTCCAGCTGCATGGGGTTATAGCGGGATTGCCGCAAAAGCATCTAGGTCGCTCACGGCGGTGGCAACGCGACGAATCAGTTCGCGGTTGGTTTCCGGTTTTATCATTCCCCCGACAGCAAGCGACACAACCATTGCTTCGAACGGATAAACGAGGTGAGCGCGGTATCTCTGCCTCAATGTCTCGCTGTCAATGTTTTCAATACCACAGTTCGTGAGCTCTTCGGCATAGATAGCCAGCAGAGTTGTCTCATGATTTCGCCGCACCTCGGGCGTAAGGGCGGTAGCAAGAAAATAAGCGACATCACCAATGCCTTCGCCAAAACGCACGAGTTGCCAGTCGAGAAGACCCGGTTGAGATTGGCTCCAGAACAGGTTGCCGGGGTGACAATCATGATGAACGAGTGTTTGCGGCCGCCCCGAAAGAAAGTGCATGGCGCGCCGGCGTTGGCGAGCATAATTTATAGCGAGTGCATGAAGCGGGGAGGGTATGAGTTTTTCCGCCTGTCGGAGCCCCCGTTTCATCAGCGGAACGGCAAGCGCAGTCCCCAGGTGATCTTCGAGTTGGCGTATGGGACCTGCCAGCCAGGCATATTTCTGCATGAGATCGAATTTGTTCCAGAAGCGAGCATGCAGCCGGGCCAACTGCTTGATGACAAGTGGGGCGCGATCAGCCGTCAGTGCATCATCGGGGTTGGTGGCAGTAGCGCCGGATTCAGTCACATCATTCAAAACCAGCGTCGCACCCTTGCCAGGTTTGCTCTCACCCGCGAGAAAACCGGGTATGGCAATGGGCACCGCTTGCGCCGTTTCATTGTAGAAGCGGGTTTCAGTATGAAGCAACCCTGGCAACGCAGTAATCAGCCTTGGCCGCCAGGCCAGCGAAGGTAATTTTACAAACCACTTGTGCGAGATCGTTCCCGGACCATCATGTTCAACCGCGATACGAACCCGTGTCGTCGTTCCTATATCGACAGAAACCAGATCTACCCTGGATACCGTACATGGGAACAATGACAGTTCACTACCCGTTGTGCCCAGCCGACATTCAAATCGCTGGGCCGGCGAGCGAGAATATTATGCTTCATTTGCAGGCTAGAGGGGGGACTGAACCCGACTAAGTTGAATCGGTGAGTACACCGGGATTTTCTTTTGGGAGGTTGCTGAGGCGTGTCAGGGAAGCTGCGGCTGATCAGGAATTGCGGCATGCACATTCATTTATTCCGAAATACATTGGTTTCTATAAAAAAGGGAGCCGAAGCCCCCTTTTTTATAGAATGCGACAGCAGCGGGAATTACTGATAGCGTTGATCCGCAGGCTGCTGCTGCTCATAAGACCTGTCGGCTGGCTGGCGATAGGATTTCTCCTTGGGCTCATCCGTGCTCAATTTCCAGTCAGGATGATAGTGTGTCTCCCTATCCCAGTCTTTCCAGATATAGTCGGGATAGATAAGGGGCTTGGTCGGAATGACAAATGTGACCAGGTCTACCGCACCTGTCAATGTGCGGCCAATACCGTGCACGATACCTGTAAGCAATCCAGCGGTAAGTCCGTAGCCAAGTCCCTTCTCGTTGGTTCCTATCATGATGTTCTTCGGCACTTCGCCTATACCTGTGACCGTGTTGGCAAGGCCATGCGCAAGCTTGTCGCCCACACCTTCCGCATAGCTGTGTGCAAACGCTGCTTGTGGCGAAACGAATAATAATGCAGACAGTATCATTAGCGTTTTCAACATATTCTTCATCGATACCTCCCTTAAATAGATTAAATAAAAATTTAATTCCAACTTAATACTAGCATACCGCTAAGAAATATGGAAAAGGCATGCCAAAATTCGTGAGCTCGGCGCCATATCTGCCGCGGAGTCAAATTAGTTGAAGGCGGGAATTTTTGTGGATATCAGGACTCTACAGCGAATGTATCGGCTTCACGGGGCGCAACTGCACCTTCAAAGTGCGGCGGAATCAGCAAATGTGATTCTTATCGGTATTTGTGCTTCCCGGTCATCTTAATCATTCAGCATTCAGGCGTTCTTGCGTGAATTGTGCTACGCTTCCGCATGTTTCGCATGTTGTGAAACTATCATTAATCGATTGCAAGCAGAAACTGTGGCACGTCCTCGTACAAGAAAAGCAGCTACGTGAGTTCTTTATCTAAATCGACGGAAGCATCCAGCTTCCTGTCTTTGCGTTCTTTCCCTTCAACGTCACCCAGTCCTTCAAGCTCCCGCCTCGCGGACTCCATTCAATTTTCGGTAATCGTTCCCACACTGAACGAGGCCGACAACATCGATCCGTTATTGACCAGGCTATCCGCGCTTGATTTGCCGGAGGGAAGTTTTGAAGTCATCTTTGTGGACGATGGTTCACGTGATGGAACGCCGGAAAAGGTCCGCAGATGGGAAAAGCGCGGCAACGTAAGATTGATCGAACGACGGGAAAAACCTGATCTCACGCGTTCAATTCTGGCGGGTGCGGCGTCGGCGCGAGGGGATGTTATTGTTGTGATGGATGCGGACCTGAGCCATCCGCCTGAGCGGTTGCCAGCCCTGGTTGCCCCCATATTGGATGGGAGCCATGACGTCGCAGTGGGGAGTCGTTACGTGCCTGGCGGCAGTACAGAGGGGTGGCCGCTGCACCGGCAGTGGTTGTCCCGCCTCGGCGGCTGGCTTGCCCGCCCCCTTTGTGACATCAATGATGCAACCTCCGGATTTTTCGCATTCCGGCATGAACTGTCAGGAATCATTGCGGAACGTGCGCGCGGATACAAGATATTGCTCGAGCTGCTCATGGCAGGGCAGGGCAAACTTCGGGTGGTGGAAGTGCCGATCTGCTTTCGCGATCGGACGCATGGTGCGTCGAAGCTGTCGCTTTCACATCAGTGGACATATTTGCAGCGCCTGATGACCTTGGCTGGCGGTACCGTTTCGATGGGCACAGCCAGCCGCTTTGCGGCAGTAGGATTGCTTGGTGTTTTCGTCGATGCAGTGCTGTTTCAGTGGCTTATGAGCGGCGGGGCAGGGCTTGCGCTGGCACATATCCTCAGTTTTTTTGTCGCCGCCTCGGTAAATTATTTGCTTAATTCCAAATGGTCTTTTCTTAGTCACCACGAAGGATATTTGCGATGGCGGCAATTCGGGCGCTTTCTGACGGTGGGACTGTTCGCATTGTTGGCTCGTGGAGGTGTGCTGGCTTTCCTGGTCCATGGCTGGCATATGCCGCCACTGCTGGCGATTTTTCCCGCTATTGCGGCCACGGCTGGCATTAATTATATTGGATCCGCTTTCTATGTATTTCCGGTAAAACAGAACCCGCCCTCCCTCGATGTCCGTTGGCGCGTAGCCTCGTTCGGAATCATCGCGTTTGCGGTACTGCTGCGCCTGATCTATATCGGCGTAGCGCAACTGATTCCCGATGAGGCGTACTACTGGAATTACGCGCAGCACATGGACCTGAGCTTTTTCGATCATCCGCCCATGGTGGCCTGGCTGATATGGCTCGGGACCTCGATTTTCGGTGACAATGAATTCGGTGTACGGATAGGCGCCTTCATCTGCAGCTTTATTACAATGGGTTATCTATACGCCCTCTCGTGCAATCTCTACGACAAATCGACCGGTATCCGGTCTGTCCTTCTGTTGGCCGTGCTGCCCTTTGGTTTTGTTACCGCAACGCTCATGACGCCGGATGCTCCATTAATGGCTGCGTGGGCCGCTACCCTGTACTACATGGAGCGGGCATTGATAGCGGACCAGCGGTGGGCCTGGCTGGGGATGGGTATTGCCTTCGGATTGGGTATTTTGTCCAAATACACGCTGGGGCTACTGGGCCTTGCAGCACTGCTGTTTGTAGTGATCGACCCTGGTTTGCGCCGCTGGTTGCGCCGGCCGGAACCCTATCTTGCGGCAGCACTTGCGCTATTGCTGTTCTCACCCGTTATTGCCTGGAATATGGAGAACGACTGGGCATCCATTTTGTACCAGTCCCAGCGCGCGACGGGAATAGGCAACAAGTTTTCGTTGCACCTGCTTTTCTTTCATATGCTGCTTGTCCTGACACCGGTTGGTTTCGTGGCAGCATTCATGGCGTTGGCTGCGCGGCATGAGCGAACTATCGACCCCCTGATGCGCAGACGCCGCCTGTTCATGCAGGTGTTCACGATTGCGCCACTCGCAGTATTTTTCTGGCTCAGCCTGTTCGGCTGGCCGAAATTCCACTGGACTGCGCCCATCTGGCTGGCGATTCTGCCGGCAATGGGGTGGATGTTGGGCCAGACAGATAACTGGAGCAAGGCAGCAAGCCGTTTGCGGGCAGCGTGGAAACCAACCATAGCAGTCTGTATGTTTCTCTATGCCTTGGCACTCCATTACGTTGTGCTGGGCATTCCCGGCATTCCCTACGTGGGTTTCAGCGAACACTACTTCTGGCGCGAAACCACGCGTGAAGTCGAACGACTTGCGGCAGAAGTGGAGCAGCAGACGGGAAAAAAACCACTTATAGTGGGGATGAGCAAATGGTCAGTCGCGAGTTCCCTATCGTTTTATAACGATAAAAGCGAACCGCTGGATATTCGTGGACGCAACATGTTCTTGCAGAGCGCGGCCATGTATGATTTCTGGTACCCCTCGGTACCCCCGACGGATCGTCCCATTATTCTGTTGGGAATGAAAACGCATCAGCTCGAGCATGACATCGATGGCAACGATAACATTACTCCATTGCTGGTGCAGCCTGGCCCGATCAGGGAATTGAAGATCGAGCGGGAAGGGAAGCCGCTGCGCGGGATATATTACCGGATTGCACAGGGTTATCGCGGTCTCCCGGCAGCCGATTCCCAGTTACGTTAGCCTCTCGCCTTCCATTTCCCCTGGCGTTGCGCCTTAACAGGTCCTGGCCAACAGACTATGTAGGAGTGCCTACTTTCTCCACTTTCTATCATGACAACTTATGCGAAAATCATAATGCGGAAAATGTTGATGGATCATATGATATCGCTTGGGCGCGGGTTGATCTTCATCCTGCTCTCCACGTCCAGCATCGCGGGATTGTCTGTCGGGAAAGATGAAAGAATTGCTGATACTTCGCAGCAGAAAGAGGTTGCCATCACGATTTATGGCAATAACCTGGGTTTGATAAAAGATACGCGTCGCGTTAGTCTTGCGCGCGATTTCAATCAACTCATCTGGCTCGATGTTGCAAGGCAGATACGTCCGGAAACGGCACGATTGCTTAATCCGGCTCATTCCCGTGGATTTCGCGTACAGGAACTGAGTTTCGATCTCGATCTATTAACCCCTGGAAAACTGCTGGAGCGATACATTGGCAGGGAAATAACGGTCATTCGCGCGAATCCCGCGACAGGGGAGGAAAGGCAGGAAACCGCAGTGGTGCTTTCCGCAAATGACGGCGGGGTGTTCAAGTATGCGGATCGTGTTGAAGTCGGCAATCCTCATCTGGGTCGATTGGCTTTCCCCGCTGTTCCTGAGAGATTACAGGACAAGCCCCATCTGGCTATTTCCTTCGTCAACCCGGTTGCTGGCGAGCAGGACCTGGAACTTTCCTATTTGACAACGGGGTTATCCTGGCGAGCGGATTATGCAGTGGAATTGAATGAGCGCGAGGACCATGCGGATATTCAGGGCTGGGCGACCGTGACCAATCAAAGTGGAACAGGCTATCCCAACGCTGCCTTGCAACTGGTTGCAGGGGATGTCAATCAGGGGCGCCAAAGCGCGGCTGTGCCGCGTCATGCCATGGCCATGGCAAAGATGGTGGAGGCGACCGACCTGAAACAGGAGTCGCTGCTTGAATATCACCTCTATACCCTGGATTGCCCCATAACGCTGGCGGAGAACCAGATCAGGCAGGTGGGGCTGATGTCTGCAACCCGCATACCGGTGAAAAAGGAACTGGTCCTGACGGGTTCCGATTATTATTACTCGGGGAAATTTGCCGACATAGGGCAGAAGCTGAAGCCGGTGGTATTGCTCGAATTCAGGAACAAGGGAGAAGGACTGGGAATTCCCCTGCCTGCCGGAATAGTACGAATGTATAAAAAAGATTCACGCGGCCATATCCAGTTTGTGGGCGAGGATCAGGTGGATCATTCGGCTGCAGGGGAAATTATCCGGCTGAAACCGGGAAATGCATTCGATGTAACAGTGGAAAGAAAACAGACGGACTTCCGGAGGCTGGCGGGAGAAGGACTGAAGGACTCGCGGGAGGGGAGCACGTTCGAAAGCGCATTTGAGATTCTTTTGCGCAATGCCCGTAAAGAAGCTGTCACCGTGACGGTGCGGGAACCGATACCAGGAGATTGGCAGATGGCAGCGGAATCGCAAGCCCATAGCAGGGTTTCTTCGAATATGGCGGAATGGAAAGTGATTGTTCCTGCCGGCGGTCATAATGCCCTGAACTACCGGGTTCGTGTAAAAAACTTCTGAAGAAGTCTCCGTACTCTTATCCTCTGCGCCTATCCTCTGCTCTTATCCCTTTCTTCTTTCCTTTTGGCAATCGGAAACAGGCTGGGGGTGAGAGGAGTGAGGGGGTGGGGACGGCGTGGAAAAAACAGCCGATTCAAAAAAGAAAACCCAGTGGAGCTTTGCTTCCACCGGGCTCTGTCAGCGGGTTTAGTACTCTTATTGAACAGTCACGTTGATCTTTTTCGGCTGGACCGGTTCGCGTTTGGGGATGACGATTTCCAGAACTCCCAGGTTGGATTTGGCTGATATCGCATCCGCGTTGGCAGTGTCCGGCAGGCTGAAACGGCGATGGAAAGAGCCGTAGGTGCGCTCGACACGCTTGTAGCCTTCCTTCTCGGTAGTAGCCTCGGTTTTCTTTTCGCCCTTGATCGTGAGCACGCTTTCTTCCATGCTGATATTGATATCTTCGGGTTTTACCCCGGGAAGATCAGCCTGAAGAATGAACTTGTCCGCTTCTTCCTTGATATCTACTGCCGGCGCCCATTCGGCGGTCGCGGCGGAACCGTCGCCCGCAACGTTTTCCCGCGCAAGATCCAGTTCCCGATGTAATTGGTGCAGCAAGCTCCACGGTTCATACCGACTAATAGCCATAATATCTCCTTTGAAATAAATATCTGACATCAAGCTGATGCTGTGAATCAGCACTTATTAATCAATATAGGTTCGTTTGGCTATTTTTCAACCGATCCTCTCGATTTTTTTGTCACACCCACTGCGGAACCCGGTCGCGTATAGTGAAAAGTGGGCAGGGAATGATGCAACAACTGCTGGGGAGGATGAGAGTCGCAAAATTAGAGAAAACCCGCCGCGGGCAGGATGAGCGGAGATTGGAAGGCGAGTTCGGTTTTGCTACACCAGTGGCAACTCGCCGTTGCGAACGCCAATACTGGCAATTTTTTCCACAGCGCTGACGAAGTTCGGGTTTTCGTGCAATTTCACCAGCGAGTCCGGGTTTGGCCGCCCGCGCATGCGGGCGAGACGAATCACCCCGAGGGCGGGCAGGTCCCAATGTAACTCCGCGAGCAGCATTTCGGCCGCTTCCGGGTTATTGCACAGCAGCACCATGTCGCATCCCGCATGCAATGCTTTCTGGGCCCGCTCCAGCGGACTGCCTGCAAAAGCTGCTCCCGCCATATTCAGATCATCGCTGAAGATACACCCTTCGAAACCGAGTTCACCCCGTAAAACTTTTTTGAGCCATACTTCGGAAAAGCCAGCTGGCAATGCATCCACCTTTGGATAAATGACGTGGGCAGGCATCATGCCGGTGAGGCCGAAACCGATCATTTTACGGAATGGAATGAGGTCATCCATTTCGATCTGCGCGTACGTTCGTTCGTCCACCGGCATTTCGAAATGAGAATCGGCTTCGATATATCCATGACCAGGGAAATGTTTGCCCACCGCTGCCATTCCAGCAGATTTCAACCCGGCCATCAGGCTATGGGCCAGATCGGCAATGGCGTGCGGGTCACGGTGAAAAGCACGGTCGCGGATGACGCTGCTTTGGCCATAATCCATATCCAGAACGGGTGTAAAACTGAAATCCACGCCCGCAGCCCGTAGTTCCGCCGCCAGTACATACCCCGCCTGATGCGCCAGATGCCGCGCCTTGGCAGGATGCTCATCCCAGATCCTGCCCAGTTCGCGCATGGGAGGCAGGCGCGTGAAATCCTCCCGGAAGCGTTGAACCCTGCCTCCTTCGTGATCGACTGCGACCAGGAGCGGCGGCGTTCGCAGCGCATGGATTTCAGCGGTCAGATGCATGAGTTGCGCAAGCGAGGAATAATTGCGCGTGAACAGAATCACCCCCCCGACCAGCGGATGCCGGAGTTTGTTTTTATCATTGGCGGTGAGCTGCGTGCCTTCGATATCGAGCATGACGGGACCGAGCGACATTTATTTTTCCAATATGACAAAAGCGCAAGCGAGGTTCAGTTCGTCGCTGATTGAGAGATGGTGGCGGGTAATGCCTTCGTTCTGGGCCAGAGTGTGCAATTCAGGGTGGAACTTGAAATAGGGTTTTCCCAAAGGATCATGGGTTACTCCGATATGGCTCAGGCTGACCGGATGGCGGATACCCGTGCCAAAGGCTTTGGCAAGCGCTTCCTTGGCGGCAAAACGCTTCGCCAGGAACATGGCCGGCTGCATGGTTTTTGCATATTCCGGCCATTCCTCTTCTGTCAGCAGGCGCCGGGCGAAACGCTCTCCGTATTTTTCCAGCAGGCGCGCAATACGCGAGGTTTCAACCAGATCGGTTCCGATTCCATAAATCATTTACATGCTTCCAGCATCAGGCTTTTCATTTCCCGGACTGCCTGCTCGAAGCCCACGAACAATGCCCGAGCCACGATCGCGTGCCCGATGTTGAGCTCCAACACGCCCGGGATTGCCGCGATTGCCTGGACATTCTGGTAATGCAGGCCGTGCCCGGCGTTAACCCTGAGTCCTTGTCCGACTCCCCTGTTTACTGCTGATCGCACTCGCTCCAGTTCACCTTGCTGTTCGTCCGCCGCCTGCGCATCGGCGTAATGTCCAGTGTGAATTTCGATGACTGGCGCGCCGGCCTCAACGGACGCATCGATCTGCGCCGGCTCGGCATCGATGAATAACGAAACCCGGATGCCGGCTTCAGCCAGCCTGCGGCAGGCGCGTTGCACTTGCTCGAAATGCCGTACCACATCGAGTCCGCCTTCGGTCGTCAATTCTTCGCGCCGTTCCGGCACAAGGCAGATATCATGGGGTTTGATGCGCAGCGCAAATTCGATCATTTCATTTGTCACCGCGCTCTCCAGATTCATGCGGGTCTTGAGCGCGCCGCGCAGGATTTCCACGTCTCTGTCCTGTATGTGGCGCCGGTCTTCGCGCAAATGCAAGGTGATAGCATCTGCGCCGGCCGATTCAGCAATGAGTGCCGCCTCTATTGGATCGGGATAAGTTGTGCGGCGCGCCTGACGCAAGGTAGCGACGTGATCGATGTTAACGCCGAGTTTGATCATAATAGTATGGAAGTTTTCCTGATTCGGCTTTTTTTCAATGATTGCCCGAATGATATTTGCTCTCCCGCACATCTGGAAGAGGCAAGAGGGGCCGGGCAAAAAATGACTATATTATAATAGTGTGTGCGGCGAAGACAGTATGTACATAAAAGTGGATCGCCAGGTTGATTGCTCTGGGAACGTTACTCTTTGGATCGTTACTCCTGGCTGCTCCGTATTTGATTGAAGAGGGCGCTATAAATCCCGCATCTGAAAACCTGCGAGAGGGAAAGAGTGATCCGGAGAAAATGTCAGACCCGCGCGTTTTCTTCGCCGCGGAGCGGACGCTTCTTGCATGGGTGCGCACGGGGCTGACGATCATCGCGCTGGGTTTCGTCGTCGCCCGCTTCGGTCTGTTTCTGAATCTTCTTGTGGCTTCCGGGGAAATTTCCAAAAATGGAGGGGCTGCCAGCGCTCATGGAATCTCCGGTGTGTTCGGCATTATTCTTGTGCTCTCAGGCACCGTGACCATTCTCGGCGCCTTGCTCAATCACAGGCATTATGTAAGCTCATTGCCGCTTGAGGATCTGCCCAGGTTGTCCCTGCCCTGGCTCTCATCGTTCCTGTCATTATCGGTTGCTACCATAGGATTTCTGCTGGCGGTATACCTCCTGTTTACCTGAAACATATAGGGAGTCGATCATGTTAGAAAGGGGAGGGCAGGACTCGCGATGCCCGCGATGCGGAGTTTTAAGTTGATTGATCCTTCAAGTGAGAGGTGGAAGTAATGATGTGCCCGATAACGAGAATAGTGATTGCTACGGACATTTCCGATTTTGCGAGGCGTGCCGAATCTCGCGCGGCGCTTCTGGCGCAGGAATTGAGCAGCGAGTCTCTGGATCTGATACACGTACTTGATAGTCTCGCGCTGGAATCCTTGCGTAATCTGACTCCACCCCTGGATACCGAGCAGCGGTTGATGCAGGGGTCTCGCGAGCAAATGGCGGAGATCAAGCGCAGGCTCACCGCCAGTTATGGGATAAAGGTTACGACAACGACGGTAAATGTTGGACGGGCGGATACAGAGATCGCACATTATGCCAGCCTCCTCAAGGCAGGGTTGGTCGTGTTGGGCGCTTTCGGCGGGGGCGCGGTTCGGGAATTCGTCATCGGCTCGACTGCGGATAAGGTTCTGCGAACGCTCTCTTGTCCGTTGCTGATCGTCAAACAGGAACCTGAGGCAAGCTATCGGCGTGTGCTGGTCCCCGTCGATTTTTCAGAATCCTCGCACCGGGCAGTAGAAATGGCCCTGACCATCGCTCCTCATGCAAGTATCATTGTCCTGCATGCATTTGAAGTGCCGTTCGAAGGCAGACTGGATTTCAACGACGAGAGAATACAGGCATTTCGTGCCGAAGTGAAAACCCGCATAAATGTGGAGATGCAAAAACTTCTCTCGGATTTCGAGGCTTCGGGTCGTTCGCTCGCGGCAGTTATCGAATTGGGTCCAGCAGTCGATACAGTGATAAAAAAAGCAGAAGAGATCGGTGCCGATCTGATTGTCGTCGGGAAACACGGCAAATCGGGATGGGAGAGCATGCTGCTTGGCAGCGTTGCCAGACGTGTAATTCAGGAAGCGGCTTGCGATGTGCTGGTGGTGGAGCGGGCCGACGCTGACGCAGGTTAGCTCCTGAACCGGTTGCCGCCATTTCTGCGTCTCTGGGAGATGTGTAATGGCTCAGATGACGTTCAACGGTATTTTGAGGTACGAAATACCGTTATTCTCGGATGGCGGCATGATGCCTGCGCGCACATTCACCTGGATCGACGGCAGCAGCAGCGTGGGCATTTCGAGGGTCCGGTCGCGCGCTTCGCGCATCGCGACGAACCGGTCTTCATCAATGCCGTCGCGCACATGTACATTATTTGCGCGCTGTTCCCCCACACTCGTTTCCCATTGAGGGGAGCGGCCTTGCGGCGGATAATCATGGCACATGAACAAGCGGGTATCTGCGGGATAATCCAGTATTTTCCTTATTGACCGGAATAGTCTGCGTGCACTCCCTCCCGGAAAATCGGCGCGCGCCGTGCCAACGTCCGGCATGAACAGGGTATCGCCGACAAAGATCGCCTCCTCTACCTGATAGGACAAGTCCGCCGGCGTATGGCCCGGTGTCGAGAGCACTTTCACGTTCAGTTTGCCGACGCTGAAAACCTCGTTATCGGCGAATAAATGGTCAAACTGTTTGCCGTCCGGCGTGAAGTCTGTTTCAAGGTTGAATATTTTCCTGAAGGTTTCCTGCACGATGGGAATCTCCTTCCCGATCGCTGTCTTGCCCCCCAGTCTTTTCTTCAGATAGTGCGCTGCTGTGAGATGGTCGGCATGCGCATGGGTCTCCAGAATCCATTCTGTCGTCAGATTCTTTTCTTCGATAAAGGCAATCAGTTTATTCGCTGATGTAGTGCGCGTTCTGCCTGATTTGGGATCGTAATCCAGTACTGGAGCAATGATTACACAATGTCCAGTCGGCTCATCGAAAACCACGTAGCTTACTGTCCAGGTCGCGCCGTCAAAAAAAGCTTCGATATTCGGTTTCATTTACTCTCTCTTCCAAGGTTTGATTGGGATATCCAGAAGCAAGGCACTAGATAAAAACTTGACAATAATATATCTATAAATATAATATTTGTTAATATAATATCAATAATAATAATATTGATGAGATGGCACAATGATTAGAGGATTGGTGGCAGGGGTTAGCCATGAGAACTTTAGGTATAGATCTTTAAAGGAAGTAGGAAGCATCTGGCGGAATTCAGATGAGCAAATGAACAATTTACACAGCGCTTATTCAGCAGGAGGAAGCGTCAATGTTCATTGACTGGAATCACTTCACGCCCTGGTCTGCTTTGGCAGGAGGCGTACTTATAGGTGCAGCAGTGGCGCTACTGATACTTATGAACGGAAGGATTGCTGGAATTTCGGGGATACTCGGCGGTTTGTTGAAGCTGAAGAGGGAAGACACGGGCTGGCGTTTCGCATTTGTTTCCGGGTTGGTAGCGGCGCCACTGGTATGGCAGTCGTTCATGCGCCTTCCCTCGGTGGAAGTGGATGGAAGCTACGGCACCATAGCCGCTGCGGGCCTGCTCGTGGGTCTCGGCACACGCTTCGGATCCCGCTGTACCAGCGGACATGGGGTGTGCGGCGTGTCACGCCTGTCGCCGCGCTCGATCGTGGCTACGCTGGTTTTCATGGGAACAGGCTTTGTCGTCGTTTATCTCGTTCGTCATGTTTTTCAGGCCTGACCCGGCAGGAGGTAAAAATGATCAGCTTGGTGGCGTGGGTGTCCGGACTCGTCTTTGGCTTTGGACTGATTCTCGCGGGAATGGCAAATCCCGCCAAAGTCCTGGCTTTTCTCGATATATCCGGCTTATAGGATCCCTCGCTTGCATTTGTAATGGCGGGAGCAATCGCTATAGGGGCCGTTGCCTTCGCGCTTGCCCGCAATCGGGGCAGCAGCTACCTCGGAGTATCAATCAGTCTTCCTGCTTCTCGTGTTATCGACAAGCGGCTCGTCCTTGGCAGTTTCGTCTTCGGGATCGGCTGGGGCATGGCTGGCATATGCCCCGGTCCGGCGCTGGTCCTGCTCGGAAGTGGTAGCGGCAAAGGTATCGTATTAGTTGCGGCCATGCTGGTGGGAATGGGAATTTTTGAGCTGCTGGAAAGACGACATTCAAAGGATCGCCCCGAGACGGGGGCAGCACCGGGTAAGGTGTGAATCGAGGAACACGGGTTATGAAACCGGAAGATTTCCCGGATATTTCCGCAATGAGGACTTCTGCCTCCACGGTATGCGGGATGCTGAAAGTGCTGGCGAACGAAGACAGATTGCTGATTTTGTGTCAGCTCATCAAGGGCGCCTGCAATGTGGGCGAGCTGGAGGCGCTGCTGGGGATTCGGCAGCCGACGCTTTCCCAACAGCTGACGGTGCTGCGTGACGAGGGCCTCGTCACCACCGAAAAAAAGGTAAATACATCTATTATACGCTCGCCAGCTTGGAGACAGTTCAGATCATGCAGACATTATATCGCCTCTACTGCAGGAGAGACGAAGGCATCGACTCTTGAGCATTCGATGAAAATCAATCGAGGAGAAAGAAGGATGAACAAGGATATGCCGCAGACTCAACAGACACAAGGGATGACAGCTGATCCGGTCACTTTGGCCCGCCACTGGAGCAATACTTTCGATGTGGTCGTGGTCGGCGGTGGATCAGCAGGTATCGGAGTAACCGCAAGCCTTCTGCGTAGATGCTCCTCACTGCGGATCGATTCTACGTTGAAAACAGCGCCGCATTCTTCGGGGAGAAGGCTTGACACTTATGCCGCCTGTTGTCTTCTGCCTGTTCTGCAGGGACGCGTATTACAATTGCTGAAACTCCTTCAGTAACTGGCGTGTATGCAATGGCTTATCTCCCAGATAGTGGTTGAGCAGCGCGCGCATCAGAATCCTGCTCTGCAGACGCGTCAGGGAGGCTGAATAGTCTCCCTGGCTCATATCAAGCAGTGTTTTTCCACTTAACTGGAGATTAAAAAGGCAGTTGCCGTTGCTCGCTGCCACGGGCCCCCGCTCGATTTCGTAGCAGTACGTCTGGTTTGGTTTAATCACTTTTCCTGATGAAACATCGTGATCGAGTGTCAAGGCATAACCCATCTCCTGCAGGAGGCGCTGCTCGAAGCGGCGTAGTATGGGAATGTAATCGCTTGCCGTACTCAGGTCAGACAAGGCCTCCTGATAGCAGGCAAATAATCGTTCGTGCGGGTCATGGCGGTGCAATAGCCGTATCAAAAGTTCATTGAGATAAAATCCGCAGATCAGGGCGGTTCCCTGTAAGGGTAGCTGCCCACCCTGCCATTCAGCTTTATGCAAGGTGCGTAATTCGGACTTCCCCCCCCAGCTCAACAGGAGAGGCTGGAATGCGCGCAGCAAGCCCCTCAGGGCAGATGTGGGTCGCTTGGCGCCTTTCGCAATCACGGCAATACGCCCGGAATTTTGCGTGAAAACTTCTACGATAAGGCTGGTTTCAAGATAAGGATAGCTGTGCAGCACAAAAGCGGGTTGTGCTTCTTGACGCTGTTTATCTACGCTCATGTTTAGGGAGCATCAGCGGTTATCATCGGGCTTGATCACGCCCACCGGAAAGATGCCTCAAAAGATTATGTACGGGATACCGGAAGCCCGGTCGAGCACACTACTGTCCGGAATAAAATTAGTGACAACCTGGGGAACTGCATGGGCGAAAGATGGGCGTAGGGCCAGACGGAATGCTTGTGGCGCCGCTTACTCATATCCGAGGCTTTTCAAGGTTCGGGCATCTTCGGCCCAGCCGCTTTTTACCTTTACCCAGACCTTGAGATAAACCTTGCCACCGAAGCTTTCTTCCATATCTTTGCGCGCCTGGGTAGCGATCAGCTTCAATTTTTCTCCATCCTTACCGATGACAATCGCTTTCTGCCCGGATTTGTCTACCACAATGGAAGCGTGAATCCTGCGCAGTTCGCCTTCCATCACAAACTGGTCAATGATGACGCTGGTAGAATAAGGAATCTCTTCTCCCAACAGCCGGAACAATTTTTCGCGAACCAGTTCCGCGGCTATGAAGCGTTCATCCCGGTCAGTTACTTCATCTTCCTGGAATAATGGCGGATTTTGCGGCAGGTGCGGTCGTATCGCAGCTATCAATTCGGGTAGCCGCCCTCCATTCTCGGCGCTTACCGGCACCAAGGCTGCGAAGTCAAATTCCTTTGACGTTTTTTCGAGGAAGGGAAGCAGTTGGGATTTATCGGGCAGGCGGTCTATTTTGTTGAGGGCAAGAACCACGGGTTTGTTTTTTGGCAGGAGTTTCACCACCAGCTTGTCGCGATCGTCGAAGTGCATCGCTTCAATCACCAGTATCACGACATCCACATCCCGCAGCGTCTGGGTAACCAGACGATTCATCCCGCTGTTCAAGCGGCTTTTATGCCGCGTCTGGAACCCCGGGGTGTCGACAAAAACAAATTGGGAGTGTGCATCAGTGAAAATTCCATGTATGCGATGCCGCGTCGTCTGGGATTTTTTTGATGTAATACTGATCTTTTGCCCGACCAACCTGTTCAGCAGGGTGGATTTGCCTACGTTGGGACGGCCAACGATAGCAATATAACCGCTGCGATAGGCTGGGTCTGCAAGGGGAGCTTCAGTGTTCATCAGAAAAGGTTTGCGCCAATATACACTCGCGGAAATTCCTCACAGCCGTGCTGTTGGAATATTTGGTTGTGGCAGGGAGTGTTTCACAGTTCAGGAAAGCACGAAAGTTGTTCTCTATTGAGTCAGCGGGCAAACAGTATGAACGTCCTCTCGGCTGAAGTCAGTAAACCGGAATCCAGCCAAACCAACGATGGCCTGCTTTGAACGTCACTTGATGCCGGATTCGAGTCAGGCTCGGAATGAAGAGATTCATAATATTTCTGGCCGGGTCAATAATGCGACTGGAGTTGTTCATAAGCTTGCCTGGCTGCGTGCTGTTCCGCGCTGCGACGGCTCGCACCTTCGCCCAGAGTGCGGATTTCAGGCCGGGAAATCACGCATTCCACCTGAAACTGCTGCTGGTGAGCCTCGCCTCGGGTAGCAACGACAGCATACCTGGGCAGCGCCAGCTTGCAGCTCTGGAGATATTCCTGCAAAAGGGTTTTGGGATCCTTGCCGAGGGTATGGGTGTTCATCTCCCCTAAGGAGGGAGCGAAAAGAATTTCAACTGTCTTCTCGGCCTGCTCAAAACCCGCGTCGAGATATATGGCGCCAATCACAGCTTCCAGCGCATCCGCAAGAATCGAAGGCCGTTTGTCTCCTCCGCTTTTGAGTTCACCTTCACCAAATCGGATAAGCTTTCCCAGCTCAAGCGTTTGCGCCAGTTCAGCCAGCACCTTCTGGTTTACGAGGTTTGCCCGTATCCGTGACAGACCGCCTTCGCTGAGGTCAGGAAAATGATGGAATATCAATCCGGCGACGGCGCAGTTGAGGACGGCGTCGCCAAGAAATTCAAGCCGTTCGTTGTGAGGGATGCTGTGGCTTCTGTGCGTCAGCGCTTGCCGCAGCAATTCGGCACGATGGAAGGTGTGACCGAGTTTCCGGCACAGCGCCGCACTTTCCATATTCCGGTAAGCTGTCCCCAATTTTGCGCGCCCTCCCACCAACTGTGGCGAGTGATCTGCCACATGCTCAAGGTCCCGATTGCCGCCCGAATTACTTGATCGATAATCCGATGCGTTTCAGGTCGCTGAAATTCCACCAGATCATGAAAGCCTTGCCGACAATGTTCTGGTCGGGTACGAATCCCCAATAACGACTGTCACTGCTGCTGTCCCGGTTGTCTCCCATTGCAAAGTAGTTGCCGGGAGGAACCTTGCAGGTAAATCCACGATCGTTATAGCTGCAATTTTCATGATGGGGGAAGGGGAGCACACCCCCTAGCTGGATACTATCCTTCTCCTGGGGATTGATAAGGACATTATAGCGGTGATTTCCGAGCGACTCCGTGTAGCTGCGGCTGTAAACGAATTTCAGGCCCGATTCCACATAGGTATATTCTCCGTTTGGTTCCATCCTCACCGGTACGTTGTTGACGCTCAGTTGCTTGTCACGGTAAGTGATGATATCTCCGGGTATCCCCACGATACGCTTGATGTAATCCATGGATGGATCCACCGGGTAGCGAAAAACCATGACCTCGCCACGCTGAGGAGTGTTTATATCCATCAGCTTGACGTTGGCGACCGGCAGCCGGATGCCGTAAGTATATTTATTGACGAGAATGAAATCTCCTACCAGCAGAGTCGGAATCATCGAGCCCGAGGGGATTTTGAAAGGCTCAACCAGGAAAGAACGCAGGCAGAACACGACAAGAATCACCGGGAAAAAGCTTTTCGGATACTCCACCCACCATGGCCCCTGGTTTCCCGGCGCGCGGCGTGGTTGCAGCACGATACGATCGAGCAGGGCGATACTGCCGGTGATCAGCAGCAATATCAGCATAATGAGCGGAAAGTTCATTCTTGTTCCTTATTCCCTTCGGGTGGACAGTCCATTGCCCGCCCGGAAACGGGATTTTTCCGGTGAGCATGTGCCGCTTGTTGAAGGCATCGCATCGTATTGTTTGAACTACTTTTCTCCAACCTGCAGAATCGCGAGAAACGCTTCCTGTGGAATCTCGACATTGCCGACTTGCTTCATGCGCTTTTTACCGGCTTTCTGTTTTTCCAGAAGCTTGCGTTTACGCGTTATATCGCCGCCATAGCATTTGGCCAGCACATTCTTGCGCAAGGCCTTGATACTTTCCCTGGCGATAATGTGCGAGCCTATGGCGGCTTGAACAGCGATGTCGAACATCTGCCGGGGAATCAGTTCGCGCATTTTCTGCGCGAGTTCCCGTCCGCGGTACTGGCTGCTCGCACGATGCACAATCAGCGACAAGGCATCCACGCGCTCGCCATTGATGAGGATATCCAGCTTGACAAGATCGGAAGCCCTGAACTCCTTGAATTCGTAATCCAGTGAAGCGTAACCGCGGCTGGTCGATTTTAACCTGTCGAAGAAATCCATGACGACTTCATTGAGCGGGATTTCATAGGTCAGCATGATCTGCCTGCCCATATATTGCATATTCTTCTGGATTCCCCGCTTGCTGATGCAAAGCGTAATGACCGATCCGACATATTCCTGCGGGACGAGGATGGTTGCCGTAATGATCGGCTCCCGAATCTGCTCTATTTTTGAGAGATCAGGCAGTCTGGACGGGTTTTCGATTTCAACGACCGATCCCTCGCGCAGCACGACCTGATACACCACCGTTGGCGCGGTGGTGATGAGGTTCATGTCGTATTCCCGCTCCAGTCTTTCCTGTACGATGTCGAGATGAAGGAGTCCGAGAAAGCCGCAGCGAAAACCGAACCCCAACGCCTGCGACGTTTCCGGCTCGTATTGCAATGAAGAATCATTGAGTTTCAACTTCTCCAGCGCATCGCGCAGGGCGTCGTACTGGTTGGATTCCACGGGGTAGAGTCCCGCGAACACCTGCGGTTTGATCTCCTTGAAGCCGAGCAGCGGTTGGGGGGCGGGGCGGTCAGCGAGTGTTACCGTATCGCCGACCTTGGCAGACTTCAACTCCTTGATTCCGGAAATAATGAAGCCCACTTCACCGGCGCTGAGAGATTCCCGGTTTCTGGATTTGGGCGTAAATACGCCCACTTGTTCACACAAGTGAGTAGTTTTACTGGCCATCAGCAATATTCTGTCCTTAGGCTTCAATACCCCATCCATTACCCGCACCAGCATTACCACGCCCACATAGTTGTCGAACCAGGAATCGATGATAAGGGCCTTCAGGGGCGCTTCCGGATTCCCCTTCGGCGGGGGAATACGCGAAATCACCGCTTCCAGGATATCCTCCACACCGAAACCGGTTTTTGCGCTTGCCCGCACGGCATCCTGGGCTTCTATGCCGATGATATCTTCAATTTCCTTGATGACGCGTTCCGGTTCGGCGGCGGGCAGATCGATCTTGTTCAGCACCGGTATGACTTCCACGCCCTGTTCGATTGCGGTGTAGCAATTTGCAACGGTTTGGGCTTCCACGCCCTGGGAAGCATCAACCACCAGGAGGGCTCCCTCGCAGGCTGCGAGAGAGCGTGATACTTCATAGGAGAAGTCGACGTGGCCGGGTGTATCGATCAGATTCAGGAGATAGCGGCTGCCATCACGGGATTTGTATTCCAGAGCCGCCGTCTGCGCCTTGATGGTGATTCCGCGCTCGCGCTCCAGCTCCATCGAGTCCAGCACCTGTTCTTCCATTTCCCGGTCGGATAGCCCTCCGCATAAATGGATGATGCGGTCCGCGAGCGTGGACTTGCCGTGATCGATATGGGCGATGATGGAAAAGTTGCGGATGTGCTGCATCAGGGATCGGGATGGCAAGGGAAGAGGGTGATAACAGGACGATGCCGGAATTCACCGGCAATCAAAAAAGGGCACATGGTGTGCCCTCTCATGGCGTGGCCCTCTGGTCGCACGTGTATCCGGTCCCTGCAAATTCTTGTTCAAGACGGACATTTTAGCGAATTTTGAGGAAATAAGCACCTGCCGAGTCGCCTTCTTCCCCTTTATCGTCGGGGAAGAAGGCGGCCACCGCTTCTGCAAAAGAACGGGGTACTATTTTTCGATTCGCTGAAATATCCGGGCAAACGCATTCAGGTCGAGGTGATAGTGGCAGATTTCCCTGTTTCCGGCCATCAACACCGGGACTCGTTGCCCATAGCGTGATTGCAGATCACTGTCGCTATCCACATCCACGACCTCGAGCTGGAAAGGATAGTCTGGCTTCAATTCCTGCAGGGCCGCAAGCATGTCCTGGCAGAGGTGGCAGTGCTCGCGGCCATAAACTGTCAGCAAGACAGGGAAATCAGGATCGGGAGCAGCCATTTATTTGTTTTCACCACTCATCTTCATGGTGATGAAGGTGGCGGTATCGCCGCGTTTCACCAGCAGGGCAATATTGCGTCCTTTCTCGACCTTGTTGAGCAACTGGTTGAATTGATCAACCGTTTTGACATCCTGATTATTGATGCTCAGAATGACATCGCCGGGTCGGACCCCCGCGCGGCTTGCGATACCGGGCACCATATCCTCGACCAGAAGCCCGCTTTCAGTTTCCAGTTCCTTCTTCTGATCCGAAGTCAGCTCGATCAGGCTCAAGCCGATGCGATTCGCTGTATCCGGCATCGTGCCCCGCTTTCCAGAACGCGCCGCTGGTTTTTCATCCTCTGGAAGCTCATCCACTGTAATCGTGAGCTCCTTGGTCGATCCATTCCGCCACACCTGCATCTGCACTTTCGTGCCTGGCTTGGTCGAGCCAACTATGCGTGGCAGATCGCCCGAAGAATTCACGGTCTTGCCGTCGAACTTGAGAATGATATCCCGTGCTTGAATGCCTGCCTTGTCTGCCGGGCCGCCTTTCTGGACAGAAGCTACCAGCGCGCCGGCTGGCTTGGGTAAACCGAACGATTCCGCAAGCTCCTTTGTGATTTCCTGAATCAGCACGCCGATTCTGCCCCGGCTCACCCTGCCGCTTGCAATCAGCTGATTTGATATATCCCGGGCAACATCGATGGGAATAGCGAATGACAAACCCATGAATCCGCCGGTGCGGCTGTAAATCTGAGAATTGACGCCGACCACCTCACCGTTCATATTGAACAGCGGTCCGCCGGAATTCCCGGGGTTGATCGCGACATCCGTCTGGATGAAGGGCACGAAATTTTCCTGCGCCAGAGAGCGTCCTTTGGCGCTGACAATCCCGGCAGTAACGCTGTTTTCAAAGCCGAAGGGTGATCCGATCGCTACCACCCATTCTCCCACCTTCATTTTGTTGGGATCACCCTGGGTGACTTTCGGCAGTCCGGTAGCATCGATCTTGAGGAGAGCGATGTCCGTCTTCCGGTCCGCCCCAATCAGCTTTGCCCGGAACTCCCGCTTATCCGTAAGCTTTACATTGATTTCATCGGCTCCATCGATCAGATGGGTATTTGTCAGAATATAGCCGTCCGAACTGATAATGAAGCCGGAACCTACCGATCTGGATTCGAAATCTCGTGGCATTCCTCCATAAGGCTGCATGTGTCTCCGGAAAAACTCGAAAAACGGATCATCCTCGGGTATGTTCGGCATTCCCGGGAAAGCGCGTTCCGTGGCTGCATTGCCTGACTGAACGGTGCTGATATTTACGACCGAAGGTCCTTCTCTTTCGACCAACCCGGTAAAATCCGGCAATTCGCGCGCTGGCGCTTCCGCAAACACGCTCGTGGATAATCCAAGCAGCGCCACCAGTAAAAATTTAGCAATCATACTTTTTCTTCCATGGAGTAGAAACGGGTGAACCTTCATCCATCTGGCCAAGATAATGGGATAGTAGTACCAGGCCCCCATTCAGTCCAAGTCGCAGCCGGCCTGTCTTGACGGCCTAACGACTGGTAACGGAATTGCCGATTTGCATTACAGTGGCTGGCGGTACTTCGCCTATGGCAGTTACCCTGTTGTCGCCGAGAGTACGTGTATAGATATTGATCGCGCCGCGGCTGTGGTAGAGACCTTCGACCGGAGAAGAAGCCTCCCCGGAATGGGGCTCGATAAATACCGACACGGCAGCAAGACCATCCGAGAGAGCAATATGCGCAACAGGACGTGATTTACCGGAGAGATTACGTTTCATTTCCACAATCTTTTTGAATCCCGGAGGCGGGTCTTTGACATGCCAGCCAAGCTTCCCGCGACCTTGTGTCGAGGAGACAAGATTTGTCTTGCGCCATTCGGCAGCTTGACCCGAATATTTGGATTTCAACAGATCCTTGTCTATTTCACCGCCAATTTTCAGGTCGGTGAATACAAATTGTTCCACCACCCGGCCTTTATCCATTACGGCTGCTTTCAGCAACAAGCCGGTATTGAGATCCATCCATAATCTCTGGCCATAACGCTTGTCATCCCTGGGCTCCAGCTCGATGACCTGGCTGGCATAATCGCTGACCCGCTCCTGCTTGCCCTTTTTGACGATATAGTTATCGTCGAGATTGATCAACGGCTGAGGCAGCAGCGCGGGAAAAACTTTTCGCAACCAGCGTTTTTCCGTCACCACGGTCTTGCTTTCCGGCAGATAACATCTCATTTCATCGTTGTTGCGGATAATCTCACGTGGAGGGCCATCCAGCACCACGCTTTTTTCCTGCTCACCTTCCTCATTCACCAGATGGATGATGCGCGATGTTTCTATCTGATCGTCAGACGAATAGACGAATGTCCCGACATAATTGTAATGGCGCGGCGCGGCGGCAATCTTTTGCAGCCAGTTAAGCGCCTCGGGGGATGAGGGGGATGAACTGGAGGGATTTTGCGCGAATGCGGATTGGACGATGACTGTCAGCAACAGGGAAGACAGTGAAACCTGTGTCATCTGTGGACGTTATCGCGCGCTTTCCGCCGATGTACGCATGAAAGGAACTGCCCCCTGTATTGTGGTGCTAGGCGAGAATTGCCGGTGCGCCAGGAGATAGTCGTTGATTTGTGCAGACTCGGACGCGGCGATGGAAGCTTTGGCGGGAATTACAGGATAGGTGGCAACGGGCGCTACAGTGGCTGCAGAAGTCGAGGGGGACGTCCTGTTATCGGCCAGATTCTGCCTCAAAAGATCCGACTCTTGCGTCGTTTGCAGAATTATCCATCCACCCACCATTGCTGCCGCGATGGAGGCCGCAGCGGCATAAGTTCTCGGCCTGCGCTTCGGGGTCGGATGAAGCAACGTTGTGTTTGGTACCGTGGATACCGTTGGTTCCGCTATCAGTCTTGCGTTAACTCGCCGCGTAATATCGAGTGGCTTGATCTCCGATTGACCCAACGCATCGCTGATCAGGTGGTAAGCAACCCAGCGTTCCCGTAGCTCCTCCGCGTTCCTGAATTGCTCGATCACTACCGCCGCATCGTCTGCGTCCAGTTCACCATCCATCAATGCCGATATTTTTTCTTGCATATTACCACCTCTTATCTTTACCAGTCCCCAGCAAGGGGCGCAGTTTTTCCGCTATTGCTTCCCGTGCACGAAATATTCGCGAACGGACCGTGCCGATAGGGCAATTCATGATTGCTGCGATTTCCTCGTAGCTCAGTCCCTCGATTTCTCTCAACGTAATTGCCGTACGCAGTTCTTCAGGCAATTCTTCCAGCGTTTGGTTCACCGTTTGAGCGATCTGTTTGCTTGTCAGTTCGCTCTCGGGCGTATTCATTTCGCGCAGCTGGCTCGCTTCTTCAAAACCTTCGGCCTCTTCGCTGTCAAATCCTGTCGTGGTGGTAGGTGCCCGCCGTCCTTGAGCCACCAGAAAATTCTTGGCAGTATTGATGCCTATCCTGTACAACCAGGTATAAAATGCGCTGTCTCCCCTAAACGACGGTAGTGCACGGTAAGCCTTGATAAAGGCTTCCTGGGTTACATCCTCTACTTCTGACGCATCCCGGATGAATTGCGAAAGGAGACGTGCAAGCTTGCGCTGGTATTTGATCACCAGAAGATCGAAGGCCTGCTTGTCGCCATGCTGCGCGCGTTCCACCAGTTGCTGATCGATTTCCCGGTCACCCATGCCGCCTGATTCCTGAATTAACGAATTTCTTGCCTGTAACTGCTTCATTATAAGGCAGCTCAGCCAAGTATACCCGTTCAGGAGCCCATCGGGAATTACGCACCGGTCCATCGACCGCCGTCTGTGTGAACAGACAACGCGTAGTATAAATTAGTTCAGTTGAAAATGTGGTTATTCCAGCAGATAGAGTACATGTCAGATTCAGGGCCCTGTTGGCACTTGTTTCGCGGGAGCGAAACAAGTGCCAACAGGGCCTCATCATGCGTTTATGCCGCCATCTTGCGACAGTGCTCCGCGCACTGGCGGCAGGCTTGCACGCACTCTTCCATTCCATCCAGCTGTTCGCAACTTTTAGCACAGGCCTCACAAATTTCGGCACAGGCGCCACAGACCTTGGGACTGAATCTGGAGCCGCTGAGCATGAAATTCAGTGACGTCTGGCAGATTTCCGCGCAATTCATCATCAGCCGGAGGTGGTCGGCCTCGACATGTTTGCCGCCTGATTCCAGGCAATGGTTCATCGCCATTTGCAGGCAGGTGCGATGACAATGGTTGCATGCATCGATACAGGCTTGCAGATTCTGATCGGTTTCCGTGTATAAAAACATGGTCTTCTCCTTCTCCGTTTTTGAGAAATTTTTCAGGAGCGATGGAACTTCATCAAACCCGCTAGCACATAATGTGCGCCAGCCACTGCTTCAGATTCTGTACGCTAGCAGACATAAAATTCAGGGCCGGGAAGGAGACGGGCGATGGCGAAGCAGGAATAGGGATGGATTGTTGCTATCATTGTTCGGATTACGCGTCTTTCATCCAGATTGAGGCAGATGGGAAGTCATCACAGTCGCGGCCACGGTTTTTCCAGCATGTCATCTCATACCGGGCACTCCGGACACCACAACCACTCTCCCGCACGCAATCATGGACGTGCGTTCGTTATTGCCATCGCCTTGAACGCCGGCTTTGTCGTAGTTGAGTTCGGTTACGGCTTTGCCGCCAACTCGACGGCGCTCATGGCGGATGCAGGCCATAATTTATCGGATGTGCTCGGGCTTGCGTTAGCGTGGGGCGCGGCGATTTTGAGCCGCAAGGCGCCCAGCGAACGTTATACCTATGGTTTGCGAAGCACTTCGATACTCGCCGCGCTGGCAAATGCTGTTCTGCTCCTGGTGGCATGCGGTGCAATCGCCTGGGAAGCTTTTCAGCGGTTCTCGCAACCCCCGATAGTAGCCGGTCTCACCGTTGCAGTCGTCGCGACCGCTGGTCTTCTGATCAACGGTCTGTCTGCCTGGCTGTTTTTGAAGGGGAGCAAGGAGGACCTGAATATTCGCGGCGCTTTCCTGCACATGGCGGCGGATGCCGCGGTTTCGGCCGGCGTTCTGGTATCCGGGGTGGCGATCCTTTTCACGCAATGGTATTGGCTCGACCCGGTGATCAGCCTGATGGTCGTTGTCGTCATTATCTTCAATACATGGGGTCTTCTGCGCGATTCGGTTCAACTTGCGCTAAGCGCTGTACCCCCGCATATCGACATTGCCGCGATCGAAGCTTTTCTGCGCAACCAGCCGGGTGTGACGGACGTACATGAGCTACATATATGGGGCCTGAGCACGACCGAAAGCGCGCTCACTGTCCACCTCGTCATGCCAGATGGGTATCCTGGCGATTCTTTCATGGACAGCATCAGAACGACCCTGGAAGCGCGCTACGCCATTCATCACAGTACCCTGGAGATCGAACAGGGCACCATCAGTCATTATTGTCCGGTAATCAGAGTCGATTGATCTTCGTTGATTGGAGTTAAAATCACCCAGCATCTATAGAAAGAATGAAGTGAGGCGGAAGATGGAAGATCAATCGACAATCGACAATCGACTCTGACCCCGGTGACTTTGCTGCCATAAATGCATTCGTCAGGTCTGTTATCATTCCCTGCTCACAAAAACAGATAACGACGATCAGTGTCACAGCTTAATTTCGATACCCTGATAATTGGCAGCGGCCTGGCTGGGCTCACCCTCGCGCTCAATCTGGCGCAAAACAGGAAAGTAGGCCTCATCACCAAGCGTGCGCTGCTCGATGGAGCAAGCGGATGGGCGCAGGGGGGAATCGCCGCAACATTATCGGAAGAAGATTCGCCCCAAGCTCACCTCCACGATACTCTCGTCGCAGGCGCGGGTCTCTGCAACGAAGAGGTGACGCGATATGTAGTGGAAAATGGTCCCCAGGCGGTCCAATGGCTGATCGATCAGGGAGTGCCTTTCACGCGCGATGGCGGCAACGGGACCGGCTATCATCTGACCCGTGAAGGCGGGCATAGCGTGCGCCGCATCATTCATGCGGCGGATGCGACCGGGAGGGCAGTGCAATTGACTCTGATCGAAAGAGCGCATGCCCACCCGAATATCACCGTGCTGGAGTACCATGTCGCGATCGACCTGATCACCAGCGCCAAACTGGCTGGCCGTGGTGAGCGATCCCACAGGAACGGCAATCGCTGCCTTGGCGCTTACGTGCTGGACAGCAGGGAAGGGAGGGTGCGCACCATAGCGGCGAGCAACACCGTGCTGGCAACGGGTGGAGCGGGCAAAGTCTATCTCTACACTACCAATCCGGATACTTCGACCGGCGATGGCATCGCCATGGGCTGGCGTGCAGGCTGCCGCATAGCGAATATGGAGTTCATCCAGTTTCATCCCACTTGCCTTTATCATCCTCACGCCAAATCGTTCCTCATCAGCGAAGCGGTGCGAGGCGAGGGGGGGCTACTGAAACTGCCCGATGGCACGCGTTTCATGCCCGCGCACGATGAACGTGCGGAACTTGCCCCGCGTGACATCGTGGCGCGCGCAATCGACTTCGAAATGAAGAAGCGCGGGCTCGACTGCGTGTACCTGGATATCTCGCACAAGCCGGCAAACTTCCTGAAGGAGCATTTTCCGACCATTTACCAGCGCTGCCTGGAATTCGGCATCGATATCACCAGAGAACCGATTCCCGTCGTGCCTGCGGCTCACTATACATGTGGCGGTGTCGTCACCGATTGGAACGGAAAAACTGATCTGGACAATCTTTATGCGATTGGCGAAACCGCGCACACCGGTCTGCACGGAGCCAATCGCCTGGCGAGCAATTCACTGCTGGAGTGCCTGGTATTCGGACAGGCCGCCGCTCGGGATATCATGCAGCAGATACCTGAACCCATCACCGCATTGCCGCCATGGGATGAAAGTCGCGTGACCAACGCCGATGAGGAAATCGTCATCTCCCATAACTGGGATGAGTTGCGGCGCTTCATGTGGAGTTACGTCGGCATCGTCCGCACCACTAAGCGGCTGCAGCGGGCGCAGCACCGCATCAGTCTTTTGCACGAAGAGATCAACGAGTACTACGCGAATTTCCACGTCACGAATGACCTGCTGGAATTGCGCAATCTCGTGGATACAGCGGACCTGATCGTGCAAAGTGCGATGCTGCGCCATGAAAGCCGCGGCCTGCACTACAGCAAGGATTATCCGGACTTGCTGCCGGAGGCGAGGGATACGGTGTTGAAGCGGGAGCAGTAAGAGGTGAAGTGAGCTGCTGCGTGGTGGCAAGCCCGATCAATTTCTCCCGCACACTTCTTTCGTATCAATCGAAAACTCGCACGGCTGCGGCTTTCCCACCCAGCGGTGACGGTCCATGCGTCCGGAACATCCGGCGTCTTCGAGAAGGGCGCGCTGCCCGGAGGCATCGCAAACCAGCACGACTGAATGCCTGTCCTGGCGCAGCACTCTCACCTTATAACCTTTAAAGTTTCGGAGCAGCGCCGGGTCATGTTGCGTTGCCCGCACGAGCAGCTCCTTTTCATCGAGCCCGGACGGGGGATTCTTGAAGCGAACGGTGGATTCCACCGCAGCCGCGAGTTTGGTCAATGCTGAAGCCTTGATAAACATCTCTTCGCTATAAGGATGCTTTGGGGTGGGGGCGCACCCTGCAACGAGCGATAGTACAAGCGCGATAGTTATGCTGACGAGGATACCGGCAGGATGTGTGCTCATGAGGCAACCTTTTGCCAATGGATAAGGTTGCCCTGATCGTCTTTTCCTGTATCCAGATTGCAATTCACCACGGCCGTCAGGTAGCTATTGTCGTTTTCGAAGACGGCCTTGGCGATGTGCGACCAGGTAGCAAGAACATTCTCCAGGGCGCGATCAAATATCGCATCATAGCTCATGAGTTCAAGCGGGGTCGCAAGGCTTTCCAGATATTGCGGGTCGAGATCGTCAACCGCAGGGTAGGTCAAACCGATGTTGGCAGCGACATGTCGGGCAAAGGGAGGAAGTAAATTTCCTTCTTCCGCTTTGTCGACAACGAACTTGAATGCGCTGTGCCAATTATCGATAACTGGAGGGTCGGTTTGATAAGCACTGGCATAACAGGTTTCAAGCATGCTCTGCCAGGCGAGTGTAACGGCAGGATCGAGTTTTCCGCTGCCAGGTTTATCGCAGCAGCCCCAGATTCCGGAATCCAGATGTTCCGCCAGGCCGATCTCACCGATATTCAATCGCTGGAAAATATAGGCATCCTGATGCATTTCGCATATCCTGTGCTTATCCTTGTTCTTCCGGTATTCACCTACCTTGAGTTCGATGACAGGATGAATCGTCGTATCAGTAACGACATGGCTGGTATATCCCAGGAGCCATGAAAATGCCTTTTGCAGGGATGCTCCATCGAGTTTTTTGATCCACTCGACCCCCGCTTTGATCATTTCGCCGGTTCTCTGATAGTGCATCCGATCCGCCCACTCGCCAGCGCTGGAGTGAGCAATGTCCAGATAGGGATAATCAGGGCTGACCGCGCCAAGCTCACAGAAACGGAAGTAATCCAGTACCGGGACAATTGCTTCCGGAGGAAACCCGGACTTTTCCAGCCGGTCCGGTTCCTTGACCAGGTTCACCATAGTAAGGTGTGCATAGGCGCCAGGCATGGATAGTCGCAGATAGTGATTGATCGAGAGTGTGGTGGAGAACAATGTTATTGTATATCCTGCCTCGATTTCGGGAAGTGTTCAGACAGCAGGCGGAATATTTCTTCCCATGGTAGTCACAGGATCCAGCAAAGATCGGATCTGGTCACACCAGATTTGGCATGATTCGCTTCGCCATAGATTGCCTACAGTGGTTTAAATGCTCAGCTATTTCGAGAAACTGATTTACCCCTATCCCGATCCCACCGACAGGATCCCCCCAAAAGGTTTTTTTACCTTTATCTGGGAAGCAACCGAGGGCGTAAGGCGATACCTAGTGGCGATGACGCTGCTTACCGCATCAATCGGTGCGTTTGAAGCCTTATTGTTCGCGATGCTGGGAAAAGTCGTCGACTGGCTCAATCAGATACCGCCCTCTCTTTTATGGGAACAGGAGCGGAACACGCTTCTTCTGTTCGCTGGACTGCTGGTTGCAAGTCCCCTGTTGGTGGGTATACAGAACCTCGTCAAGCATCAGGTGTTGGGCGGAAATTTTCCGATGCGCCTGCGCTGGAATTTCCATCGGCTGATGCTGAACCAGAGCATGCATTTCTATCAGGACGAATTTGCGGGACGGGTGGCGGCCAAGGTGATGCAAACTGCTCTCGCGCTGCGAGATGTCTGCTTTATTCTCGGCGATATACTTGTCTATGTAACGATTTACTTTTTTACCCTGGTTGCCGTGGTGGGCACATTCAATCTCTGGATATTGATACCTTTTGGGGGGTGGTTCGCTCTCTATATCTGCGCGCTGCGCTATTTTGTGCCCAGGCTCAGCCGGGTATCCCAATCCCAGGCGGATGCGCGCGCCTTGATGACGGGACGCATCAGTGATGCCTATACGAATATCGCCACCGTAAAACTCTTCTCTCACGCCGGCAGGGAGGCCGGTTATGCCAAACTGGCGATGCAGGAGTTTCTGGGGACAGTACATAGCCAGATGAGGTTGATCACCCGGTTTGAAACCGTGAACCAGGTGATGGGGGCAAGTCTCATCATCAGTGCAATTGCGGTTGCTTTGCTGTTGTGGGTGGATGGGCAGATCGGCGTGGGGGCGGTGGCGGCTGTCGGCGCCATGTCGTTGCGGCTTAACGGGATGTCGCATTGGATCATGTGGGAAATGACTTCATTATTCGAACAGGTAGGTACCGTACGCGATGGAATCACCACCTTGTCACGTCCCCACGTGGTGACCGACCATCCCGCTGCAAAACGTCTTCAGATTAAAGCCGCCGAGATACGGTTTGAAGATGTGGTTTTCTGCTACGGGGGCGACATCCCCGTAATAGATCATCTTTCGCTGCATATCAGGCCGGGTGAAAAGATCGGTCTGGTCGGACGCTCGGGCGCGGGTAAATCCACTCTCGTCAACTTGCTGCTTCGCTTTTATGATGTGGAGGAGGGGCGCATACTGATCGACGGGCAGGACATCCGGTACGTTACCCAGGACAGTTTGCGCGCCAATATCGGCATGGTTACGCAGGATACGTCCCTCATGCATCGTTCAGTAAGGGACAACATCGCGTATGGACGACCTGACGCAACCGATGCGGAAACGATCGCCGCTGCAAAAAAGGCGGAGGCGCACGATTTCATCATGGGCCTGACAGACCCTGGGGAACGCCGCGGCTATGATGCGCATGTAGGAGAGCGTGGGATAAAGCTTTCGGGCGGCCAGCGCCAGCGGATCGCCATAGCGAGGGTAATGCTGAAAAACGCGCCGATTCTTCTGCTTGACGAAGCTACCAGTGCGCTGGACTCTGAAGTGGAGTCAGTCATTCAGTCAAGCCTCTACCGCCTGATGGAGGGCAAGACGGTGATCGCCATAGCGCATCGCCTGTCGACCATTGCTGCCATGGATCGGTTGATCGTGATCGACAAGGGCCGGATCGTAGAGGAAGGAACGCATCAAAGCCTGATCGCCCTGAAGGGTCTCTATGCCGGGCTCTGGGAGCATCAGAGTGGCGGGTTTCTGGGGGAAGATGTATAGGAGTATTCCACTTGAGAAAGCCGATATCTCCTGCGGTTCAAACGGTTTTCGATCGTTTCGGCAGTCAGTCGCCGAGCTCCACTCCCGCTCGCGGCCTCACACCCGCCCGGATAGCAGCTTCCGTCAGAGAAGGAAGGCAAAGCTCGATGAATCGGTAGGCGTACCCCCGCAGGTAATGGCCGCGGCGGATCGAGATGTTGGTAGTGTTTTGCCCGAACAGGTGTGAACTGTCCAGCAGAGTCAGCCGGGCATCCCGCACGGGATTGAAGGCCATTGACGCAACAAGACCCACCCCCAGCCCCAGTTCCACGTACGTTTTGATGACGTCTGCATCGAGTGCGGACATGGCGATGTCCAGCACTAATCCTGCCCTGGCAAAGGTCTGATCAATTCCCGCCCGGCCGGTGAAGCCTTCGTGATAAGTGATGACCGGGAACTCTGCAATGCTTTCAAGCGTGAGCGGCTGTATTGCTTCCAGCGGGTGTCCGTGCGGCACAATGACAGCGTGGTGCCACGAGTAATAAGGAAAAGAGGCCAGTTCTGCAACACTCTCCAATGCTTCGGTGGCAATGCCGATATCGGCCACTCCGTCCAGCAGCATCGATACGATTTCACCGGGGCTGGCCTGATGCAGAACGAGATGCACCTGGGGAAAGGTTTTCTTGAATTGCGTGACCACCGTGGGGAGTGCGTACTGCGCCTGCGTGTGCGTAGTGGCGATGGTCAGCCGTCCCTTATCCCGCTTGCTGAACTGTTCAGCCAGACGCTTGACATTCTTTGCATCCAGAAGGATGCGCTCGACAATCTCTATCAGTTCCTTGCCTGGATTGGTCAAGCCGAGCAGTCGTTTGCCTTTGCGCACGAACAATTCGACGCCCAATTCATCTTCAAGATCCTTGATGTGTTTGCTGACGCCGGACTGGGAGGTGAACAGGGCGTTGGCCGCTTCGGTCAGGTTATAGTTCTGGCGGACTGTCTCATGGATGATGCGCAGTTGTTGAAAGTTCATATTTATAAGCCTGCAGCCTGTTATTGTCGTGATCGGTTCGAGCGGATGATGGGATGCGGGATCCTGATTCAAAAATCATTATGGCTCCCCAGAGGTGCGATAAAGAAAAGGCGCGAGCCGATGGCCAGCGCCTTGAAAATCACAACAACAACGGAGAATAACCACACTCCGAAAGTTATCAGTTCTGTTTTCCCTGGTGAACCAATATTAATTCATTTGTTTATGCGTTTTTATGCATAACCAACCGGCAGGGTAATTGATGCGGATTATTACAGAAGCAGCCGGCTATTCAGGCCGGCTCAATTCACCTCTCTGGTTTCTCCACTTCCACCGCAACAGCACCCGTAACTGCCTGAACTCCTCAGGGTTTATTCCATCGGGAAGGATTACAACGCTGCGCGAAAAGTATTGGCTCAGCTGTCGCGGGGAGGCGTCTGTTTTATCGATTTTCAGGGGGTTCAAGTCGAGCACGGTCAGATAGGGTGCGACGAAACTGCTGCCAAGCAAGGCACAGGCGATCTGCCCGCCATCGCGGGTATTCAGGATGCATACCATTTCATCAGTTACTTCGAGACTGGAAACGGAATCCGGCGAGCGCAACAATGCGTAGCGCCTCAGGTAGAAAACAAGGCTGATGACGAGCAAAGCGGAGCCCGTCAATTTGACTGAAGGTGGCATCATCAGGGGCCACAACAGTACAATAGCCACAAAGTGGGCGAAGCCGAGCACTACTCCTAACGTTCGGGATGATTTCAGGTGAACGACGAGAAAAGGCGCAGGGGGTTGCATAACGGGTTGCAGTTGCATAACTGGCAGTTGCATAACGGGTTGCATGTTCTAAAATATTGATGAACTATTGTCTCAGTGCGGGCAGTTTGCCGCCTAGCTGGAGTGTATGCTTTATAATTAACCCTTTTTCGGGCCTTCTTCGAGCATCTGCCTTTACATGAATCCTGTCTGGCGCTCCTACCTGCAAAGCCGTGGTGCGATTTTTCGGGAAGACTGCATTGTCAGCTACGGCAATGCTGCTGCCGAACTTGAGAGTACCCGATCTGCCAACGTGCTGAGTGATCTTTCTCATTTTGGCCTGATTCACTTTGGGGGGGAGGATGCGGAAACTTTTCTGCAAGGACAGTTGAGTTGCGACATAAGGCGTGTCACTGCCTCAGGAGCCTCCTACGGAAGTTATTGCAATCCGAAAGGCAGAATTCTCGCGACTTTTCTTATTTTGCGCACAACTGATGACGGTTATCTCATGCAGTTGCCCGCAATGTTGCTCGCGGGGATCCAGAAGCGCCTTGCCATGTATGTGCTGCGGGCCAAGGTCAAGTTGGCGGACAGCAGCGGAGCCTGGGTCCGCATAGGGGTTGCGGGCTGCCACGCCGCGGCTCTGTTAAGGGAGATCCTGGGTGAAATTCCTGCCGCGCCGCTGGGAGTGAGGCATGGCGAAAAAGGCAGCATCATCCGTCTTGCAGAGGATCGCTTTCAACTCCTCATTCTTCCGGAGCAGGCGCCCACGATCTGGGAAGATTTGAGCAGAAATGCGGTGCCGGTAGGGAAGCCCTGTTGGGACTGGCTGGAAATCCGGGCAGGTATTCCCCACATCCTGCCTGCAACTCAGGAACAATTCGTGCCACAGATGGTGAACCTGGATGCCCTCGGCGGGATAAGCTTTCAGAAAGGCTGTTATCCCGGTCAGGAAATCGTCGCCCGCACCCAGTATCTCGGCAAAATAAAGCGGCGCATGTATCTTGCAAATATTCGTTCGGAAACGTGTGACTTGCCAATCGAAGCGGGGGATGAGTTATTCAGCGCCGATTTGGGGGAACAGTCCGCGGGTATGGTAGTCAACCCGGCATCGTCCTCCGACGGAGGAACCGATCTGCTGGCTGTCATTCAGGCCAGCAGTGTCGAAGCAGGTGAAATTCACTGGAAATCGCTGGATGGTCCCGCGCTGGGAATTATGCCGCTGCCCTATTCCGCAATCCAGTAAAGAGTAAAAACGGTATGCGCTCTATTTTGTCATTATCAAATAGCAGCATGCCTCTCGATGAGATCTGCCTTGACGGTCAAATTTCCCACCAGGAAACCCGACAGAAAGAACATTCCCTGTTACCTTGCGAAGCACCTTAATACAAAATACATTCCGGTACGCCCCACTGGCCTCCGGAGCAGAAAGGATATCTCGACAAGTTTTGCAAACTGCTACACGCAATCCCATTATTCCCGGCATTGACATCGGAGACGGAGGTGTCCTGCGTATCTGGAAAGACCGCAAAGACCATAGCGGCACCCATGACAACCTGCTTCAACTATCAGGATTCCGCTCCCTGTTCTATTTTTCCGGTGCGATCTGGAGCAAAGTATCGTTGCTCTGTTCAGGCATCGGGCGGCTGCTTCTGTCATTGATGCTGGTGGCATCCGCAGCCCACGCAGATGGACTGGAACTGGAGAAACGCGATATTGCTTTCTACTATGGCAGCAGGCCGCCCATCGAAGACCTGCGCCATTTCGACCAGATCGTCATTCAGCCAAGCCAGATTCTGCCACATGAGAAAACAGCACTGTTGAATCTGGATTCTTCACTCATCTTCGCCTATGTCTCGTTTGGTGAAATTGCCCGCAACAGCGAAGATATGGCGCGTATCGATACGGATTGGTCGATAGGCGTCAATCCTGCCTGGAACAGTCTGGTAATGGACATGACCGATCCTGCCTGGCGCGAATATCTGCTGAAGCAGCATTTCGAACGCTTGTGGCGTGACGGCTATCGCGCTTTTTTTCTCGATACGGTCGACAGTTACCTGATCGTGACGAAAGAAGGCAAGCAACGCGAAGAGCAGGAAAAAGGACTGGTTTCACTGCTCGCGGAAGTCAAGCAGCGTTTTCCAGGATGCAAGCTCATTCTCAACCGTGGCTTCGAAGTGCTGGACCGCGCCAGCCAGTATGCTGACGGTATGGTGGCGGAATCACTTTTTCATGGTTTTGATCCAGTTAGCGGTAAACACGCTCCAACCAAGGAAGAAAACAGAAAGTGGCTGCTCGATCAGCTGGCGCGGGCGCAAAACGAATTCAAGGTGCCCATTACGGTGCTCGACTATGTCGATCCGGGAAACTGGGTGGAGGCCGAAAAAACAGCGCGCGACATCTTCAAGCTGGGGTTCATGCCCTGGGTCGCCAATGGAGACCTGACGTGGCTGGGGCACGGGCGGATGCGCCTTGCTCCCCGCAAGCTGCTGGCTATCGTAAACGGAACGCCCGCGCAGCAGATGGAGCATGATCTGTTTCGGCGTGCGGCCATGCCGCTCGAATATCTTGGCCTGGCGCTCGACTATTGGTACATCGATCAGCTCCCCCTGCCGATTGAACCGCTCGTCGGGCGATATGCCGGAATTATCTCGTGGCTGGGGGAGGACAGTGCGAACGGTACCGAACGGTATGAGAGTGTCTGCGCACGGCTGCAGTCAGAAGCGAATGCGGGACTGCCGATAGTGCTCATGGGTTATCTGCCCGCGGGTGTTGCGTGCCGGAATCTGCTGGATTATCAGGGGGAATTACAACCGACGACCGGCATCCTGAAACTCGATGCCATGAACGAGCGCCTGGGACGCCCCGAATCCGCTCCGGTGATCGGCAGCGGCACGCCCGATGTGCGTGTTCGGGATCGCAATAACGCATGGCTCACTCTGAGCAGTGCTGACAAAATATTTCATCCGGTCGCGGTGACGAGCTGGGGCGGTTACGCGTTACACCCTCACATCCTGAACGAGAGTGCATCCGGGCGCCACGAATGGCTGCTCGATCCTTTTGTTTTTTTCCAGGCGGCATTGCGCCTGCCGGTGCAGCCAGTGTTTGACATGACAACGGAAAACGGGCGGCGCCTGGGGATTATCGAGGTGAGGGGAGATCGCCTGTTTGCAAAGGATGAGCAGGGTGTGGAGGCGATCGATCGGCTCAAGGGGTGGATGGAAAAAAACCCGCTGCCGATAACATTGGGTGCCATCGAAGCGGAAGTGGCGACCGAAGAGCAGCGGAGCAAGCTGCGCGAGGTAGCCAGTTTGCCCCAGGTTCGCCTGGCCAGCCATACTTACAGCCATCCTTTTTATTGGGGGGTATTCGAAGGCAAGACAGACGCGGATCAGCAACCCTACCGTTACAGCGTATTCATGAAGGATTACGCGGCGGAAATGACGCGCGAAACGGGCGGCACTCTTCCATTCCTGCACACGATGGCACCGGATTCTCCCCCGCTGTTGATCTGGTCGGGGGATGGCAAGCCAGGACCGGCTGTGCTGGCAGCTGCGCAGAAAGCCGGGTTGCCGCATTATGGCGGAGGGGGTCTGCATTGGCAGAGCGGACAGATGTCGCTTGCAGACCTTGATCCCGCGCTTCGTCCGACCGAATGGGGTATTCAGGTGATGACGCCGCTGGTTGCCGAGCCGCTGTTCGCGCAACTCTGGTACGGCGAAGCCCTGAATTTTGGCAAGGTTGGCGAGTGGAACCGCGAGCTCGACCGTGCACGCCGGTTGCGTATTTCGTCGATATCGATTCATGCCGATGCATTCCTGAACGAACGGGGGAGGGAGCTTCTGGAGCAGATGGCGGAGGCGCAGCGCAAGGAAAATGTGCTCGGCATCTGGGTCGATGAATATGCCACCCGCACGCGCGCGTTCCAGACCGCGAGCATCGCGCGCGATCTCGATGGCAATTGGTTTCTTTTCGGAGATGCGCTTAGAACAGTGCGGTTGCCCAAGACCGAAATGACCCCGGAAATCTCCAGCGATGTAGTGGGATATAATGACCGCAATGACAACCGCTACATCTACCTTGCCCGGAATCACGCAATCCTTAAAGCCGCCCAGGGTAAACGGAACGGAAATCCGGGACTGAGATTGATCGAGGCCAGCGCGCCCCTGAAATCCTGGCATATCAACAATGATGGCTCCGCCACGCTTTTATTCGAATCGCGGGGACGTCTGGCTCCCCTGACTGTCACGGCTCCCGCTTCCTGCGCCTTGAGCATAAATGACACCAGATTGACGCCGCAGGCGAAGGGTACACATTCCGTTTATACAGTTTCAGGAAACCTGGCAGCGGGAAAATTCCGGCTTGAGTGTTGAAACGCAACGCGAATCACTGCTAAACGCGCCCGCGTTGCTGTTCATGAGCGCGGTGGTTCTCATTGCCTTCTGGGTATTGTTTCCGCGCCAGCCCGCTTTCAGGGATCCAGCCAACCTGTCAGCAAAAGATGCTTTGTCAGTCGCTTATCTTCGCGTTCTCGTGCAGTCGGACCCGCGTAACGCTCCGCTACGCCTGTCGCTCGTGCAGGTGCTGACGGAAGCGGGCATGACCGATGAGGCCATCCTTGCCATGGAACCCCTGCAGAATGCTCCCGAGTCAGGGTTGACCTACGAGATTCGCCTGGCGGAGCTGAAGCTGGCACTGCAGCAGCTTTACCGGCATCCTCCCCGAGATGTCGAGGCATCTCTGCGAAGGCGTATCGGGGAGCTGGTTCCTTCTTTGCTGCGCCTGGCGGAGAATGACAAAGAGTCGAATCAGGTGGTGTTGCTGGCAGAGCAGTTTGGCGAACCCTCGGTCATAGCGGAAACCTTCGAGCAGTTGGTTGGCATGCAGAATGAAACCCGGCAGACGAAATCGCGCTGGCTGGCTTTTGCTGCCAGACAACGGCTTGCGGCCGCACAACCCAGAGTTGCAGCACGAAATTTCTGCCAGGCTTTCGCTTTCGAACGAGTAGCCAGGAAGAAAACAGAATTGGCGAAAGCATGTTTAGGCGCCTATCTTCAGGCGGGGGTTGACCGGGAGGCCTTGAAAGCTGCGATAAAAATACTTTCCGCTTATAGTAGACCGGCTGATGTCGCAGGTCCTGGTAATTCCAGCCCGGTTGCCCCCTCCAGCGCGGACGCACAGTTGCTGATGCTGGCGGCCGACGTTGCCCAGCCAATGGGTGATCGTGACCATGCATTGATTTGGCTGGAGCAGGCGAGCGTGCAGACACCCGGGGATCAGAAGCTGGCAGAACGTATTGTCCGGTTGCAGGTTTCGATGGGTCTCCTCGACGAGGGTCTTGCCCGGGCGGTTGTATTGCGTGCTTCTCTGATTCCTGGAAGCGAACGTCATCGACTGCTTGCCCATTTGTATGACTGGAACGGTCAGCCCGATGAAGCGCTCGCCTTGTGGTTGTCTTTTGCGCGCGATAAAGCTGATGAGGAGGCTGAAACCCGGGCTTTCGCACTGGCTCAGGCAAAGCCGGATAACGAGGCGATTGTGCAGCTCCTTGAGGCAGTCATGTCTCGCCGCAAGCTGACGGCTACCGAAGCGGAAGCTTATGTCAGGGCGGGTCTCGCTGTTGCCCAGCCGTCTCGTGTGGAAAAGCAGTTGCGACGTCACGCAGAGCGATTCGATAACCCTCCACCCATACTTAAAGCACTGGTGGAAGTTCTTGTTCTCCAGGGCAAACCGGATGCGGCGCTCACGTTGTATGAAGATATGCCGGAAATTCAGGATAGGCGGCAGAGGCTTGCATTGGCGAGGCTGTATGAGGAAGCCGGCAATACGCAAAAGGGCTTTCAGTTGCTGCTCCGGGACATCGACTCGCCGGACCCTGCTTCTGCGGAAGAATACTGGCTGCTGCTGGCGAAAGTCTCCACGCAACTGGGGCAGGATGCCTACGCCAGCAAAGCCTACGAAAAAGCGTTGGTCCTTCGGCCGGATGATGTGGAAATTCTGGAAAACCTGCAACGTCTGGCCCTGCGTCATCACGATGATAAAAAAAGCGAGCGGCTTGCGCGCTATGGATGGGAAAGATTGAAGCGCATCGAGGACTTGCAGCGCCTGATGCGTTTTTCCTGGAAGCGGGGGAATTGGGATGAGCTGGATCACTGGCTCAAGGTTGCGGAAAAACTTCCTTCAGCAGTGCAGGCACCGGATTACTGGTATTTCCAAGCGATGCGCAAAATGGCGCAGGGGAAGCAAAGCGCTGCACGTGATGCACTGCATGAGATCTTGAGATTGCAGGCCGCAGATCCGGAAGTCACCGAAGCCATGATCTGGCTATTGCTATCATACGAGAAAATTGATCATGCGCTGCTTGAATCCGTCGTTGCGCCCTATCGTGCCCAGTCAGCCAATCAGTCTACGGTCAATCCGGCTTTAGCCGAAGCCCTCGCGGCAGGCGAGCAAGGTTTGGGCAGGCCGGTTCAGGCAGCGGCCTGGTTTTTGCGATCGCTTTCGACCCGGCCTGCGGATTTTCTCTGGATATTGGCGCTGGCCGACAATATGGAATGGGCAGGTTGCCCGGCTCATGCCAACTATGCCCGCCTTCAGGCACTCGAAATATTCGCTTCAAAGCAGAATTCCCAGATTGAAGTGAAATATCCGTCACGCCTGGCCGAGTACTTCTTCGGATCAAAGTATTTCCCAGCCAAAAGAGATGATACTGATGACGCAGAGAAACAGGAGGAATTACAGTCGATTCGGAACCAATGGGGTTTTGGAGGAAAACTGGATAATGCCGACTATTTCGCATTGCGCAGAGAGATGGAACGGCTTGAGCTGTCACAATGGAAAGCCTTCGCAAAGGCAGTCAGGAACAGGAATGAGCGTGAAGTGGCCCGGCAACTGGCGCTCATTTCGGATCACCTGAAGCGTCAACCTGCGGCCGCATCGCATGCGGACATGCTGCCCTTATCCATAGACGATGTGGATCGTGCGAATCGCTGGTTGGCCGGCGAACCGAAACCCAACCCGAGCGATTTGGCGACGGAACTGGATATCTGCCGCGAAATGCTGACCAAGATCCGGGAATTTCCTGCAAACAGTGAGCCTGCAAAGCGATGAAGAAACCCTGGCTGGAAGGTATAGAGGTTGTCGATGTAAACACCCCCGTATCTGCGTGGGGCGGCTGGTTTGAAACATTCGTTATAACTGTTGTTGTAATTGCGGCATCATTCATTACCCAGCAGGCTGACCCTTTCCGGTTGAGTGGCGGATTCCCGTGGGCAGTGCTGGCGCCCCTGCTCGCGGGGTTACGGTACGGGTTTGTCTTTGGTTTTGTCAGCGCCCTGCTGACACTCGCAGTGCTGGGTGTTGCCATTGACCAGCAATGGCAGGTCGCGAAGAGCTTTCCGCTGCCTTGGGCGATAGGCGTTGTGGTAGTAGCAATGGTGGCGGGGGAATTTCGTGACATGTGGGGGCGCCGCCTGCACCGACTGGAGGGCGCGTATCAATACCGCGCCGAGCGTCTTGAGGAATTCACGCGCAGTTACCAGTTGTTGCGCCTGTCCCATGACCGTCTCGAACAGACCGTTGCCAACAGCGGCTTTTCCCTGCGTGAAGGCATCATGCACCTTCAATCCACCCTGAATGGCATCGATGGATTGACGGAAAGTTCATTGCAAAAGCTTGTTGAATTTGTGGCGGAATATGGTGCATTAACGCAGGCCTGCATTATTGGTATTACTGCCGACCGCCTTGATACCTCCCAGGTTCTGGCCTGTGTGGGAGAGCGATTTCCAGTCGATGAGGCTGATCCAGTGCTGAGAATGTCACTCGATAGCGGCGAACTGGCCACGGTGAATCTTCTGCAGGATTCAGTGATGGATCAGGCCGGGCTTCTGGCTGCGGTACCTTTGGCTGACTCCATCGGCGAAATAAATGCCGTGCTGGCAGTGCGTTCCATGCCTTTTTTTTCGTTTCATGAAAGCAATCTCAAGCTTATCGCGGTGCTGGTGGCACATGGTGTGGACCATCTCCGCTTCGGAACGGCGAGACCATCGGTTTCCCGGTTTATTGCTTCGTTTGAACGTGCATTTCAAGATTTTTCGCGCTTCAAGCTCGATACGGCACTCCTGAGATTATCCGGAAATCCGGATGAGATGCGGGGCATTCACGAAAAGCTGCGGTTTTCGATTCGTGCTATCGATTTTATCTGCCTTGCGCGCGAAAAGGATCAACATGTCGTCTGGGTGATGCTGCCAATGACGGATATTACCGGCGCACGAGCATGGGCGCAGCGAGTAGCCGATATTCCCGCAACATCCGCACAGGAATGGATGCCTGTCAACGAAATCGATCCGCAAAGGATCCGCTCCCTGGAGCAGGGGTGATGCGTCGCATGTATGGCCTGCTTGCGTTGTCAGGAGTGACTGCTGAAGCAGTGGCCGTTCTCCTGGTGGGGTGGAGCGCGGATGATGCGCTTGCAGCTTGGCAGGAAGGCGCGCTGCTGTTCACGGCAATTGTATTTCACTCTGCTTCCTCGTATTACCTTGCGCGCATGTTCTGGCAGTCATTGCCGCGTCGCTACAAGCTTCCTCCTCGCAGAAGCCTGGGGTTGCTGTTTGCCTTTCTATGGATTCTGCCGGTTTTCGGGGCGCTGGGCGTGCTGTGGAGCATAACACGTGCATTGAAACGGCCTCGGACCCGTTCCGCGAAGAATGTAAAGATTATAATCCTGCCTGAGCTGCCTTTTTCACCACCTGTCATTTTCCCTGTTCCCCCTTACAGCCAGGGGGCTCTGCGCCAGATTGTCCATTTTGCCGAGCGCTCGCTCAAGCGGTTGAAAGCGGTAATGGCAACACGGCACATGGCGCCGAGAGAAGCCATGGAGATCTGGTCGAAGGCTACTCGCGACCCGATCGATGACGTAAGGCTGCTTGCCTATGCGATGAAGGATGCCCATGAAAAGAGGCTCACCGACCGTGTCCTGGCTTTAACCGAAGCGCTGCCACAACTTCCTCCACGAGCACAAAATGCCTGCCGCAAAACGATCGCCGCGCTGTGCTGGGAACTGGTATATCACAAACTGGTACAGGGTGCGGTCAGGCAGCACTGGCTGAAAAACGCCCGCACACAAATGGAGGTCGTATTGACCTCGTCATCCATCACGCCGCGCGACGCTCCCTCTGCATCTGCATCTGCATCGGCCCCTGTGCCTGCTGCACCCGAGGCATCTCTGACGTCGCCCAAACATGGGATGAGTGAAGCATCCTCTCTATGGGAGGGCATAGACCCCGACAGTTGGCTGTTGTATGGTCGGATTTTATTGGAATCAGGTGAAGCTGCTCTCGCGAGAAAGGCTTTTGTCAACGCGGAAACCTATGGCGCGCACCAGCAACAACTGCTGCCATGGTTTGCCGAAATCGCTTTCCGGGAGCGGAAATTCTCCGAGGCGAAGCGCTGTTTATCCGTGCTTGCACGTGTTGGGGAGAAGGGGCGGGAACTGGCCCTGGTAAGAGCGTGGTGGAATAAATGAGCATGATCCAGGCAGGGGCGGAGAGATCCTCGATGGTACGGGCAGCAGGGTCGGTTGTGGAACACGTGGCGGATATCGCCCTCCTGCTGGAAGGAACCTATCCCTATGTACGTGGCGGGGTATCTTCATGGGTCCACCAGATCATAAACGGTTTGCCGGAATTTACCTTCGCCGTGATCTTCATAGGTGGCCAGAAGGAAATGTATGGACCGGCGCAGTATCAGTTTCCCCCGAATGTGAGGCATGTCGAAACGCACTATCTGCTGCACCGAAGCAGCCTTGCGAAGCCGCATGCCCGCAAGGGTAGCCGCCAGCCTTTTAAGGAAATGGAAGAGTTGCACGCCACCATGCGGCAGCCTGGGAAATTGGCTGAGGGGAAAATGATCGATGCATTTGCGCGACTGGGCTCCAAAGGCGGCATCAGCCAGGAGGATTTTCTATATAGCGAGGCTTCGTGGGATTACATTACCCGACAGTATAAAGAGCGTTGTACTGAACCCTCGTTTGTGGACTATTTCTGGGCGATACGTGCAATGCATACGCCGCTGTTCGTATTGGCCGATATCGCGGCCGGGCTCCCGCCAGTGCGGGCAGTGCATGCCATTTCGACCGGTTATGCAGGACTGCTGGGTGCGATGATACGGCTGCGGCGAAACATCCCCTTTGTGCTCACCGAGCACGGAATCTATACCAAGGAGCGGAAAATCGACCTGGCGCAGGCTACCTGGATCCATGATCACAATGATGATGTATGCAATACGCTGCACGATGAAATGGGGTATATCCGCGGCCTCTGGATCAGGTTCTACGAGCAGCTCGGGCGCATGGCGTACGCGCAGGCCTCGCCCATCATCAGCCTGTATGAGGGGAATCGGTTGAGACAGGTTGCCGATGGGGCGGCCCCGGAAAAAACACGAGTCATTACCAACGGAATCAACGTGGAACGTTATCGGGGCGCACTCGAAAAAAGGCCGGAAAATATTCCACCGGTGCTGGGGCTGGTCGGACGCGTGGTGCCGATCAAGGATATCAAGACGTTCATCCGGGCATTGCGGATGCTGGTCAAGGAGCGTCCTGATGCGCAAGGATGGATTGTGGGTCCGGAAGACGAGGATCCGTCGTATGTGAATGAATGCAAGGAACTGGCCGAAAGTCTCGGCCTGAAGGATCATCTCAGATTCATGGGCTTTCAAAACATGCTGGAAATTCTGCCCCAGCTTGGCCTGATGGTACTGACCTCGATCAGTGAAGCCCTGCCGCTGGTAATACTCGAGGCTTTCGCCAGCGGTGTTCCCTGCCTTGCCACGGATGTGGGGTCCTGCCGGGAGCTCATCGAAGGAGCGGCCGAGCAGGATCGGGCACTGGGGGCAGCGGGTAGTGTAGTGCACATTGCCGATCCCGAAGGCACGGCAAAAGCAGCACTCGAACTGCTGAACAACTCGGAGAAGTGGCGCGCTGCGCAGCAGGCGGGGCTTGCGCGCGTGAAACGCTACTATGACGATCAGCTCATGTTTTCATCTTATCGGGAAGTCTACTCGGGAGCCCTGGGCGTACCGCGGCATCCGGCAGTAGCGAACTGATGTAACTATATGGCCGGCATCGGTTTCGAAATCCGCAAAATCCTGGAGCGCGACAATTACTGGTCGGTGTTGCGAGCCTATGGTTATGCCGGCCTAGTCAGCGGTGGTCCCTGGGTGCTCTCAATTCTGAGCATCATGATGATAGGCGTTCTTGCCGTCATGCTGGGTGTGGAACAGCGCGAGGTCAACGCCTTTCAGATCTGCGTTACCTACATGATGGCGGGTTCGCTGATCTGGACCGGGGGTATGCAGCTTATGTTCACGCGGTTCGTCGCGGACCGGACTTATGCCAATGACAAGGCAGAGGTGCTGCCCAATCTTTTCGGCGTCCTGATGTTGACCATGGCGGGTGGCTTTACGTGGGCAGCGCCCTTTATCTTCTCGCTTTTCACGGGACCATTTTTCCAGCAACTGTTGCTACTGTGCAATTTTGTTGTGTTGAGCGGGATGTGGATTGTCCTCATTTTCCTGTCGGGGATGAAGGCGTATGGGCGCATCATCTGGACCTTGGCCAAGGGTTACTCCCTGGGAATTGCAGTCGGGCTCCTCGCATCTCCATGGGAACTCAACGGCCTGTTACTTGGCGTGCTGACCGGTCACGGCTATCTGCTGTTTTCATTCCTGCATCATATCGTGCGGGAATATCCCGGAAATTCCCTGCTCAAATTTGACTTTCTCGATCGAAGCCGGAGCTTTTACAGCCTGTTTGCGGTCGGCACGCTCTATTACCTGGCGGTGTGGATCGACAAATTCATCTTCTGGTTCGTGCCCTACACTTCCGAGGCAGTCATCGGTCCATTGCGCGCGTCCATCATCTACGATCTTCCCATTTTTCTGGCATATCTATTCATTCTGCCGGGGATGGCCGTATTTCTGGTGAGCATAGAAGCGGATTTTGCCGAACAGCACGAACGTTTTTACCGTGCCGTGCGTGAAGGCGACACGCTGATGCATATTGAATACAGGCGTGACCGGATGGTGTATGCTGCCCGGCAGGGTATCTACGAAATCTTCAAAGTGCAGGGTCTGACGGTGGTGCTGTGCCTTCTGTGGGGCAGGGGCCTGCTGCAAACCATTGGCATATCCCCGCTCTACATTCATTTGTTTTATATTGATGTGGTTGCAGTCAGTGTGCAGGTGCTGCTGATGGCGATACTCAACATACTTTTTTATCTCGACGCCCGGCGGGAAGTACTGATCGTTACGGCATGTTTTTTTATAACCAACCTGCTGTTCACCGTTGCCACGCTGCAACTGGGAGCCGAATCCTTCGGATATGGCTTTGCGGTATCGGTGACGCTGTCCGCATTTCTTGGTCTCTTCATCCTCTCGCACAAGTTCAACCGGCTGGAGTATGAAACATTCATGCTGCAGGGTTAGCCCGCGTCTCTCAAAAATACCAAGTGCATAGCAGACGAATAATGACAAGTCATTTCACGGGAATGACTTGACTCATGAAATGGAGAGTCTCGCCCGTACGGGCGCCGACGCCCAGCCGCGGATTCTGCGGCATCGGTGAACTTCCTCGCGTCACGCCGTGCAATGAGTTCCTCCGCTTCGGTCAGCACTTCCCCTCCAGCACTTCCTCCTCTCATGCGGACTTCTATAACTGTCCACACTTTTTGACTTGGTGATCAGGTCTGCAGTATTCACAAATTCACCACCTATCCATCATAGTTCTCTTACAACCAGTGTGGTAATTTTGATCCCACACTGGTTGTTGGCATCCCTTAAACATATGCCGATCAGTCGAAGAAAGGCCACTGTGGAAAGTGTCCCGTTTGACCGCTGAATCGATCATCCGCACTTCATAATCGCCCGTCTATCAGCCGTTACAGCGTGATAGCACGCAGCTGACGCTCTCGGTGTGCGAGTTACCTGTTTATCTTGGAAGGGGGAAAACTTGAAAGCTCATCGCCATGCAACTCACCATCCATACGATTGACGTCGGGCAGGGAGAAAGTGCGCTCGTGGTTGCGGCAGACGTGGCAGCGGGGCGACACCGGACGATATTGATCGAGGGTGGACTACTCGGGTATGCCGAGACAGTCCACAACTTTATCGATCCCATCCTCAGGGGTTACGGTTACTCCCTCGACCACATTCTTGTCAGCCACTACGACAAGGACCACTCAGCGGAAGTCATAGGACTCCTGAATGCGGACAACATGCGAGTCGTAAGCGAAACCATTTCGAACGCGGTGGCAAATGCGGCGCAATGGGCTGCAGCAGGCACTCGCCCCCAGCAAATCGCCTGCGGAGCCGTGGCCGCATCGGCAACGATCCTCGGAGCTTGCGAACGGAACCTAAACCAAATCCTGGCAATGTGCCAGGCTGTTTTTCCCCGGGCTGCCGGGAAGACAGACGACGAAGCGGCGGAGCTTGGATTTAACTATGCGCTGGAGCATACCGACAAGGTTCAGAGCTTTCCCGCCCTTCAAGTCGGCAAAACTGGAAGACGCAGAAATATTGCAAAAATATCCGCGGTCGCTGCGGCGATTGCCATCGCGTCGGGAAACAATCCGGCTGCCGCAGCCTTCGGCGCCATCTTCCTCCTGATTGCCAAAACACTTCCCAATCAGCTGCGGCTCGATACCGGCGGCCGATACTGCAACGTCCATCTTATCGATATCGAACAGCCAATCTGGCCATTAGGATCTGCCGAGACATACGCCGGCACGGCGCTCGGGCAGCACATAACGAAGGACGAGATTTTCAGGAACGGCGGGAGCGGTACGGCGCTCCCTTCCCCCCATTCTCCCGGAATATTCTGCCGGGTGATCAGCTTCTGGGTTTGGCAAGGGATGGGCAGTAATCCTGTTCAGACCGTCTGGAGACGCAAGGCGGGAGACTGCACGTCCAACCTTGTAAGGATTTGCAAAAGAATTGCCTCATCCTTACGTGCAATATTCTAGTAAATGAATTTTTTACCGAAGGCATAAGAGAGAACATAGTATGAACCAGATCGTAATTATGGCGCTGCGGAAACCTTACACCTTCGTGGTTCTTTCCATTCTGATCGTCCTGTTTGGAATCAGGGCGATGCGGCATAAGCCGACGGACGTCTTTCCCACTATCAAGACGGCATGAAAATGGTCACTAAATTATCCATCGTTCTAGGCTTAATCGCCACTCTGGTATTGAGTGGATGCCAAAAACACGAGGCACATGAAGAAATGCCGCACTATGCGGCAACCACACCGTTCCGTGAAGACACTTCCATCCTGGAACCCTATGTCTGTCAGATTCGTGCCATCAGACATATTGAAGTCCGCTCTTTGGAAAAGGGCTATTTAACCCATATTTTTGTAGACGAAGGGCAATGGGTAAAAAAGGGACAGCCCATGTTCAAAATCATGCCCAACGTCTATCAGGCAGAACTTCTAACTGCGGAAGCCGAAGCGCAAAATATGAACATCGAATACCTCAATACCAAGGCCTTGGCTGATAAGAATATCGTATCACCCAACGAATTGGCTTTGGCAAAAGCAAAATTAGATAAGGCCAACGCGCAGGTGAACTTGGCGAAAACCCACTTGGGGTTCACCGATGTCAGAGCACCTTTTGATGGGATTACGGATCATTTGGCTGTTAGGATCGGCAGCCTTCTGGATGAAGATGATTTGTTGACGGAGTTGTCTGATATCGCCCACTTGTGGGTCTATTTCAACGTCCCGGAAGCTAAATATCTGGATTTTATAAGGCGCGAAAAAGGCAAAACCAATGAAAAAGTGCAGTTAAGGATGGCAAATGGCGAGATTTTCGATCATACGGGGGTCATCGAGACAATTGTAGGTGATTTTTATAATACCTCCGGCAACATTCAGTTTCGTGCCTTGTTCGAGAACCCGGACAGAGTTCTCAGGCATGGTCAGACAGGAACAATCCTAATGACCGTACCTTACCCAAACGCCATGCTCATCCCTCAAAAAGCGACGTTCGAAATCATGGATAAAATCTATCTCTACGTCGTCAACAAAGAAGAAAAAGTGGAGCAAAGGCTTATCCAGATAGAGGCCGAATTGCCCCACATGTTTATTGTTAAAAGCGGCCTGAATGACGGAGACAGGATTTTGATCGAGGGTATGCGCAAAGTTAGTCCTGGAGACAAGGTGATGATCGATTTAAAGCCACCCCAAGAGGTTCGCTCAGAGTTGATGAAATTGTATACCGAGTAACCTTTTAGTCAGGATTAAGCCATGTTTGGTATTTTTCTCAAAAGACCTGTGCTGGCGATCGTGTTATCGCTGTTGTTCATATTCATGGGCTTGTTGGCAATGAAATCATTGCCCGTTTCCCAGTTTCCGGATATTGCACCCCCCCGGGTCACGGTTGCAGTATCGTTTCCCGGTGCCAGCGCCGAGGTACTGGTGAAATCGTCCCTGATCCTCTTGGAACGCGCTATCAATGGCGTGCCTGGTATGAGATACATCACTTCGGATGCAACCAGTGCCGGCGAAGCGACCATTCAAGTATATTTCAATTTAGGCGTCGATCCTAATATCGCGATGGTTAACGTGAAGACGCGCGTGGATCAGATGATGAGCAGGCTACCCATACTGGTGCAGTTGGAAGGCGTGATTGTAAACTTCGTCCAGCCCAGCATGCTCATGTATGTCAACCTCTACAGCAAAGACAAAGACGCCGATCAGAAGCTTTTGTTTAATTATGCCTATGTCAATGTTATTCCGGAGATTCAACGCATTACTGGAATTGCCCAAGCAACCATATTGGGTTCCCGCCAATATGCGATGCGGATTTGGATGAATCCGGAACGGATGAGAGCCTATGCCGTCTCGTCAGAAGAGGTGATGAAGGCACTGGCGACTCAAAGCATTATCGGACGACCTGGTCGGCTGGGTCAAAGCACAGGCATGCTCGCCCAGTCCAAAGAGTATGTGCTGGTTTATAAAGGACGCTTTAACAAGCCGGAAGAATATGGGGACATTATTCTCCGGGCTGCTCCAACAGGCGAGATTCTGCGCATTAAAGACGTTGCCAAGGTCACTCTGGACAGCGAGTTTTATAATATTTTCTCCGATAAGGACGGATTCCCTTCCGCGTCCATCGTGCTGAAGCAAAACTACGGCAGTAATGCCCAAGTAGTCATAGAGAACGTGAAGAAAAAACTGGAAGAATTGAAAAAATCCTTCCCGGAGGGCATGGACTACGAAATCAATTACGATGTGTCGCGTTTCGTTGAGGCGTCCATCGACCAAGTGCTGCACACATTGGTGGAAGCCTTCATTCTGGTCTCCTTGGTGGTTTTCATTTTCCTTGGCGACTGGCGTTCTACCCTGATTCCCGTCCTCGCGGTACCGGTTTCGCTGGTCGGAGCATTTGCCGTCATGTCTGCGTTCGGGCTTTCCATCAACCTCATCACCTTGTTTGCCTTAGTGTTGGCTATTGGTATTGTGGTCGATGATGCCATTGTGGTAGTGGAGGCAGTGCATGCAAAAATGGCAGCCGAGCATTGCACCCCTTATGAAGCCTCCCGAAAAGTGTTGCAGGAAATCGGTGGCGCCATTATAGCGATTACGCTGGTCATGGTATCAGTGTTCGTCCCTCTTGCGTTTATGCCAGGACCGGTCGGGGTATTTTATCGACAGTTCGCCATCACTATGGCGTCGTCGATCACTATTTCAGCAATTGTGGCTTTATCGCTCACCCCGGTACTGTGTGCCATGATTCTTAAAAACACTCACGGCCAGCCGAAACGGAGAAACCCGATAAACATTTTCATCGATGGCTTTAACTCTGTTTTCGAAAAGGTCACCGGCCGCTACATCAAATTGCTGAATGTCACGGTCACCCGGCGCCTTGTCACGCTTTTGGTATTGGTCGGGTTTGGCTTCGGCATTTTCGCGGTCGATAAAGTCCTGCCTTCCGGCTTTATTCCCGGCGAAGATCAAGGCATGATTTATGCGATTATCCAAACACCGCCCGGGTCAACCATCGAAGTGACCAACAAAGTGGCACGTGAACTGGAAATAATGGCCGCAGAAATCGAAGGCGTACAATCAATTTCTTCCTTAGCCGGCTACGAAGTACTCACCGAAGGCCGTGGATCAAATGCAGGGACTGTTGTTGTCAACCTGAAAGATTGGTCGCAACGTAAACATTCGGTAACTCAAGTCATCCACGAGTTGGAGGAAAAAGCCCATAACCTAGGTGCGACCATCGAGTTTTTTCAACCGCCGGCAGTGCCGGGATACGGTGCGGCATCGGGTTTGGCGTTTCGCTTGGTGGACAAGACGTTAGACACGGATTACTTCGAATTCGATGAACTTAATAAAAAGTTCATGAATGCGATGCGTGAACGTAAGGAATTGACCGGCTTGTTCACTTTTTATGCGGCCAATTATCCGCAATACGAACTGGTCATCGACAACAGGCTGGCCATGCAAAAAGGGGTTACCATCGAAGACGCGATGAATCACCTGGACATCATGATCGGCAGTACTTATGAACAGGGCTTTATTCGCTTCAATAACTTTTTTAAGGTCTACACCCAGGCTGCGCCGGAATTCAGGCGAGCCCCTGAAGATGTGTTGAATTATTTTGTGAAAAATGATAAAGGCGAAATGGTGCCGTACTCTGCCTTCATGACTATGGTGAAAAAGCAGGGGCCCAACGAGCTGACGCGTTATAACCTCTATAACACTGCGGCGATCCGGGCCGAGCCCGCACCCGGTTATACCACGGGCGCAGCTATCAAGGCAATCGAAGAGGTCGCGGAAGCCACTTTGCCGCGAGGTTTTGAAGTTGCCTGGGAAGGCTTGACATTCGACGAAGCCCTCCGGGGCAATGAAGCAGTGCTGATCTTCGCCGTCGTTATCCTGTTTGTATATCTGGTGCTGGCCGCACAATACGAAAGCTTTGCTTTACCCTTGGTCGTGTTATGTTCGCTACCCCCCGGTATTTTCGGTGCCTTTTTGTTGTTAAAAGGATTAGGGCTTGCCAATGATGTCTATTCCCAACTGGGAATGGTGATGTTAATTGGCTTGCTCGGCAAAAACGCGGTACTGATTGTCGAGTTTGCAAGCCAGAGGCAAGTCGAAGGAGGCATGACGGTCAAAGAAGCGGCGATTGCGGGCGCAAAAGAGCGTTTTCGGCCGATTTTGATGACTTCATTTGCCTTTATAGCCGGGTTGATACCCCTAGCGATGGCTACGGGAGCTGGAGCGGTCGGCAACAGGACGATTGGTACCTCAGCACTGGGTGGGATGCTTACCGGTACCGTGTTTGGCGTCCTCGTTATCCCAGGATTTTATTATATTTTTGCGAAAATGGCAGAGGGTAAAAAATTAATTCAAGGTGAAGATCTTGATCCTCTAGCCGAAACTTATCATTACGGCCCGGATGACAATGAAAAATAAAACATTTCGGCTTATGGCTTTAGTCGTGCTGGGGCTGCTGTTGCAGGGTTGTATTCCTAAAGTAGCAATCAAAAAAGCAGATGTGCCTCTTCCTGCTACTTTTGAACCGGACGTTTTTGAAACGACCAGTACGGCGACTGTCATGCGGAAGGATTTTTTCGATGACCCTGCCTTATCAGATTTGCTAGAGATAGCTGTTGCTAATAATAAAGAAATTAATATTATGCTGCAGCGCATCACCATTGCACAAAATGAAATCCAAGCGCGTAGAGGTCAATATTTGATGCCATTGGTAGGTATTCGTGCTGGCGCAGGCGGAGACAAAGTCGGCGAGTTTACGCGCTTCGGCGCTATCGAAGAGGAACTGCCATTAGCCGGCAAACACTTTCCTACGTTTCTTGGCGATTTTCGATTTGAGCTATTTTCAACTTGGGAGGTAGATATATGGAAAAGATTGAGGAATGCGAGAGAAGCGGCTGTGCTGGAGTACATGGCATCTAAAGAAGGTCAAAATTTTTTAGTGACCAACCTGGTCGCTGACGTTGCTCATTCGTACTATGAATTGCTTGCCCTGGACAACCACCTTGAGAATTTAGAGCAAAATATCAGGATTCAGGAAAATGCGTTGGAGATGGTTAAACAACTTCTGCTGTATGCAAGAACAACTGCACTTGCGGTCAAACGTTATGAAGCAGAAGTGGCAAAAAACAAAAGCAACATATACAAAATTAAACAGGATATTACGGTTGTTGAAAACCGGATCAACTTCCTGTTAGGGAGAACTCCGCAGCCTATCCAGCGTGCTTCCAGTGGTTTTATGGAGCAAAACCCCAAAGTACTCATGACAGGTATTCCGTCGCAATTGCTACAAAACAGGCCTGATATTAGGCAAGCGGAGCTTGAGCTATCGGCAGCGGAATTAAACATAAAGGTGGCCAGGGCAAATTTCTTTCCCACCTTTAACATAAACGCCGGGGTAGGGTTTGAAGCTTTCGCGGTTAAGTACCTGTTCAATACCCCACAATCATTGGCGGCCGCTGTTGCCGGAGAGCTAGTAGCTCCAGTGATCAATAGGTACGCTATCAGAGCCGAATATAAAAACGCCAGTGCCAGGCAAATTCAGGCAGCTTATGAGTATGAGCAAAGTATTATCAATGCTTATGTGGAAGTAGCGAATCAAATTTCAAACATCGATAAGCTCAAAAAAAACTATCAGTTCAAGACAAGCCAGGTGGAAGCGCTCGTCCAATCAATTGATGTCGCTAGCCAGCTATTCAAATCTGCTCGTACGGACTACCTGGATGTGCTATTGACACAAAGGGATAGCCTGGAGGCCAAACAAGATCTAATTGAAACGCAACAAAAGCAATTTGACGCAATGGTGGATCTTTATAGATCACTTGGTGGCGGTTGGCAGTAGAAGGATGAGAGGAAGGAGCGGTTCAAAAAAAGGCTCTGTTGCAAAAAATAAGAAGCGAGGTGCATCATTGTGTTTTTCGGGGCAGCTCTCAATGTCCGATTTCAAATGGCGTCATTTCCGTGGGGA
>NZ_QAOK01000020.1 GCF_003050865.1 Nitrosospira multiformis | reverse complement strand
ATCCATGCCGCACCTCCCTTCGTGCAGCTTATTATTCTCGCAGCTAAAGCTGACCGGCTAAAGCCGGTGGTTTAAACCTTGGGATGGAAAATTAATAGGTCCTGAACCTAGAGAAGGGCTAGTAAATGAGGGGACAATAGTTGCCAGGAAGGCACTTGCAGTTCGACTTGCTCCCTGTCCTGAATCCCTAATCCAGCGGGCCCACAATAGCGTTCGCGCTGATCGAGAGTTAGTCGTGGGCCATATCCTTTCATCTTGTCGCTCTAAGGGTTTCCCTTAGTATAAAACCAGAGTTTCCCCAATATACACATAGTGTCGACTGAGATAGGATAAAGTCACTTTCATCCTGTTTGGGTTCATTACTATCATGAAAACGAAACCAGGAAATATCTTCGCAGTGCTATCGATGGCAGCCCTGCTGGGTTCGATGAATTCTCTGACGATTGCAGCCGAGCCCATTGACACTCCTGAGATTCGTGCGGCTATCCAGAAAGCCACGACCCGGAGCGATCATGAGACCGTAGCGAAATATTATGAAAATGCCGCTATGCAAATGCAGGCAAAAGTGAAGGAAGAAAAGGAATTGCTGGAGCAGTATAAGAATAAAAGCTATCTTTATGGCAGGCAAGCTCAGGATCTGCAATCGCATACTGCAGCATTGATACGCCGTCACGAGCAGACCGTTGCAGCCGACATGAAAGAAGCCGCTTTGCATCGTCAAATGGCATCGAAACTTGATGAAAACCATGCTGAGTCCGACCCCCAAAGTCCGGCAATGTAAGTAACTGCAACCAGGATATAGGTAAGCCCGATGTTCAGTAACCTTGAACGTGGGGCTATCCTCCGTCGTGTCTTGCGATGGTCGTATAGGAATTTACCCATGATAAATACGTTATTATGGGTAAAATTAGAGTTCGTGAGTCTATCTCTCAACAAAAAAAATCCTACGAAATGGGCTATTAGCAGTAGAGGAATTCTTTGGCGTACCCGCTCCTGAATTGCTTGCACCCCTTTCTTCCATGTATAAACTCCTCAAATTGATTTAGTGGCAAAGGGGGACTGAACAGATATCCCTGATACGCGCTACATCCGTGCATAACGAGAAAATCCTTTTGGGCCGGGGTTTCCACCCCCTCGGCAATTACCGATAACCCCATGCTTTTAGCAAGAAGTAGAATCGCACGAATGATCGTAGCGTCCTTATTATCAATTAGGACATCTCTTACAAATGATTTGTCGATTTTTATCCAATCCAACGGCAAGTGTTTAAGGTAGTAAAGTGAGGAATAGCCGACCCCGAAATCATCCAAGGCGAAGTCCACGCCCTTGGCTTTCAGTGTCATCATTTTTGCAATGGTATCGTCCATATTTTGCAGCAGGATGCTCTCCGTCAGCTCAAGCTTGAGTTTTTGCGGATTGGCCCCACTTCGATCGAGGGCAGAAACTACTTGCTCGACGAAGTTTGACTGACCGAACTGGCAGGGGCTTATATTTACCGCCAGATTAAGTTGGGCTGTCTTCTGATACCTCGACCACATTGCAAGTTGATCACAAGCAACCTCAAGCAACCATTCACCCAAAGGAAGAATCTGTCCGGTTTCCTCGGCCTGAGGAATGAACTCGGAGGGAAGCAAAAGGCCGCGTCGAGGATGTTGCCACCGCACAAGCACTTCGGCTCCTATAATCCCGCAGTTATCCATTTGCGGCTGATAGTAGAGAACAAACTCATTTCTCTCCCAGCTTTTGCGTAAATCTGATTCAAGAGCGGCACGAGTATTCATTTCTGCTTGCATGTTCGGATTGAAAAAACATACGGCGTTGCGGCCAGAAGCTTTTGCCTGATGCATCGCCAGATCCGCATGCTTGAGTAACTCATCTGTTGTAGCTGCCCCACCATCAAACAGCGCAACGCCAATACTCGTCGTTATGTGGTGCCTGTATGCACCAAGATTAAAAGGTCGATTGAAAGCACTGCGAATCCTCCCGCAGACCTTTTTTACCTCACCCTCAGCAACAGCTTCGTCATCACTCGAATCTGTTATCAGTATTACCACGAATTCGTCGCCGCCCAATCTGGCTACCGTGTCACTTTCACGCACGCATGAGGTCAGGCGCGGAGCGACTTCTTGCAGCAACTGGTCGCCGAAATGATGGCCAAACGTATCATTGAGCAATTTAAAATTATCAAGATCAATGAACAGTAGGGCCCCCATCTGCCGATTGCGGGCCCTCGCCGCCACCACCTGCCGGAGCCGGTCCAGTAGGAGTTGCTTATTGGGTAACCCGGTCAAGGGATCGTAGAAGGCGAGATATTGAATCTTCTTCTCCGCTGCCTTGCGCTGGGTAATGTCGGTATTGATCGCAAAGACAAACTCTGGGTGTCCCTCGTCGTCTCTAACCAAAGTCCAATGCGCTTCCACGGGCAATATGCTTCCATCCTTCCTGCGCTGCGTGATTTCACCTCTCCATTCCCCCGAGTCCAGTAACAGGTTCGTTGCTTCATTGAGCGGCGAGAGGTCCTCGTACAACACCTCTACCGATCTGCTGGATATCTCCTCGGAAGCCCATCCGTAAAGCCGCTCAGCCCCCTGATTCCAGAAATGGATGCGATGATGAAGGTCGCGCACAATGATTGCGTCCCTCGCCTTGTTGAGCAAGGAAGCCTGCTGGCGAATGCGCCTATCGGCTTCCTGGCGCGCCCGCTCAGACTCCTTGCGTGCGGTAATATCGTGAAAATAAATAGCCAAGCCCTCTTCCGATGGATAAACATGTACCTCGAACCATTTGCCAAGGGGAGGATAGAACTCGTCAAACGTCACTGCCGTATTTTCCCTGAGCGCTCGATGGAATTTATGATCAAAGGTGGTTCCGATAGTCTCCTCAAATTCCTCCCAGACCACTTTGCCCAAAAGATTGCTACGTCCGCGACATAACAGATTTTCTGCTTCCTTATTTACATAGGTAAAGCGCCATTCCCGGTTCAGAGTGTAAAAAGCCTCGGTAATGCTCTCTAGGATTCTCTCGGTGCGAAGCCTTGCATCTGAAAGTTCGCGTGCTGTTGCCTGCTGTTCTTCTATGGCCGAAAGCAGTTTTTTATTGACACGCACCAGTGCCGCTGCTTTCTCTTTGTTCGATGCAAGAACAAAAGAAAGCAGCGCAGTCAGAATACTGACCAGGACACTCCCTAGTAGGACGAGAAACGGCTCATAACCTTTTACAGCCTTTTCAAATAGAGGGCGTGAAGACGGCTCAATCGCTGCGCTTTGCTCCTGTAAATCCTGAGCAAAAGAGCAGCCTATCAAGGTGAGCGATATAAAAATCGTAAATGTTAAAGTAGCGATAGTCCAAGGAGAAAGCAGGAACTCAACAGAAAGTAAACTTACCTTTTTATCCACAGGCCCGATTTCTTTTCTAATCTTCTCCTCATTATCCATAAGCAGTTCACCTCTTAACGTTAAGTAGGTCTAAACATATTAACGTATCTAATCGCTTCCTGCCTCTATTATGTTTAGTAAAACTTGACATCATAATCAAGCTTTACTAATCTTGGGGACAAGCAATACATCTAAGACGGGGAGTACAGCGTGGGCATGGGACCGAGGCTTATACAGCTACGGCATAGATATAACTTGAATCAAACCCAATTAGGAAAATTGTGTGGAGTGACGAAGGCAGCCATATCCCAATGGGAGACGGGAAGTACGATGCCTGACATAGCCAAACTAAAGAAATTGCGTTCTGCACTTGTCTTTTCACTAGATTGGTTAATCACCGGAGAAGAGCCAATTACGCCATTGCTCCTAGTGGACAGGCGACAAGGCAGCAGACGTCAATGGGAACGTCGCTTAATCGATAGGGTAGAGTAGATTTAAAACCTGATAGCAGCCGGCCCTCCATCGAGATGCGGCAGCAATGCGATTTTGAGCGAAATCTGGAAATGCTCAGCTGCAGGAAAAGTTTGCAGACGAGCTATTTATATTTCAAATTTGTAAGGGGTGAAATTTTTAAGGGAGGCCGGTAGCGCAGCGCAGAAGTATCGCGTCTTGCTGTAATCTCCAGCTACAGAAGGCGTAAAGGCGAAGCTGGCAGACTGCTTGTCATTTCAGAGGGTGATTTTAAAACCTCCCGATCGCGGCGCTTTCCGTACATTCCAATCAGTCTTTATCTCGCTACTTTTGCAATGGCGCGATTGAAAGATTGATACCGTATTCGTTCTCACTGAGGAACGGCTCGCACATCACTTCGCCAAGCTCGGTTTCGACCAGAAATTTATCGGTGGCCCCGTCGATCATCATGGCCTTCGGGTCCCCTCGATGATGAATGTCGGAAAAACGATCAGCAACATACGTGTTGACTTGCGCCCACTCTACCTGGAGATCGCAATAAACATAGAGAAGCATCTTCAGCTGAGCAAACGACCATTAGGCCATATGGTAGAGTCATAGAAGAACCTCCGACAACTGAACGATTTGCGTGAAAACTTGTAGTTGGGAGATTGACGTATATAAGAATCCTGCGCTTCCAGTATCGCAGATCAAGCAGATCAAGCTAAGTTTTTATCCATGCTGTTCTGTTCCAATATTGCATACCGCTCTTCGAAATCACAAGGCTTTGCTAAAACGAATTAGTTCGATCGAATCGAAGAAAATCAACAGCCAGGAACGAGTAATGAAATTATGACCAGTACGTAAATTAACCCCTTTGCGAGGGATAATAAATCCAAATCCCAAATCCGCCCCATTTAAAGTGTTAATCGAGGTCATTGCCCATATTATAAATCGGCGTAGATGACTGCCTGATGAGAGAGCACTATGCAATTTATTCAATGAACAAGGCATCCACGACCCAGCGAACGGTTAACAGCTCCAAAGTAAGTGTTGCAGACGCTGTAACTTCGGCTATTAACATCTCCAATTTCGAAGTCTTTCCTATTTTTCGTAAATCTGAATGGAATCGAAGGTAATACCAACAGATTTTGGCAAGCTTGTTCTTGATGAAATGCCCGGTGGCGCAATTGTTACCACTGCCGATGGCGTTGTCGTTTACTGGAACAAGGGCGCGCAATCTATATTTGGCTATACAGTGGCGGAAGCCTTGCAAAGCAAGCTTAGTGAACTTATTGGCGCTTCCGATCATCAGTGGAAGATCGGCCAGAGCCTGAAAGATGCGCTCGAGGCAAGGGCTTCAGTAGGCGAGATGTTATGTCGCAAAAAAGACGGCCTGCTGATCCATGTAAACCTTTCATGCAAGGTCCTGTCGCAGGAACAGCGACAGCATGGCTACGTCCTGATTACCAGTACAGATATCACGCATATCAAGGCATTACGCGACGCCAAGCTGATCGGCACCAAATTCGGCAATTTACTCGATTCAGCACCAGATGGAATAGTCATAGTGAATTCGTCAGGGCGGATAGTCCTGGTCAACGCGCAAGCGGAGAAACTGTTTGGATATAATGCAGATGAACTTTGCGGCCAGCCCGTGGAAATGCTGCAGCCACCGCGCAAGCGCGACCTCCATCCGGGAGAACGCGCAGCTTACTTTGCCTACCCCCACATCCGGACGGTGGGCGCCGAGTGGGAGCTATGCGGGTTTCGCAAGGACGGTACCGAATTTCCAGTGGAAATGAGCTTGAGTCCCATTGAAATGGATGAGGGCAGATTTAGCGTGAGTGCAATTCGCGATATTAGCGATCGAAAAAAAGCGGAGCAGAAATTCCGTGGACTGCTGGAAGCCGCGCCGGATGCAATCGTCATTGTGAATCGCAATGGTGAAATTGTGCTGGTGAATTCCCAAACCGAGAAATTGTTTGAATACCAGCGAGAACAGTTGCTCGGTAAAAAGATGGAGATTCTTATTCCGCCCCGTTATCGTTCAAAACATCCCGGGTTTAGGGAAGATTTTTTCCGTGCGCCCCGTACGCGCCCAATGGGGGTTGGACTCGAGCTCTATGGCCTGCGGCGTGATGGCACTGAATTTCCTGTTGAAATCAGTCTTAGCCCCATTGAAACTGAAGAAGGGGTCCTGGTATCCAGTGCCATCCGCGATATCACTGAGCGCAAGCGTACCAAGGAAATCCAAACTCAACTCAGACGCGATCTCACTGAGCGCGAAATAGCGGAAAAGGCGCTTTTTGAAGAAAAGGAACTCCTTCGCGTCACGCTGAGCTGTATTGGTGACGCCGTTATCACAACCGATACGGAAGGAAGGGTCACCTATCTGAATCCGGTTGCAGAAGCCATGGCTGGGTGTAGTCCCGAGGACGCAAAGGGTTTGCCTCTTCAAGATGTATTTCAAATCATCCATGCGGAAACTAATGAACCAGCATCTAACCCGGCCGAAAGGGTTTTAAGGAATAAGGAGACTGTAAACCTTAATTCGCATGCGCTTCTTATACGGCGAGATGGTCAAACCTTCCCCATCGAGGACTCGGCCGCGCCCATTCGAGATCAAAACGGCGCAATCATCGGCGTCGTGCTAGTGTTTCGTGACGTTAGCCATGCGCAGAAATTGGCGATGGAAATGCGACATCAGGCGACGCACGACGCACTGACTGGTCTGATCAACAGGCACGAATTCGAGCGGCGCCTGAAACAGGCACTGGAGAGCGATGAACAGACTGACGAGCATGCTTTGCTTTATCTTGATCTTGATCAATTCAAGATTGTAAATGACACTTGTGGTCACCTGGCAGGGGACGAGTTGTTGAAACAGCTCACCAGCCTCCTGCAAGCAAAGCTGCGGAAGAATGATACTCTGGCGCGCCTTGGAGGAGATGAATTCGGCTTATTGCTTGAGAAATGTTCAAGGGGACCCGCCCTTCGCATAGCTGAAGTGCTGCGGCAAACCGTACAGGAGTTTCGTTTTGTCTGGGAAGAGCGGTTGTTCTCACTCGGTATAAGCATCGGACTGGCCACCTTCTCCAGTGGCGGGCAAACTTTCTCGGACGTTTTACGCATGGCAGACACGGCTTGCTTTCTTGCCAAGGATAATGGCCGCAATCGCGTTCAACTCTATGCTTCTGATGACAAGAACCTCGAGAAACGCCGTGGTGAGATGGGATGGGTGGAGCGTCTGCACAAAGCGCTTGATAAGCAGCAGTTCGTCCTGTATTCACAGAAAATAATGCCGCTTTCTGACAGCTCAACACACTCTAACCACTACGAAATATTGTTGCGAATGAAAGGAGAAAATGAAGAGCTCATACCTCCCATGGCCTTCATCCCTGCCGCGGAGCGCTACGGTCTCATGCCTCAAATCGATAGATGGGTAATCACCAATGCCTTTGCCCAATACGCTTCATATCGCTCACGAGGCACAAAAGACACCTGCACTATCAATCTCTCAGGCGCATCCATTTGCGATGAGCATTTATACGATTTCGTGGTGGATCAATTCAAGCAGTCTCGGGCTGATCCTGCCGGGATCTGTTTCGAGATAACGGAAACCGTGGCAATCGCAAACCTTACTCAGGCTGCTGCGTTGATCCGCAAGCTAAAGGAGCTAGGCTGCCGCTTCTCCCTGGACGATTTTGGCAGCGGAATGTCCTCGTTTGCCTATCTGAAGCATTTACTTGTGGACTATCTAAAAATCGATGGGGCATTCATCAAGGGCATAATCAATGATCCTATTGACCATGCCATGGTTGAGGCCATTAATCATATAGGCCACGTAATGAAAATAGAGACGATAGCGGAATGGGTAGAGGACCAATCTTTTCTCGAGGTGCTGCGAAGGATAGGTGTCGACTATGCCCAGGGGTATGCGATTGAAGAGCCGCGCCCAGCCATAACGCTTTGCCAATGAATCTTGCACATCCTCAGGTTCAATAGGTTCAACGGAATATATACATCCTGCGACATCCTGCGCGAGCAGCACGGCCGGCTCAAGCTTCTTAACCTTTAGTTTTTCTGAAGCTCGAGCATGCTCCAATATGCAAATCATGGATGGCTTCGACTTCAATGCTGCAGGCGTGCCCAAGGCACAGATCCAGGAGTTGGCAGGCCTTGCCTTCATCGAACGCAGTGAGAATATGGTGCTGCTGGTCTATAGCCAGCCTATTCCCAGTACACCCAAGCCAGCAACCATTATCACTATATAAGCAACCCAAGAAAGAAGGTTATCCATGCGCGTCCCCTGTCAATAAAGGTACGACTACGTCTGCACTATTCTTCTTTTGGTCGGCTATTCGTGTACCGAACCGACAGTAGTTGATCTTATCCTCCAGAAGCGAATTGGGCAGTTGGTAACCAATCGGCAACCTGGACCGGGTCAACGTGTCAGTTTCCCTTCCGTTATTCCTGCTCTTCAGTAAGTTCTTCCTTGCGGGCAGCTATTTCAGCGCCAATTTCTTCAAGATCGACTTTCGCTTTTTCCACCTTGGGAAATATCTCGTTCTGTTCTTCCTCTATATGGTGATTAACGTATTCTCCAAGGACGCTTACCATAGCGTCATACATTGGGTCTGAACTGTTCATTGATTGAATTTTTTCGATGAGATCCTTGGCGGCTTGATGCTCCACGGCTGCTTCGTTCATCAGATCATCATCATCAATGGCTTCACGGGCAGCGGGATAGAATATTTCCTCCTCCAGTTGCGCGTGGATCGTTAATTCCATGCAAATTTGCTGTGCAATCTCTTCCTTTCCTTCTTCCTGCTTTTTGTGCAGCCTTTCGAACTCCTTAAACATCTTCTTGACCTTGTTGTGATCGTCGGTCAGCAATTTGATTGCGTCATGTTTGGACCTTCTCGTGGTTTTGTGCTCTGTAGTTTTATGTGAAGTGGTTTGCGTAGTTGGCATGATGATCTCCAATGGAATGTAGGGTTGAACGGTTTGCTGTTGTATGTCACTCATGAACGCATCTGCATGACCAAAAGATAATCCTAAGGATTCCCGAGTTCTGTTCGGCAGCCAACACTGTTCTTTCCCCGCTTTCTCCGTTTTCTGATTCGCAGAAATAGAAAACGGAGGAAGCGGCCAGGAACGAGGAATGGCAGGCCGGTACCGGGCTATGTATCCTCCCGCACAGAGTGAGCCGTTTTGTCGCTTTATGATGTAGTCATTCTCCCCCAAATTGAAGACAGGAATCACGCTTGAGATGGAATCGGGAAGATTCAATTGAAAGTGTGAGCAGTATGAAAACTGAAAAACTGCTGTAAGGGGGATGAGGAAAGCCGGGGGATTCAAAATTCAGGGCTTAATGAGGAGCAAGAGTTCAAGGAAATACTATTACGTGTCTTTAAGTTCAATATGCATTCAAGGAGAGAAAAATGATGCGCTCATCAATTGTGAACAAGAAAACCTGCATTACGGCAGTGGCTGTGCTGGCGTTTGGATTTGCCGGAGGTTTGTATGCTCAAAGCAGTTCAATGTCGATCGGCGCGACAGGCGGAGCCTCCACCGGCCAAGATAATGCAGGCAAGAAGGGCGAGGGTAGTTACAACAAGAAGGACAACCCAACAAGAGGCACGAAAGACACCTTGGGCAGCGACGAGCCTGACAGTTCGGGAAGCGGGGGGAGCGGTTCCGGGGGTTCAAAGTCCCCGGAGGGAAGTGCATTGGGTGGATCAACTGGGGATAAAGGATTCAGCAACCTGAGGGAAAATAAAGGAGGTAAGGGTGCGCGTGGCATCATGGGCGGCAGCACCGATACAAAAGCAGGCCATGCCGGAGAAAGCATAGGCAGTGGCGGTACCGGAAAGAGCGACAAGTCGAAGCTTGACACGAGCGCCCCCGCGGATGGGAGCAGCGAAGGTATTGCCAAGTAAGTAGATTCGCGACACATGCTTGAGTCCACCCGAACCTGAGATTAGCCTTTCCCTGCTTTAGCAGGGGAAGCTTCCTCAGTTTTTTCATTTTAATCCCGGAAACGTGTTTGTACTGATACTGTCCTCGAGCAACAGCGGGGGTACGGAAACAATCCACTAGGATAATCGTCTATTCACTACACGGGAAAATGCCGGGGTTCAAAATCCGGCCAGAATTCATCCCGTATATAAAAGTCCGCGTAGACTGATTGCACAGGGAGGCATCCACTTAAGCGACGTCCGCCTCCCCATCGCACGATCAGGTCCAAGCGAGATACGTCGCTTGAACGCAGTTCCCCATTTTTAAGCCCCGGCGAGGTCCCATTAGAAATAACTGCTCTCGTTCGAGGTTTTCAAACCATTATGAGGTGCCCGAGCCCTTGCCCTAACCACTCAGCTGCAGAGAATTGAGATGGAGTATGACAGTGCCAGGAACACAGGGCTTCTCCGATACAACCACTCTTTTCCTTCCTAATGTGGTGTGTGCGTAAACGTACGGAAAGCCCTCACGATTTGAGTAGCATTTAAGTTCAGCAATTTTGCTGGATTAATCTCAAGGAACTACCATGGAAAATATTTTAATACTGAAAAAAGTGGCACAGTCTGTCGTGCTTGCCGGCGTAATCGCTTTTAGCGCCACAGGTGTAGCCCAGGCGGCAGGTGCCGGGGAGCAGACCGGAGAATATGGAGATATGTCCAAGCATGGGAAAGGAAGCAATGCGCCCGAACCGCGGGGCTATCAACAATCCGGCGACACTACATCGGGGCAGGGCTCCGGCCAGCCAGGCTATGACAAGCCGCATGACAAACGGCATGATATGCACGATAAATCCTATGAAAAACGCTCCGGACAAAGTGGAGGATCACAGGGGGGAGGATCCTCCGGCCAGTCTGGCGGCGGAGGATACTAGCTTCTTTGACATTATGCATAAGGCGGGGCCAGTGGCCAGTGATATAACGCTGAGCCCGCCTTTTCTCGATATTCCTTTAGAAGTATCTCGCTGCTATTCGCTGGGTCCCTATCCTTTGTCATAGAGTCCTCTTCTTCATATCGTCCCGTATTACGGTGAGGCTCATCTATACTGATTTTGCTGCGTTGATCACTTCGCACGCAGCATTGTTACCCGTAATCACCGAAGGATGCGGTTCTCCCACCTATGTAGGGAGCAGCTTCCAGCAACAGCACCTCAAATCCGTTACCGGACAGTTCAAGCACTGCAGACAAACCCGCCAAGCCGCTGCCGATGACAATAGTTTTGGGTTTACGCACGATAAGGACAAGGGATATGGCTATTGGATCTGGTTTTGGCAAATGAATGTTGCGTCGCGGTGACGCAACATTCTACTTCTCTCATAGCTTCCACAGGAAAGTGCCAGAACGATGAGGAAGTATTCCGGCGGGATTTTCTGTCACTTGAGAGTAGCCTTGATTTTTTCTGCGTGCTCGAGGTGCGAGACGAGTGTTGGACGTGTTTTAACCAGCAATGCCTTCAGTTCCTCGTTCTTGACGTTGGGCACGAGTTTGCTGTCGGCAACTTCGATCACCTTCTTATGAAGCGCGATTTCGCCGTCAATGTATGCTTTGTCGAATTCCTTCCCGCTCAATCCCTTAAGTTTTTCGAGACCAGCTTTGGCGTCATCCTTCAAGCTCTGACTGATGGCGTTGTCCTTGGGGGTTACATTGAGTTTTTTCGCAAGCTCAGTTGCTTGCTGGTTGCTGTCCGTATGGTCCGCGATCATTCGATGCGCGTACCCGTGAACGTCTTCGTTCGAGGCCTTTTTCTTGGCCAGGTTTCCATTTTCAATATCAGCGGTGTTCGCAGTTACCACAATGTGTGCAATTTCCGCGTCAGTGAGAGCACCTTGGGTATCTGCCGCTTGTGCGCTGACGATAAACGCAGGAAGCATCAGAGCCATTGCCAGTATGACCGATTTTTTCATAATTCTTCTCCTAAGTATGATGTGTTTGGAATGCTTGCGTTAATAAAAACGTAGACTTGATAAGGGACATGTAGCGGGAGCCACATGTAGTAGCAGGAACTGCTACTTGACAATGATGGGGCTGAGCTAGGAAAGTTTCTGTGCGCTACCAGACACAACTATATGTAGTGTGGATGTTGTGCGCTATCGCACCGAGTTTTGGTCGCCAGTGATGGGAGAATAGGACATATATAGATGTAATTGACCCATAAACTTGCAGGAGCTATCATGGAAGATCCACGGGAAACCAACGATGAGGAATTGAGGGAAGACGATGCAATGGCTCAAATGCCGAATGAAGCGGATGAGGGGGTGGCCGTCGATGAAGAAACCCACGGAAACAGAGTTCAGGAAAAGATAGGCAACCGTGGAACCAAGAAACAGGAAACTCAGGAGGAAGCGAAAAAATCAATTACCGGAACTGAAGCGCACCACGATCCGAGAAACGAGCATCCCGATTCCGGTCCGGCTCCTCTGAAACGATATTAATTTTCATCCCTTTTGTTCGGTAGAACCGCACATACTACTTTCCGCTTGGCAATTCTCTCCAAAGTGCCCGTTCTCAACGGGCCGAAGCACGGGGCTACCAAGAGTACTAAGGATAAAGGGTCCAAGGGGTTGCTTTAAGTGCCGCTCTGTCATATGCTCATGGATTAACAACGGATTCTATTTGAATCCGCCTGTAGCTTACTCTGGTTCCATCATGTGCCGTTGTCATTTGCCCGTCAAATATCAGGAAAACTTTCCGATAGGTTCACCTCATTGTCTGCCTGAGTACGTTTCCGCATCTTTTCAAGAATTACCTCAATCCGGGTGTAACGCCCCGCCGTCATAACTTCAACACCGTCATAACTTCAGCTTTCGATCTTTGAAAAGCTGCAGAGCCGGTAGTTGCCTCAGTTCAAATTTACTCCTGCCGTGAACCGCATTTCCGGCTGCGGTAAAGCACTTCTACTACCGTCACTACCGTCAATCTGGACGGCTCCCCGAAAGAGGAGCGGGAGCCAGAGCTGGGTTATTTCTGTAGAGCATGGCCAAAAGAAAAAAATCAGTTTCTCTTTCTCTGGGTGCGAAATTCATCATTGCCTTGTTGGTGATTGCGGTTGCGCCGGTACCTTCTCGGGCTCAGGAAGGTCTTATGTTGGATGTAAGCAGCATCGAGATGGGAATGAGCCGTAGTAACGATATCCAGAGCACAACTTCTACCACTTGGCATAATGGCATAAGTTTTCAGCCATGGGCCTACAAAACGTGGTTTAGCAGTAACGCCGAAGGTACATTTCAGAATAATACGAATAATGTGAATGACTCCTCCCACCTGGTATTCAATCAGCAGAACAGCGTCCACCATGACAGTACGATTTTGGGTTCGGGCTTCCTGAATAAAGCCGGCTTGGGTATACCGATATTATCAGGAGATTCGGGAGCATTCGGCGAGCATATCACTGCCCAAAGCGGCATCCTGGCGGTAAATGGAATGCTGGGTGGAACGCTCCACGTATTGCCCCATGCTTCCCTTCACGGTACTGGGCATATAGGAGCCACGACGGTCGAAGGGACTGTGTCCCCGGGAAATTCGATTGGCACGCTTACGGTTCACGGTAATTATGTCCAGCTTCATGGTTCCACTTATGAGGTAGAAATTGATCCGGGTGGTGCCAGTGACCAGGTCATTGTTACAGATCTTGCTGATATACAAGGGGGGACAGTTTCTGTTATTCCCGCGGGTGAGGAATTCACCCCAGGCAGCCGCTTCACGATCCTGACAGCGAATAGTGGCTTGACCGGAAAATTCGATTCACTCACGCATAGCCTGGTCAACCTGGGTATCTCCTATGATCCTACTCACATCTACCTCGATGTTTTGCGTTTTTGCGATATCGGCGAGACGCCTAATCAGTGTGCTACAGGAAGCGCAGCCGAGCGGCTAGGCGCCAGCAATCCCATCTATAAAGCGATTGTCCATCAGCCAGATCAGGAGAGCGTGCGCCAGGCTTTTAACAGTCTTTCCGGCGAAGGACACGCGAGTATTCAGGGCATGATCATTGAAGACAGCCGTTTTATACGGGAAGCGGTTTCAGACCGGGTCAGGCAAGCTTTCCATCTGGCGGGTGCGCAGTCCTCTGATACTCCTGGACATATTCTTCAACAGGACTCTGCTGCCGATGGGGCATTGTGGGGACGTGTCCTGGGGTCGTTCGGTCATCGGGATGGAAGCCTTAATGCCGCCCGTATCGGGCGCGCGCTTGCTGGAATTTTTGTGGGCGGAGATATGCAGATTGCCGATAAATTTCTTCTCGGCATTGCTGGAGGATACACGCAGGGATCCTATGAAGGAGCACGCCTTTTCACCGCCTCAAGCGACAGCTATCACGTTTCCGTTTATGGTGGTGGACAGTGGGGACCGCTTGGCTTGCGCCTTGGTGCCGCGCATATCTGGCACGATCTGGAAACAGGCCGGGATGTAATCTTTCGAGGTTTTTCAAATCACCTCAACGCTGAATACAATGCGCACGGAGTGCAGGCGTTCGGCGAGGTTGGCTATGGTTTGCCCCTGGATGTCATTTCACTCGAACCATTTGCCCGGCTCGCTTACGTAAACCTGCGGACAAAAGGTTTTCAGGAGCGTGGAGGGATATCGAGTCTGCGCAGTGATAGCAGTCAGCAGGATACTGCATATACCACTCTGGGCCTCAATGTGGCGAAGACGCTATCCCGACTGGAAAAGATGGTTACTACGCTTCGTGGAAGCGTCGGATGGCGGCATGCCTTCGGTGAGATGACGCCTGTTTCGACTTTTGCTTTTGCCAATGGCTCATCCTTTGCTACAGCCGGTGTGCCTATTGCCCGCAATGGAATAGTCCTCGCCGGAGGAGTGGATGCGCATGTCCTCGGAGCAGCGACCCTGGGTATTTATTACCAGGGACAAATTCTTCACAACATTGCCGATCATGGTATTCGGGCAAACCTCAGTTGGAAATTCTGAGTTTGATGCCTGCATTTTTTCAATCGGCTATTCCTTCACGCTCTACTTTTCCAGGTAGTTTATATTTCTGTCCTCCTCTCCCCGCAAAGCTATCTGGCGATGCAGGGGATATGTCAGGAAATGCACGTTGTCAAGCAAACTCAACCTTAATCATTGAATGGTTTTTCTAATGTCATGGACGTCTGTTATAGTGTTTTCCCAACTCAAAATCGGCACGGAAGAGGGCGATGCAACCTATAATAAGAACTGACGGCGGAACAAGGTAAACTCCACATTTTATCCACGCAAACATAAAGGTTTATCTGTAACCCCCCGATAAAGCAATGAAATGTCTTTTCGGCTAAGATTCTGCCTGGAGGAATAATATGAGAAAGAAGAAATCCGTAAGGACTGTGACCGCGCTCATGCTCTCAATATCAGTCGCCGCGGCGATGATGGCGGATATCGCGCGCGCCGCTGCGGAAACAAACGCGGATAAAGGGTTCCGGTGGAGAAATGGCGCTGAAGTCTATTCCAAGGTTTGTAGCTATTGCCATGAAGGTCAGGTAGGACCTCGCCTTTTCGGTCGAGAACTTCCGCCGGAATATACTCGTGCCGTAGTACGAAACGGGAACAGGGCAATGCCTCCATTCCGTACGTCGGAAATCGACGATGAGTCGCTGGCGAAATTGGCCGAATATATCCAGCGCAATTAATCGGCAAGGTGCGAGCTGAGGAGGGAAATCGTGGACGTACGCAGACGTAATCTCATGAAAGGCCTGGTGACGGGAGGAACGCTATTGGCGCTTGGAATCCCTCCACGAGTGTTTGCAAGTACAACGGCTGGAAGCGTGCGGAAATTTGGATTACTCCTGGGAAATACTCCAGTAGACGCGGCATTCGCAGCAGGAGTTCGCACTGCTTACGCTCTCAGCAGTAATGCAAGGCTAAACGGAGTTGCTGAAAGTGAGGCAGCAGGGCGAGCGGGGTCGATTGGGAAAGCCTGGTTCTCTCCACCCCGCATGATAAAACTGAAAGGCGGATTGCTTACCGAGTATGAGGTAGTGGGGAAACTGCTCGAAGGTGCCCGTGGAGTGCGCTGGATTGCTGTGATGGATGATGGCAGTGCGGCGGTTTTCATGGAATTGATGCGCAATGCCGGTGCAGGACTGATTCTTCGGGGTTCACACGCATTCTCCCGTCATGGCGCCTCCGGCGGCTCCAGCTTCTCCCAAGAGGTTCCCGAGCTTCGGCATGTGTGGACCGCCGCATCGCCAGAATTCAGTGCGGGTGATGTTCTTGCGGAGAAACTCCTTCCGGGTTACAACAGTTTTTCTATCGTAGAGGATTTTCTTTCGAGCGAACATTTCGCTGCCAGAATGTACCCTCGGAGATTAAATAAGCCTAAACCGGGCTTCCTCAGTTACCGCTTGGATGGATTTGATGATATTCATCTTCACTGTTCCGGTCTTTCGGCAGCAGACGGCTGTGAATCGGTGGGTTGGAGCAAGGCAGGCACATGGGTGCCCCTCAAAGGGCAGGAATTGGAATCCGACGAGGGTTCAACGCGACCGAGGCCTGCGCAGATGCAATTGACCGGCTGGATTGAATCCGTAGGATATGCCGCCATGACTGCCGCGATGGGATTGCATTCATATCAAATCCCGTGCTCCCAACGGGCATTCGTACACCAGCTACCGCTCGGGCCACATCCTCGACGGAATGTGCGCACCGAACGATTCGCCTCATTCGTAATAGAGACCTAACCCGGATAGGAGCAAGGGACTCAAAATGTCAAATAAATATATCGCATTGCCGAAAGGAATATCCGAAAAGACTTTCGATTCTGCCATAGGGGATTTTCGCAGTGTGCTCGGCGACGCAGCCGTGCTTACCAGCGCACAGCAGCTTGCCCCTTACATCAAAACGATGATGCCCGTGCCTGATTCGGATCACACTCCATCCGCCGCGTTGATGGCGACGACGGTGGAGGAGATCCAGAAAATTGTCGGCATATGTAACCGGTACAAGGTTCCCATCTGGACCATTTCCACTGGAAAAAATCTGGGCTACGGCTCGGCGGCACCGGTTGAGCGCGGACAGGTGGTCCTCGATCTCAAGCGAATGAACCGCATCCTGGAAGTCGACAAAGATCTGGCTTATGCCTTGGTTGAGCCGGGAGTGACTTACAAGCAGCTCTATGACCATATCGCCGAGCACAAGCTGGGACTGTGGCTATCCATGCCTGCTCCTTCCGCAATTGCAGGACCGGTTGGCAATACGCTTGACCGTGGAGTGGGCTATACCCCCTACGGAGAACATTTCCTGTTTGCCTGCGGTATGGAGGTGGTCCTGGCAAATGGCGAAGTGCTGCGCACCGGAATGGGGTCGATGCCGAATTCCAATACCTGGCAGGTGTTCAAGTGGGGGTACGGACCCTATCTGGACGGGATTTTTACTCAGTCCAATTATGGCATTGTCACCAAGTTCGGCTTCTGGCTTATGCCCGCCCCACCTGCTTTCAAGCCTTTCGTCATTCAGTACGAGAATGAGGAAGATATCGTGGAGATCGTGGAAATCATTCGTCCGCTACGCATCAGCGGGGTGATTCCAAATGCAGTTGTCATTGCCCACGCGTTATATGAAGCGCCCGTCAAGGCCCGCCGCAGTGACTATGTGACCGGCCCAGGGTCTATTCCGGATGCGGCAGTGCGCAAGCTCGCGAAGGACCATCATCTGGGTATCTGGAACCTGTATGCCGCACTGTATGGTACGCCGGAACAGAACGAGGTGAACTGGAAGATTGTGACCCAGGCATTCGGCAAGTCCGGCAAAGCGAAGATTCTGACCGAGCGGGAGGCGGGCGACGATCCTGCCTTTAAATATCGCGCATCTCTCATGCGCGGCGACATGACACTTCAGGAGTTTTCATTGTACAACTGGCGCGGGGGCGGCGGCTCCATGTGGTTCGCGCCGGTGTCTCAGGCAAGAGGAAGCGAGACGCTGAAACAGATGGCGTTAACCAAGGAAATCCTTGCCAAGTATGGTCTGGATTATTCCGGAGAATTCATCGTCGGAATGCGCGATATGCATCATATCGTAGACGTGCTCTATGACAAGACCGATCCGGGTCAGGTCAAGGCGGCATACCAGTGCTTCGATGAATTGCTGACAATCTTTTCTGCGCAGGGGTATGGAACCTACCGCGTCAATACGGCGTTTATGGATAAGGTGGCGGAAACATACGGACCGGTACAGCGTCAAGTCCACAAGACGCTAAAGAAGGCGCTGGACCCGAACGGTATCCTGGCTCCGGGAAAATCCGGTATTCGCTGACCCTTGGCTGGCCGATAAACTAAATCGGCCAGCAAGATAGTATATCCTCAGTGAAGGCCTCCTCACTGAGGGGAGGCGCTTCTTAATCAGGATAGTCCGCGACGACTCCTTCTTGTTCCGATCCACCCGATCAATGTAAGACCGGCGAGCATCATGGCGTAGGTAGCGGGTTCCGGAGCAGGGGACACGGGCCCTTCTTCGATGGCAAGATTCACGCGGGCAAAAGTGGAAGGATTGAACTGAAGGTTCTCGGCATTAATAAGCAGTTCATTCCCCACCAGACGCACGTCGGATGACTGCAGTCCCAATGTTGTCACGCTGTTGTCAATTTTTGCTGCGGCAATGCTTCTCGCGATGTCGGGATCAAACTGAAAAACATACGTATTTTGAAATCCGGAGCCAAAATGTGAAAAAGGGGCGGAGTTGGCAAAGTCGATGGTGATGTAGTCGTTGGCGATATCGATAGCAACATCAATAAGATTTGGCACGACTCCAGGCCGTGCTTCTGTTGCTGCTCCCGCATTGAAAAGGTTTGCCACGTGAGGATATTCGATTCCCGGTCCAATCGTCACCGTCTTTTCAAGAGAGGTGATGACTGGGGAACTGGATGATGTATCCTGCACGACTGTTCGAAGGGTGACCTCGGCGCCGTTCAACCCCGCATAGGCGGGCATGGTTAACAGGAGAGTTGTTGTCAGAACAAGCTTTTTCATCTTTCGCTCCTTGTATTATTTATGTTAGAGAGTTACGAATCAGCTAAAACATTTTGTGAATGTGGCACTTGGAATTTAATTCTATAGCTAAAATTGAAGATGAGGTAATTTTTTATATGGGTGGAAATTTCTCCCGCGCTTCTATGCAAAAGAATGAACGGAGCTTGTGATAGATAAATAGAGGAGGCTGTATAGATGGAAATCCGGGCAGCGACGATTCGACAGAAGGGCGGACCTTTCAGGATCGAGAATTTGACTCTGGATGAGCCAAGGCCAGAAGAGGTGCTGATTCGTATTGTGGCCACTGGCATGTGCCATACCGACATGGTAGCGCGCGATCAGCTTTATGATGTTCCCCTGCCGATCGTGCTTGGGCATGAAGGGGCGGGTGTTGTCGAGCGGGTAGGCAGCAACGTGAAGAAAGTGGCAGCAGGAGATCACGTAGTGCTGACCTATATGTGGTGCGGCCACTGCAGACCGTGTCTCCAGGGTGATTTGACCTATTGCCAGAATTTCTATGCGCTGAATTTTGGCGGCGCCAGGGAAGACGGCAGCAGCTCCACTCGCGATGCGCATGGTTCGCTTCATGACCATTTCTTCGGCCAGTCGTCGTTCGGCACTTTTGCTCTTACCCACGAACGCAATGCGATCAAGGTGCCGAGGGAAGCTCCGCTGGAACTTCTTGGTCCGCTTGGCTGCGGCATTCAAACTGGCGCCGGTGCAGTGATGAATGCGCTTAAAGTCGATCCAGGCGCCAGTTTTGCAGCTTTCGGCGGGGGAGCGGTAGGGCTGAGTGCGGTGATGGCGGCTCGCGTCGCGGGCGCCACAACGATTATTGCTGTGGATGTCGTTCCGTCCCGGCTGGAGCTGGCGAGAGAGCTCGGGGCAACCCACACGGTGAATAGTCGCGAAACCGATCCTGTCGCGGCGGTGCGCAAGATCAGTGGCGGCGGCGTAGAGTACACTCTTGAATCCAGCGGCCGCCCCGAGGTATTGCGCCAGGCCATCGATGCACTGGCTATCCGCGGCACCTGCGGGATTGTCGGCGCACCTGCTCTCGGAACAGAGGCCAGCTTTGACGTGAATGGCGTAATGACCACCGGCAAGCGCATCATCGGGATCATCGAAGGCGATAGCACGCCGGACCTCTTCATACCAACCCTTGTCGAGCTTTATATGCAGGGACGCTTTCCATTCGACAAGCTTGTAAAGTTTTACCCTTTTGACAGGATCAATGAGGCGGCAGAGGATAGCGAGAAGGGTATCACCATCAAGCCGATTATCAGGTTGGCATTATAAGAACTCTATAGCCCCACTTCTTGCGTATGCGGAAAGGGCAGGAAGGAAACCGCTTTCCGCGAATATTGCACTTAATCCTCATGCAGTAAGCGAAAACGCTGTGCGAGAAAGTCAATGAGCGTTCGCACCGATGGCAGAAGTCCGCGTCGAGATGGAAATACAACGTGGACAATTTCCCGGTGAGGGGTCCAATCTGGTACGAGTCTGACCAGCGAACCTGCTGCCAAATGATCACGTACCATCAGCACAGGTAGTTGTACTATTCCCACACCAGCCAATGCCGCATTTCTTAAGGTAATCATATCGGTGGTGATTAAACGCGGCATGTGATGAAGCGTTGCCTGGGAGCCATCCGGGCCATGCAGCACCCAGTTGTGGATTTGCTGAGGCGTCCCCAGTCCGAGGCTAGGCCAACTGCTCAACTCGCCAGGTGTGCGAGGAAAACCGAAGTGCCGTACAAGCGCCGGACTGCCCACCAGACACTGTCCCCGATCAGCCAGAACCCGCATGACCAGATCACTATCCTGCAAGGGTGGGGGTCGCACGCGAATGGCTACATCCACTGCTTCGCTCAGCACATCCACACGCCGGTTGGTGGCCTCAAGATAGAGCGTGATGCGCGGATAACGCACCATAAAGTCGGCCAGCATCACCCCGACATTCACATGCAGCAACGCCACGGGACATGTCAGACGGATGACACCCCGAGGTTCAGCTTGCATTGCGTCTATTGCTTCCTGGGCAGCCTCCGCTTCCACGAGCATCGCTTTGCAGTGCTCGTAATAGCTCTGCCCGACTTCAGTAACCGCAAAGCGCCGTGACGAACGCTGGATCAGGCGAACTCCAAGCCGCTCTTCCAGCATTGCGATGCGACGGCTGAGCTTTGATTTGGGCACTCCCAGTGCCCGGCCCGCCTGTGCAAAGCCGCCGTGATCGACTGCCTGAACATAGTAGTAAAGGTCATTCAAATCTTGCACAGCAGTTGCCTATCGTCCTAAAAATAGGACTCTGATAGCTATTTTAGCAGCCTACACACTTACTGGTTTCGAATCTATACTTTCATTACATCCTATTAATCAGGAGTTCGACATGAAAAGAATTCTCGGTATTTATAATGCACCTCCTTCCCATTGGGTGGGAGATGGCTTCCCTGTGCGTTCCATGTTCTCGTACCAAAGTCACGGCAAGCAACTCAGTCCTTTCCTGTTGCTCGATTATGCAGGACCAGCCGATTTTTCACCTGCTGACAGGCCTCGCGGTGTGGGCAAACATCCGCACCGTGGTTTTGAGACAGTCACCATCGTTTACAAAGGTGAGGTGGCGCACCGCGACTCGACCGGTCAAGGTGGAACTATCGGTCCAGGTGATGTGCAGTGGATGACGGCGGGCGGAGGCATCCTGCATGAGGAGTTCCATTCCCCAGCATTCATTGAATCCGGAGGCATACTGGAAATGGTACAGTTGTGGGTGAATCTGCCAGCCAGGGACAAAATGACTGCGCCTGGCTATCAAGCCATCCTCGACCGTGATATCCCAAGGGTAGCACTCCCTGACGAGACGGGAACGGTTCGCGTAATTGCAGGCGAGTATGCCGGTCATGCGGGTCCAGCCAGAACCTTCACGCCAATGCACGTCTGGGACATGCGACTGAAACAGGGAGGGATCACAGAATTGACACTTCCTGAAGGATGGAACACGGCAGTGATTGTTCTGCATGGGACCGTGCTCGTGAATAGCGAAACAGTTGCTCTTGAGGCGCAGATGGTGGTATTGGATCGGGCGGGTCAAGACCTCTCGATTGAAGCCAACAACGACGCTGTAGTATTGCTGCTAAGCGGCGAACCCATTGACGAGCCCATTGTTGGTCACGGCCCCTTCGTGATGAACAGCCAGCAGGAAATTATCCAGGCCATGAATGATTTCAACAGTGGTCGCTTCGGGCAAATAACCCATTAGTCCCAGTTTGCTGTTTCCGGCGGGAGCGGATAGCAGGAATTCGTTCCTTCGCTTTTAGCTATCACAATGAACGAAAGGAAAAACATGACTCTTAGACTTCACATCATTATCTGCAGTACACGGCCCGGCCGGGTGGGACCCTCCGTTGCCAGATGGTTTCATGAATTTGCCGTACAGCACGGAAAATTTGAGGCGGTGCTGATCGATCTGGAGGAATTCAATCTGCCGATATATGATGAACCCGAACATCCGGTCCGTCAGCACTACCAGCATGAGCATACGAAGAAGTGGGCGGCGAGCGTGAGTTCGGCAGATGCCTATGTATTTGTGACGCCGGAATATAATTTCGGAGCTCCACCTTCTCTCCTGAATGCGCTCAATTATGTTTACAAGGAATGGAATTATAAGCCTGCGGCATTGGTAAGCTACGGCGGAATCTCAGGTGGCATGCGCGCAGCACTGGTTGAAAAACTTACCCTTACGACACTGAAAGTGATGCCTATGGTGGAGGCGGTTGCGATCCAGAATGTGTCGGCACATCTGGACGATATCGAGAATTTTGTGCCGAACGAACATCATATAAGTTCGGGTACATCGCTGCTCAATGAACTGCATAAGTGGGCAGTGGCGTTGAAAACAATGCGGCAATGACTTTAACCCTGGCTTGTCGTCGGCAACCTCATTATCACCCTTGAAATGCCCCGGATTGGCGCCTTGCTCTCGTTATCCCGTGAACACCATACTTCACTGGTAGTGGCGCGGGATGCGCGACGTGCAGCCAGTACCGGCGACCCCGTCGTATTATCCGCAGCTATCAGGGATATCGAGAGCCATTGGGCTACGCTTCTAGTCCGGCATTTCGAGGTGGAGGAACGGCTGCTGGAAACTGTGGGGGGCGCGTTCGCTGCAGAAGTGGCAGCACGAATTCGCGCAGAACACGAAGAGTTGCGGAGGCTGGCCTGCAATACCTGCGATCTCACCCCGATAGACCGGTTACGCCGGTTCGGCGAGCTTCTTGGCTCGCACGTGCGTTACGAGGAACGAATCGCTTTTCCGCAGTTGCAATCGCATTTATGCATTATCAATGCGGATGTATAGCCTGTGCAGACCGCTCACGTTTTTCCAGAAAATCTGTTAGTCAAAAGGAGACGTATGCATTTTCCCGATTTCTATGAAAAAGCGCCTGTGATACGCACTCGCGATCCATTCGCCGCTATGCTCGGGGCGGCGCGCGACGGCGTGCTGGAATACCGTTATGTTGATGCCGTACGCCTCGCTGGACATTCCTGCCCTACAGTTGCGGGTGCGTTCCTGGTGGGGCGTGCTGCATTGGCCGCTCTGTACCCTGATGAGCCTGCGGAACGCGGTAATATTGCCGTGTATATGCCGGCGCCAGAGCAGGAAGGTGTGACGGGTGTCATGGCGCAAGTACTGACTTTGCTCACGGCGCTGCGTCTAGCAACGGTTTTCATGGCATTCGCGGACAATTCCGACGCCAGGGTCTGCTCACTTTCGCGGAGCAACGGGAAGGGGAGGCGATTAACTTCAAACGCCTCGATACGGGTGCAAGCGTGGCAGTGCATCTCAACGTCTCGCCGGTGCCGGCGGATCCCGCTCAAGGAGAGCGGTTGATGGCCATCCTGGAGGGTCATGCCAACGACCTGCAACGCGGGGCGTTTGCCCAGGCATGGCAGGAACGTGTACGCCGCCTGCTATTGGAGTTTGCGGATGATCCCGATGTGATAAGAGTGAGGCCTGTATGACAGCCCTGCAATGGCATTTGGCACTCCGATCCGGATAGCAGGGGAAAATGCTGACAAAAGTCCGGGTTTATGTTGCTACCGTGAGCTACCGCACAATGTTTCATGCATATTTATGCGATGTTTCGGAGCAATAATATTCCCAACAGAGTTCGATCATGAAAGAAACGGTCAGCGATTTCCTGGTTCGGCGTTTGTCCGAATGGGGAGTAAAACGTATCTTTGGCCTTCCTGGTGACGGCATCAACGGCATTATGGGGGCAATCAATCGAGCTTCAGATAAGCTCGAATTTATCCAGGTCAGGCATGAAGAGATGTCGGCGTTCATGGCGTGCGCGCACGCCAAGTTTACCGGGGAGGTGGGTGTTTGTCTGGCTACCTCGGGCCCAGGAGCCATCCACCTGCTCAACGGTTTATATGATGCCAAGCTTGATCATCAGCCGGTGGTGGCGATAGTGGGTCAGCAGAAACGTACCGCTCTGGGGGGCAGCTACCAGCAGGAAGTCGATCTCGTTTCACTCTTCAAGGATGTGGCGCATGAGTATGTTCATATTGTGACAACGCCAGGGCAAGCGCGCCATGTGCTCGATCGGGCTATGCGTATTGCAAAGGCCGAGCATAACGTATGCTGCGTTATCGTTCCCAATGACATCCAGGACATGGAGTTTGTGAAACCCCCTCACGAACATGGCACGATTTATTCGGGAGTAGGATATCAGCCTCCCCACGTGGTTCCAGAGATTGAGGACGTGCAACGGGCAGCGGATGTGCTGAACGATGGGTCGAAGGTAGCGATTCTGGTTGGCGCGGGAGCATTGAACGCAGCAAGTGAAATTCTCCAGGTGGCTGATCTGCTCGGCGCGGGAATTGCCAAGGCGCTCCTGGGAAAAACCGCGGTCCCTGACGATCTGCCTTATGTGACAGGGACAATCGGCATGCTGGGCACAAAGCCGAGCTACAGCATGATGACGGAGTGCGACACACTTCTGATGATCGGTTCCAGCTTTCCCTATTCCGAATTTCTGCCTGAGGAGGGGCAGGCGCGCGGCGTCCAGATCGATATCGATGGACGAATGATGAGCATGCGGTACCCGATGGAGGTAAACCTCGTCGGGAATAGTGAGGATACGCTAAAGCTGTTGATACCGTTACTTAAAAGGAAGGAATACCGTACGTGGCGCAATCGTATCGAGAGCAATGTCGAGGAGTGGTGGAAGAAAATCGAGGCAAGAGCGATGGAGCCGGCAAACCCCATCAATCCCCAGCGCGTATTCTACGAGTTATCGCCACGGCTTCCGGATAATTGCATTCTCACAGGCGATTCAGGTTCTTCAACTTTCTGGTATGCGCGAGATATTCGAATCCGTAAAGGCATGATGGCTTCGCTCTCTGGCGGTCTTGCTACGATGGGATCAGCCGTGCCCTATGCGATCGCGGCTAAATTTGCGTACCCTGACAGGGTGGTAATAGCCGTGACAGGAGATGGCGCCATGCAAATGAATGGCATGAACGAGCTCATTACCATCGTCAAATACTGGCGGCATTGGAGCGATCCACGGCTAGTGGTACTGGTTTTGAATAATCGCGATCTGAACCTGGTAACCTGGGAGCAGAGGGCCACTGAGGGTGATCCGAAATTCGATGCTGCTCAGGATCTTCCGGATGTCCCATACGCAAGTTATGCAAAATTGATTGGTCTGCACGGTATACGCGTCGATCGCCCGGAAAATATCGCCAGCGCGTGGGATTGGGCCTTGACCGCAGATCGACCGGTGGTGTTCGAGGCATGTACCGATCCGAACGTGCCACCGTTGCCACCCCATGTCACTTTCAAACAGGCGAGAGCCTATACCTCAGCAATCATGCAAGGTGATTCAGACTCGAGGGAAATCTTCAGAGAGACAGTAAAGCAGATTTTTGCCTGATCAATTTCGTATGATGGGACAGCATGGATAATTCAGTTCGCAATCCCAGTTTGGCGGTGAATTCGTTGTAGAAAATTTGACACACTGCTTCGTTTTCGAGTAGAGCCGCCCGGCTGGTAAGTCCATTCACCGTTCCGTCCCTGTAACGATTGCGCACACGATTTGGCACACACGCTCCCTTTGATGGACAGGCCGGCTGCAAAGAGATAGTCATTGAGTGCTGCTATCGTGTTAAATCATTGATGCTCCCCTTGTTGTCGCGTAGGTGGCGTTCTACGAGGCAAAATTGTGCTATGACTTTTCTGGGATGGAAGCTCGCCATTTATCGTGTAGATAGGGCATGGTCCTGAATACCCCGGTATGGAGGGGGATCGCGTTGAGGTGATCTTGATTACTCGTTGGGCACCTGTTCCTGCCGCTGCTTCTGCAACTGCATCTCTGTTCAGATTGGGGGGATTACAAATGATATAGCCGTTGAATCCGTGAAGAGGTGTCCCGGGCGGCATGTAGCTGCCGGGGTATTGAAAGCCGGATACCGGATCAATATAAGGCTGCATGGGCAGCACAATGATTGACCGGCCAAACAAATGCGTGTTGAGCGGGGTGCCACCATGAGCTTGTGCGAATACGCCAGGCTGATTTACGGGTGTTGGGGAATAAAAGGACGGGTAAAAAGAGCTGCCAGGGACACTTTGCGTCAATTCCGCTGTGGGTCCGGCTATCAGAACAGCGCCTTCTGGTGCATCCATCTCTCCCGACCCCAACTCTTGTGCTGTTGCGTTATTTGAATATGGCAGACCAAATATAAGAAGCGTTACGAGTTTTTTTATCACAGAATTTCGCTTAAAAAGTATGGATAAGACTTTGGAAGCAGGAGATAGGATGGTATTTAGTGGACGACCCAACAACCTTTAATTTATAACACTGACGGGAGAAAAATCAATTTTGCTGTGATTGGATAATTCAGGGGAAAAAATCCCTTTCTCTTAAAGATCAAGTTGAGGACAACAAATAGCTTGACAATAGCCGGTAACGGTGTATAATTCATCTCCATATTGTGGATTGTCGTGCACGATCACAAAACTAAAAACTCCGCTGTAGCGGTTGTACATCCACCCGTCTAGTGCGGGTTTTTTATTGTCTGTTGAAGCCTGATACCCACGCATAGTATCAAATAAGAAAGATCGGCAAGTAAGCTATTTTTTACTTGTAATAGCAGAGGTAATAAAACTTTGGCGGAAGATAAAAATGTTTGCAAGAAACTGTACCTTCTATGGTGTCAGAAAATAATTGAACCGGTGTGCGATGCCTGCTTAGCATCTTACAGTTTCGTTATTGATGTCAGAAGACGGAGCTGAAACAGTCGATAGACGCGGTGCTTCGATAAGCATCCCTTAAGTCTCGCTCATCATCTGTCTCGTTCATCACCTCGATCCTGCAACTCAGATCGGAGCGAATGGAAGACAAAGGATGGAGGGCAGCTCTAGATCAGCTGTTCACACGTTCAGTTAATTCTAAGCCCGTATCCGGTATTTGCAGTAATAGCCAACCCGCCTCGAGCGGGTTTTTTTATGTCCGCTTCTCGCGGATTTTTCGAGGCAACAACACAAATGTTTACGAGAAAATGATTACGGCAATCAAATCAATGATTGGTGCCATCAAGCCAGTAATTGAGGCAATCAGACCAAGGATTACAGTAATCCTGGTTGCCATTTTTGCAGCGCTTGCTTTTACCGGTGGATACTTTGTCAGTGATTGGCGAGCTGAATCGCAGATGCAGCGCTTGAGTTCCCAGAATGCAGTATTGTCGGCAGCAAACGAAAAGTGCGCATTGGATATCCAGTCGGTGAGGACAGCGATGAGCACGTTGACAGAAGTGGCGGCTGAGAGAGAAAAAACGGCAGCCGAGGCGATGCGTCATGCGACTGCTGCTGCAGCAAAGCACACGAGTCATGCAAAGAAAATACGCACCCTTCCATCAGTAGCACCCGAGCATCAGTATGAGGCAATCACGAGAGAGCAGATAGAGTATGTGCAGAGCCGCCATCAGACCGATTAGATTCAACTCCGTGTATCCCCATAGCGCCTCCTCGCGATTCAATCGCTGCTTGCTAGCCCACTTGGCGCTGGTTTTTGCGACCTTATTGGCCGGTTGTGCGGGGAAGCCGGTGATTCAGACTCAGGTGATCGAGAAACCTGTTGCTGTCCCTTGTCTCGTTGATACTCCATCCGAGTGCAAGTCGGCCTATGCGATTGATCGCGTGTCAATCAAGGACGACCCTCTGACGATCAATAGAGCGCTGCGTACGGAAATAGAAGAAAGATCGGCATGTGAGGTCAAATTACTTGCTGCATTGAGAGGATGCAAGAAGGGTATGAGGAGTCTGTAAAAGGAAATGGAAAGGGAAGCGCTGATAAAGCCGGACATGTGGAAATTCGAGAGTGAAATATCCAGCGAGGAAACAGAAAAGGGTGCAATAAGCGTAGAGCCTGCGAGTCCGAAAAAGAGCAGTCGAGCCATAAAGAAGCGTGAGGTAGTTGACGCGATCTTTGCTGGCATTTCACTTGGAAAGTCGGCTCGCGCGATGTGCGTGGAGGTTGGTATCAGTCAGAGGGTTTTATGGAACTGGCTGGCGAGTGACGAAGAACTTATGCGCCAATATCAACGCGCCAAGGAGCTTTGCGTGGATGCCTACGCGGAGGAAATCATCGAAATTTCGGATGAGGGATCAAGAGATACGTATGTCGATGAGAAGGGACGGGAGGTCATAAACCGGGAGGTTATTGCGCGCGCGCAATTGCGCATCGATGCGCGCAAGTGGTATGCCGCACGACTGGCGCCAAGAAAATATGGCGATAAATTACCTGTCACACACGAAGGCGGTGATGCCAGAAAATCCGTAGTGCATAACATCACGATAGCTTTTGTCGCTCCGGAAGATAGAGGTAATGAGCCAAATGTATCATCGTAAATGGCGGCTCGAGTGCTATGACTCCCCATAGAGCTGAATTTCCGTCAAAGCTCAGATTTCTGTTTAAACCGGCACGCTACAAGATCTTATATGGAGGAAGAGGGGGTGCAAAAAGCTGGAGTGTTGGCAGGGCATTATTGATTCAGGCGGCTGCAACCCCATTGCGCATCTTGTGTGCGAGAGAATTTCAGAATTCTATCGTCGAATCTGTGCATCATTTATTGAAAGCTCAGATAGAGGCCATCGGTTTAAGCTCATTTTACGAAGTGCAAAACAGCGTTATCCATGGAGCAAACGGTTCCGAGTTTATCTTTGCCGGTCTGCGTAGCAACGTAACCAGGATCAAGTCGTTCGAGGGTGTGGACAGGGTCTGGGTGGAAGAAGCACAGACAGTGAGCAAGACAAGTTGGGATACGCTTATTCCGACTATTCGTAAAGAGGGGTCGGAAATCTGGGTGACTTACAACCCTGAGCTCAATACCGATGAGACTCATCAGCGGTTTGCAGTCAATCCCCCTGTTGGCGCTGTCGTAGTAAAAATCAATTGGAATGACAATCCATGGTTTCCGGAGACCCTGCGACGGGAAAAGGATGAACTGAAAGCGCGTGACCCGGATACTTACCAGAACGTATGGGAAGGGAATTGTAGGGTAACGTTGGACGGAGCGGTTTATTCGAAGGAGCTGCGATTGGCACAGGAAGAAGGAAGGATACGGAGTGTGCCATATGATGAGGCAAAGCCGGTACACACTTTCTTTGATCTCGGCTGGGCCGACAACACCAGCATCTGGTTTGCGCAGACCGTTGGTAACGAACTCAGGTTGATCGATTACTACAGTAATAGTCAGATGCCAATTCAGCATTATATCGGAGTGCTGCAAAACAAAAGGTATATGTACAGTACAGATTGGTTACCACACGATGCCAGGGCTCGGACGTTGGCAACCGGACGTAGCGTGGAGGAAATTATGCTTGCAGCGGGGCGACAAGTAAGAATCGTGCCAAATCTCTCCATTCATGATGGTATCAACGCGGCGAGAACTATCTTTCCACGTTGCTATTTTGATGAGCTGAATTGTGCAGAAGGCCTGCAAAGCCTGAGGCATTATCGATTTGATGTCGATCCCGATTCCGGTCAATTCAGCGCAAGACCCTTACATGATTATCACAGCCATGCAGCCGATGCCTTTCGCTATTTTGCTGTGGCAATCGAGGAGGATAAACCGGCTGTGAGTGCGAGAGGCATTAATATGAAAGGTTGGCGGGCATGACTGAGGCAGGTGTTACGGCAGATATTTCGATTGAAGCTTACGACAAAATATGCCGCGATATTCGGGATCAACCGAAGTGGCGAGCGGACTCGGACACGGACTGTGATTATTACGACGGCGCGCAGACCAGCGCGGAGGTGATCGAGCGCCTGAAGATGGCAGGTATTCCTCCCCAGGACTCCAATCTGATCAAGCCGACGATCAATGCAGTATTGGGGTTGGAAGCGCGTAGCCGAACGGATTACAGGGTGACGGCGGATGATGAGAGCCAGGCAGAGATTGCGGAAGGTCTTTCCGCAAAAATCAAGGAGGCCGAGACCGAGTCACGGGCAGACCGGGCCATGTCAGATGCGTATTCCAGCATGATCCGTGCAGGTATCGGGTGGGTGGAAATATCCCGGGAATTTGATGCGCTCAAATATCCGTATCGTGTCCGGGAGGTGCATCGTAACGAAATTTACTGGGACTGGAGTTCAAGAGAGCCGGATCTGTCCGATGCTCGATATTTGCGACGCGATAAGTGGATAGACCAGCTTCAGGCTGCACTTATGTTCCCGGACAGGGCGGAAATCATTGCAAATAGCTGGAAGGGGTGGAACGACACGGATGTATACGAGGGGTATGACAACGGCTTGGCGAGAGCTTATGAAATCGAGCAGGCATGGAGCCGCAACCAGGAAGATTACCTGAACCGAAACTCGGGTATGGTCAGGCTTTCCGAATTATGGTATCGGCATTTCGAGGATGCCTACGTCCTGGTATTGCCTGATGGGAAGGTAATCGAATACAGCGAGGATAATCCCTATCATCAGGCAGCGGTTGCCCAAGGTCTCGTGCAGGTCCAGAAGTCGGTTCTCAGCCGGATGCGGGTTTCAATTTGGCTTGGGCCGCATAAGCTCATGGATGTTCCGAGCCCATTACCTCATTCAGATTTTCCATATATTCCATTCTGGTGCTTTCGCAAGGATAGGAGTCGAGCTCCCTATGGATTGATTCGTGATATGCGGGGACCCCAGGATCAGATAATCGATCTGGATATTCTTCTCTACGAAGTCCTCAATTCGGTAAAAGTTGAAGTGGACAATGATGCGCTCGATCTCAGCCAGAATTCTTATCAGGAGGTTGCCAATAATATAAGCAGTCTGCGCTCGATGACCATCCTCAACTCTCAGCGAAGAAATGCCAGCGGCTTCAGGGTGATACGTGAGCATCAGCTTGCTACCCAGGTATTTCAGCTCGTGCAGGAACGCAAACGCAGGATTGAAGAAGTGGGGGGAATCTATCGTACTATGCTGGGAGCACATACCTCAGCAAGCAGCGGTGTGGCGATCAACAGTCTGGTGGAACAGGGCTCGACCGTGTTGGCGGAGCCCAATGATAATTTTCGCCATGCTCGCCGACTTGTTGGTCAACAACTTCTTGCGCTGATCAAACAGGATATGTTGGGCAGTCAGAAGGTCGTCACAATCAGACAAGGCGCAAAGCAAAAACTCATTTATTTTAATCATTCGGTGATGACTGCCGGTGGCCCGATCGTAGAGAACGACATTGCCACGGCTCAGGTTAAGGTTGTACTGGAAGATGTCCCCGCCACACCCAGCTTCCGGGCACAGCAGTTGCAAGCGTTCAGCCAGATTGTGCAAGCAGCACCACCCACGTATCAAGCGATTTTATACCCTGTAATGCTGGAGCTATCTGACGTGCCTAATCGTTACGAACTGGCTGAGCAGTTGCGGCGGATGAGTAGTACCGGTGGTAATGCATAGCTATAAGCATTAACAGCAGTTCCAGCAACGATAGAGCCAGTTGAGGCTGGATAGCTGATGAAGCAGCCTAAGTGCTTCTAAAACGAAGGTGGAGTACGCACGATGTGCGAATTTGATCAGGCGAGAGGTCTGGAACTGAAGGGAAAGGAACTCGCCGATATTCACAACCCTGAAAGTTGTTAAATATCTGGGGTTATTAGATAACTCTTCACGTGGGAAAAGAAACAAGATGATTCGCTTATTATATGACACAACGATTAATGGTTTGCGGTTCGGCAAGGGCTCTATCCTAGCTCTTGATTCAGTTACCGAAAGCAACCTTTTATCCGAGGGGGACGCAGACCGAAATATAGACTTTTTATCTGCTGGCCTACTTCCAACATTGGTTTTGCAAAGGTATACACCTGTGACCCGGACGTCTGATAACGCTACCGACACATCATATGTAACCCTTGCTTCTATAACAGTTCCTGGGGGAACAATGAACATGAATGGAGAGCTGGTGGTAACCCAGGATTGGAAATACACAAATTCGCCAACCGTTAAAACGCTGGCGATGGACTGGAATGGGATCAACGTTAGCGGACCAACAGCTACGACGACTGTAAGGTCGAATTATCGGATATCCATCAAAAATCTGAACAGCCTGTCCTCTCAGAGTATTTTTGGGAATACCACATTCGGTTTAGCAGCGGGAGACCCGAACGGTTTCGCGAACACGGCCAATGATGTGGTTATCGATCACAGATGCAGGTGGTCAGCAAATGTATTGGGCGAAAGCATCACTCTGCTTGGATATTCAATCTGGTACTACCCCGGGAGCAATTAATCAATGGCAAATTATATAGTGACTTCTGGCAGATCAGCTGTCTACCCTGCTATACATCATGGCGGACATTTTATCGGCAATCGGGCTACATTTTTTCTGGATAAGGATTTCACTAATCCTGACTCGAACGCGCTGGCAATACCTAATCTGCCGATCAAGCTTTTATCGACATCTCCGGTATCAGTGAGCGATCGGTTCTTTGGCATGCATGTATATAAGCGATCCAATGATATTGCAACGGACGCTTCATTCTATACTGTTCGCTCGCATGATATGGCGGGTGGTAAAGCCCGGTGGCAAAAAATTGAACCATACGACAACGTATGGGATTTCAGCGATCTCGACGATTGGGTAAATATCCATCATGCTGCAGGACGGGATATTCTTTTTACGTTATACGGGACGCCACAATGGGCATCAGCAAGGCCGAATGAACAGGGAGCTTACGGCCCGTACAATCTAGGTTTGCAGGCTGAACCGGCAGATATGTCCAGGTGGGACAGGTTTTGCTCCAAGATTGCAGAGCGTTACAAGGGCAAGATCAAGTATTACGAGGTCTGGAACGAGCCGAACTATTACAACGATGGAACCGGGCTCACCGCGGAGGGTTTGTCAAATAAGGCCTTCTTCTTCTCAGGTACGTTTGCTAAGTTAGCGGAAATGACGCGGCGAGCGAATCAAGCAATCAAGGCGGTTGATCCGACAGCGAAGATTATCAGCCCGGCTTTAACAGTGTGGTCTGCAACAGCAGGTAGCAGCGCTGAAACGTATTTCCTCGGAATGATGGCTGCGCCAACGGGTGACGGTTCAACAACCATGAAAGACTGGATCGACATCGTTGGCGTACACTTGTACATCGGAGGAAACGATATAACAAAGTTGCCCGGAATGATAGATCGGATCGACGCGGCGAAAGCGACTGCAGGAATTGCCGGGAAAGAAACTTGGGATACGGAAAGTGCACCTATCAGTCCTGACATAGCCCTGATGAGCGGCACAGCGGGGGACCTATTTATCGGACGCAGCCTGCTTATCCAAGCGGCCAAGGGTATTGCTCGAACAATTTACTATCAATATGATATTGCATCAATGGGCATTAAAGACAGATCAGTTGTCACATATCGGAACCGTATTTGTAATTTACTCCAGAGTGGGGAGATTTTGTCCGCTTGCATTTTTACTGATGGTCGAGTTGGATACTACACACGTACGGGGTTAAAGACTATTTGATGTTCGTTTAGTTGTAAAACACAAGCCGCTTCGAGCGGCTTTTTATTGGCTTTCGCTCATACGCACGCACTCGCGGCAATATTGTAGTGGTAGCCCCCGAAATCCCTGGATAACACGATTCTTGTGCTTGTCCAGGGATTTCTTTTTTGAACCCTGCTAAGGACAGGCCCGCTCACTGGGTTAAGTAGTTTGGAGAAAAAATGGAAGTGGATCAGCTTACGGATGAGCAAATCGCAAATCTTACACCGGAACAAATCGAGATATTGGAAAGCGATCCGGGCAAGCTTGCGGAAATTCTAGGCGGACAGGAAGTACCTGAGGAAGAAGGAACGGAGAAATCCAGCTCTGATGTGAAAGACGATGCGTTCAGCAAAGTGAGTGACGATGAAGGTGAAGATGAGCCTGTCGTTTTGAACAAGAGCGGCAAGGGAACTATTCCCTACAAGAAGCACAAGGAACTGCGGGTAGAGAACTCAGCGCTGCGCGAGCAGCTAAAGTCCACGCAAGGCAAACTCGACGAATTCCTGATGCGGAAAGAGGAAGCAAAGGAAGCAGAGCCCGTTGTGCTGGATGAAAAATTCAAGACGCACCTTGAGGCTCTGAAGGAAGAGATGCCTCAACTTCATCAGGTACTCAGTGCGCTGCTCGAGGGGAGTCGGAAGCAAGGCGAAAGGCTGGAGCAAACGCTGCGGGAACTGGAGCGTGAAAAGGAGGAATCCGAGCGCATAAGCCAGCAGAGTACTGCAGAGCAAGTCGCTGAGGCAAAAGACAATAACCCTGATCTCGTGCATTGGGAAAGTAATGACGCTGACGCCTGGGAAGAAGCGCTGAAGCAGGACGAAATTCTGAGAACCAATACGAAGTGGGCGGGAAAGCCTTATGCGGAACGTTTCCAGGAGGTTGTCCGGCGTGTCAGGGCGATTATACCGGAAGCCTCTACTCCAAAAAAGAAGTCCGATCCGGGAATGATGAAAGCGGATGTGCAAGCCAAGCTTGAGGCAGCCCCGGTGAGGAAGCCTGTAACTCTATCGGATATTCAGGGTGGAGCAAATCCAGCCTCTGAACGTGAGCAGCTTGAGAATCTGAGTCCTTTTGAACTTGCTCAGAAGTTGATGAAGATGCCCACGCATCAGGCGGCAGCCTTGAGAGCCGAACTTGATTAAGGATTATTGATTAAATGGCTGAAACAAACGTAGCAAGCGGAAGTTCACTGGCAGTCAAACATTATAGCGCGGCGCTCTTCGCCAACACGCTCAAAGGATCCACAGCGATTGACAGCCTTGTCGGTCCGGTCGAGCCTTCGGTAGCAATGCAGAAAATTGCCGGTCAAACAAATCCGGGGATGCCCATTGTGCGAATCGATAATTTGATGAAGAGTGCGGGCGATGTCGTATCGCTCGATCTGGTCGATACCGTGGGTGGCGAACCGCTGATGGGTGATGTCAATCGTGAAGGACGGGGCAGTGCGCTTTCGTTTTCCTCGATGGAGATCAAGATCGATCTATCCAGTAAGGTCATCGATGCAGGTGGCAGCATGTCGCAGCAGCGCACCAAACATCAGTTGCGTGAAATTGCCCTGGCGCAATTATCAGGTTATTTCCCCCGTCTCGACGCCCAGGAAACACTGGTACATCTCGCTGGGGCGCGCGGATCGCAAACCGGTTCGGACTGGACAGTACCGCTTCAAAGCGCCCCGAACTTCGGTTCCATAATGGTGAACCCCGTGAAGGCGCCTACCTTTAATCGCCATTTTGTAGTGAATGGCGCCAATCTGACCTCAGGAGGGCAGCAGTTGGGATCCATCGTTTCAACGGACGCCCTGCGCGTGTCGCATCTGGATCTGCTGCGCAAGAGGCTCGATGACATGGATCAGCCGCTGCAATCCGTCAAACTGGCAGGGGATCGGGCTGCGCAGACTTCCAAGATGTGGGTATTTCTCGCCACCCCCAATCAGTACTCGCTCCTTTTGACCGAAGGTTCGTTACGTGCATTCCAGCAGAACGCCATCAATCGGGCGGCATATTTTGACGAGCGCCATCCGTTGTTTGCCGGGGAGGTTGGAATGTGGAATGGCATTCTGGTGATCAAGAATGAGCGTGCAATCCGCTTTATGCCTGGCGAAAACACGAAGATAGTTACCGCAGCAAACGCGGCAACTGCGGCAGAAACCGATCAAGCTGTCAATGGAGCATTGACAGCCGGCTATGCGATCGAGCGCGGATTATTATTGGGCGCACAAGCATTGGGTGTCGCTTATGGCAAAACCAGGGTCAGCGGGATGCAGTTCGGATGGAAGGAGCATTGGTATAACTTTGAAAGTAACCTGGAAGTAATGGGTGAGAAGGTTTGTGGCAAAGCGAAAACCCGTTTCTCTATCGACGATGGAACAGGTTTCAAGGTACCCACCGACTTTGGTGTGATTGCGGTTGACTCGGTTGTACCACTTTAATCCGTTTTAACCCGTTTGATACATGAAAGCGGGGCTTTAATGTTCTGCTTTCACCCATCACTTTTCGAGAGATATAGATAAATGGCCACTTTTAGCGCACCAGACCTGAACAGCAAAGCGCTGCCCATGGGCAACTATGGCAACGCCGCGGTGGTTTATGGGACAGCAACGCCCTTATCCGGAGTAGTTGGAAGCATCTACCGTCCGGTCAGAATCCCGGCTGGCATGAGTGTTACAGCGTTACGGATAGTAAATGACGATATGGATACAGGCGGCACTACATTTGCTGTAAAAATCGGCTATACCCCAGTCGATTCCGGTCAAGGTCCTGTCGAGGATGATGATTACTTTTCCGCGGCTACAACGATTTTATCCGGCGTGGCTCTTACCGACCTGAGATTTCAACCCATCAAATTCGAAAAAGATGTGTACGTCATCCTGACGGTAACTGTACCTGCCACTGCGTTTGTTTCGGGCAATATCACTGCAATCGTTGCGGGCGAGGCGGCAGGCGTCAAGTAAAAGCAAGCAGTAATCAGGAAGTCAAAGGCGATCCCCAGAAACTCTGGGGATCGCCTTTTTATTGAGGATTTCATATGCCCAAAGTCAAATATATTGCCACCGGCATCAAGATTGACAGCATCAATGGCGTGGGGTTGCGCTGGGAACCGGATCAAGTGCGGAATGTAAGCGCTGAAGTTGCTGAGAGACTGCTCGTCTACTCCGATACCTGGATGCGGGTCTACGATGAGACGCTGGATAACGTCGTGCCGATCGGGCTGGCTCAAGCAGAGAAACCGGTTGAAGAACCGCTGCCGGTGATCGACTTTCATTCCATGAGAAAAAAAGCTCTGCTTGAGTTTGCCGAGCGCAAATACAACGAACGGCTGGACAAGCGTCAAAACGAGGGAACCATACGGCATAAAGTGATTGCCCTGTTTTCCAGGAACGAGATGCCGGACTGATGTCATTCTCATATCAGTCAATCGTCGAGCTGGCTCGTATTCCGCTGAATGATGAAGACAAAACACGTTACTCGGATACTGTGTTGCTGTCCTTTGCCAATCAGGGGATGCTGCAGATTCTCAGACGGCGGCCGGATCTGTTCATAGGTGAGTTCAACAACCTGCCCGATGGGGAACGGGCCTTGGATGATGTTTTTCCGCTACCGCCTATATGCCTCCAGACAGTAGCAGATTATGTCACGGCCAGAGCAGAAATGTCTGACGATGAGCATGTCAATTCCGGGCGTGCGGCTCTGTTCATGCAGTTGTTCGGCTCCGAGGCGCAACCATGAAATTCTGGAGCGATTTTTATGATCTGCTTATGCCAGACCTGCCTGGATGCCCAGCTGCTGCAGCCGACAGTGCATTGCGTCAATCCTCTATAGCGTTCTGTGAGCAATCCCTGGCCTGGCAAACCGAGCATCTGCCTGTCTTCGTAATGGGAGGCATTGCGGAATATGCCTACTCCCCCCCTGAAGGCGCGGCAGTTCATGCCATCATACATGCAGTGCTGGATGGAGAAGAAATAGAGTCTTTTGCCTGCGAGAAGAACATCAAGATCAAAAACTTGCGCCGCCAAACTGGCAAGCCACGATATGTTCTTGGCGGTCCATTTTCGCTGACCCTGGTTCCAACTCCGGATAGTAACGGGGTATTAGCAGTAACGGTTGCGCTAAAACCTTCGGCCCTCAGTACAGGGATTGATGACGCGCTATTCCACGAATACCGCGAAGCCATCATTCACGGCGCTATGGCGCGGCTAATGCTGTCACCTAAAAAGCCCTATACCAATATCCAGCTAGCCGCCTATCACCAGCAACAGTTCATTATCAAGACGGCGGCAGCAGGCATGAGAGTAGCCCGAGGCTATACCAGAGCGCCATTCCAGACAGCAATCCTGAGACGAGGATAAAACATGGGACTCAAGTTCTCGAATTTTGGCAAGGCCATCATCAGTTCCGCTCCCAGTGGGACAACGGGATTGAGCTTCACAGTGGAGGCCGGAAAGGGCGTTCTCTTTCCATCGCCAGGCATCGGCGATTATTTCTATGGCATATTCAAGAATGCTTCCGGCAACCGGGAAATTGTGAAAATCGAGGCACGTACGACCGACAGCTTAATCATCGCGCAAGGAGGACGAGGACTGGATGGTACGGCTCCCCGTACCTGGGCAGCAGGCGATTACTTCGTTGCCGGTGTAACCAGCATCGCCTTGCAGGAATCCCTTGCAAATCCAAATCTCCAGGCGCTTGGCGCCCTGGAAACGTCAGCCGATAAGATGGCGTATTTCACTGGCCCGGGCACAGTCGCATTGGCGAATATGAGCTCCTATATCCGGGGCTTACTGGATGATGATAATGCGGCGGTTGCGAGAGCGACACTGGGCGCTGCGCCCGCCAGCCTCATTCCTCCCGGAACTGTTATGTCATTTTTTCAGGCGACGGCACCGTCAGGCTGGACTCAGGTCACGACACACCATAATAAGGCACTGCGTGTTGTTGGAAGCACCGGTGGTGGTTCGGGCGGTTCAGCCGCCTTCACGTCAGCCTTCACGTCGCAGGCGGTTTCCGGCTGGAACAGCGCGACGACATTGACCTCGGCGCAGATACCGGCGCATACCCATAGTTTGAGTGTGTATGGAACATCAGGTGGAGGAGCCAACCCCAGCGGTGGAGGGGGGGGAGTTATTACCGGAATGCCAATTACGGATGCCGGCACAGGCGGCGGCGGCTCACATAGTCATATTTTTACCGGCACGGCCATCAACCTTGCCGTGCAATACATCGACATAATCATAGCGAGTAAGGATTGATGGAAATACGTACAGCGAATTGTCCCCTGGGAGCAAAGTGTGAAGAGCTTAAGCTCGAAGACGGCAAACCTGTCCTCTATCGATGTCCATGGTATGTGCAGGTTCGCGGCGTAAATGTCAACACGGGACAGGAAACCGATTCATGGGGATGCGCTATAGGCTGGCTGCCCACACTGATGATCAACGCAGCCAACGAATCCCGCAAGGGCACCGCAGCTACAGAATCCTTCCGTAATGAGATGGTGAAGCACAGCGAGAAAACCCAACGAGTGCTGCTTGTGGCAGCGCACATGGCGAACAGGAAGGTCCAGGGTAACAGTTTATCGGAGCAGGGTGAGATATGCGATTGACAATCATTCGGGACGACAGCGCGGTTGGAGTAGATGGCGTATTCAGGCGAATCGATTTGTCGTCGTTGAGGGCCAATGTGCGCGCTGTGCAGTGGAACGGTACAAGCGGTCACATAGAATATGACGATACTGCAAATACGCTGTTCACAAACATAGCAGAGTTTCAGTCATTTGTGGATCTATGGAAATCCGCGGCGTCAGAACAGATCACCTCGTTGACTGCACCGAGTCCGGATCAAATGAAAGCAGCGGCCCTGGCTCGTATTAACACTGCTTATCAGTCCAAGGTAAGGGAATTGACAGCAGTTTATCCAGAGGAAGAAGTGAAGAGCTGGGCGTTACAGGAAGCGGAAGCAAAGACATGGTTTTCGAATCCTCAAGCCCATACTCCCTGGCTGGATAGCGCTGCTGAGGCGCGAAGTATAAGTAAGGCAGATCTGGCAGCCAAAATTACCACCAAGGCTGCTGCATTTGCAGGGGTGCATGGTCAACTGACGGGCAAGAGGCAGAGATTACAGGACATGATTGTTGCCCTTGGCGATTTTCCCACCCCACAGCAATTGGATGACATCAAATGGTAAACACATGATCGAAACTTTTTGAACAAGACAGCAAGACGCGCGTAGCCGCTTTTTTTGCCCGAACGGGCTTTTTTATTCAATACCCAGGAGGAATTATTGTGACCATGTTTCAACGCAAACGCATTAAAGCCATTCAGGAAGAGGTGGAAAGACAACATGCCGCAGTCGAAGGCCGCGCAGACGGTTTGTTGGAAAAATTGAAGGGGTCGAAATGGACGGCCGCAATATTGCTGGGTGCGGTCGTATTTGCAATCATGGTTTTGTGGAGTTTGTCCTGATCATGTCAGATGATGACGGCGATCATAAGGTTGCGAGGAGCACAGAAAGGCGGCGGGGGCCGTCCACCTACACATTATCCTTCGGTGGAATTATTGCAGTGGCTGGCCTCGTTGCGTCGGGCGTAGCTACGTACAACACACTGCAAAATGATATTGCGACCCTGAAACGGGGTGAGTTGTATCAGGAAAGAACCAATGAACGTCTTGATGATGAAATCAAGTCAATGAGAGCCGAGCAGCGTGAAACGTTGAAGGAATTCAACGACAAGCTTGACAGAATCATCGAGAAATGGACGAGAGGGAGAAAGCCATGAGGTATCTGCTGGGAGCTTTGTTTCTGGCGTCATGCACCATGCTTACCCCCCTGGTGACGAATGAACCACTGGTGACGAACGAAACCGCAATGGAGTCACCTGTTTCAACTGTACAACCGCAAACGTCGATGAGCACTGCAGAAATTCCGAAGCCAAAGTCCAAGACAGCATCTCCCGTTTCGGAAATATCCTCCTGCGCCACACTGGATGCAGGCGATCTGAAGGAGACCATAAAGGCGAAGCTGGATTGCATCACAGAAAATACTCCCTGACACATGTACCCGATACGGATAAATAAGCATGGAACACAAGGGATCATGAGATGAGCAAGCCATTGTTTAACCAGGGAAGGTCCGCTGTAGCGCTATTAGTGTTGGCAGCATCAACGCTGGTTGGGATCGCGGTGCACGAGGGGTATAAGGATGAGGCGTATATCCCTGTGCGCGGGGATGTCCCCACCATCGGGTTTGGTACGACCGCGGGTGTGAAAATGGGAGACAAGACAACGCCAGAGCGGTCTTTGGTCAGGCTGCTGGACGAAATAGAGGGCGTTTATGCCGCTGGAGTCAGGCGTTGTGTGACCGTGCCTCTCTATCAGCACGAGTATGAAGCGTATGTGAGCCTGGCTTATAACATCGGTGTCGGTGCTTTCTGTCGAAGGGCATTACCTGGAAAACCCCCTAATCTTATCGACCTGATCAATGCAGGACGGTATGTGGAAGCGTGTGCGCGCATAGAGGCATTCAAATATGGCCCTCGCAAAAAAATATTACCAGGCCTCGTGAAGAGGCGTGCTGAGGAACGGGCATTATGCGAGGGCCGAAGAACTGGTTTAAGGCATGATAGTTCTTCCGGAATGGGAGATCTGGCGAAATGAGCGCATTCAGGATTTCCGGATTTTCCGGCCTTGTGCCACGACTGGCAAAGCATTTGCTCAGCTCGAATCAGGCGCAAACAGCGACCAATTGTAATCTTGCCGGTGGAGATTTGCGACCCAGAAACGCGGCGCTACTTGTGTTTTCTCCACAGATAGATGGCGAGATCCGGTCGATGTTCAGGATCGAAAAGGATGGAAACGAGAAGTGGCTGGCCTGGAGCCGGGATGTAGATGTAGCCCGCTCGCCTGTTGCGGGGAATATACCGCAGCAATTTTACTACACAGGGGACGGAGAGCCTCGCACCTCTGACTTTGAAATGGCGACCACCGGGTCGGGGATTTATCCATCCACCTGCTACGTACTTGGCGTTACACCCCCAGTCAGCGAACCACTGGTAATGGCGTCAGGTGGAAGCGGAGTAGTGACTTCCCGGGCCTATGTTTACACATTTGTCACGCGGTGGGGGGAGGAGTCGCAGCCTTCCCCCGTTTCCATAGTAACCACTGGAAAGATAGACGCAACCTGGATGATTTCAAATCTGGACGCAGCCCCCCCCAACTCCGGGGCAATTATTGCTGTTTTCAAGAATTCTCCAGCTGCCGGCCAGGCGGAAATCAGCCTTGATACCGTCTTCGGCTTAAGAGCGCATGAGGAAATCAGGTTTGAATCAGTATCAGGCATGACCGACTTGAACGGTCTATTTACCCTGATAAGCGTAGACCCGATAACGAAAAAGGTTGTCATATCCCTTTCTACAGACCAGATCTACGCTGGGGGTGGGAAGTGGAAGCGCCAGGCCCCACACAATACCGGGGGGATGAACAAGCGCATCTATCGGACGCTCGCGACTTCGTCAGGGAGCGAGTATCGCTACGTCGCAACACTTTCAGCGGTTACGAAAAGTTACAGTGATACTGTTCCTGATACGGTAGTTGCATTAGGAGAAGTATTGCCCTCCACGAACTGGGAAATGTCCCCGGCCAACATGAGAGGCATTGTTATGCTTGCGAATGGAATTGCCGCAGGATTCACGGGTAATGAGGTACTTTTCTCAGAACCGTTCAAACCTTATGCTTGGCCCACCTCGTATCGCCAGACATACGATCAGGAAATTGTAGCGATCGCTGCCATGGGTACCACACTGGTTGGCATGACCAAGGGGAATCCTTTCACCATTACCGGGGTTGAGCCTGCGACCATGGGTGGAGGAATGGAGAAGCTGGGGGTAGCGTGGCCTTGCATGTCGAAGCGGGGGGTGGCGAATTTTGCATTTGGCGTTGGATATCCTGCTCCACAGGGAATGGTAATGATTGGGACAAGTAGCGATATTGTCACAAAAGACCTGTTTACCCAGAAGGAGTGGTCCGAACTGAATCCTGACACCTTTATCGCTACCTCTGCCGATAACCGCTACTACTGCGGCTATTCGGCTGGAGATAGCTCCCTCATGTTCGTGATCGATAAGGCGGAGAACGCATCCTTTTCAAAAATCAACCAGAACATCAGTTGCATCTGGACAGATCCCATAACCGGCAAGCTTTACGTCGCCACAAACAAGAAAATCTACGAATGGGAAGGGGATACGGGGACCAAGCTTCTCTATGAGTGGAAAAGTAAATGGTTCGTTACTGCGCCACCAGTTAATTATGGTGCAGGGAAGATTGATGCCGATTTTGAAATGACGGAAGAAGAAAGAGCAGCGGCACAATCCTCCTATAACGAGACTATCGCTGCCAACCAGACACTGATCAGTTCTTATTCCATGAACGACGGACTGGCAGATACATGCCTTGGTGAATACGAGATTGGGGGCGATGCGACACAGGATATTCCTCTCTTATCCATGGATTCCCTGCAATTTCAACTATGGAGCGATGGCGCGCTGAAGTTTATCAAACAGGTCAGGAATAGCCGTGCGTTTCGACTCCCCGGCGGCTATAAGGCTGATAACGTCGAGTTTGTGCTATCTGGCAATGTGAAGGTAAACAGCGTCGTCCTGGCTGAAACAATGGATGGATTGAAGCAGGCATAACTGCCATAAGTCCCAATTGAACGGCCGGATTGGCACTCTCGATTAGATCTCCCGAACCGCTCAAGGTATTTCAAGCAGCTTTCTTCTTCCTGATTTTTGTCACTCAAACGTGAGCCGCTCCTATTCGGGCGGCTTTTTTACTTTAAAAAGGAATTTTGTATGGCGAAATACGTTCATTCCGACGTTCTGGATGGTGGATTGAATTCGATAAAGAACAATGCGAGCCGCATGCTGCTGTTGAAGGCATATTCCTTTGCTGACAGCTATGCAACCGTTAATGCTAATGCAATTTGTGCGGTTGCAATGGCGCCCGGAGATTATGCGCTGTCAGGCGCTGACGGCGCAGCTCGCATTCTGACTGTCGCGGCCCGCAGTGGAACAGCCTCAGCCAATTCTGGCACCGCTCCCGATCTTCATATTGCCTTCACGGACAACGCGAGCAAAGTTTTGCTGGTGACTGATGAAACCACCGACCAGGTGGTAACGAGCGGCAATACAGTCAATTTCCCGAGCCTGACTTACACGAGTTCCCAGCCCACCTAACCAGCCAACTGGCGATATTCCGGAAATTAAACTATGGCAACATTTACCCAAGCGCAGGGTGCGCGCAGCGCGTCCGTGCTCAGTCTGGGAACGCTGGCAAGCGGCGCCTACATAACTTCGTCAGCCATTGATCTCGGATCTGCCATTCCGCTGGACGTTACTTTAGAGGTTGAATGCGATCCTAACGGAACTCCAACCGGTAGCCGCCAACTCATATTATTCGCAAAATTATCGCTCGATAATGTGAATTTTGGGAGTGGCCCGGAAAGCGGAACCGACGCCACCAATGAGGCTGACCTGCATTGGATCGGCACATTGGCGTGCAATGACACAAACGTGCACCGAAAATTTTTCAGCCTGCAAGGGCTGCCTGTCAGCCGTTACCTGAAGCTGGTCGTAAAAAATGAGATGGGTGTAGCGCTCAGTTCAGGGAGCGTTTACAGGGCAGATATTACCGGCCTTTCCACCTGACCTGATCCGCTGACATGTCCTCGATTATCCTGCGAAACAGGTTTGTAAGGCAACCTCAGCACGCTGCGCCCATTGATTATGCCGGCCTTGCCAAAGGGATACGAATATTATGGAATCCCGCCGTTGGGCCGGTCGATCTGGTTACCGGGCGAATCTGGACAGCAGGCGGCGATGCGGCAATTGTTCCGGCACAAAATGGCAAGGTATTTTCGTTCGATGGCATTGACGACTATTACGCCTATACCGGCTACCCGGAGCTGACAGGCAATGTCGGCACCTTCTTTATGTGGTGTCCGATTGTAGGTCGCCCTGATACATATGGCCACGTTTCCTTCGGAGTTTCTTCTCCCAACATTTGCGGATACCAGATTTACCCTGATCTAAAGGTGGCTATTGGGTCCAACAGCCCAAGTACCGGCGCCCTTGCTTCCTGGTTCAACACAAAAAACCGCAGTATTGTTTTTGTATCCGGGGGTACTGCAGCGACCTGTAAAGTTTTTCTTGATGGGAAGGAAACCGGGCTGACCTGGACAGATCCGCCAAAAGCGTGGGGACCGGGAAACAAGAATTTCAACCTTGGACGGTACGTAGGTGGAAATCTATGGGAGTTTGATGGCGCCATATTGATAGCCGGTTTTTCCGATGCAGTCTGGGGAGCGGCTGAATCACGGGCTTTTCATGAGAACCCATGGCAACTATTCAAGGCGCCTGCAAGAAAGCTGTGGCCTGGCGATACAACGCTTGGATTAAGCGGTGTAGCTGCAATACAGGTAAATAGCGGCAGCGCGGTAGAAATTGCTCAACATCACGCGCTTGCTGTTGCGGGATCAACACAGGCAGGTGGCGTCAATACGGGCAAGGTCGAACAGAATCAAATCCTTGCGACGGCTGCTCCCGTTCAATCCAACCTTGGTAGCGCGGCTGGCATTACCAGAAGTATTGCCCTGGCGAGTGCCGTAATTGCGCCAGGCAGAACATTGAGCTCGGGGGAAGTAAGTCAGGCGCATATACCCGGTGGAAAGGGGTGGATACAGGGGAAGACCCTCCCACGCGCGGCAATCGCGCAAACTCACACCCTGGTTGAAGCCAGCCTGGGGCAGTTTAATGCGGGTAGCGTCCTCCCCATATCCGTTGGCAGTGGCACGCTTGGCGGCACGCCCTCCGCCCAAGCCAATGCTGGTGCAACGGGCATTGTTACCCAGATACACCTTCTTATCGCTACCTTTTGCAGCCAGATCAATAAAGCAAGCGCCAAAGCGATAAGTGATGGGGTTGTGATTGAATCCGCGCTTCTCAGCAAACCTGCCGAAGCGATCCATATCAAGAAGCCCGGCATCCCGGTTGGAACACCTCCCTGGCTGAAAATCATGCTTGAGATACTGACCGGGCGGCGTGGAAACCGAATAACGCTTCCCGCCTTTCGCACACTTACATTCTCAGCTCCTCCTACCCAGGCTGAATGCGAGGCGTTGTATGCGTACATAAATTCTGTTCGCGATTCTCTCGAACAGCTTATTTCACGTATGGATGGATGATGAATATTGAACTGATTTCGCTGCTCAAGGCAAATGTAGGCTCGACCCTGACATCTGATCTGGCCGCTGATATCTGCGTTGCCGCCAACCACATGGAGACACTTGCGCAGCTGAGAGATATTGCACAGATCAAGCCTCGATATAACGGCCACCTGGTATTTGCTGTAGAGCGTATTGAGAACATTACAGAAGAAATAAAGCATTTGCATCGCGCCCATTGGAATGAAACCGAGGGACACAGACATCGGCTACCGTTTCAGCCGGATTACGAGACTTTTATCCGGTATGAGCAGGCAGGCCGCTACCTTCTTTTTACTGTAAGGAGCGAAGGGAGGTTATTGGGCAATTGCGCCATGTATCTGGACAAGAGCGCTCACACGCAAACACTTATTGCCACGGAAGACACGCTGTATCTTTTGCCCGAGGCACGACGCGGTACTATTGCCAAGCGTTTTGTAAGGTATGTCGAGAATGCCATGAAATTGCTTGGGGTTCGAGAAATCAATATTACCGTAAAGACTGTTAATAAGGCCGGACGATTTTTCCGATTGCTAGGCTACAGGCACGTAGAAAATGGATTGACCAAAATATTGGAGATTGAAAATGTGTAGTTCGAAGCCACCAAGACCGGATCCGCTCATTGGGCAGGCGGCAAAACAACAGGCTGATATCGCGCAACAACAACTGGATGTAGCAAAACAGCAGCTTGAATGGGAGAAGGAGAGAGCCAGAGTGCAGGACCCGCTGATCCAGAAAATTGTTGATCAGCAGATTGCGGCAGGCGAAGCCAATGCAGCGAGGGCCGAATCGCAATGGCAAGCCTACCGCACCCTGTTTGCGCCGATAGAAGAGCGCATGGTAAGAGAGGCCAGCGAATTCGACTCAACCGAACGTAAAGAGCGGATGGCGGCCGAGGCGGGAGCGGATATCACAAAAAATTATGAGAGCGCCCTGGATTCGAGCCAGCGAGCAATGGCCCGTATGGGGGTCAATCCCAATTCAGGCAAGTTTCAAGGCCTGGCCCACGAGATCAGCCTTGGGCTTGCCAAAGACACAGCGGGAGCAATGAATAAGGCCCGACGCGAGGCGGAATTGCAAGGCATGGCCATGCGGCAAGGCATGGCCCAATTTGGACGTAATATGCCCACTACGGGAATAGCTACCGATGCGGCAGCGCTCAATGCAGGTAACGCCGCCACTGACAATCTGGCAACGAAAGCCGGCTTGCATACCAATGGCATGAATGCAGCGCAACACTGGTATGACGGCGCTCTCGGCGCGAATAGCTCAGCCGGCAACCTGATGCTGAACCAGTATCAGGGCCAACTGAATGCATGGCAGCAACAGCAGCAGAATAAAGCGGGAGGACTCAGCGGGTTAGGCAATCTGATTGGCACTGTAGGCGGAGCTTATCTCATGAGGACACCCGGCTTGCGAAGGGGCGGTGTTATCAGGAACTACAATGCCTATGGTTTATCCGCATTGAAGCGCGAAGGCTATGCGGAGGGTGGCACAGTACAAGGCCCCGGTACCGGCACCAGCGATTCCATTCCAGCTTCGATTGAGGGTATGCAACCCATCCGGTTATCCAACGGCGAAGCGGTGCTCAACAGGAAAGCGGTGGAACTGGTAGGAGAGGATTTCATTCACCGGCTCAATGGTGCATCAGAGTTGGCGAAGCGCAAGGCGACAGTGAATAAACGCAACAGGGAGGGAGATCATGCTTGAAAGTTTGGGTGCATTTGCTGGCGGCCTTGCACAAGGTGTGCGCACAGGGCAGGATATGAAGCTGCGGCAGCAGGATGCCAACCGGCTGAAAAAGGCGGAGGAGCGCGAGGCGGAGCTGCATCAGGCGAGGATCGACAAGGCAGATTTCAACAGGGAAAAACGTGAGCGACTTCGTGCCGCCAACGATGAGATAGCGATTCCATGGCAGCAGGATAAGCAGAAGCCATCTACTCCTGGTTACGCGGTGCCCGGCCTGAGTGCGGAAGTGGCGAAAGTACCTGCTGTCGTAGAAACTGGTGTTGGGGGACTTTCCAGTCTGAGCAAACCCGCAATACAGATTCCATCGGATGAAATGATCGCCAAGCGCATGTTGACTGGCAACCTGCTTGAAGATGCGGATGAACTGACGCGCATGGCGAACATTTACAAGAAATATGGCCTTCTAGAAGAAATGGCGCCCTGGATGAACAAAGCTTATGCAGCGAAGAAAAGGGGAATTCCTGATGCCCTGAACTCCCTGTTAACAGGGAACGCGAGTAAAGCCAGGGAAATCCTTGAAAAAGGTGGATTGGCGCTTGCAGATGACCCTTTGCAACTGGGTTCAGACGAGCAACAGAACGTGTGGAGATTCCGATTCATGGATGGCGGCGAGACGGAAATCGATCTGAGGGAATTTGCGAGAAGGTTTTTTCCTTCGTCAATACTTCCTCCAGCAACTCAACAGCGATCCCGATAAAAGTCTATGGGTTGGAATTACAGTCTGCATACTCTCGTCTGAACATCATCGCTACAATAATCCCAAATGCATCAGCCCCAAGAAAATAAGCTTTCAGTTTTTCAAATACTGGTTTTTTCCAGCCTTGTTGTGTTCGCACTTTTTCTATGGCAGGGGCATAAAGGATTCTCACTATGGGATGAAGGTTTTCTTTGGTATGGGGTTCAACGTGTGATGCTAGGTGAGGTGCCCATACGCGATTTCATGTCCTACGACCCCGGCCGTTACTACTGGTCCGCTACACTTATGAGTCTGTGGGGAGACAATGGCATAGTGGCCTTAAGGGGCAGCGTGGCAATTTTTCAGGTGATGGGATTATTCGTCGCTCTACTGTTAATTGCTCGAAATGCAAGAACGCCAAATTTTCCTTATTTACTTCTTTCAACCATCACATTGGTGGCCTGGATGTATCCGCGCCACAAATTATTTGATATTTCCTTATCTATTCTGCTGGTCGGAGTATTGGCCTTCCTCGTGCAGAACCCTACAAGGAGACGTTACTTTTTCACCGGTCTATGTGTAGGTTTGGTAGCTGTTTTTGGCCGTAACCATGGTGTGTATGGTGTCTTGGGCAGCCTGGGGGTTATGATATGGCTGACCATCAGGCAAGCGGATAAGCCTGAATTTATCAAGCGAGCTATGCTGTGGGCAATAGGGGTAGCAATTGGTTATGTCCCGATACTTCTCATGGTATTGCTGGTACCAGGCTTTGCTTCCGCCTTCTGGGAAAGTTTGCTCTTTTTCCTTGAAATTAAAGCAACTAATCTTACTCTACCAGTTCCTTGGCCTTGGCGTTTGGATTTTGATTCCATATCTGTGGGCAAGACGATTCGTGGGGTGCTGGCTGGTTTGTTTTTCATTGCTATAGTCGTTTTTGGCATACTTGCTACCATATGGGTTACTCAGCAGAAGTTTCACAAGAGAGCTGTTCCATCGGCGTTGGTTGCAGCTGCGTTCTTGGCACTGCCCTATGCACATTATGCTTATTCCAGAGCCGATGTAAGTCACCTTGCTAAAAGCATTTTTCCTCTATTAATCGGTTGCCTGGTGCTACTGGCCACAAAACCAGCGAAGATCAAATGGCCGCTGGCACTTGTGTTATGTGGTTCAAGTTTGTTAGTGATGGTGCATTTTCATCCCGCTTGGCAATGCCGGGCTAGCAAACAATGTGTGAACATCGTAATTTCGGACACCGAAGTGAGCGTTGATGCTCGCACAGCAAGTGAGATCGCTCTATTAAAGAAGCTGGTTGCTAAACATGCACCCGATGGTCAAAGTTTCATCACAACTCCTTTCTGGCCGGGGGCTTATCCGCTGTTCGAAAGAAAGTCTCCTATGTGGGAGATATACGCCTTGTTCTCGCGAAGTGAAAGCTTTCAACAGCTAGAAATTGAACGGATCAAGGTGGCAAACCCGGGTTTTATCCTGATATTCGATTTCCCCCTTGATGGACGGGAGGAGTTACGTTTCCACAATACACATGCCCTAATTCATAGATACATCTTGGATAACTTCGAAATGCTGCCCGATTCGCCAAACCCTGCCTATCAAATATATACGGTCAAGAAGACAACCCAATCAAAGCATTTTGGATCCCGCTAAGTGTTGCTGCTGGGGGTACGCCTTAAAAACTCTCAAACTCCCTAAGTGTTTAGTCCCGTTTTGACATTGCTGGGGCTTCTTCAGGGTAGAGTTAGCGTAACAAATCTTTCCAAAAACTGACGGCCCCGAATGCGTATCGATGATAACGGAAGGCAGCAAGTTCACTTAGAGCTATGGGTAATCTCTGCCAGGGACTTTGAGGTAAAGCGGCGCGGTTTCGCAAAAAAATAAGCAATTCCTCAATCTTTTCTAGTTTCTGCTTAGCGACTGGAAAGTGCTTCACGTGCGTGAGGAGACGCACTCGGGTTAATTCATAGCAGAGAACTTGTGGTCCGTATATTTCTGCGCAAGTCTTGCTGCGATTTCTACCTCTACGCGGAATTCCGAGTTGGTTAGAGTTATGCTGCCGGTAGGCGATCAACGGTGTTGGCAATGCCACAAGGCATGAAGTTGCTCCAATAAGTAGAGCAATCCAGGCATCGTGCCATGTATCGGGTAAAGGCAGAATAAGGTCCCGATAAATGGAACGAAAGGCCATTGTCGCACCTGTTACTACCGGATGCCTGAACAGAACTTCCAATGCATCGCAATCATTAACTTGTGCCTGTTCTTTTGAATTGAATTTAAAAGCTTCCCAAATTCGTAGTCCAGATGGATTTAAGTTTTCGTCAACTACATCTGCATCGGTAAAAACGGCACCTGCGTCAGGATTATCGATAAAACGCGCTTCAATAAGTGCAATCTTATTTGGATACCAAACATCGTCCTGATCACATAAAAATATAATGCCACCATTACAGGCGCCTATAGCCGCTTGAAAGTTACGTGTGGAACCAAGACGTTCAGGATTCTGGAGGAGTCGCACGGGGAATGGTGCGTGACGTGCAAATTTCGATACGATATCGATGGTGCTATCAGTGGAGGCATCATCCGAAATGACGAGTTCATCAGGTAGTCTACGCTGCTGAGCTATACTTTCCAGTTGCCCAGCAATATAGTGTTCTCCGTTAAAGCTTGTTAACGCGACAGACAGTAGCGACGGTCCTTTCATTCCCTTGAAATTTATCCCAGGTTAGTGTCGCATCATCCACCCCCATAACTGCCAGTATCACTCAAGGGGTAATATATTTTGTAGAGTACAGCCGCTCCGATGTTTTGTGACAGGTAATACCAATAGCGGTGATTACAAGAAGCAGGTAAAAAGTTTGTCGAAAAAAAACCAGAGTGTCTGTTAAGCCGGACAGAAAAATAAAACAAAGTAAAGCCGCTGCAAGAACTACCAGTTGACGTCTCTTTAGCGTTTGAAACCAACTCCATAAAAAGAAAGCATAAGTCACTACCCCAAGCAATCCTAACTGCATTCCAATTTCAATCCAATCGTTGTGATAATGATAAGTATCTTGAAATTCTGGCAAATCCCGGTAAATACCTCCTTTATACGTCTCAACAGTTTTCTCGAAATACCTTGCTGCCGTTCCCGTGCCGTGACCGACAAAGGGATGTTCGGCTATCCCATGGAGGCCGACATCCCACATAGCCAGGCGATATCCCAAGCTGGTCGTATATTTTCCTGCCCAGGATAATTGAATATCACTCTTCGCTCGCATTAATCTTTCTTGAAAACTCGTACTATTAGAAGCGAACAACGTGATTACTGTGATCCCCAGCGCCATCACGATCAGAAGGGTTTTAGTCTTTGTCTTATACAGCACAAACAGCAGAAGCAACGATGAAAAAAGCGTTGCTAAAAGTGCCCCCCTGGCGTCTTGATTAAACTGAATGAACAATAGAAAGGCAGAGAGAAACCACAAAAATAGTCGGGCTCCATTATTTCTGCTTGTTTTTATAGTATAGAGAGTCAGTAATACTCCAATTCCCAGTATTGAAGAAAAACTAGTGTAAGGCATCCCCAAAGCCGGGATACCTTGTACACCCATCACCATCCACTGATATAAACCGATAACCAGTGCACCAAAATAACCCACAAGCGCTCCACTGATTGCCCAAGGTAGACGTTCTTTATTTAAAAGACCCAGATAGGGGATAAAAACGAGAAAGGCAAAGTATCTTCGCCAGACCTTGAAGCCAAGATCAGGGCGATCGCTCCAAAGTATGCCAAGGGCGAGGACAAAGCATAACAGAAGCATGCCCATTACCAGAGGTTCCCTGGCTGTTTTTCCAAAGCGGCCCAGTCCTCCATCTATCACCCAGGCGAGCGGCAGCAGATAATAGGCATAAAAGCTTAATCCCTTGTACCAGAGCGCTATGCCAAAAAAGAATAGCACGGACTTTGCCAGCACATCGCGCCAAGCGTTTGCAGTGGATTGCATAAGGTTGAGGGGATGGGCGGATGTTGACACGACTCGTACTTGCCGTTTGCAAACTGGCTATATTAGCCTATAAGATACTGGCGTATGTTCTTCAATTGTCAATTGACTGCAGCGATATCAGCAGGAATATAAGTCGCTCGCTTTACACATTTCTCTGATTTGGCGCAACCTTTCCGATTCGTTCGGGCGAAAGAAGGAATTATGGCTGAGCCGGTGCAATCACATTCTGTCAATCACGGGAGGCGCTATATGAGTCGAGTCATTTATATTTCAGTATCAGTTGCACTACTCATTACCGCGTTTGCCGCAAACGCGGGGACCTTCGAAAAAGGTGCGTGGTCCGCCAGCGGGTGCGGCGTGATGCCTGAAACGCCAGTGGTGGATTCAAGCAGTGTTGAGACCTTTAACCGGAGTGTGGGGAAGATCAATGAATGGCAGAAACAGATACAGACTTATCATGACTGTATGATCAAGGAGGCTAATGCCGATAACGCCGCCATCAACAGGTCAGCCACTTCCGAGCAGTCCCGTATAAATGAGGCGGTAGAAAAAATTAATAAAGAAGCAGCGGCGGGAAAGCAGAAGGTGGAACAGGTTTCCCCCCGTTCATCGTCAGGTTCTTCTTTTCCCTCTTTAGTTCCCCCTCCTGGGGGTGGCATGGGTGGTCAGCCGGGCTATTAAAAATAAAGATGGTTCCCGTTTGATCTGGATTTGTTGATTAGCAGGAGAAGCTTAGTTAGCCTCTCGCTGCTTCTTCAGTTGCTCGATGTTCCGGCGGAAAGCAAAAACCGTTGAAAATCCTGGACCTTGTGCTCGTCGCCATCGGGATCGGCTTGCCGAACCTCGTACTTGCCTCGGATTCTTCCTCTGTACAATCCAAGACTCCGACTAATACCGCGGCCGAGGCACAGCCAGTCGAATCATCAGGGAAGTCTTTGCCAGTTCTCAATCCAGTCGTTATTACCGGCACCCGCACTGAACAATCGAGTTTCTCCTTGCCGATGTCCATTGACGTAGTGGAGACAAAGGTTATTCAGGAGGCTCAGCCCCGGGTTAATCTTTCTGAGGCTCTCTCTCGCATTCCAGGTCTCGTCATTCAGAATCGTCAGAATTACGCACAGGATCTGCAAGTATCCAGCCGTGGCTTTGGCGCGCGCTCCACTTTCGGCATTCGTGGCATACGCATATTCGTCGATGATATTCCTGCCACCATGCCGGATGGTCAAGGCCAGGCGGCGAATATCAACCTCGGTTCAACTAAACGCATCGAGGTATTGCGGGGCCCTTTCTCTGCCATCTACGGCAATGCCTCAGGTGGGGTAATACAGGCATTTACGGAGGATGGCCCAAACACAACCACGTTATCCGGAACCCTCCTGGGTGGCAGTTATGGCACCTCTCGCGGCGAGATCAAGCTGGGAGGTACATTGGGTGGAACGAATGTTACAGCTGGTCCATTCAATTACGTGGTCGATCTTTCCCGCTTTCAGACAAGCGGCTACCGCGACCACAGTGGGGCAACGCGCTACCAGGCCAGCGCAAAGGCTACGTACAGGTTTGACCACGACGCGACGCTCACTCTCGTAGCTAATGAACTGCATCAGGGCAACACGAAGGATCCGCTCGGGCTCACGCATGCTCAGGTTATCGAGAATCCCCGCCAGGCAGATATCAGCGCCCATACCTTCAACACCCGCAAAAGCATCGACAATACCCAGGGCGGCGCGGTTTATGAACATAGGTTCTCTGCTTCGAACAAGATCAAGCTGATTGGTTATGCAGGAACCCGGCAGATAGAGCAGTTTCTTGCTGTGCCACGCGGCGCGCAGATTCCTGCAACCAGTTCGGGAGGGGTGGTCGATCTCGATCGGCAATTCGGGGGAGCAGGCTTGCGATGGACTTATCGGAGCACGGGAGAACGTCCGTTCACGTTGACCGCAGGTATCGAGTACGAAATTTTCAAGGAGCGCCGCAAGGGGTTCGAGAATTTCTTTGGCGCAATCCTTGGCGTGCGCGGAGATTTGCGCCGTAATGAAAATAATACGGTCAGCAGTCTTAGTCAATACGGGCAGGCCGAGTGGCATTTTACGCAGTCATGGGCGCTTTCGGCCGCAGTGCGTTACACTCATGTGAAATTCAAGTCCGAGGATTTTTTTGTCCGCTCCGGCAATGGCGATGATAGCGGCAGTTTGACTTTTCGTAATGTGAATCCAGTGCTGGGCTTGCTATACAAGGCGACACCGACGCTCAACCTGTACGCCAGCGGCGGATGGGGTTTCGAGACACCCACCTTTACAGAGCTTGCCTATCGGCCGGATGGTGCCTCCGGCCTCAATTTCTCCCTTCGGCCCAGCGTGAGTCGCAATATCGAGGCGGGGGTCAAGTGGCTGGCTACGGATAATACACGCATCAATCTCGCGCTCTTTGAGAGTGTGGTTACCGATGAGATTCTGCCGGCGACCAATATTGGGGGTAGAGCTACTTTTCAGAATGCGAGCGATACCAGGAGGCGAGGCATAGAGCTTGCCGCGGTCCACCGCTTCGGTGGGGATCTTTCTGCATATTTGTCTTATACCTTTCTTGATGCCAGGTTTCGCGATTCCTATACCTATCAACCACGAGCTGGCATTCCTTTCGTAACTGTAGCGGACGGCAACTTCGTTCCCGGTATACCGCGCAATACCGCCTATGCCGAGTTGGCCTGGCGGCGCAGCCTGCCAGGATTTTCGGCAGTGATCGAGGCAATCTATCGTGATAGGGTTTACGCCAACGATACCAATACGGAAGCTGCAAAACAGTACGCCATGGCAAACATCCGCTTCGCCTATTCACATCAGTTGGGCTGTTTGAAACTCAGCGAATTCATCCGAATAGACAATGTAAGTGGCGCAAAATATGTCGGTGCGGTAATTGTGAATGAAGGCAACGGGCGTTTTTACGAACCATCGCCGGGGCGGAACGTAATAGTGGGCTTGAATGCAAGTTATGTGTTCTAGGATAGACGGAGGAAGAGGCGGTGCAGGAATGAATTGTTCTATTCAGCAGGCATTATGATGGAAAGCAAATAACCGCTATTTCTACGTTATTTCCTTGAGGGATCCTTGGAGAAGTATATTCAGTAGCATTTTTGGCATATTGCTATAGCTCATTGCTGTGTGCCACCGTACGGACGAGTGGGAGGAATATGCAATATTCTTAAATGGATATATTCCATTCGAAAGGGACGGTATGAAGAGATTGAGCGGGCATTTTTTAATTATTTCGGGTTTTGCTTTACTGGCAAGCACCGGGCTGCTTAACCCTGTGCAAGAGGTGTTCGCCCAGGAGTCTTCGGGACCCCATGCCAACCCAGGAGGTGAGGCAAAAACGCCCAAAACGAAAATTCTGGAAGCAGGCGCAAGGCTGTTGCAGAGCGGTTCTCCCTTGAAATCATTCGACATCTATCTGGTCGGTTTCCATCCAATGAAGGATTCTCCGGAAGATCAGATGGAGGCTCATCACTATTGCCAGCAGGTAAACGAGGATTTTGCGCAGTGCGCGTTATTCGATGGCAACACGGAGGATGCAAATCTGAACGGCATTGAATTCATCATCTCGGAAAAGCTTTTCAGCACGCTACCCGAAGGGGAAAAAAAGTACTGGCATCCGCATAACGGCGAAATTCTTTCCGGGCAGCTTGTAGCTCCCAACATCCCCGGCATTGCGGAAAAAGAGTTGATGAAAGGGAAGATGAATAGCTATGGCAAGACTTGGCACGTCTGGAACACGGGCTACGAAGGTAAGCTTGGGGATGCGCTACCCCTCGGTCAGCCGATGCTGGGCTGGTCTTTTAATCATGAAGGAGAAGCAGCGCCTGGATTGGTCGAAAAGCGAGACAAGAATATGAAAATAGACAGCGGGGAAAAGCGCAGACAGCGTGCAGATTTAAAACAACTTGCTAAACCCCAGTCGGGCGTTGATGACCTTAAAGGCCGGTTTGCTCGGCCGACGAAGGATATACCCGGTGTAATCGACAACAAGGCTCAAGAAAAAAATCAATAGGCAGTATTCCTTTCATATTCCTTTCAGAATTCATATTTTTATTGTAACCGCTCCAGTTCCGATTCAAAGGCAATTTCCAATGCGACGAATTGGGTGAATTGCATTCTGGAGAAATTGTTGTCAGCTACCAGCAAGATAGTGCGTTTGCCCTTGAATTCGGGACCAAAGGTGATGCCTTCTATGTTACCAATAGCCAGAGCCGAGCCATCCGTATTTTTCAGGTCTGACATATCGAACAGGAGAACTTTTCTTAATGGAGAGATGCTTTTGCCCGCGATCGATTCCATTCCGGAAATGTTGGTGGCGTTCCTTGCATCGGCATAATAAAGCCGGACGGTATATCCTGTGTTAATACGGCCCGGCGTGATTGTACCAAGGGATAAAGTGCGCTCGATAGTAATGAATTGGCGGTCACCGATGGCGAGGAAGTCGCTCAGTCCGATGATAGCGAAACTGCCGAGCAAGGACGGTGCGGACGTAACAGGCTCAACATCGTAAGCATACTCCGCAACTGGTTTTCCGGTGGCAATGTCGAAGGCAAGGATACGTGCGCGTGAGCCTCTATAGGCATTGGCAGGGGGAGAATCCTGAACCAAGCCATTTTCGGTAGCCGTATACAGAGTTGTACCGTCGGTGGAGATTGCCAGGCTCTCAAACCCCAAATTGTCGTAAACGCCCTTACTACCGGTAAATGTCCACACACGGGAGCCGCTGGGAGAGTAGTAAAGGGGAACAATGAAATCGCGAGAATGGCTGCCATCAGCATTCATTTCGCGTACCGCAGGGCTGCGGAAACCCGATATCTCCCGGTGGCCTTCTTCGCTCCAATAAATCGTGTTACGCCTGCGGTCAAAGCGGAGACCTTCCGGATCCACGGAGTTTTTCTCGAACGCCCCCCCACCGGATTGCTGGATCGTGGTTACGGCATGAAAGGTCACGCCTGCCATACCGGGCTCGGCCGAGCGCTGGAATTTGGCGAGATCCAGGGATAATTCGTAAAATCGCGCTGGATTGGTTCTGCTGCGATCATCGCTAATGGACAGGTAACGGGCAGTGCTTGCGTTGTAGTCCAGAGACGACAACCCGCCGACGGTCGTCCCTTTGAATTTTGTCTGATGGGGTACGATTTGCTGACCAATATAATTGAGAACAAAACTTGCGGAGTCAGCGGCGCGAAGTGGAGGGGTAAAGCTTATTTGCAGGACGGCAAGGGCAGCCAGGAGGGTTATTCTCATGAGTATCAGATACTTGAGGAAGATCGGGGAAAGCGCATATTATGCGCAGCCCGCAAAAATGCGTTAACCATGGCATAACTGCTTTTTGTCGCCAAGTCTCGAAATATACAAAACTCTCTGTTTTCCCAGCTAAGATAAAGGAATAACACATCGCTCCCGATAGAGCTACAGAATATGTGATGAACCGTTCTCTTGATGTCAACGTGATTGGTATACGCGGAAGCTTCTGGAAAGCATTCGGCATATTCCTGCTTGTATCTTTTGTTTCCGGATGCGTCAGTTTCAGGGAAGTGAAAGTTTTTGCCGCTCTTTCTTCAGATGCGGCAAGTTATGACGCGCTTACGAGGGACTATGTGGCCGCACTTGATCGCCGCAAACAATACCAGCCAGAGAAATTCCACGGCGAGCTGGAAGCACAGAAAATACGACGGGAGGCGCAGCGAGCCAGCCTGGATCTGCTCCAGCAAACCGTGACAGACTATATGCAAGGTTTAGGCAACCTGGCCGCCGGTAACACTCATGCCTATGATAAATCACTAAAAGAATTGAGTACAAATCTCAGCAGGGCAACACTGCTGACTTCCGAAGAGAAAGAGGCGGTGGGAGCACTATCTACGCTGCTCGCACGCGCCGTAACTGCGGGTTATCGGCTCCATGAACTCAGGAAACTGGTCCGTGATGCAAATCAGCCGCTTCAGCATGTAATTCAGGCTACGCGAAAAATCGTGGAGAAGGGCATGATTGCCGATTTACAGGTAGAAACGGCGCTGCTCGGCAGATATTATGACAATTTCATGTATATGCCCGGTAATCCCATGGAACCTGTGGCAATGGCGCTTGCAAGAGAGGCGAAGGCCGAATCGCTGGGCCGTGTAAATACCCGGATCAGGAGTGCGCAGGGTTATATTGCCGTGCTGGATAAAATCGCTAATGCGCATCAGTATCTGTATGAGCACCACAAAAAGATCGGCAGTAACGAGTTGGACAAGCAATTCAAACCCTATGTCGCAGATCTTCGCATGGCTTACCGGGGTTTACTCGATGTTTCGCATTAAAAGCGACTAACGAAGAAAGAGAATAAACGCATGGACAAGCTTTCGTCCGATGACGCTTTCGAATTGGGCAACCAGTTCCGGGATGCAGCAATTGCGCTCGGGGACTGGCGCATCCAGCATCGTGCCAGCTTGAGCAAGGCAGAGTGGGATGAGCTCGATAGTCAGGAGATTTTACTTCTGAATACCGCCTCCAGCCTTTATACCAGTGCAATAGGGCTGGTATTGGCAGATAGCCAGCTAGCGTTTGAGCGACTGCAGTCGAGCGTCAAGGAGGCAAAAGCAGCAGTAAAGCATATCACCACCCTGAAGCAGGCACTTGATCTGGCATCCGCACTGGTTCTTCTGGCTGGCGCAGTTTATTCAGGCAACGCGGCGTCACTTCCTTCCGCAATCGTTGCCCTGGAAGATGCGGCTGAAGCTATCGTTGACGGTACTGATTCGCGGACCGGCTGATCGTCCAAACAGGAGTTTTTGCGTCGGCAACCGCGCGGTTTCCATGCAGTCATCCGCTTCAGTAAAGTAGCGTAACCGCATCTGACATCATCGGTGAATAAAAAATTCGTCCTTATAGGAATAGCAGCAGTGCTTGCCCTGATTTTGGTGGGAACGGCAAACTGGTTTTTAACCCATAAGGAAAGCAATGGCGAGTTTCTGACACTCTTTGGCAATGTGGATATCCGCCAGGTTTCTCTCGCCTTCAACGGAAACGATCGGATCGCTGAAATGCGCGTGGAGGAGGGAGATCGGGTCCAGACAGGACAGGTTCTCGCAACGTTGGATACCCGGATTCTTACGTTGCAAATCGCGCAAGCCGAAGCTCAGGTCGCCACCCAGAAGCAGGCGCTGTTGCGGCTTGAGAATGGCACCCGCCCCGAGGAAATAGCACAGGCCCGGACTGAGGTTGCTTCCGCTCAGGCCGATGCCGATCTCGCCAAACAGTTTCTCGGCCGCTTGATAGAGATTGAAAGTGACTCGGGTGCTGCCGTCAGCAAGCAGGATCTCGACAATGCCAGGTCTCGCCATCGAGTGGCTGTGGCGCAACTCGAAAATCGCAAAAAGGCACTGCAACTGGCATTAATCGGACCGCGCAAGGAAGATATTGCGCAGGCGGAGGCGCAGTTGAATGTTTTTCGTGCTGAGCTGGCCTTGCTGCTGCACCAGCTTGATCTGGCCGAACTGAAATCTCCTATTAATGCTGTCATACGCTCACGTCTGCTCGAACCGGGAGATATGGCTTCGCCACAACGTCCGGTTTATGCGCTTGCAATAACCGATCCGAAATGGGTTCGAGCCTACGTATCCGAGACTGATCTGGGCCGCATCCAGCCCGGCATGGGTGCAGAGGTTGTTACTGACAGTCATCCGGAGGAGCCCATTCATGGTCGTATCGGCTATATCTCGTCGGTTGCCGAGTTTACCCCAAAGCCTGTACAAACCGAGGAGCTGCGCACCAGCCTCGTTTATGAGGTACGGGTGTATGTGGAAGACGCGGGAGACAGACTGCGTCTGGGCATGCCCGCCACCGTGCATATCGCTCTCGGAAATAATGGAAATTCCCGTGAAGTGAAGCATTGATGGAGCAAACGCAGCCCGCACTGGTAGCAAATGATATTTACAAGCGCTTTCCGGTCAAAAAAACCGGCCAGATCGTGGAGGCTGTCGCAGGCGTTTCCATGGAAGTGTCCGCAGGTTCGCTTACTGCGCTGGTCGGGCCGGATGGAGCAGGCAAGACTACTCTCTTGCGCATGTTCGCGGGTTTGATAAAGCCGGATGACGGACACCTCCAGGTATTGAATGTGAATGTTGTAACCGACCCGCAGACAGTGCAGGATCGCATAAGTTATATGCCGCAGCGCTTCGGCCTGTATGAGGACTTGAGCGTTCAGGAGAATCTCGATCTTTATGCAGACCTGCATGGAGTGCCGCAGGAGGTACGCGGGCAACGTTATCGTCGACTGCTGGAAATGACCGATCTCATCCGCTTCACCCAGCGCCCTGCGGGAAAACTGTCAGGAGGCATGAAACAGAAGCTGGGTTTGGCCTGTACGCTCGTGCGTTCTCCCGAGCTGCTGCTGCTTGATGAGCCAACAGTGGGTGTCGATCCGTTGTCGCGACGGGAGCTATGGGAGATCATCGGGCAATTGATCGATGAGGAGCAACTGACGGTGTTGATTACCACAGCCTACCTCGATGAAGCAGAGCGTTGCACCAGGATTCATGTGCTGGAGGAGGGCAAACTGCTTGCCGAAGGCCCACCTGACGAGATACGGCAGTACGCAGGCGATCTTTGCTTTGTCACTGCCCCACACCAGGGTCAGCCTTCACGAGTTCTGCAGGCACAACTTCTGGATGATTCCAAAAACATCATAGATGCTGTGCCCCAAAGTGGGGCAGTGCGTTTTATCCGTCGCCCTCATGCACGGCAGCAGGATATTGATGCGCTGTTGAGCGGTATTGAAGTCATTCCGGTGGAAGCACGTCTTGAAGACGGGTTTATGGTACTGCTGCGTGAACAGCACCAGATGATTCCGCCAGATACTCTCCCATTCGAGAGGCCGGCACTGTCTGCAACTACCTCGGGAGAAAATCGGCAGTCCGATGAAAAGATCATTGAGGTACGTGATCTGGTACGAAAATTCGGAGATTTTATCGCTGTCGATCATGTGTCCTTCTGGGTGCGGCGCGGTGAAATCTTCGGGTTACTGGGGCCGAATGGGGCAGGCAAGACCACGACCTTTCGCATACTTTGCGGCCTTCTACCTGCAAGCAGCGGTTTTCTCCAGGTGGCGGGGGTCAACCTTCGGCATGCACGGGCTCCGGCGCGCCGAAGGATAGGATATGTTGCGCAGAAGTTTGCACTTTACGGCGATTTGACCGTGAGGGAAAACCTGGAGTTTTTCGGCAATGCCTATGGTCTGTTCGGCGAACGGTTACATGAGCGTATTCAGGTTGTCATCCAGCAATTCGATCTTGCAGGGAGGGAACAATCTCCGAGCGGGCAATTACCCGGTGGCTTCCGGCAGAGGCTCGCAATGGCAGTTGGCCTGCTGCATGAACCTGAAATCCTGTTTCTGGACGAGCCTACCAGCGGAATCGATCCGCTCAGACGAAGGGGATTCTGGCGTCACATCACCGCACTGTCGGAAATGGGAACGACAATCATCATCACAACCCATTTCATGGAAGAGGCTGAGTACTGCGATCGTATTGTAATCCAGGACAACGGCAGGTTAGTGGCCATGGGGACGCCACAGGAGGTTCGCGGACAAGCCGGGGGGAAGGATGCCACGCTGACGATGGAAGAGGCATTCATTCGTATCGTTGCCCGCGAGCGGGAACGAGATAAATCGACTGAAAGAGCGCCGAGCTTATGAGTGGAAAAAACAGCCAATCAGGCCAGCGGGGTTATTCAGGCTTTCAACTACGGCTCATTTCCCTGATCCGAAAGGAAATACGTCAGCTGTCGCGAGACAAAAGCAATCTTGCAGTTGGAATTGGTCTCCCCATGATATTGATCCTCATTTTCGGTTATGGCCTGTCACTCGATGTGAGGAATGCGCACATTGCAATCGTACTGGAAGATGCGTCCCCCACTTCGGTCGACGTTGTCTCAGGCCTGGAACTCTCCCCGTATATTTCACCTGTAAGAGTTCCATCCATGCAGGAGGCAGAACGTTTGATGCGGGCGCGCGAAGTAGAGGGAATCTTCCGGATACCAAGCGATTTTTCCCGGCGATTGGGAGAAGGCAAAGCACAAGTCCAGTTTCTGGCCTATGGAACAGATTCCACCCGCGCAACAATCATTCGAAAATACATCAACAGTATTGTTGGCCAGTGGACGTTGCGGCAGGCGGAGCGAAAAGCAGCTTTGCAAGCCCCGACCGGGGGTGGAATCACATTGGTGGAACGTTTGTGGTTCAACTCTGCCAACTCCAGCACATGGTATCTGGTTCCAGGCTTGATCGTTCTGATCATGACACTCATCGGGGCCTTTCTCACCGCAATGGTGATGGCGCGCGAGTGGGAACGCGGTACCCTGGAAGCATTGTTCGTCTCGCCCGTGCGCCCGACAGAAATCCTGCTGGCGAAAATTATTCCCTATTTTCTGGTAGGCATGGCCGCGCTGGGGGTATGCCTGGCTGCGGCGCATTTTCTGTTCGAGGTGCCCATGCGTGGTTCACTGCTGATCCTGCTGGGCGGTTCGATGCTCTATCTATTGGTGGCGCTGGGTTTCGGCCTGGTCATCTCCTCCATAACCAAAAACCAGTTCACTGCCAGTCAAATCGCAATTATTACCAGCTTCATGCCGGCGCTCATGCTTTCCGGTTTTCTCTTTGACTTGCGCAACGTGCCTGTTGTCATTCAGCTGGTTGGAAAGATTCTACCGGCCACTTATTTCATGGAACTGATCAGGACGCTGTATCTCGCCGGCGATGTATGGCCGGTGATAATACGAAATTATGCGATTCTCACGGGCTATGCAGCGTTGCTGCTCGGCCTCGCGCGCTTTGTTACCCGCAAGAAACTGGATTGACCCATGCTCGACCTCGTGCGCCGCATTATCAGTCTGTGCCGCAAGGAGTTTCTGGCGATCCTGAAGGATCCTGCCAATCGGGTCATTCTTGTCGTCCCGTCGCTGGTGGAAAGCTTTTTATTCGGCTACGCTGCCACTTTTGATCTCATCAACGTGCCCTATGCCTTGCTTGATCAGAGCCGCGGTGCTGCCTCCGTTGAATTGATAGCGCGTCTGGATGGAACGGGTGTTTTTCAGCGTGTCGCAACCTTGCAAACACAGCGGGATATCGCGGGAGTGATCGATTCGCAGCAGGTCCTAATGGTGATACAGATCGGACCACGCTTCGAGCAGCAAGTGAATGCGGGCGAGCTTGCCCCGGTACAACTGATTCTCGATGCGCGGAACTCCAACAGCGCCGGCTCTGCTGCAGGGTATGTCGCCTCAATTATCGAATCATATAACACGACGTTAGGTGGCAACGCAAGGCAGCCCCTTACGGTTGAGGCACGCGCCTGGTACAACCCCAATCTGGAGACCCGCTGGAATCTGATGCCGGGCTTGATCGCCTCGCTCAGCATGATACAGACAATGTTGCTGGCCGCGCTCACTGTCGCCCGTGAGCGCGAGAATGGTACATTCGATCAGTTACTGGTAACACCGTTTTCACCCATGGAAATCATGGTAGGCAAGGTGATTCCAATCGTTGCAATAGGCCTGCTGCAATCCACCATCGTCCTCCTGGTGTCGCTCTACTGGTTCGAGGTGCCGCTTGCCGGCTCGTTGATAACACTCTATACCGGTTTGACTTTGTTCACGATTGCCAGCGTAGGGGTGGGTCTGGCAATTTCAGCAGTTTGTACCACTATGCAGCAGGCCATGCTCTATACTTTCATGCTGGTGATGCCGCTCATAATGCTTTCAGGCCTGGCGACGCCGGTGCGCAACATGCCGGAATTTCTTCAGGTTATTACTCTGGCCAATCCCCTCCGCTTTGCTGTTGACCTGATGCAGCGCGTATATCTGGAAGGGGCTGACTTGATGATGGTCGGCTATGATCTGATTCCGCTCCTGATCATGTCGACAGTTACGCTGCCTTTCGCCGCATGGCTGTTTCGCAACCGGTTGCTGTAACCCGAAATCAAGTGCGCTGCAGGCGCTGTGAGCAGAACACCTTTTCCTCTTCCAGTATGGTTCCTTCCGATGACCATTGTTCTGTGAAAGGTTATACGGACAATGCGAATGTGGTTGTTATTTTACTTTCCTTGGCTATAAAGAATGGCAGTAGCACAAACCGAGGCATTGCTGCCGCAGAGCGCTCCACTCATTTCAAATGACGGGGGAAGTCAAAAATGGAAAAAATTCTGGAAGTTCTTGATGTTGAGTTATTTGTTCTGGAAAATCATCCGCCTAAATTACGAATTAGCGCCTCAGGAAATATATCTGGCGAGGGTTGGACAAATCCGCGGTTAGAACCTTTTGTCTTCATTCAGCCGCCGCCAGACGGCATTTATGATTTTGATTTTGTCGCTGATCCACCGCATCAGGAACCTGCCACAGACGCAATTATGCCTATCGGTGTCGTTCACCTCTGGGACCCCCTGCCTCCCGATGCCAGGGGAGTTCGGATACACGTCAAACACGATTCAAAAAAGGCATTGCTGGGCAATTCCGAACATTCGGAGAGAAATCCCAGCCTGGGCAATTCGGAACACCCGAAGAGAAATCCCAGTCGTTTTACATTTGTTGATCAGGAAGGTGTAAAACGCGTCGTTTTTTTTCCTCAAGCACTGGACCCGTTGGGTGCGAAAGAAAAGCCACAAGAAGCTTCCTTCGAATATACCGGCCCGGAAGGCCACTTCGTATTTCGCGGAGCACAGATTACTCAGCAGCAAACAGTAGTGGGGACGCTTGTCTCAGTAAATTTCAGGTCCGGCGCTACGGATGAACCTTCTTTGGATTTCGCGCTGGTTCTGCCGCCGGTCGAACTGGGAGAAGAGTTGCGGCAGATCTTCAAGACAATGGGCATCCTGATTCACGGCCGTGGCTTTGTTGTAGATCACACCGGAGCCCAACTCACCTACGAAACCGTGAATCTTGAAGGTATCGCAGAATACATTCCCGTTCTTTGACTAAACTACCACCTACTAGAAGTAGGTGGGTTAGCGCAGCTTGGGTGCAGACGACTAAAGTCGCCTATCCGCACCAAGCTAGCGCGCATGAGTCAACACATTTAAAGTCAAAGTCACCGTCTAAAGACGGTGGTTTTTACCAAATTTATAGAAATAAACTTGAAAGTCGTGCCAGCTGAAGATGGACGTTTAAACGTTCATCTTCAATTATGAATATCACGACTTCGGTTGACAGTTTTGATACATTCAAACTGTTTTCAGGAGTTGTTCATGAATCTACAAGCACAAAGAGATATATCC
>NZ_QAOK01000019.1 GCF_003050865.1 Nitrosospira multiformis | reverse complement strand
CTTGAGGATGAATCCGGCAGCAACCCGCAAGCCGTTCTGCATCGACACAACCTTGCCTATGTCATCTATACCTCAGGCTCCACAGGAAAACCAAAGGGCGTGGGGGTGGCGCATCATGCGCTAAGCCACTTTCTTACCAGCATGGCCGAGTTTCCGGGTATGGACGCCCAGGATACGCTCGCGGCGGTAACTGCACTGTCGTTTGATATTGCTGCCCTGGAGCTCTATCTGCCTTTGAGTGTTGGCGCACGCCTCGTGCTCCTTCCGCAGGGGGTCAACCGCGATGGCCTGGCCCTTGCGCAACTCCTTCAAACCCATCGTCCCAGCGTCCTGCAGTCCACACCTGCCGGATGGCGCATGCTGCTTGCAGCCGGATGGGATCCTCTGCAAGGAAAAGCAGAAGGAGAAATACAGGGTGGAGACAACAAACCGTTCAAGCCGTTGAAAGCGTTGTGTGGCGGCGAAGCGCTCCAGCCCGACCTTGCCGGTCAGTTGTGTACGCACGGCGTCGAGTTATGGAACATGTATGGGCCCACTGAAACCACTATCTGGTCCGCAGTGGGAAGAATCGACCAAAGTGGTGCACCAGTATTAGGTAAGCCCATAGCGGCCACTCGGGCATACATCCTCGATGCGAATCTCAATCCTGTTCTGCCAGGTGTGGCTGGAGAACTGTATCTCGGAGGGATAGGGTTGGCGCGTGGCTATCCCAACCTTGGAGGACTGACAGCAGAGCGTTTCATAGCCGATCCTTTCGATGAAGAAGGAGGACGGCTTTATCGAACGGGCGACCTGGCAAGATGGCGCGGCGATGGGCAGATCGAATACCTGGGGCGATTGGATCATCAGGTCAAGATTCGAGGGTTCCGCATCGAACTGGGTGAGATCGAAGCCCAACTGCTGGCTCAACCTGAAATCAGGGAAGCGGTGGTAGTTGCGCGGGAAGGGGATGCTGCCTTGGCAGCCGCTGATACGCGGCTACCAGGGGGAGGAGGCGCGAAGCTTGTGGCCTACGTTTCATCGCATGCCGGGGAAGATGTGGATGCTGCCTTACTGCGCCAGGCACTCGCCAAAGCGCTGCCGGACTATATGATTCCTTCGGCAATCGTTGTTTTGGAGAGTTTACCGCTTAATCCCAACGGGAAGGTGGATCGCAAGGCCTTGCCTGAGCCGGAATTCGCCAACACGGAGCGTTATGAGGCACCACGAAGTGAAGTGGAAGAAGTGCTGGCGAGCATCTGGAGCCAGGTGCTTGGCGTAGCCCAGGTGGGCCGGCATGACAACTTTTTTGAGTTGGGGGGCGATTCCATTCTCAGTCTTCAAATCGTCACCAAAGCTTGGCGTGCCGGCTTGAAGATCACACCCCGGCAGTTATTCGAACAGCAAACCATCGCTTCGTTGGCTGAAATAGTGGAAACCATTGAGGAACCGGTTGCAGAACCGGCCAAGCCTGAGCGTGGTTATCTGCGCGATTACCTTGGCTCTGCAGCGATTGCAGGGCTCCCATTTACAGAGAATGAAATTGAAGATGCTTATCCTTTGTCACCGACACAGGAAGGCATGCTGTTTCATACCATGGAAACGGCAGCGGAGGGCGCGGGTCTTTATGTAAATCAGCTGAGCGTGGAAGTTGAGGGGCTGGACCCGCAACGATTGGCAAATGCATGGATGGCTATGGTTAACCGCCATCCAATACTGCGTACCGGTTTTCTATGGCAAGCTGGTTTGGCGCGTCCGCTGCAAATCATCTTCAAAAAAACATATGCCCCTGCCGCCCCTGTCGTCCACCTGGATTGGCGCGGACTGGATGCGTTGGAATCACGTGTTGCTGCCTACGCAGAGGACGAATTGAGACGGGAATTCGATTTTCTCACGCCTCCACTGGCGCGGCTTGCCCTCATATGCCTTGCCGAAGACCGCTACCAGTTGGTATGGACGCGGCATCACATATTGCTCGATGCGTGGGGTGACTCCATTCTCATCAGCGATTGGCTGCGCTGTTACGACGGGCAGGCGCTTGCTGCACCAGGACCGGATTATGGTTGGTATGTACGATGGCTTCTGCAACAGGACGAGCAGGCGACCAAGGCTTTCTGGCAAGCCGAACTTGCAGGGGTTGAGGGTCCGACTCTGTTGGCGAAGTCGACAGGAAAAATAACAAACGGAGCAAGCGAGCCAGACAAGCGATCAGACTTTGCGCAGATATATACCCTTCTGAGTATCGAGGAAACCCGTCGGCTGAAAGCCTTTGCGCAGCGGCAGCAAGTGACCCTCAATACTTTCGTACAGGCAGCATGGGCATTGCTTTTGCAACGATATACCGGCAAAGATACCGTGGTATTCGGCGCTACCGTAGCGGGGCGTTCTCCCAGCCTGCCAAAAGCCGAGGAAATAGTGGGAATGTTCATCAATACCATTCCCGTTCCGGTTGAGCGGAAAAGTGAATTGACAGTAGTGGAGTATCTCGGCCTGCTGCAGAAAATGAATGCAAGATTGCGTGAGCATGAGCACGCATCCCTTGCAGATATTCAACGATGGGCCGGTTCCTCCGGTCGGTCTCTCTTCGACAGCATTGTCGTATTCGAGAATTATCCCATTGATGAGGCAATGCGTAGCAACGAGCTTTATGGACTGCGCTTTGGGGAAATCAAAGGCAAGGGGCTGACAGGATACGCGATGGACTTACAGGTCGTGGTGGGCGACAGGTTGGAAATCGAATATTGCTACGGACGCGCCGAGCTTCCCGACGACTTCGTGCTTGACTTGCGCGCGCATATGGAATTCCTGATGAGGGAGATGATGACTCATCCGGAGTGGCGTGTGGGAGAGCTGGGATGGATGGAAAAAAGAGAGATTGGCCACCTCCTTTCCCTCGGATCCAATGCATATTTGGAAACCTCGCCATCGCGGCTTTCGCATCAGTTTGTGCACAACCTGATCGAGCAGAACGCGGAACACCACCCTGAAGCGATTGCACTGCTCATGGGCGAGCAGGAGCTATCCTATGCGGAGTTGAATGAGCGGGCAAACCGGCTGGCGCACCATCTCGCCCGTATGGGTGTGAGACCGGAAGTGAGAGTAGGAGTGGCGATGGAACGCTCGCTCGAAGTCATTGTCACGCTGCTGGGCGTGCTCAAGGCCGGCGGAGCCTATGTACCACTCGACCCCGAATATCCGGTAGAGCGCCTGTCCTTCATGGTGAAGGACAGCGGCATGTCACTCCTCTTGACGGAAGAAAAGTTGCTCGCCAAGCTCGGCAGCGGCTTTGGAGGGCAGGCGCTGTTGCTGGATTCCCTGGATCTCACGGCAGAATCGGGCTCTGACCCCGACATTCTCCTCCATGAGCATAATCTGGCGTACATTATCTACACATCGGGCTCGACCGGGCTCCCCAAGGGAGTAGCGGTAGCGCACGGTCCACTGAGCATGCACTGCCGAGCGACCGCCGGGATTTACGGTATGACACCGCACTCATGCGAGCTGCTCTTCATGTCATTCTCATTCGATGGCGCACATGAGCGCTGGCTGACCGCACTGACAGTCGGTGCCGGTCTGGCAGTGCGCGACCAGGAATTGTGGACCGCGGAGCAGACATACGACGCTTTACACAGCTATGGCATTACCAATGCGGCATTTCCGCCCGCTTACCTGGGCCAGGTTGCCGAATGGGCTGCGCCCCGCAGCGATCCGCCCCCGGTAGAGCTTTATGTCTTCGGAGGCGAAGCCATGCCCAAAGCTTCCTACGATCTGGTGCGAAAGACCTTGCGGCCGCGCATTCTGATCAATGGTTACGGACCCACCGAGACGGTTGTTACCCCATTGATCTGGAAGACGGAAGCAAGCAACAGTTTCGATTGTGCCTACGCACCTATCGGCAGACCCGTGGGAGAACGTACCGCGTATGTGCTCGACGTCGATATGCAACCGGTACCCGTAGGCATGATTGGGGAATTGTACATTGGGGGCTATGGCCTTGCTCGCGGGTACCTGGGACGAGCGGGACTGACAGCGGAACGCTTTGTAGCCGATCCATTTGACGGAAATGGCGGCCGGCTCTATCGCACGGGTGATCTGGTGCGTTGGCTGGAGGACGGCAATATCGAATATATCTGCCGTGCTGACCATCAAGTGAAGATTCGCGGGTTCCGGATCGAGCTGGGCGAGATAGAGGCATGCGTACGTGAGCTTACCGGACTGACCGATGTTGCAGTCGTTGTTCGGGAAGGGGTGGGAGGACCGCAACTCGCCGCTTATGTCGTGCAGAATGAGATGAGGGGGGCGACTGCGTTAGTCCGGAAGGGGAGTGCGGGGTTGGGAAGCACGCTGAAGCAGCAACTTGCCAGGCGGCTGCCCGAATATATGGTGCCCACGCATATCGTCATCCTGGACGATTTACCCCGATTGCCCAGTGGCAAGCTTGACCGCAGTGCATTACCGGAGGCGGATGCTGTTGCTGCCGACACTTATCGAGCACCCTCTACTCCGGAGGCCAGGCTTCTGGCTCAGATCTGGCAGGAGGTGCTGGGTGTGGAGCGGGTAGGCGAGACGGACAACTTCTTCGCTCTCGGCGGAGATTCGCTCTCCAGTCTGAAAGTCATGGCTCGAATGCGCAACCTGCCCGGGTTGAAATTCGATTTCAAGCTGCGGGATCTGATGCAACGTCCAACCATTGCCGGTTTGCTCGGTCTGGACGTTGAAGCCTCTGACAAAACACAGCCACTGCTGCTGTTAAATCAGAGTGACGAAAAAGCGAAACTCGAGCCATTATTCTGCATCCATGCCGGATTGGGAACAGTGTTCGACTACCAGCCGCTTGCGCGACATCTACAGGGGAAGCGAACAGTCTATGGAATACCTTGCCGCATGCTCTCTGATCCCGGACATCGCGATACTTCTCTCGTCCAGATGGCGGTGGATTATGTCCAGATCATTCGCCATGCCCAGCCGAAAGGACCTTACCACCTGTCAGGCTGGTCCCTTGGCGGCACTCTTGCAGCCATGGTGGCTGCGTTACTGGAGGTGGAGGGGCAGGAGATCGCATTTCTCGGCCTCATCGATCCTTTCATTCCCGGTATGGGCGAGACCGGGCCGGACGACTGGCGACAGGACTTTTCCGATTTTGTTTCCGTGGTGCTGCCCGGAGCGAAAATTGACGGCGCGGATGGAGTTATCCCTGATGGAAATCAAAAGAGTTGTCTGCAATCCTCGGAGCAGCCATCGGAAGAGACTTTGGCAGGTTTGCTGGATGAATTGATTTCCGCGGGACAAACACCAGAAGCCGCAATTCTGCCTAATAATGGAGAGGGCGGCTATGCAGATCTGGGAGCGGAAGAGCTGGCACGTATCTTTATAGTAGCTCGTCACCTAAAGGCGATAGCCGCGCAAGCGCCCGTGTTGAATCCCATGTCCGTAAAGCCCGCGTGCTGGTGGGTGGCAGCACGTCCGCTATCAGACAGATTGGCTCTTGCGCGGCAAATAGACCAGGCTGAACAACTTCAAAACGAGATCGACACGAATCATTTTGCCATCGTGCGAGCAGAGGCTTTATTACTGGGCATAGAATGCAGTCTCACATCGCGTGCCTCAATCGAGATTACTTGATTCGGTTCCAGTTTGAGAAATAGTGCTGCACGAGGTCTGCAATATGCGACATGCTAGATAAAGCACCTAGGCCAGGAACTGTTTCAACCATGGTCCCACTTAACAACTACCGACTTTAGCCGGGGGTTGTTAAGTTTTTACGTCGAACCATAGACCCTACCAATCCCAGCCCCGCCAGCAGCATGGCAGAAAATAATGGACTAATCGAAGTGAATGTAAGAGTTTTCGACAGGGTCAAGAATTTTTTTGCAAGAACCCACTACCCCCGAGCACCTATTAGGATCAGCCGAGCGGCTTCATGCAATTTAACCGAATTCAGAAGCTGGAGGATTCTGTACGTTCTGGCTGGAACACGAGGAATTGGTCGTGCAAGGACATCGTTCCCATTTCAGCAAATAATGCAGCCTACGATGGGGCTCACAAAATGTAGCCGGCGGCAACGTCAGTATTTAGCAATACTTCCTTTGAAGGAGGGGTTTTGCATGAAGATGAACTGAGCCACGTTCTGACTGATCTTGGCACTGAGTACTGTGACAAGCCAGAAATCCATGATTACCAGCTCTACCTGACTATCATGCTCGATGTCATTGACCAATGACATCTGTAAGCGCGTTCACAGACCATTCTGCAAGAGTTTTATCAGGTGGCGTTTCGCAGAAAAATATATCGCTCAATCGAGGAATTGCAAATCGATCTGGATGACTGGTTGCACAGCTATAATCGTGATGCATCTATCAGGGCAAGATGTGTTGCGGGCGTAGACCCACCTTCTGCCCCACTTCAAAGCCCATAGTCAGCGCCCGTGCAATATCCTCTCGTACCTTGCTTGCGTCGTTGAGGATATTCCCCAGACGTGCGAAATCATGCGTCATCCCTTCATATATTTTCAGTTGAGTAGGCACGCCGGCTTCTTTGAGCCTGCTGGCGTATTCAACTCCTTCATCCACGAGCGGGTCGTATTCAGCCAGGGCGATGAATGCCGGAGCGAGGCCACTTAAATCCTCTGCCTCAAGCGGCGCAAAGCGCCAGTCTGTCCGGTCTCTTTCGCTGGTAAGGTAATTGTTGAACATCCATTGCAGCGTCGGGGCTTCGAGCAGATATCCCTGTGCAAGGCGGCGGTGCGAATCAGTATCCTGCCATGCGCTTGTGCATGGGTAGAGCAGCGCCTGGAATACCGGCTGCGGCCAACCCATTTCCCTGGCGGCGATAGTCAATCCGGTGGCCAGCGTGCCCCCTGCGCTATCGCCTCCCACGGCTATCCGTTGGGGATCGATACCATGAGCGGGTCCGTTGGAAAGAAGCCATTGGTAGGCATCTTGCGCATCATGCACCGCGGTGGGAAACGGATGATCAGGCGCCAACCGGTAGCTGACGTTCAGCACGCAGCAGGGGGTCAGCGCAGCCAGTGTGCGGCATAGCGAGTCGTGGGAATCCAGGCTGCCTACACAATATCCCCCCCCATGAAAATACAGCAGCGCGGATGCCGATAAACCATTCAATGACTCGTCCAGCAGAGGCGCATAGAGTCTCGCTGTTATCTCATTTCCATCCCGGCAAAGGATGCCGATTTCCTTGACACTTGCCACCTCCATACCGGGGCTATCCAGAGCCAGGGTGGATATGTCGTATTGTTCGCGCGCTTTCGCGGGCGGCAGCTCGTGCAAGGGAGGGACACCATTGCTGATGCCCGCTTCCACAAGTTCGAGAAATGCTGCAAGATCAGGATCAAGCGCCATACAAGCGTCTCATCTATCGTAGAACAAGTTTCTCTGTGCTGACATTAAAACCTGAGTTTCAATGTCCCTATAACACTACGTCGTGTCCCCAGGAAGAAATTTCCGCCGGTGCTGGCCGAATAGTATTTATCATCGAATATATTGTTGGCATTGATGAGAAATTGCCAGGGGCCGTGATCGTATCGCAGCATTGCATCGAAGAGGGTAAAGGAAGGTGTAGTGCTGGTATTCGCCTCATCATTGAATACCCTGCCCACATAGCGTACGCCGCCTCCGATGAAGAACCCCTTCAACCAGCTAACATTCAATGTGCCGAGGTTATAGTCGAGCCAGGCTGAGGTCGTCAGGTTGGGTACGCGAACAGGCATGTTACCTATAAAACCAGTGGCGCTTTCTGTTACCTTGACGTCGTTATAAGTGAATGCGCCAATCAAATTCATTCCCCGGTAAATTTCCGTTCTTGCTTCCACTTCCGCGCCCCGGGAGCGTATCTCTCCTGCTTGCGACACGCCAAGCGGTGTGCGGGGATCAGGAATCAAAACGTTGGTTTTGGTCAATTCGAACAATGCCGCCGTAAACAGATTCCTGGTGCCCGGAGGCTGATACTTGATGCCCACTTCATACTGGGAAGCGCGCGCAGGTTTGAAGGGAGTGTTATTAAAAAAATCGATTCCATATTGAGGCAGAAACGACTGTGAGTAACTGAAATAAGGCGCAATTCCGTTGGAGAAAAGATAGGTCAACCCCGCCCTACCGGTGTATGCTGAATCCTTGCTCGCGTTATGCTGCGGATCGAAAATATTAACGTTGGTAACGCTCGACACTCTGTCGTGGCGGCCGCTCAGAGTCAACACCCACTGGTTGAACTTGATTTGATCCTGTACGTAAAATCCAACTTGATCTATCTTTTGGTTGCCATCGATGAATAGGAAATCCGGGGTGGGCACCGGCTGGTTATATACAGGATTGAAAATATCAATGGAGGGAGCGCTGCCTATAAAATGGTTGAGGGTGGACTCAACACGGTTCCAGTCGATTCCGGCCAGTACGGTATGATTGAGGGGACCTGTCCGGGTACGAGCTTCCACGTGCGTATCCAGCACGGTTTGATCCAACCGTTCGCGGGTAGCGACTGAACTGCGATCCAAGGTCCGTCCATCCGCGGCAAATCCTGCGGGGTTAATGTCTCTGTATCTGCCATCGAGACTCATGAAACGGAAGTTTTGCCGTACCGTGAAGGTGTCGTTGAAATGGTGCTCGAGTTTGTAGCTGAAGGAAGCCTGGTCGCTTGAATACCGCGTGAAGTTGGGTTCGCCCAGCAACGTATTGGTGGGACTGCCCTCTGGCGTTGCTACGTAAAAGGCGGCCGCTTCGCTGCGGTTGTTCAGGATATCGCCAAAAAGTGTGACGGATGTCCTGTCCGTGGGGCGCCAGGTCAGCGACGGCGCAATGTAGAAGCGCCTGATTTGCGCACGGTCCCCACCTGTATTGGGAAAGCGTACCTGGGTGTCCGTATCCAGCGCGCTGGTCACCAGGCGAAACATGAGCGTTCCATCTTCATTGGCCAAGCCAAAGTCTCCGGCAATCCGCTTGCGGTCGAAATTGCCGTACTGAAGCTCGACCTCCCGGATAGGCGTGGAGGTGGGCAGCTTTGTAACACGGTTTATGATACCTCCCGCATCGCCCCGGCCAAACGTCACCGAAGTGGGACCGCGCAATACATCTACCCGCTCGAGGGAATAGGGGTCGGTAATGAAGTCAGCAAAAAAAAATCCTCTCCCCTGCTGGCTTAAATTATCCCGGAAGTTGGCAGTGCTCAGGGAATTGAAGCCCCTCATGCTTACATACTCGAAGCCTGTTCCATTGAAACCAAGTGTGTCAGCTACGACCCCCGGTACATAGCGCAGTGCTTCGGTGAAGTTGAGATTTACCCCGCGCATGGTCAGTTCATTGCGATTGATGACTGAAATGGACTGCGGTACCTCTATAATCGGCGTCTTGGTTTTGGTCGCCGTCATGCTGTTTTTAACGCCATATCCTTCCTGGACTCCTTTTTCCCGGATGACCAGGGTCGGCAGAACCGTTTCGGAGGGTTTGGCTGATTCAGTGGTCTCCCCTCGCTGCGTAGCATCCTGAGTCGGGGAGGTTTTCTCTTTTGAAGCTTTTTCCCCCGATCTGGAAGACTCTGTAGCAGAGGACTCGGCATTATCTTCTGTCGCAGGAACACTCGTTTGAAATTTTTTGGCTGACTCCAGGGAAGTTTCCTGTGCATGCCCGTAGCCAGCCACGGACAGGCTGAGGAGTGCGTACTGTATTGCGATTACAAGTCTGGTGGGTCGTGTAAGTGGAGTAAGTGGACGACGATGCCCTTTAATAGTTTTTGTATAGGCTTTCATTTTTTTGTGGTTGCTGGTAGTTAAAAAATTGTAAGTGGGGGAGGTGTTATCAACTCGTATTCATGAGATTGAAGTAGATTTTCGTTTTCAAGATTCAACGGACGGCCACTGCACGCACCGGGTTTTCTGCCTGCTTCGCAACCGGATCATTGACCATACCCACGAGCGCCTGTCCTATTTCGTTCGTGCGGACTGCTGTAACTGAAAGCAGCGTATCGCTCAGACCGTGAGTTGATTCGCAGGCCCCCTGAAGGAAGATGGCAGGCCGAAAATTCGGCGTACTTTTCAGCCGGTAGTTGCGATCTACGCTGAAGTCATCCATATAGGGTGAAAGGGGTTTCAGCAAGGATTTGTGATAATTCCGTCCATAGCCGGTTGCAAGCACGACTGCATCGTAGACCGCACTGTATTCCCGCCCCGCATTCAAATCGCGCAGAAATAATTGAATGCCGCCTTCCGGCAAAGCACTGACGCTCGCGACTTCATGACGCCGCAGGAAGCGGTGGCGGGTATTGCCAGTAACTCTCTGCTGGTAGAACACATTAAAGATCTGTTCGATCAAAACCAGATCAGGTGCAGCGTAATTGGTATGCCAGAACTCCTCCAGAAGAGAAACTCGGTCGTGTTCTGAACGACTGAAAACGAAGTCGGTGAAATCGGTATTGAAGATTTCGTTTACAAAGGGGCTGTCGTCCGACGGTTTGATTGCGCGGGCGCGCATGATCAGGTCAATCTGCGGAGCATCAGAGCGGTTGTGCAGATCCATGAAAATTTCCGACGCGCTTTGACCTGCACCCACGACCGCTATTTTTTTTGCTTCCTTATGCCGCTCGATCTCGCGGAGATAACTGTTCGAATGAAATATTCGCTTGTCGCCTTTCAGCGATTGGAAGCATTCGGGTATGCTGGGAACACCCCCGACGCTGACAATGAGATTGCGGGTCAGCCGTTCCCGCACAGTTCCAGTGGAATCCCGCGAACGCACGCGCAGCAGCATCACTTCATCATTACGCTTCTCCGGTAGCACTTCCAGAACTTCTTCGCCGTAAGCACAGCGATCGTCGAAATGGGAGGCGGCCCAGGCGAGGTAATCGTTGAATTCGTGGCGGCTGGGGAAAAAGGTTTTGAGATTGATAAAGTCCTGCAGCCGCTGTTTTTGATGAAGATAGTTGATGAATGTAAAGTGACTGGAGGGATTCCGCAGGGTGACCAGATCCTTCAGGAAGGAAATCTGCATATGCGCATTGTCCAGCATCATGTTTGGATGCCAGGCGAAACCCGGCTGTTTCTCGATAAAAAACGCGTCTATGTCGTATCCTTCCTGTTTCTTTTCCTCCAGGGTAATGGCAAGCGCAATGTTGGAGGGACCAAAGCCGATACCGATCAGATCATGTATTTGCATAGCGATATCCTCAGGATAAAGAAGATGTGGAACAGGATGTTGCGATGACATCGCGTGGAACCCACAGCCGTTCTGCAAAGAAGCGTTCCCGCAACAACATGCCGAGCATGGCGCGTTTGTGGGGGAAATAGAATTCCTTGAGATTCGCATAACCGCACCTCACGAGATTGCGAATCATTTTGTAATTATCCGTGCGAGGTTCTATGACGACGCGCTGCGTCCTGCAATCGTCGAGAAACAGGTAATGGGAGATCGATGGCAGCCAGGCTGTGACGAAGGGCTTGCCGCGAAAACGGATTTCACCGATCAGCACGTGCCAGCCTCGATCGAAGTCATCCACATCATAGAAGGGGGCAATACGGTCTTCTTTTGCCCAATAAACTTCAAAATAACCGAAAGCCTCGTCATCGAGACTCGCGATGAGCCCTGTAACATGAGGGTCCGCAGAAATGGCTTGTAGATAAGCCTGGTGTTTTGCCAGATCGCCTTCTTCCCGCCAGGATGCCGCTACTACGGGGTCGTTCATCCAGCGGTTGAAGCGTTCCAAGTCCCGGTGAAAGTCCACCGTACGGAATGACAGCGTACGGCCGAGCCAGTCGATATGGCGCTGGTATACGGTGCCGGCCGGTTTGGGAGGCCGCAGCGGATGACGGCGTCCCTCGCTCAGCACATAAGTCACGGGGAAGGCATGGGGCTGAGGCGGCACCAGCCACATTCTCGGCTGTTGCCAGAAAAGCTCGATATTCACAGTGGCCTGACCGCTCCTGTCGCGAAGGAGAAGACCTGATCGAAGCAGTTCTTCAGCCTGGTCGAAAGGAGCTAGGAGATCCAGTTTATCTGCTACAGGAAAACTGACGAACGCAGCTTCAATTGCCGCCAATACTTCCACGAGCTTTGGTTTTTCAGCATCGGACCCTATCCATTCCAGAGTCAGTCCATCACTCTGCTGGTCCAGCTGCCACCGCGAATTTTCGACACCATTCGCTGGTTGTAAAAGCAAGGTGTTGCCGTCGAGCGTGGCCGAATATGCAGTCCGATCGGGACGACAATTAATCGACGTCGCACGAGGGGAGAGATGCTGGCCCTGCTCGTGTAAATGTCCCATCTCGTTTTCCGGATAAGTATTGTAAGAACGGCGCTATCGGGCTATCGCTGTCGCTATTATTCGTGTTCGCTGTATTTCGCGTTGTTATTCTGGTTAAAGACGAATGAGAAACATTATTTTTTACAATTGCAGCTGGATTGATTGCTCATTGTGAGAGCTATAACCTTGGGAGAAGTACGAGGGAAAATTCTGTTCTGGAGAAAATGGGGGATTAGAAGGGTCTATGCGGATAATTGCCTGTGCGGATAACGGCAAACACTCCCGCTGCAATTGTCTTTCCAGGTCATGCAAGAGGAAATTGCCCTAAGGAGCGAAATTGCTCCAAGGAGTGAAATGCCCGGAACCTGCTTTGGTGATTAACAGGAGATGACGTGAACCGAGAGGTGATATGAATCGTTCAAGCGTAAATAATTGTAATTCTCATTCGTCTTCCCTGATATCCATTTCCTTGTGGGACAGCCATGCTCAAGTATCTTATCAACCAATCCAGGGTATTATTGGCAGCCGCTTCATTGGTCACAGTATTCCATGGTGCTTGCAGCGTGTTTCTCGTCGCACAGATCAATTCTGCGCTCACCGCGACCGAGAGCGAACGGGGGACCATGGCGCTCATTTTTATTGCCACTGCCGTTGCCGTGATGCTGAGTTATGTAAGCGCAGCGATTCTTTTCGAGCGCCTGGGACAACGGGCGCACGCGGAACTTCGCAGCTTTGTCGCCAGAAAGGTGCTAGCCGCCGATTACCGTAATCTTGAAACGGTGGGGGCTGCCCGCATACAGTCGGCCCTTGCCGAGCATTGCACGCACGTTGCCGAATTCTTTGTGAGCTTTCCCGTCATCCTGATGAATGCCGTCATCGTCGCCGGATGTCTGCTTTATATGGCGTGGCTTTCATGGCAGGTATTCCTGCTCGCTATCCTTGTGGTTGGCCTGGGGTCCGTGGGATATCATCTTGCCCATCTGCGCGCAATACGCCATTTGAATATTGCGTCCGAAGAGCAGGACAAATTGTTTTCCTATTTTCGGTCCCTGACCGACGGGGCCAAGGAGCTTCGTCTCAATAACCGGAAGCGGAAGGCATTCTATGAGGATGTGCTGTCGGGCTCGATCGAAACCGTGCGCCGCGAAAGGACTTTTGGAATGTCCGTCTTCGTCGCATCCGGTGGATGGGCCCAGTTCCTGCTCTATGTGTTTATCGGGATGGTATTATTCGCATTGGTGAGTGATGGTCCTGACCGAGCTCTGGTCATGACGGGCTACGCGCTGGTGTTCGTTTACATGGTGGGACCGCTCGAAGCGCTTCTGTTGAATATTCCCCGCGCCAATCTGGCCAAGGTTTCTGCGGAGCGGATCGAGGAAATAACGCGGGCGATGACCACATTGGAAATCGAGACCGATAATTCTTCTCCCTCAGGCTTGGAATTCATCGCACTCCAGGGCGTGTTGCACCGGTATTATCATGAACAGAGCGATGAATTGTTCACGCTCGGCCCCATCGACCTGGATTTCCGTCCCGGAGAGATTACTTTTCTAGTGGGGGGCAACGGGAGCGGCAAGACTACTTTGGCCAAGTTGCTGGTTGGACTCTATCCGCCGGAGGAAGGGCAGATAATTTTCAATGGAAAAGTGGTCGATGAGACAAACCGGGACCGCTACAGGCAGCTTTTTTCGACGGTTTTTTCGGATTTCCATCTTTTCGACCGCTTGCTGGAAACGGGCAGAGTTGACCTGGATAATGAAGGCAATCGACTTTTAGCCAAACTGCACCTGCAAAACAAGGTTAAAGTCCAGAACGGGGCTTTCACGACGCTTGCCCTTTCGCAAGGACAGCGCAAGCGTCTCGCTTTAGTGGTTGCCTATCTGGAAAACCGCCCGTTTTTTATATTCGACGAATGGGCAGCGGATCAGGACCCGGTCTTCAAGGAAGTCTTTTACCGCGAGCTCCTTCCGGAATTGCGCGCCATGGGCAAGGCTGTATTGGTGATATCGCACGATGACCGTTACTTTCATCTTGCCGACCGGTTGATACGTATGGAGAGCGGATGCCTGACGTTCAATGGTCGTCCATCACTGAAAGATGCTGCACACGCAATCGCGGCCCCGCCGCTGGTACTTGACCGTATGACATGAAGCAATGAAACGAATGATCACGGTGCCGGGCGTAACCGGAGCACAAGATACCCGGCGCGCGGAGAGACTTTCGATCGGGCGCAATTTTCTTGTACTGGCGCATCGCTGGACGGGTCTTTTATTGGCCGCATTTCTTTTCGTATCCGGCCTTACCGGCGCTGTCATCTCCTGGGATCATGAGCTGGATGAGTGGCTGAATCCCCAATTATACGAAGCAAGGAATGTTGGTGGCATCTCGCAGCCTCCGCTGCTGCTGGCCGATCGACTGGAAGCAGCGGACCCCCGGTTGCTGGTGACCTGGGTTCCACTCTCCGTCGAGCCGGGGCATAACCTTGGCCTGGCAGTAAAGCCGCGCCTCGACCGGGCAACAGGCACGGCCTTCGATCTGGATTTCAACCAGATAGCCCTCGACCCAGTTGATGGAGAAGTGCGCGGCAAGCGCATGTGGGGCGAGATCTCCCTCAGTCGCGAGAATCTGCTGCCGTTTCTGTACAAGCTGCACTACAGCATGCATATTCCGGACGGGTTCGGAATCGAGTTGGGCATATTGTTCATGGGCACTCTTGCGATCATCTGGGCACTCGATTGCTTCATTGCTCTGTGGATTTCATTTCCCAAGGCGAGTGCATGGACCAAATCCTTTGCATTCCGCTGGCGGCAAGGAGGAGCAAGGCTGAACTTCGATCTGCATCGATCCGGTGGAGTGTGGGTATGGGGATTCCTGCTGATCCTGGCTGTGACGGCCGTGTCGATGAATCTCAACCAGCAGGTCATGCGGCCGCTGGTGTCGCTTTTTTCGATGCTATCGCCCAGTCCCTTCACACGTACTCCCAATCCTCCCGACCAGCCTGTCGAGCCGATGGTGGATCGCCACACCATCCTGCAGGGTGCAATAACCGAAGCGGAAAAGCGCGGATGGCATACGCCTCCCGGTGGCATATTTTATGATCCCGAAGTGGGGGTTTATGGTGTGATCTTCTTTGAGCCGGGGAACGACCATGGGGATGTGGGACTGGGAAATCCCTCGCTTTTCTTCGATGGCAAGGATGGAACACCCGCCGGAGCAAATGTGCCGGGTGAGGGCAGTGCGGGCGATATTTTCATGCAGGCGCAGTTTCCGCTGCATTCCGGACGTATCGTCGGTCTTCCCGGACGTATTTTCGTATCCGTCATGGGCCTGCTGGTGGCGATGCTGTCAGTTACGGGAGTGATCATCTGGCAGAAGAAGCGGTGGGCGCGAAAGAAAATGCTGATGAAGGGAGTGGGAGACGTATAGCTGTATTGCCCTGATTTTCGTCATGTCTACACCTTTCTCATTTTTTCCGAAAAACCTGCCCTTGACCATCATCGGTGTGGAATCATTTTTCTGCCCAGTAACGATAGGGCCACTCTGCGGCCAGTCGCAAGTACGGGATAAACCAGTGCAGCGGCGTTTCTGTTGCAGAACAGGAATTTGTTCAACCCACCAAAAAATCCCCTGTCAGCACCGAGTATGGAAAGAAGATGCATTGCATTGGCCCCGTGGTAATAATGCCTCTGCCATATCACGGCCATGCCTTCATTGATTTCCATGCCTTGGGCTCGCAACTCCCGGACCAGATCAGGCCTTGTCCGGGCGTCGATGAGTTCTATCTCGCCTATATTCTTCCGTAGAGCGTAAAGTTTCACAAACGCCGCACAAAAAGGGCATTCTCCGTCATAAATGACGGAGAGGCGATCTGGATCATTCGCAGTTGCTGTCATGCCCACCCCATCCAGCCGCGGACTGCCGAATTGGCTAGCATGACAGCCGGATAAGTCGCGAGAAAAGGCCAGACAAACGCATTCAATCCCATGAAGTAGGCATTGGAAAAATGAAAAAGGGCGAAGCAGCATAGACTTGCAATCGCCACGCCGGGTGGCGCCAATAGAACGAGTGGAAACAGCATTTCCGTCCCGATAGTCAGCCAGCATACGAACTTGCAGAAGCCGGGTCGGTCTGCGGCAAAACCCGCGGCAAGGGAGTGTCCGTATGTTCGGGTTTTCATCACACCGGGCAATGCTTTTCCGTCTCGCCAGACGGGCGAAACAACCTTGGCGGCGCCGGCAACAAAATAGGCGAGGACCGCTTGACCGCTGATTGCAAGAACACCAGAGGCCGTCACGTTTATGTCATCCAGCACAAGGCCGGCGGAAATGATGGCAAGACCTGCAGCAATGACCATTCCCATCTGATCCGATCCATCGCCGCCGAACCAGGTGCGGCGTGACATGTAGAAGCATGAAAGCAGAATGAGCAGGCTGCACGGCAAATCCGCATGATTGGGATAAGGGATCAGCAGCAGAAGTCCCGCGACAATACGGCATACCAGGACAGCAATTACAGCGGATTCCGCATGTACACGATGGCGGATGGACGCCGGGATCACAAGGCGTGGCCGCAGGCGCAGAATATTCCATGTGAGCAAACCATCAGAGCGGAATAGGTGAAGGTTGACAAACCATTCCGCTGCGGAAAGCAGGGCCCATGCAGCCAATAGAGTCTTGGTGATGACGAGGCATAAGGCGATGTCCGCCATGCCCTCAGTTACCATCGGCTATGAAAACTGGAAAGGAATGAACATTCCAGGTTCCGCTCGAGATGCCCTGTAGCTTCGATAATCGCGATTTGAAACTCGGCAGCGTCCGGCTCAGGCTGCACAGCATGGGCTGCGTAATGCAAAAGAAGGAGATAGGGGACGGTGAAAGGAAGTCCGGAGGGTCCCACATCATCGCGTTTCAATAACAGCTTTATTGCCTGGATGGCATCAGTCAGTATCTTCGATGCGCGCTTCTGCGGATTCCACAAGTACGCGAATTTCGGGCGCGACGGATAAACAGGCACGCTTTTCCAGTCTGTCAGCCGCCCATCCCGGCAACGGTCCCTTATAACCAGGTGATAATCCCTGACTCCAGGATTAGGTGCAAAGAATGTCCAGCGTGGAATGATATGAAGTCCGTTAAACCGGTTGATAACGGACTGGAAGCGCGAGTGTTGCGCCAATAATGTGATTACCAGCCAAAGAGTCACTATCGAATAAAGCAGGATAGAGACTAATGACATGAGCTTATATCAGCTCAGCGCGTTCTCGCGAAGTTTCACGAGTGCGTCCAGCGACAGGCCCTCACCTCCTGATAAACCCGCATTGTCACCCGCTACAGCGGTGCCGGCATTACCAATGGGTATCACGATCTGCTCATATTTATCGGACGTATCGGATGTCATTCTTCTTGCTTCTATAACGGCATCCAGTCCCGCAAGTTCCGCCTCGGCAAGTTCTGTCATCATTCCTCCCCAGTCAAAAAAAATATTCCCAAATTTAAAGTTGGATCAGCGCAAGCAGAGTTTTATCTGGAAATCTGATTAAGTGTAGTACAACTTGTGCGCCATGTGCGCTGCTGTGAGCTCTGCTGCTGATAAGGGAATGAAAGGGGGTCGCAACGGAGGGCGCCTGTTAATGGACCCGCAGGGAAATCAATCGAATGTATCCGGTTCCGCAGATTTTGCCAGATCCTGATTTTCATCCATCGGTTCCTGCTCCAGAAATTCCATGATCGCGTAGGTCAGTTCCTTGCAGCCATCCCCCGTCATGGCTGAGATGGCAAAGTTTTTGTCTTTCCAGCCAAGGCTACGGATGAATTTCCTGCATATTTTTTCGCGCTCATTTTCCGGCAGCAGATCGACCTTGTTGAGCACCAGCCAGCGCGGCTTGCGATAGAGCACTTGGTCATACTTCCTCAGTTCTTCGAGAATAGCCCTGGCCTCATGCACCGGATCAACCGCTTCATCGAGCGGCGCAATATCGACGATATGCAACAACAGGCGGGTACGCGCAAGATGCTTCAGGAAGCGGTGTCCAAGTCCCGCGCCTTCCGCTGCGCCTTCGATCAGCCCTGGAATATCAGCCATTACGAAACTGCGGCTCTGATCCACACGCACCACGCCCAGAGCAGGGTGCATGGTGGTGAAAGGGTAATCAGCTACTTTTGGGCGTGCTGCTGAAACTGCCCGAATCAGGGTCGACTTGCCCGCGTTTGGCATGCCGAGCAGTCCCACGTCCGCAAGAACCTTGAGCTCCAGCTTGAGGTCGGCTTCCTCTCCCGGTTCACCCAGCGTGAATTGCCGGGGGGTGCGGTTTGTGCTGGATTTGAAGTGCAGATTGCCTAATCCCCCCGTGCCGCCTTTCGCCAGCAGGATTTTTTGATCATGCTGGGCCAGATCGGCCACCAACTCTCCGGTGACCTCGTTGGTGACAACGGTGCCAACGGGCATGCGCAATACAATATCCTCGGCGCTTTTTCCGTAGCGATCAGAGCCTTGCCCATTTCCGCCGTTTTTTGCGCGGTGGAGGCGAGCAAACCGGTAATCCACCAAGGTATTGATGTTGCGGTCAGCCACCGCAAAAATGCTGCCCCCGCGTCCGCCATCACCGCCGGACGGACCGCCTTTCGGAATGTATTTTTCCCGGCGGAAGGCTGCGACGCCGTCGCCGCCTTTTCCAGCGGTTACATGGATAAATGCTTCGTCAATGTATTTCATGGATCATTTACTCGGATGCAAACAAAAAAGCCCTATCGGGCTGATAGGGCTTTTCCTGAAAGGTAAAATAAATCAAACCGGGATAATGCTCACTGTCTTGCGCTGCGGCAACCCTTTGACCGTGAAGTTTACCTTGCCGTCCACCTTGGCGAACAGTGTATGATCCTTGCCCATTCCGACGTTCTCACCCGGATGAACCCTTGTACCCCGCTGGCGGATGATGATGCTGCCAGCCGGAATCAGTTCGCCGCCAAAGCGCTTCACACCAAGGCGCTTGGAATTGGAGTCCCGCCCGTTACGGGAACTGCCACCTGCTTTTTTATGTGCCATGCCAGACTCTCCTTATACCGAAATATCGGTAATCTGAATTTCGGTGTAGTTCTGCCGGTGCCCCTGCTGTTTCCGATAGTGTTTGCGCCGGCGCATCTTGAAAATGCGGATTTTGTCATGCCTGCCTTGTTCCAGTACGGTTGCTTTGACAGACGCGCCGCTCAGCAAGGGTTTCCCCAGCGAAATATTGTCGCCATCAGCAACCATCAATACCTGGTCGATCAGAAGTTCGCTTCCGATTTCTGCTGGTACCTGTTCTATTTTGAGCTTTAACCCGTTTTCGACCCGGTACTGCTTCCCGCCGGTTTTTATGACTGCGTACATGATGGAATCCTGTTTATTGCGCCCGCCAGGGAGCCATGAAAAGAAGTAGACGCGGATTATACAGAGTCACCCACTCAAGGTAAAGGTCTGTTGTGGATGAGTTTTATGACGCAATCCGAGTTTTGCCCGTTTTCGGGCTTGACACGTTGGCAGCGACATTTCTACCATGGCAGCTTTTTTGCAGGAACCTCCGTGTCAATTGAACGTATCAGAAGCCTGATTGCCCAGGATATGGGCAGGGTGGATACCGTAATTCGTGAAAAACTCCATTCGGAGGTCGTGCTCATCCGGCAGGTAAGCGAATATATCATCAACAGCGGCGGGAAGCGTCTACGGCCCGCCTTGGTAATCCTGTCCGCAGGCGCGTTCGGTTATACCGGACAATACCATTACAATCTTGCCGCCATCGTGGAATTCATCCATACGGCAACCCTCCTGCATGACGACGTCGTGGATGCTTCCGATCTGAGGCGAAGCAAGGCGACTGCAAATGCCCTGTTCGGAAATGCCGCCAGTGTATTGGTCGGGGATTTTCTGTATTCCCGGGCGTTTCAGATGATGGTCGAAGTGGACAATATGCGTGTCATGCGGGTGTTGGCCGATGCGACCAACACGATTGCCGAAGGCGAAGTGTTGCAACTGCTCAATGTTCGCGATCCGGACGTAGATGAGGAAAATTACCTGCGCGTGATCCGCTATAAGACAGCAAAGCTGTTCGAAGCCGCAACGCGGCTCGGCGCGATCCTCGGTAATGCCACGCCGGCGGAGGAAGAGGCGATGGCCGTGTATGGCATGCATCTCGGCACCGCGTTCCAACTCACCGATGACATGCTGGATTATTCCGGGGACTATCAAGAGACCGGCAAGAATCTGGGTGACGACCTGGCAGAAGGCAAGCCCACCCTGCCGTTGATCTATGCCATGAAAACAGGATCGAGCGCCCAGGCAGAGATCATACGCAGCGCCATCGAGCAGGGAGGCGAGGGAGGCTTTCAGCCCGTGCTGGAAGTTATCCAGCAGACCGGAGCATTGGATTATGCCAGACAACGGGCGCAAGCCGAATCCGAAACGGCATCCAATATGATTTCCTCACTGCCGGATTCAGACTACAAGCAATCCCTGCTGGATCTGGGCACCTTTGCGGTGGCGAGAAATTATTAATAGTTTTACCTGGACCTAATTCGCCTGCTTGGCAGGGGCGCGGTGGCGCAGTCACCGCGCTAATTTGGATTGCTCCGAAACCCCTTCCTGCGTACAATTGCAGCCCACGTGCCTGACATGAATTGTTCCAGGCATCGCAAGTATCAAAATCGGTTTTTCGGGGTGTAGCTCAGCCTGGTAGAGTACTGCGTTCGGGACGCAGGAGTCGGAGGTTCGAATCCTCTCACCCCGACCATTCGGTTTGTTCACATTGGCGTTTTCGACTGCTTTTATCTGGAAACGCTGTCATATGCGGAATATCTGCGTCATTCATTCCTGACTTATGCAAGCGGGTCAGATTTGGTCCTCTCCCCACGTCTGCAAGTGCAGAGAGAACCAAGGAGAGAAGAAACAGGTTAACCGAACCATTTATTCCCCTTGACACGGTTGCTCTCCCACGAGTGGGAGAGGGGCCAGGGGAGAGGGCGGCCTTGGCGGATTTTTATCTCCTCTCAAGCTTGCGCCCTAATGCATAAGCGGTAGAATGCCGTACATGTCATTTAACTGCTTGCCGCCGGTTTCGATACCGCAACGGAGATTCCAGCTTGGGTAGAATCCTGTTCTTCGCCCTTATTGCCCTTCTTTTTTTCTGGGTAATAAGGAGCTACCGCCGCGCTCTCAAAAAACGTGAGGAGATGCATAAACAGCCTCAATCTCTCGAGGGTGAGGATATGGTCCGATGTATTTACTGCGGTGTCCATTTGCCCAGAAGCGAGAGTATTGCTTCGGAAGGCAATTTTTTTTGCAGTGATGAGCATCGGCGACTGCACCTGCAATCTGAATCGTGAACCTGACGGTGCAAACGGGTTACAGCCGGCAAAATGAGGCAGCCAGCAGCGGCCGACAGGATGACTGCCTCATGCAGATCGACGCAACGGGATGTGCGAGCGGCATCCGCTTCATCGCTTCGCCCAATTTCGACGAACGTCCCGCCGGGTGTGCAATCAGTCTGCTGGTGATTCACAACATCAGCCTTCCCCCCGATGAGTTTGGTGGGGACGGCGTAGTCGATTTATTCACCAACAGACTTGATCCGGAAGCCCATCCCTACTACCGCGCCATTCACGGACTCAGGGTTTCCAGCCACTTTTATATCCGCCGGACAGGGGAAATCATTCAATTCGTCCCGTGCGAAAAACGCGCCTGGCACGCGGGGGAGTCCTGCTGGCAGGGCAGGGACCGGTGCAACGATTTTTCTATCGGTATCGAACTCGAGGGCAGCGATTCACACTCTTTTACCGATTCTCAATACGGAGCGCTGGTCGAACTCACGCTGGAGCTGCAAAAAGCGTATTCCATCGAGCACATCGCGGGGCATTCCGATATTGCGCCAGGTCGCAAGACCGACCCAGGCCCCTGTTTCGACTGGGAGCGTTATCGCGCAGCGCTCACTGCCCCGCGTTAAGCCTTATTTCGAGGCTTGCGCAGTCTCTCGGCTAAGCATCAGAGAGAAGAACTCATCCTGTCATCTGGATGAGGCGCGCGCTTTTTCCTTGGACGAGGCAGAACTATTCCCGCGCGAATTCACGCCATCCGAAAAAATTCCCTGGCTCCGCAAATAGTCCTCGTAGTTGCCCTTGAAATCGACGACTCCCTCCGGCTTCATTTCAACGATGCGTGTTGCGAGAGACGACACAAATTCGCGGTCATGGGAAACGAAAATCAGTGTGCCTGTATATTTTTCCAAGGCTGCATTAAGCGATTCGATGGATTCCATGTCGAGATGGTTGGTGGGTTCGTCCATCAGCAATACATTGTTTCTTTGCAGCATCAGCTTGCCAAACAGCATACGCCCTTCCTCTCCGCCGGAAATGACGTTCACCGATTTTCTGACTTCATCGCCCGAAAACAGCAATCTGCCAAGCACACTCCGTACCGCCTGATCGTCATCGTGCTCACCACGCCACTGCATCATCCATTCGGTAAGCGATACATCGTTGTCGAAGTCCGCGGCATGATCCTGCGCAAAATAGCCAGGACGCGCTTTCTCCGCCCATTTGACTTCTCCCGCATCAGGCGACAGATCACCGGCAAGGCAACGCAGCAAGGTCGTCTTGCCAATACCGTTCGGACCGATAATCGCAATTTTTTCGCCCGCTTCCACATTCATGCTGAATTTGTGGAACAGCGGTTTTTGCATTCCGGCAAAACCTTTGGTGATGCTTTGCACCGATACCGCCAGGCGGTGCAGCTTCTCGCGCTCGTCCATGTCCAGGCGGATGTATGGATATTGTCGGCTTGAAGGTTTCACATCCTCCAGCTTTATTTTTTCGATCTGGCGGGCACGGCTGGTCGCTTGCCGTGCTTTGGAGGCGTTGGCGGAAAATCGGCTCACGAACGACTGCAATTCAGCAATCTGGGCTTTTTTCTTCGCGTTGTCGGCCAGCATGCGCTCTCGCACCTGGGTAGAGGCGAGCATGTAGTCATCGTAATTTCCCGGATAGATGCGGATTTCGCCATAATCCAGGTCAGCCATGTGGGTACATACGCTGTTCAGGAAATGCCGGTCATGCGAAATGATGACAATCGTGCTCCTGCTGGTGTTGATGACATCTTCAAGCCAGCGGATGGTATTGATATCGAGATTATTGGTGGGCTCGTCCAGGAGCAGGATATCCGGATCGGCAAACAACGCCTGGGCAAGCAGTATGCGCAGTTTGAAGCCGGGTGCCACAGCGCTCATCAGCCCCTGATGTTGCGGCAGCGGTATGCCCACCCCGAGTAGCAGTTCTCCCGCGCGCGCTTCGGCGGAATAGCCATCCAGTTCAGCGAATCTCGCTTCCAGTTCCGCGGCGCGCATGTAGTCATCTTCCGTCGCATCGGGATCGGCATAAATTGCGTCGCGTTCTTCCTTTACGCGCCACAGTTCTTCATGCCCCATCATCACCGTATCGATTACGAGACAATTTTCGAAAGCGAACTGGTCCTGGCGCAATTTTCCCACGCGCTCACCCGCATCTACACTGACATTGCCGGAAGTAGGCTCCAGATCGCTCCCCAGGATTTTCATGAAGGTCGATTTCCCACACCCGTTGGCGCCGATCAATCCATAGCGATTGCCATCGCCGAACTTGACCGAGACATTCTCGAAAAGGGGTTTTGCCCCAAACTGCATGGTGATATTGGCTGTTGTAATCAACGTCTTTTCCTCTCTCTGTCCCCGAGAAGGGGCTGGAAAAAACTCTCCATTATACGTTTCCTACAGCAGAAACGGAATATGATTCTCCATGGAGGGGCAAACAGGGAACCGGTAAACAGGGCTCGCAGACATCCCGACTTATTGAGAGATTCCTCGGTTTTCACCTGATCCTGTATCATTACCGTTTCGGCTTAAATCGGTGTTTTATGAAGATTACATTTCTGGATTTCGAGCAGCCGATTGCTGAGCTTGAAGCGAAAATAGAAGAGTTGCGTTTTGCCCAGGACGACTCAGCGGTCGATATTTCAGCCGAGATCCTGCGCCTGCAAAAGAAAAGCCAGTCCCTCACCAACAGCATATACGGGAAGCTCACGCCCTGGCAGATTTCACAAGTCGCGCGCCATCCACAGCGCCCCTATACGCTCGATTACATTCAGAATCTTTTCACGGATTTCGAAGAACTCCACGGCGACCGTGGCTTTGCGGATGACTATGCCATAATAGGCGGGTTGGCGCGTTTTAACGGCCAGGCAGTCATGGTGATCGGCCACCAGAAGGGGCGTGACACCAAGGAAAAAATTCATCGCAATTTTGGCATGCCCAAGCCCGAGGGATATCGCAAGGCGCTGCGCCTGATGCGCCTGGCAGAAAAATTCGCCATCCCGCTGTTCACATTCATCGATACGCCAGGCGCATATCCCGGCATTGGGGCGGAAGAACGCGGCCAGTCAGAAGCGATTGGACACAACCTGTATGTAATGGCGGAATTGAAAGTGCCGGTGATCTGCACCGTTATCGGGGAGGGCGGGTCTGGCGGCGCACTGGCGGTGGCAGTGGGCGACTCAATCCAGATGCTGCAATATGCAACCTATTCCGTCATTTCTCCTGAAGGCTGTGCCTCCATCCTTTGGAAAAGCGCTGACAAGGCACCTGAAGCTGCCGAGATCATGGGAATCACGGCGCATCGCCTCAAAAGCCTGGACCTGATAGACATGATCATCAGCGAGCCCTCCGGAGGTGCGCATCGTGATCATCCCGCAACCATGCAAGCCGTAAGGAAAGCCTTGCAGGACTCGCTCAAGCTCCTGCAGGACTATTCCATCGAAACGTTGCTGGAGAAACGCTTTGAGCGGCTGATGGGATATGGCAAGTTCAAGGAAGTCAAAGTCAGATAATATCTCACGCAGGGCGCAGCATGTATTGCGTACGCAGGTCCAAACCGGCGATCATCTGACGGTTGCATTGAGCGGGGGAGTGGATTCGGCAGTGTTGCTGCACCTGCTAGTCCCGCTTGTCTCGCAAATGCAGCTCCCGCTCTCCGCCGTTCATGTCAACCACGGCATCAGCCCCAATGCAGACAAATGGAGTGAATTCTGCCGAAATCTGTGCCAGTCCCGAAACATTCCCCTTGAAATTGCCAGAGTAAAAGTCATGCGCGAGCCAGGAATCAGTCTGGAAGCTGCGGCGCGTGAAGAACGCTATCGCATCTTTCGAAATCTCCAAACCGATTATGTGGTGCTGGCCCAGCATCTGGACGACCAGGCAGAAACGCTGCTGCTGCAATTGCTGCGTGGTGCAGGGGTAAAGGGTCTGAGCGCGATGCCGGTTGTGAGAACCGTGCGAAAAGAAATGGACGAGCAAGTCTCGACAGGCCCCGTCCCTGCACTTGAGCGCCGCCCGAAGCTGCTTCGGCCTCTGCTAGATGTTTCGCGGCGGGAGATCGAAGACTATGCGAGAGAGCATGCTTTGCAGTGGATTACCGATGAAAGCAACGACGAGGTATCTTTTGATCGGAATTTTCTGCGCCACGCACTTTTTCCGCTCCTGGAGATGCGCTTCCCCGCTTATCGTACGACTTTCCTGCGCGCCAGCCGCCATATGGCAGAGGCATCGGCTTTACTGGATGAATTGGCTGAAGTCGATAGCGCGCAATGTGCAGTGCCCGGAAAGCTCCATGTCGAAGACTTACGGAAACTGGGTCTTCCGCGTGCCCGGAACCTGCTGCGCTACACGCTGGCACAGCATGGCGTCATACTGCCCAGTACGGTAAAGCTCGAAGAAATTCTGCGGCAACTGCTCTCCTCGTGCCCCGATACAAAACTGCATGTCATTTTCGGGAATACAGAAATCCGGTGCTTCAGAAGTCGGGTACATATACGAAAAGTCCAAGCGATTCCCGCGGCTCGCTGGCACTTGGTCTGGCAGGGAGAAGAATGCCTTCCCACCCCTGAATTTGGCGGAACCCTCCGGTTTACACGTTGTATAGGCGCAGGGATTGGTTTACAAAAGATCAACGAGCAGTCCATAACGATCCGTCTGCGCCAGGGCGGGGAACGCCTGCGTCCAGACTGCAATCGTCCGCGCCGCAGCCTTAAAAACCTGCTACGGGAAGCATCGCTTCCACCCTGGCAACGGCAAAGGCTACCGCTCATATTCAGCGGAGAGCAGCTGGTCTGTGTACCAGGGATTGGGGTAGACTGCGACTTTCAGGCAGCGGACGACGAACAGGGTCTCGTGGTGGAGTGGCAGGCAAATCCAGGCTCTCCATGGGGAGGACGCGAGATTCCTCATTCAGCCTGATGAAAGAGGAAAGAGTTTCCACAAATTCGTCATTCCGGGCTTGACCCGGAATCTATTTCGTTGACTCACCCATTGTGCCTGAAGCTCCTCCGGGGTTCATTGCTGCTGCTTCTTCCTCAGCAGGGCTACCTATCGGATACACTGATTTCCCTGTCAGAACGCTCCTTACCACAATTCAAACACCAGCACTTCCGCCTTTTGACCCTGGTCGAGAACCAGACGGTCTTCGTTGGTAAGCATGGCGGCATCTCCCGTTTCAAGCGGATGGCCATTCAGTGATACATGGCCGCACGCAATGTGGACGTAAACATCATCACCTGAGCCAATACTGTGTTCAATTCGCTCGCCCGCATCCACCAGTCCAGCGAACATCTTCGCATCGGTCTGTATTTTTACAGAACCATTGGCGCCATCCGGCGAGGCGACCAGGCGTAGCTTCCCGCGCTTTTCCGCTTCATCAAAGTATTTCTCCTCATAGCCGGGCGGAATACCGGTCTTGTTGGGCAGGAACCAGATTTGCAGGAAATGAACTTTTTCGCTCTGCGAGGCGTTGAATTCGCTGTGCCGCACGCCAGTTCCTGCACTCATGCGCTGCACGCTGCCGGGGCGGATCACTGAACCGCCCCCGGTACTGTCTTTATGTGCCAGCGCGCCTTCCAGCACATAGCTGACAATCTCCATATCGCGATGCCCATGCGTGCCAAAACCCTGCCCTGGCTGAACGGTATCGTCATTGATCACCCGCAACGAACGAAACTGCGTATGCTCAGGATCGTAATAATCCGCGAAAGAAAAGCTGTGCCAGGAATTCAGCCAGCCGTGGTCGGCATGACCCCGCTCATGGGCGCGACGTAGTTGGATCATTTAAATGCTCCTTTCAGTGAGGCGGAAAAAGGGGGTTATCAAGTTCGGCGATTGGCGCGGCAGTTTCCTCTTTATGCTTAGTCATGCCCCCCGTCGCCGCTGTACTGTCGGTTGACGCTGTCGGCGCGCCGCCGATGAAATGCGAAACTCGCGGTGCTTCCCTGCCTGTATGAAAGCAGTTGACGTTTTCCTGCACACGCTGGTCCTCGCGGGTAACGCGTGCATGCTGGCGTAAATGATCCAGCCAGGAGGCCTGCTGGAAGAATTCGATATAACGCCCCGGCTTCTCGAGGTCCTCAAAGACTCCCCAGGCAAACGCCCCATCGCGCCGGCGCGATGCCCCCAGGGAGCGGATTGCTTCCAGGAAGGCTCGCCGCTGATCCAGCGCAATCTCATATTCGACAGTGACCAGCACGGGTCCGCGGCGCAAATCAGGTTCTTCCATTGCTGGAGGATGTGGCCGCCAATGATATGAAGGAGCAAGATCTGGGGCCTTCCGGGAGCCCAGGCTGAAATTGCGAACGGCCAGCGCTGCCACCATAGTCCCGACCGAGGATAGCAGGAGCGCGGTGGGAACGGTGGTGCTGGCAGCAACCCAGCCCCAAAACAGGCTTCCCAATGCCAGGCCGGCGGAGAAAACCATGATATAGAGAGACAGTGCGCGTCCCCGAACCCATGCAGGAACAGCGGTCTGTGCAGTAACCTGCAGCGACCAGAGCACGCCAACCCATGCTGCGCCGGAAAGCGTCATGACGGCATAAAGCATCTCTTCGCTCTGCAGCGTTGCCAGCGCCATGATCGTTGCCGCATAAATCAGGCTTGCCATCAGCACCAGGCGATCGCGGGAGACAAGCTCATGCAGGCGGGGCAGAACAAGGAGACCGCAAACCGCCCCGATACCGACGAAGGAGAGCAAGAGTCCATAAGTTCCGGGTCCCCCGCCCAATTCGACTCGTGCAATCAGCGGAAGCAATGCCCATCCCGCGGCTGCGAAGAGAATAAAAGCCGTGGTGCGAATCAGCACCGCACGGAAAGGCGATGCTATATGGGCATAGCGCACCCCGGCGCGCAACGCCTGAAAGAAGCGTTCGGGCGGCAATGATCGTTCTTCCGGTTCACGTTTCCACCGCCACAGCACGGCAATCATGCCTATAAATGAGAGTGCATTCAGGCTATAAGCGGCCCATGCGCCGATCTGGGCCAGCAACACGCCGGCAATGGCAGGTCCGAGGGAACGCGACAGATTCATTGACAACGAACTCAATGCGACCGCTTCCGGCAGCATATTCCGGGGAACGAGCTCGGGGGCAGTGACGTTCAGCGCAGGGGTCGCCAGTGAGGCGCCAATGCCGAGAGCGAAGGTCAGAATCAACAGGTTCCAGATATCGATCTGATCGGTAGCAGCAAGCACGGCGAGCATTGTCGCGGCAAGCGCCATCCATATTTGCGTGAAGAGCAGGTAACGTCGCCGGTCTACGATATCGGTCAGCGCACCCGCGGCCAGCGCGAACAGTACCATGGGTAACGAAGTGGCCGCCTGCACCAGAGACACCATCACCGGTGAAGGAGAGAGATCAGTCATTACCCAGGCTGAGGAAACTCCGTTTATCCAGGTGCCGATGTTGGATGCGAGTGCAGCGAACCAGAAAGCACGAAACAGCGGTACCTTGAGCGGGCCGTATATGACCCCATGCGAACTGCCCGAGACAGCCTCACCCGCGTTTTTATTCATCATGAAATCCGGTTTTTAGGGGAGGCGCTTTTTAGAGGAAGCTCGCGTTAGCTAACGGATTTGCATCGGCTTCTCGCAGCTTGAGGATTAGCGCGGGCGGCAGGGCTGCGCACTCTTCCGGCCTGCGCGGACTCCTCCCGAAGGAAGAACTCTCATCGTATAGTTTTTGTATTTTATATATAGATCATTTTGTTCTTAAATCAAGTTGTATTCCAGGCGCATTTTTTGAGATCACCGGCGATAACGGATTACGGTTTCTCGCACCCTGGAATGGGTATCCTGGTTCAATCATCAGCAGTTGCTTGAATCCATCGATGACAAGCAACCGCCGAGGCCAAAGAAAGGTGCTATCAACAACTCGCGGCAAAGGCTGCCGAGCCTGTTTTACTTTAACCAGACAGCCTTCTCAAAACCCCGGAGGAAGAATGGAACAACGTGATATAGACATATCTTTTCCAGAAAATGGAAAACAGGCAACAGCCGGATAATTGCTGAGCAGGCAGGTCGCTTGAAGATGACGGCGCTTGAAGATGACGGCGCTTGAAGATGACGGCAATAGTGCGCGAAAAAATGTTACCCGGATTATTCCATACGGTCACGCAGACAGGGGCATCTATGTACTTCAGCCTGAATAATAAGTTTGTTTAATAGATAGATCGATGGAGATTGTGATGCAGCAAAAGATTTTATCCAGCTTTTTTCTCCTGCTTCTTGCGTTTGCCTCAGAGCTCCTTGCGCAACAAGCCTATGAGGATGAGCCTGAAATGACGCCGGTGGCTGCGCCATCCAAGGTCAGAGTTGAGATCAACAAGAAATATTTCGAGGTTTGTGAAGCAGAGCTGGGACCATTTCCTCAGGAAACCATTCACTGTCCGGATGCAGTGCTGATTCCGACCGAGCGCACGCTTGCCGACGGCAAAGTGATCGAGCTTGGTAATGATTTCCCGGAGAGCACTCCCCGGTTCCGCAATTCCGAAACCGGGCAGCTCAAGTTGAATGTCGACACCCGGTTATTCGATGACATCACCTCCTGCGACAAGCCCAGCGGCATTTTTCGGGACATGCGTAATGCTGGCTGTATCCCCGGCAATCGCATCAAACACCTGACAAATCAGATCAAGGGCGGGCAAACCGTCGATTGGATCTACATATGCCGGAAAAATAGCAATTTTTCGAAGCAGGGGGATCATTACAATGAACTGGGCCTGATCGGCTACAACCGGCATACGGGTAAAACCTGCTATTTTGCCGGGCAGCCAACGCAAACCCTCAAGGTCAATGGGAAGTGGACGGTCATCGAGAAGAACAATGAAGGTGAGCCGGTCGAAACCATCAGAACGGAAGCGGAGGTTGCTCTGATTCCGGGGGAAAAGATTCCTGCGCCAGGCTTCAGTAAATTCGATGAAAAAATGGTGGTCCACTGGTCGGTGCCGACCCTTGGGGGCTGCACCCGTTGTCACTCCAACGGTCCGTTCATTCGCTACCCATTCAATGAGCCGGTCTGCCTGGTTGCCGGCAGCTCTGCCAACTGTGTCAGAAGTTTTTCCAGCAACGAGGCTTGCGGCAAATATCTTGCACAAACCTATGCGCCGGGCGACCGCATCAAATATCAGTGCAAGGTTCTGAAACCAAACCGCCGGTCGGGAATGCTGTACTCGGTGGTTTCTCCTTTTGATGGAGACGGTACGCTCAACAAATTTTTACTGGCGATGAGCGAAGCCGACAAAAAAGATAAATATTATGAAGACCTGATGCAGTATCCCTGGGAAAAGCCCAGGCGTCTGGTCAGCCCCGAGGCGAAAGCGTGCGCGCAATGCCATGCACTCGGAAATGGTGTCTACGCCACTTTTGTTAATTACCTGTTTTCCGTCCACAGCCTGAAGGACGAAAAATTTCATCCCGCGGTTGGCGAAAACTGGCGTGCTCGTTTGTTTTTGTCGAATGTTTCCGAGACTCAGCGCAGCGATAGCGTGCACGATAAAAAGATAAAGAGCGAAGGTATCCTGCCGATCAGGGTCAGCGCCAAATCGATCAAGGAGGAGAACGAATTACGGGAAAAACTATCGCTCGGACACTATCGGACGGCCTTGCAAAAGATCAATGATTGCGACCGGCAGCCGGGAAATTGCCAATGGGACGATCACTGGACGATGGAGCGGGTCAAAAAGGAACCGTTCAAATATTTGCAGGAACATTGCAGCTATTGCCATACACCGGAAATGGCCAAGCCGGTTTTAATGACCGAAGCTGATTTCAAGCACCGCGATCTGGTCGACAAAATCATAGGCCGCATGCACGAACCGATCAATCCGATGCCCCCCAGCGGGCAACTGCCAGGTTCGGTGTTAAATGTCCTGTCCGACTATCTGCGCAAAGCAAATAATTAAAGGATGCAATAATGAACGAGGAATTGAAGAAGAGCATAGCGGCCAGCATCGAAAACACGCGGTTCGACATTTTGCAGATGATCGAGCTGGGACGACAGCTTATCGACCATCCCGATGAAATCCATCACGGGCCGGTGGTATCCATGGGGGTGCCGAAGGATACGCTGCCCAAATGGAACGATATCCAGATTCTGACAGCGCAACTCCATAAAAAACCATTAATGGATGATGCGCCGGTGGATACTCAGCTAGTGATCGGTCCGCGTGCCCAACAACCCCTGGTTCTGGATATCCCGCTGCTGGTTGGCGATATGAGTTATGGCGCCCTGTCGAAAAGGGCCAAGCAGGCATTATCAAAGGGGGCTGATCTGGCCGGCACGGCGATCTGTTCAGGTGAGGGCGGCATTCTGGGGGATGAACTCGAGCTGAATCAGAGTTATATGTTCGAACTGGGGAGCGCGCGCAACGGCCTGAAGAAAAACAACGACTTGAGTCAGTTCGCGAAGGATTTTAAAGGCAAAGTCAAGGCGTTTCACTTCAAGGGCGGGCAGGCGGCCAAGACCGGCACCGGCGGGCATTTGCCGGGAGGCAAGGTTACGGAGGAGATTGCCAAAGCACGCCGGATTGAAGTCGGCAAGGATGCGATCTCCCCATCCACCTTTGCCGATTTCCACACACCCCGCGATTTTGCTGATTTTGCCGATCAGATCCGCGACCAGATGGGCGGCATTCCGATTGGTTTCAAGATAAGCGCAAACCATATCGAGGATGACATGCGCTTCGCGCTCGATGCCGGGGCCGATTACATCATTCTAGACGGGCGAGGTGGCAGTACCGGCGCTGCGCCGGCGATTTTCCGGGATCATATTTCAGTGCCAACGATCGCCGCGTTGGCGCGGGCGAGAAAATTTCTCGACGCCGCCGGCCATGGAAAAGGTACAAAGAATAGCGTGACCCTAATCATTGCCGGCGGTTTGCGCATTCCTTCTGATTTCATCAAGGCGTTAGCCTTGGGGGCCGACGGAATCGCGCTGGCCAACAGTGCGCTGCAGGCAATTGGCTGTACCGGTGCGCGCATCTGCTACTCCGGCGATTGCCCGGCCGGCATAGCAACTCATGCCCAGCACCTGGTCAACAAGATCGACATCGACGCCAGGGCGCGTGATCTGGCGCTGTTTTTCACCGGCAGCGTGCACCTGATGAAGATCATGACAAGAGCCTGCGGCCACCATTCCCTGGGGGAATTTAGCCGGGATGATATTTGCACCTGGAAAGCCGAAATGTCCAGATTGGCTGGAATTTCCTATGCCGGCGTCAATCCTCAAATCTCTGATCGTTGGAACTGATGCAATCCTTGCGCTGGACGGAACCTGTCGTCTGCTCGATATATCTATGACGTGGTCGTGGAAATGAAATATATTACTTTCATGATCGAGCTGTCAGGGCAATAACGAATTCCGGTTCCTCACACATGGCTAAATCCAAATCCACTTATTCCTGCACCGAATGCGGCGGCCAGACCTTGAAGTGGCAGGGCCAGTGCCCACATTGTCAGGCATGGAACACGCTGGTCGAGGCGGTGAGCGAAAAGGTGGCAGCGCGATTCACTCCCGTCTCGGAAAGCAGGGAAGTTCAGAGCTTGAGCGAAGTGGAAGCGGAAGAAGACCAGCGTTATTCCACAGGTTTGATCGAGTTTGACCGAGTGCTCGGCGGGGGCCTCGTGCAGGGTGGGGTGGTATTGCTGGGCGGCGACCCGGGCATCGGCAAATCCACGCTGTTGCTCCAGGCGTTATGCAATATGTCTTTGCTGCCGCTCGCAAGAAACGTATTGTACGTGAGCGGTGAAGAGTCGGCCAGGCAGGTGGCGATGCGCGCAAAACGGATGGGGGTCGATGCAAAGGCGTTGCATTTACTGGCTGAAATTCGCCTGGAGCGGATCCAGGAAGTGCTGGCCGAACGCAAGCCTGATGTGGCCGTCATCGATTCCATCCAGACAGTTTATTCCGACGCGCTACAGTCCGCACCCGGTTCTGTCGCCCAGGTACGTGAGTGCGCAGCACAATTGACCCGGCTCGCCAAGGCCAGCGGTACCAGCATGATTCTGGTGGGCCATGTGACGAAGGAGGGGGCATTGGCCGGGCCGCGCGTACTGGAGCACATGGTGGATACGGTGCTCTATTTTGAAGGTGACACGCATTCGAGTTTTCGCCTGATCCGCGCCTTCAAAAACCGGTTTGGCGCAGTGAATGAACTGGGCGTTTTTGCGATGACTGAAAAGGGTTTGCGGGAGGTGAGCAACCCTTCGGCCCTGTTTCTTTCTCATCACGGCGGGCAGGTCCCGGGCTCCTGCATCATGGTGACACAGGAAGGTACCCGACCGCTTCTCGTTGAAATCCAGGCCCTGGTGGATGAAGCGCACTCGCCTAACGCGAGAAGGTTGAGCGTTGGACTGGAGCAGAACAGGCTTGCCATGCTGCTGGCGGTTTTGCACCGCCACGCAGGCATCGCCTGCTTCGATCAGGATGTGTTCGTGAACGCCGTGGGGGGCGTAAAAATTACCGAACCAGGTGCCGATCTGGCGGTATTGCTGGCAATCGTTTCCTCGCTCAAGAATCGGCCGCTGCCGGAAAAAACGGTGGTGTTTGGGGAAGTGGGTTTGGCGGGAGAAGTGCGCCCCGTCCAGCGTGGCCTGGAAAGATTGAGAGAAGCCGCCAAGCTGGGTTTTGTGCAGGCTATCGTACCCAAGGCCAATAAACCGAAAGCAGCGCCTTCCGGCATCGAAATCATTGCGGTGGAACGAGTGGAGGAGGCGGTTGCAGGAACGCGATGAAAAACCTCACGGGAAGATTCGCTTTCAGGAATATCTGTTACTTACCAACGACTGCTGCAGGGCAGCCCCCATCTCTATAAACAAGTAAAACACCAGAGCCTTGACGCTGTAGAGATAAAAGGTCTTCGTGGCCAAATGGAGAGCCCTGCCGAGACTTCCAGTCGACAATTTGTGCCGTTACTTGTGGATTAGAAGGTTTCACATTTCGAGATTCACTTCAATCTTTGACATGCAACTGGGAATCCTTCATTCTTTTCAAGTCCTCGATTATTTCAACAGAATTGCGCGAAGCGCTGGCTGATAAATAAATTTTAGCGATCCTGCCTTCAGGATCAATGAGGTAGGTATTGCGTTTGGCCAGGCCGATGAGGCTCCATATCGAATCGTAACGCTTGGCAGTCTCGCCTTTGCTGTCTGCCAAAAGCGGAAAGGGAAGGTCATATTTTTTGGCAAAGTTGGCATGGCTTGCGCTATCGTCCACGCTTACCCCGATAACTTCCGCGCCCAGATTCCTCAATTGGTGAATGTCATCACGGAATTTACATGCTTGCTTGGTACACCCGGGTGTATTGTCCTTAATATAGAAATACAATGCCAGCCATTTGCCGTGGTAATCCGAGAGCTTGTGGTTTTTGCCATTTTGATCGGGAAGATTGAAATCCGGCGCTGCCTCGCCGACCTTAAGAGGCTCGGCAAGTACGCCACGGCTTCCAAAAGTCATAATAAGAGTTACTAACGTTGCAAGTACTCCCAGCACTTTCATGATTTCTCCTTGATATTCAAATCGATCTGGCAAATCGGCATCGCATGATGTTCTTGCGTGCGGGTTGAAACACTTGTTCTCATACCAGGTCTTCTCTTTTCATGTTGCATGCACCCTATTATGGTTCACTTCCTTATTTGCATGCAAAGACCTTCAGTTGAGTTTGGACGAGTAATTGAATAATAAATTCAAATTATGGATACTGGCTATACTTTCAGTTGGCATGTTGTTGATTGCAGCAATTGTTCCACCCATTCCGCAGCCCCCGTCATACCACCATTTCGCCGATAGCCGTGACTGTTTCGGCATTCCAAACTGTTTTAACGTAATCTCCAATCTCGCCTTTCTCTTCGTGGGAGTCGCAGGTCTGGTATTTTTGTTGTCCTCCCGAAGCTCGCTTGCCGCCAAGGCCTTTACCCTGCCATCCGAACGCTGGCCTTTCGTGATTTTGTTCCTGAGCGTGGCGCTGGTATGCTTCGGTTCAGCCTACTACCATCTGGCTCCTGACAACGATCGCCTGATATGGGACCGATTACCCATTGCAATCGGCATCATGGCGCTGCTGGCAGCAACGCTCAACGACCGGGTCGGTCCAAAAGCAGGGACACGCCTTTTGCCTGTCCTGATTGCGATCGGAGCGGGTACCGTACTGAACTGGTATTGGAGCGAGCAGCGCGGAGAGGGCAATCTGAACTTTTACGTAGTCGTGCAGTTCTATTCGTTGCTGGTCATCATTCTCCTGGGTGTTTTTTTCCGCTCGCGTTATACCCGAGGAGGGGACATCTACGCTGCGCTGGGGCTTTATGCCCTTGGCAAAGTTGCGGAATTCACAGACCGGCCGATTTATGCTCTCGGACACGCAATCAGTGGACACAGCGTAAAGCATCTGCTTGCTGCTTGTGCTATCTACTGGGTTTTACGCATGCTGAGGAAACGTGAACCTTTACAGGGAACAATGGAGGAAGCAGCGCCTTGTTCTTCCGGCCTTCCCTGACGATCTGGTTAAAGTCTGGTTAAAGGAAAGAAGGAGAATGAAGTGCACCTTATAGAAGCTTACGAACGGATGGGTGGGGAAGCAGTCATCCGCCGCTTGGTAGACCGTTTTTATGACCTGATGGATGAGGATCCCGACTATTACGGCATACGCAAGCTTCATCCGCAGGACTTGACCAGTTCCCGGGAGAAATTGTTCATGTTCCTCTCGGGTTGGACCGGGGGACCGACACTTTATACCGACAAGTATGGCGATCCCCGACTGCGCAGCCGCCATATGCCTTTTCCTATCGGCGCTGCAGAGCGGGATCAGTGGTTGGGCTGCATGTATCGAGCAATGGTGGATATCGAGCTGGATGAGGCCTTGCGCAAGAAGCTCGCGATGGCGTTCGATCAGACCGCGGACTTCATGCGCAACCAGCCGGAATAAAATTGATGAGGGATTGCGTGAATAGCGGGACAGGGAAATTCCCGCTGCTTTCCCTCCCGCTGGTCCTTCAGAACATGGATGAAACGCCTACTTCCCCCTGAAATAAGCGCTGGAAGCGGTCGTGTTTCCCAATGAATCACGCCTGCCATTCCCTCCGCTGCCGGCTCTGGAGGCTCTGGTACTGCTCGCTGTATTACCCCATGTATCTCGATTACCGGCAGGTGAACGACTCTGCCCGGCCTTCCAGTCTCCATCGGACCTATAAGCGTTGCTCCGGTGCGGGACATCACTGGACCAGGTACGGCTGCGTTTATGGGCGACACTAGTCGTGCTTCTAGGCTGTACACCCCCGCCAGGGCGGGGTTTAACGCGTGGTTCCAGGCCGGGAACGACATGCGAAGCAATGCGGTGGCCGGTAAAGCGTTCGATTTTTTTCAGATGGATTCCATCCTTGCTGGAAGCGAATGAAACCGCAATTCCTGACGCGCCAGCGCGTCCTGTCCGCCCGATGCGATGCACATAATCTTCGGCAAATTTCGGCAGATCAAAATTGATGACGTGGGTAATTCCCGCCACATCGATTCCCCGCGCGGCTACATCGGTTGCCACCAGCACTCTTATGCCGCCCTGGCGCAGCTTTACGAGAGTACGGTTGCGGTCGCGCTGGCTCATGTCCCCGTGCAAGGCGGCTGCCGTATGACCCTGGGCGGAAAGACTGTCGGCGAGCATATCCGCATCACGTTTGGTGGCGGTAAAAACGATGGCTTGTTTGAGCGCTATATCCTGAAGCAGGTGGTCCAGCAACTGGTTTTTGTGGGAAATGTCGTCCACGTAATGCAGCCGTTGTTCGATATTGTTCAACTGGGCCTTGGAGGTGGCTACCTGGATGCGCTTCGGCGAATTCAGCAGACGCGCAGCCACATTATCCATTGGACCATCCAGAGTGGCTGAAAACAGCAAGGTCTGGCGGGTTGCAGGGGTGGCCGATACGATTCGCTCAACATCCTCTATGAAGCCCATGTCGAGCATGCGGTCGGCCTCGTCCAGCACCAGCATTTCCAGGCGCGAAAAATCAATCCGCCCCCGTTGGATGTGGTCGACCAGCCGACCTGGAGTGGCCACAAGAATATCGACCATCTGCGAGAGCAGTTTGTTCTGCAGCGGGTAAGGCATACCACCAAGTATGCTCACCACTTTCGCCCGCGGTAGGTACTTCCCATATTTGGCAGTGGCTTCGGATACCTGGAGCGCAAGTTCCCGCGTTGGCGTCAATACCAGCACACGGGGGCCGCGGCTACGTACCTCGGAAGGAGAAGCCAGCCGATGCAGAGCGGGCAACATGAAAGCAGCAGTTTTGCCGGTGCCGGTCTGGGCTGATGCCATGACATCATGGCCCGCCAGCAATTCGGGAATGGCTTGTTCCTGAATGGGGGTAGGCGAGGTATAGCCCGCATCATTGATGGCTTTAAGAATGAGCGGATGGAGATTCAAACTTTCAAAAGACACGTTGTTTTTTCCTGTTGAATGAAAAGTGTGCATCCTCGTAAAAATCCGGTTTCCGTGCCTCAGTCTCCATTTGAAAGAATCTCTAGGAGAGTTACGACAAAATTGTCGAGTTCTGCACAGGGATGTTTCCATCCCATTTTGCGTCTGAGTCAGATGACCTGAATTGATTCTTGGATGCGCTCTCAAGCGCGCAAGCAGGACGTATCCCGAAAACGGACGGGCTGTTGGTCGGCCAGCGCACATACATGAGAAACCGCTTGAGCAACACATAAAGGGTTGATCAAGAGTTCCAAACATCGCCGCTAACCACGGTGCCGCCAATTTCCTCTGGAAACTTGAAAATCGAAGAAGCTCTGAAACGGTCAGGAACGATGGACCGAGAAAAGCCGTGATGCTATTAGGGCTTTTCGTCGAAGCGCGGAGTATACAGGAAACTGGGGCCTGTATAGAAATTTTTTATGTGGATAAATGCATACGCGGCTTGATTGAGATGCCTATCTGGAATGGACCCTGTAGGTTGGAATGGACCCTGTAGGTCTGTTCCAGATAGGCAATCAATCATGCAAAGTCAGCATTCGAAGCCTACATTTTCTCCAGGACTTTGTCGCTTTCCGGAGGAGTAGTCTCGGTGCGAGGAAGCACGGGCCTGGCAGTGATCTGCCGTTTCAGGTTCTCTATCTCGGGTTCATTCAACGTTTCGGCCTGAAGCAGTTCCTCCGCCGTACGATCGAGCAGCGCGCGGTTGTTTTCCAATATCTCTATCGCCCGCTCCAGCGCGCCATCGACGAGCGCACGCACAGTGTTATCAACCGTGTTTGCCGTATCTTCGCTATAGTCCCGGCTTTGCGGCATGGGAATGCCGGGTTGCAGAAACTGCGAGCGTTCGCGGTCATACGCAACATTACCGATCGCTTCGGTCATTCCATAGCGTAGCACCATGGCACGGGCGAGGTCGGTCGCGCGGACGATGTCATCCGATGCGCCCGTCGATATTTCATTGAATACCACACGCTCGGCCGCTCGTCCGCCCATCATCACCGCCATTTTGTTTTCCAGTTCTGCCCGGGTCATCAGAAACCGGTCTTCGGTCGGTCGCTGCACTGTATAGCCGAGCGCGCCTATTCCACGCGGGATAATAGAAACCTTGTGTACCGCATCGGTTCCCGGCAAGGCGAGCGCCACCATGGCGTGCCCCAGTTCATGAAACGCGACCACGCGCCGCTCTTCCGGATTGAGTAGACGGTTGCGCTTCTCAAGGCCGGCTACCACCCGCAAAATGGCGTTATTGAAATCTCCCATTGTCACGGCGGCGCCATTCCTGCGGGTGGCAAGCAGAGCAGCTTCGTTGACCAGGTTGGCGAGATCGGCGCCCGTAAACCCCGGCGTCAAAGCTGCGACCTGCTCTTTTTTTACGTCAGGATCGAGCTTCACCTTTTTCAGATGTACGGCAAGAATCTGCTCTCGTCCCAGTTTGTCCGGCCGATCCACCAGCACCTGGCGGTCAAATCGCCCCGCCCGCAGCAGGGCGGGGTCGAGGATTTCGGGCCGGTTGGTCGCTGCGAGCAGCACCACGCCACTTTTAGGATCGAAACCATCAAGCTCGGCCAGCAGTTGATTCAGCGTCTGCTCCTTCTCGTCATGACCCCCAAGCCCATAGGCGCCCCGGGCTCGTCCAAGCGAATCCAGTTCATCGATAAAGATGATGGCAGGCGCCATCTGGCGCGCCTGTTCAAACAGGTCGCGCACCCGGGCGGCCCCAACCCCGACAAACATCTCTACGAACTCGGAACCGGAGATCGAGAAGAATGGAACATTCGCTTCGCCTGCTACAGCACGGGCCAGTAGCGTCTTGCCCGTACCCGGCGGACCCACCAGCAGGATACCCTTGGGTACCCGCCCGCCCAGGCGGCTGTATCCCGCAGGATCTTTCAGGAAATTGATGACTTCTTCCAGCTCTTCCTTGGCTTCATCCACTCCGGCCACGTCTGCGAAAGTCACCTTGGTTTCTTTCTCCACGAAAACTTTGGCGCGGCTCTTGCCGATCGACATCAGCCCGCCGCTCATGCCGCCTGGATTCATGCGGCGGATGATAAACAGCCATATTCCGAAAAAAATCGCCATCGGCAATAGCCACGACAGCAGATCGCGCATCCAGGTGCTCTGAATCACGCCCGTATACGTCACGTGATGTTGATCGAGCTTATCGGCCAGCTCGGGCTCCACCCGCGTGGTCACGAAATCCTTTAACCCATCGGCACCTTCCCCTTTCAGGGTGCCATAAATATGATTTTCGGTGATGGCTATCTCCGCAATCTTGTCCTCGTCCAGCAGGGTATGAAAGCGGCTGTAAGGGATGGGCTCGACCTTGGTATAGCGGGCATACATGCTTTGTATGAGCAGAATGCCGAGTACCGCAATAATGACGTACCAGAAGTTGAGCTGGGTTTTTTTGTCCATGGGAAGTTGGGGCTTTTTATCCTTTTTATCCATTAGATATCCTTACTCTCGTACTGTTATATTCGTAGACAGTCAAATGCCTGACTTTGTTCAGCATAGTATACGGACGCTGTAGCGCACGGACGCTGTAGCGCAAGGCGCCGTACGCAGGTTAGGTAGGCCACCCGGCTGTTTAGACTATGGCGGGAGAGAGCTTGCCAAGCAAAGGCTTGACGCGACCGCACCGATGCGCTTTACTCAGGAAAATTGCTTATATCGCTGGTCTGCTATTCTTTGATTCTGGCGGTCTGCTTGCGGATACAAAGATTTTTACCTTATCCCGCAGGTTTACAGGCAAAGCCTGCCTTTCATTCGCCGGCTTCCGGTAGTGTTTATACAGCCCTTCTCGCATTTGTCCGTCTTGAAATTCTTGTTTTCTCTTCTGGCAGATAAAGCGTGTCTTTATCTCGGCGTGATCATTTTGCTCATGCTGAGTAACGGCACGGTCGAAGCGGGTCTCTTCGGGGGACTCTTCGGAGACGATGCTCCATCCCCCTCCATCAGGCTTTCCGCTCCGGAACCCGTGGCGGATCTGCTGAAGACATACTTCCGTCTGCCGACGGAGCCTCTGGAAGACGAAACCGCGCGCGCCACTTTCATGCGGCGCGCCCAGCGGGAAATCAGCGAACTGCTCGCCACCGAAGGTTATTTCATGCCCAGGATAACATTGCATCTCTCCACATCCGGCGAGGTACTACCGCAATTGGAAGTCGCACCCGGACCGCGAACAGTGGTTGCCGAGGTCCATATCGAGTTCAAGGGGGATCTGGGTGTTGATGAGCCTGTACGGCGCGCACGAATTGAAAAGCTGCGATCTGCCTGGTCCCTCAGGGAAGGCCAGCCCTTTCGCTCCCCTGCCTGGGAAGAGGCCAAATCGGTATTGCTATCCAGTGTCGCGGGAGAGGATTATGTCGCAGCGCAGATCGAGGAAAGCAAGGCGGAGATAGACCCTGATTCTTCGCAGGCGCGATTAATGGTGATAGTGAACTCCGGGCCGGCATTCCGCTTTGGCGATCTCGACATAAAAGGGCTTAATCGCTATGAACCCTCACTCATAAGCGGCCTTGCACCATTTAAACCGGGGGACCTTTATCGTCGTGATCAATTACTCTCCTTCCAGACGAAATTGCAGAATCTGCCTCAATTCAGTTCCGCGGCTGTCAATATTCAACCTGACGAAGCAACGCATCAGGCGGCGCCGGTAGAGGTAGTGCTATCAGAGGCGAAATCGAAGAGGGTAGGGTTCGGTGCAGGTTACAGTTCCAATACGGGTGCGCGTGGCGAGGTCACTTACACGAATAACGATTTTCTGAATAACGCTTTGAGACTGAACAGTGGATTGCGTATCGAACAGAAACGCCAGAGCTTGACGGGCTCAATCGACAGCGTGGCGGATGCGTCGGGAACATGGTTTTCCCTGGGGGCGTCGGCGGATAGGACCTTCATCCAGCAACTGGAAACCATACGCCAGAAAGTCGGTGTCAGTCGCAACCAACTCTTCGACAAGACTGAAACCAGACTTTCATTGAACTGGCAGCGGGAAAATCGGGAGCCAGAAGGGGGCCTGGAGCAGATCAACCAGACCTTGGTGCTGGATGGCTATCTGCGCTATCGTTCCGTGGATAACCCGTTATTCCCCAGGGATGGCAGTGTTTCAGAATTACGCATAGGAGGCGGTAAGCGGGAACTGCTGTCCGATCAGGATTTCTTGCGGACTTATGCAAGACATCAGTTCTGGTATCCGGTGGGCAAGCGCGACGTGCTGCTTCTGCGGGGCGAGGTGGGGTACACCTTTGCTCCTTCACGCTTCGGCATTCCCCAGGAATATCTCTTCAGGGCAGGCGGTATTCAATCCGTTCGCGGATACGCTTTCCAGCGTTTAGGCGTGCGGGAAGGCAGCGCCGTGGTCGGAGGCAGGGTGATGTTCACGGGATCGATTGAATATAATCATTGGCTTACGCGTAACTGGGGGGCTGCCATCTTTACCGATGTGGGGGATGCAGCCGATACCATAGGCGGGCTGAACCCGGCTGTCGGATACGGTGGAGGAATACGATGGCGCAGTCCTGTGGGGCCACTGGCGGTGGATGTTGCCCGCGGGCAGCGGGACGGAAAACTCCGTTTTCATTTTTCGATTGCCGTGGCGTTCTGACAGCGCATGAAGCCTCCAAGCGAACAGCGAATCCGGCATGTCTTCCCAAGCTTCCGCTGGTGGCAGTGGTTGCTGCTGGCGGCGATCTTCATTCTCCTTGCGGTCGCTGGCTCCACTCTGTGGGTGGTCACAAGCAACTCGGGCCTCGTCTGGCTCGGGTCGACCCTGTCTCGCCTGAGCGCGGACAGCATTTCTTTTGAAGGACTGGAAGGAAAACTATCCCGATCCTTCAGCGTCCGGCGCGTGCGCTTTTCCGGGGAAAACCTGCTTATCGTCGCACGGGACGTGCAACTGGATTGGGAACCCGGTGCATTGCGGTCAGGCCACCTGAAAATCATCGCCTTGACAGCGGGAGAAGTGGAAGTGGTTTCACCCCCTTCCCCGGAACCGGCAACACAACCGGATAACCTGGAATTGCCCTTATCACTGGAGGTGCGCAAGTTCGAGATCGGCGTCCTCCGTGTGATGCGCGAAAAAGAGGGTGCCCCGGTTTTTCGGGCGCTGAATCTTGCCGTGAAATTGACAAGTGACGGGCACATACATCAGATTCCGGAACTGCGCGCCATGCTCGACTATGGGCGCCTGACCGCATCCGCTCAACTGGAAGGCGTGAAGCCTTTTCCTCTGGAAGGCCACCTAACCCTGGCAGGGATTGCCGTTCCCAAAGTGCAACAACCACCCGGTACGGGGAAGCCGGAAGCACGCATTTATGCCACCCTTGGTGGAGATCTGGCACAGATCGACGTGAAAATCGAGGGGCAGGGCGCCGGGCTGTCAGGGGAGGGAGATGCGCAATTACGTCCCTTTGCCCCGTTCGCGGTGGCGGGCCTGCGGTTGTCACTGAGCGGTCTGGATCCTCATGTTTTTTCTGCTACGGCCCCTCAGGCCAAGCTTGATTTGCAGGCGGATTTGAATGAAAAAATGGCGGGCCAACTCGAAGGTACCCTGACCGTCAAAAACAGCAAGCCTGCTGCCCTGGATACGGGCGGTCTCCCGGTGCTCGAAGCACGCGCGGATCCCGTGTTGTCGGCGGAACTGCTCCAGCTTCATGATTTGAAACTGCTGCTGCCGGGCGGCGGGTCGATCATGGGTGATATCGTATGGCAACTCAAGCAGGCAAGCGGATCGGCGGACTTCCGCATCCGGCAGGTTAACATGGCCAGGCTGGATACGCGCGTGCGTCCTACAAATGTCAGTGGATCGCTGAGACTCAGCGGGGATGCGAAGAGTCAGCAGGGAATATTGGCGCTTCATGACCGGAAGCTGAGTGCAGGTACTCATGTGACACTGGCAGACGATGTGCTGACACTGGAAAAAGTACGGCTCAGCCATGGGCAATCCATGTTTACCGGTCAGGCCAGGATGGAGTTGAACGGGCAGCGGGAGTTTGACCTGGCGGGCAGCTTGCGGCGCTTCGATATCTCCGCGTTTTTGCAGGCGCCTCGAACCGATCTCAACGCGACCCTCAAACTGGCGGGTAAGCTAGGCTCTGCCGGGACTCGCGGGGAGGCGCGGGAGTCCGGCCGGAAAGTTTCAGAACCGGCGGGTATAGGCCAGTTTGCAATCTCCAACAGCCACGTTGCGGAACACCCAGTATCAGGCAATGGCCGTATCGAGTTTTCAGGGCTCGGCCGGGCTAAAGGAGAGGTTGAACTGCACTTTGGTACGAACCAGCTTCGGGCGCACGGCGGCTATGGGCGGCCAGGCGACCAATTACAGCTTGAACTGAATGCCCCTGCGCTGGCGCAAATCGGATACGGACTTGCCGGCTCACTCATGGCGAAGGCAATAATGGGAAGCGGTTCCGCCAGTTTTATCGAGAAGCCGCTTGAATTGCCGGATATAAACTTTTCCGCCACCGGAAAGGGCGTCAAGATTCCGGATGAACATTATCTGGGTAATTTCACTGCCGATGGCAGGTTGCACGGCGATGCGATCGCGTTAAAGATTCTGGCTGCGGATTACCGGCTTCAGGCAAATCCGCGTCTGCAACAACTCAGTGTGGAAGTGGGGGGCAATACTTCACAACACGAGATCCAGGTTTCTGCCCAGTTGGTCGATGATCAGAGCTTGTCCCTCCGCAGCAGAGGCGGTCTCGCCAAAACGGGGGGGAAGTGGCGGGATGCCGAGTGGGCGGGGGAACTGGTGGAGTTGTCCGGGTCCGGCCGAGTTCCATTCAGCCTCAAAAATACCTCTCCCGTGCGGATTGGCTCAAGCCACGCATCACTCGGCTTATCGAATATCGGCATTGCGGGAGGCGAGGTCCAGATTCGCGAAATCGACTGGAGTCCTGAAAGGTGGAGCACAAAGGGGCATTTTTCGGGGATTGGGCTGCGTCCCGGGACTGGAGGAAAAAAGTCTGAGGAGGCTGCGGGGGGTGTGGCGGCAGTGAAGGCCGTAAAGACTGCAACGACTGTACGGGCAAACGAAAACGAAGGCACGGACGGGCGTAGGGTGTATGAAGCCGATCGGGGAGCGGGTCATGAAGCTCTCCGGTTGCACGGAGAATGGGATATTTCAGTCAGTAGTCAACTGAAGGGTTTTATTGACATCGAACGTGAGGGAGGTGACTGGGTATTGCCGGGCGAGCCGCCACTACCGCTGGGTCTGCAAATCCTCAAGTTGTCTACCCGAGCCACAGGCGGCCAACTGACCGCAGAACTCACTGCAAGAGGCAAGCGACTGGGCGAGGCGAACGCTCTTGTCTCCATGCCGCTGGCGAGATCAGCCGAGTCCGGGATGCACTGGACGATTTTGCAGGATGCCGCCCTCTCCGGCCATATCCTTGTCAAAATGCAGGATATTTCCTGGGCGGGCCCCGCCATTGACAGCAGCATCAAGACCGGCGGCGCAGTTGCATTGCAGGCGGATGTGATCGGGACGTTTGGCAAGCCGCGTCTGGAAGGAAAGATACAGGGAGATAATCTGGCGGTTGCCTCGCTGGAGCACGGGGTGCGGCTTGAACAGGGAAAGCTCGCCGCGCATTTTGACGAGGAGTCCCTTCACATGGACATCCTGGATTTCTCGGCGCCGCATTATTCACCTCCGCAGGACCCTCTGGTGCGGCACCTGGAACTCGCAAAAGGACCGGGTACTTTGCGGGCGTCGGGAGTCATGGATTTTACCGGAGAGCGCGGTAGTGTCGAAATTACCGCCAATCTTGTTCCGCTGGCTCAACGGCCTGACCGCTGGATTATTGCTTCGGGAAGCGGTAATGCCACGCTGGAACACAATATGCTCACCCTCAGAGGAAACCTCATGGCAAACGCGGGTATGCTGGCGCAGCCTACCGCGGGTCGTCCTCATTTGCCCGATGACGTGATTATCATCGGCCGGGACGAGCCGGATGGACAGCATTCCGAGCGCAGCGGATTGCGCATCGATGTTGAAGCTACCCTCGATCTGGGCCAGCGGTTCTACATTCATGCATCAGGACTGGAGGGCAGGCTTGCCGGACAATTGCACTTGAGGGGCGAGCCCGGACAGAAGCTACGCACTGTCGGCACCATTACCGCGCAGGATACGAAATTCGAGGCCTATGGGCAGGACCTGACTGTGGAGCGAGGCATCGTGAGTTTTCAAGGTTCGATCGACGATCCGGCACTGAACGTGCGTGCAGTACGCAAGGGGTTGGCGGTGGTGGCAGGAGTTGAAGTGACTGGCAGTGTGCGTCATCCCGTCATACGGCTGGTATCGACGCCGGCCGTGTCCGATCTGGAGAAGCTTTCGTGGATTACCCTGGGGCGGGCTCCGGGAGGCAAGGCAGACGCCTCATTATTGCTTGCCGCGGCCGGCTCCATTCTCGGCGGGCAATCCGGCGGTGTGACCGATAAAATAACCCGGGCACTGGGAGTAGACGAGCTATCGATCCGCCAGGCGGGAAGCGATCCCTTGACCGGACAAATCGGCACGATCGGCAAGCGCCTGTCGAAGGAGGCTTACATCAGCTACGAACAAGGCCTTGCCGCAGCGGCGGGTGTGACGAAGCTCACCTATGCGCTAACTCCCAAGATCACGTTAGTTGCCCGTGCGGGAATGGATAATGCGATCGATGTGCTTTATTCGCTCAGTTTCGATTGATTGAATCCGCGCCGAGTGTGCGAAAAAGACCGGGAATCAATCTGATTGCCGGATGAACAAACCTCGTATCCGCGTCATAAAAGAATACCTCCTGCTTATTCTTCAGTTGCCAATACCCGAACCGAAAAGCCCGGAGAATAATGCCTCCCCTTTCGCCTGACCCGCAGGCCTCCACTGGAAAAGCCTCGCTGTTCAGGATGAGTGTGTTACCGAACAGAGAGAGCGTGTTTTCGTCCTTAAAATTCGGGCTTCTGCTCTAATTCGAGCTGAGTGATTGATCCGGGATCAGAGGGACAGACTGATTGGAATGCAGTTTGTGTCTCCATTGAAAATCTCGTAGTCCTCGATCGCTGCGGCATCCAACATACTCTAGCTGGACGTGCAGACGCCGGCCTGTCGAAACAGGAAGTGCTCTCGTGTGAATGAGGTGCCTTCTTCTGTTTCATTACCGGCAGGCGCCTCGTGACCGGCTTCAATGAAAGGGGAGGAGTATGAAGAAGAGAATTGCTCTCATCAGTGAACACGCTTCACCCATTGCGGCAATAGGGGGTACGGACACCGGCGGACAAAATATCGCGGTGGCCGAACTGGCCCGGCATCTTGCCGCCCTCGGCTACGAAATCGACGTCTTTACCCGTTGGGACGACCGGCGAGTTCCAAAAATCCTCAACTGGCGGGATGGCATACGCATCGTGCATGTCGAAGCCGGGCCAGTCACGTTCATCCCCAAGGAAAAGCTGCTGCCTCATATGCCCGCCTTCACGCGGAACATCCTGCGGTTTATGAAGACGGAAAATAATCGCTACAAGCTCGTTCATGCCCATTTCTTCATGTCCGGGCTGGTGGCGGCGGATATCAAGCGGAAACTGGGCATTCCTTTCATCGTTACCTTTCACGCTCTTGCAAAAGTACGAAGGCTTCACCAGGGGGGGAATGACTGGTTCCCGGACGAGGGCTTTGCCATCGAGGAAAAGGTGATCGCAGAGGCTGACCAGATTGTTGCCTTGTGCCCGCAGGATCGCGACGATTTGATCCATCTCTATGAAGCTGATCCGGGAAAAATCACGGTTATTCCAAATGGATTCAGGCCGGATGAAATCTATCCTCTCGATAAGCTGTTCGCACGCATGGCGCTGAAGCTCGATCCTCAGGAAAAGATCATCCTGCAACTGGGGCGCATGGTGCGGCGAAAAGGTGTCGATAACGTCATAAAGGCGCTGGGCTACATGCGGCGCGAGCACAACTTCGAAGCGCGCCTCCTGATAGTGGGCGGGGAGTCGGATGAGCCCGATCCAAAAACAACGCCTGAAATCGGCCGCCTGCAAAAACTGGCTGAAGCAGAGGGTGCGGGCGATCTCGTGACGTTTGTCGGACGGCGGCCGCGCGACATGCTGCATTACTACTATAGCGCGTGCGACGTATTCACGACCACGCCCTGGTATGAACCGTTCGGCATCACCCCGCTTGAAGCTATGGCCTGCGGGACGCCCGTGATCGGTTCAAATGTCGGCGGCATTAAATCCACGGTCATGGACGGCAGGACGGGCTTTCTTGTGCCACCCAACGACCCCGCGTTGCTTGGCCGCCGCATCATAGAGCTTTTGAGCAGTAACAAGCTCATGACGTATTTCAAGGAAAACGCTATCCGCCATGTCAATCAGAATTACACATGGATGAAGGCAACGCATCTCACGGCCAACATGTACGAGCGGATTGCAACGCAGAGCCCGCTGCGGGCAGACGACGAAGAAGATTCCCTGTCGTACATCGACGACTCCTTCGGGTCATTGATAGAGACTATTGAAAAGTCCAGGCGGAAAATCCGCCTTGCCACCCTCGATTCGGCCCAGGCTATTTATCGATCGCTCGCTCGTGGCGGGAAGGTATTGGTTTGCGGCAATGGCGGAAGTGCCGCCGAAGCGCAACACTTTGCAGCCGAACTCATGGGGCGGTTTGAGGCGAACGGTCGCCGCGGCTTGCCCGCAATGGCACTCACTGCCGATACCGCCTTTGTGACTGCCTGGTCGAACGACTATACATTTGATGAGGTATTTGCCAGGCAGGTCGAAGCACACGGGCAGCCGGGAGATGTCCTGGTTGTCATCAGCTCGAGCGGGCAATCAGTAAACCTGGTCAAGGCGCTCCGGAGTGCGCGCCGGCGCGAGATGTTCTGCATCGGCCTGCTCGGCAAGGAAGGTGGACCTGCCAGCGAACTGACTGATGTCAGCATCATCGTTCCGTCAAACGAAACTTCACGCATCCAGGAAGTACAACTGCTTGTTCTCCACGTGCTGAGCCATCTGATCGAGCAGCAAATCGTGGTGGACGACCTGGATACCATTCAGATAACAGAAGAGTGGTCAATAAAGCACTTCCAGGTGCAGGGACTGGCTAAAAACGTTAATAAGAGGAAAATCAAGCATGAATCAACAAAGTGTGACTGACAAAGTCGTTATTGTCACTGGGGCGGGCCAAGGGTTGGGCGAGGCAATTGCGAATACGCTCGGCGCGGCAGGAGCGGTCGTCTGCGCCTGCGACATCAAGGCAGACAAGGTAAAAAACGTAGCCCAGGCCATTAACGATGAGGGCGGCACTGCTTATCCCTTCGTGCTGGATGTGCGCAACGCGGAGGATATCCGGCAGACTATCGATGACATCATGGCGGGACATGGGCGCATCGACATACTGATCAATAACGCCGGTACCGACATGACCCTCGGTATTGAAGATTTAAGCGTCACGGATTGGGACCGGGTGGTGGACGTCAACTTATGTGGTCCCTTCCTGTTGTCGAAAGCCGTCTATCCGCTCCTCAAGCGTCAGGGCAGGGGGCATATCGTCAACATTGCCTCGACAGCCGCGAAGCGGGTCTGGACCGAGGCAAGTGCCTACCACGCCAGCAAATGGGGTCTGCTCGGTTTCAGTCATGCGCTGCATGCGGAAGGACGCAGGGACAATATCAAGGTCACTGCGGTGATAGCAGGCGGAATGCGTACGCCTTTTATCATGGACAGGTTCCCCGATACCGATCCAAACGTTCTCCAGGATCCAAAAAACGTGGCCGACACCGTGCATTTTGTTCTCACACAGCCGGACGAGACGGTAATCCCGGAGGTAATGGTTCTTCCGATGCGGGAGACATCGTGGCCGTAGTGCCTGCGGAAACTGAAACCGGAAAGGCGGTGTTTATCGACAAGGATGGCACCCTTGTTCACGACGTGCCCTACAACGTCGATCCCCGGCATGTGCGGTTGATCGCGGGCGCGGGCGCAGCTCTCAGGAATATGAAAAATGCGGGCTATAAATTGATTGTCATTTCCAATCAATCCGGCATCGCCAGGGGCTTGTTCGAGGAAAAGGATTTGATTCCGGTTAACCGCTGCATCCAGTCCTTGCTTAGGGCATATGACGTTTTCATTGATGCTTTCTATTACTGCCCCCATGGTCTGGGCGACGGTTGCGCGTGCCGCAAGCCGATGCCGGGAATGATTTTAAAGGCTGCCAGGGATCATGATGTGGACCTGCAAGCCTCCTGGATGATCGGGGATATCCTGAATGACGTGGAAGCAGGAAATCGCGCTGCCTGCCATACGATTCATCTGGATAACGGTAGCGAGACGGAGTGGGTAAAGGGTAATTACCGTGAACCCATGTATTCGGTAATGGATTGGATGGAAGCGGCAGAGATTGTTTGTCAGGGCGTCATCAGCGATGCGACGGGCGGGGAGGTTGCACACTGCTGATGCCGGCAGTTTGCAAAATTGCTCCCTGAAATTGCTTTGACCATGTGTACCCGGTTACGAAGGGTGATACGTCCCAGTGAAAGGAGGCAGCATGAACAGCAGTTATCTTGCCACTATCGATCGCTTTAGCGGGTTAAATGTGCTGGTAATCGGCGACGCCATGCTCGATGTGTATCTCGACGGCTCGGCAAATCGTATCTGCAGGGAGGCGCCGGTTCCCATCGTGGATATCAGGGATGTCAAGGCGGTGCCGGGAGGGGCGGCTAATACGGCAGTGAACCTCGCGCAACTGGGGGCCAGGGTCCACTACCTTTCGGTTGTCGGATGTGATCACGAGGCCGAATTGCTGAAAGAATCGCTCGTCAGTCATAGCCTCGACATTTCCCTGGTTATCTGTGATCCCACCCGCCGCACGCTTACCAAACAGCGTGTAGCCGCGGGCGCCCAGCTGCTGGTGCGTTTCGACGCAGGCACGACGGAACAGGTATGCAACCAGCATGAACAGCAGATGATCGATACCCTGAACGAAAAATTTCATGAGATGGATGCTGTCGTTGTCTCCGATTATGGCTATGGCATTCTCACGGACCCGGTGATCGATGCTTTGCGTGTCTTGCAGAAAAAAAAGGAAAATACCCTGGTAATCGACGCGAAATCACTCGATAAATACAGCCGGCTTGGGGCGACTGTAGCCAAGCCGAACTATCAGGAACTCGTCACGCTGCTTGCCATCACGGAACCGGCACCTGTAGGCCAGCGTTCGGAGCAGATCAGGCTCCACGGACAAAAGCTGCTCAAAAAATCCGGAACGAAATATGTTGCGGCCACCATCGATGTCGAAGGCGCATTGCTGTTTCAGCACGGCAAGGAGCCTTATCGCACATTCTCCAAACCGGTAGAGAACACCAGGGCAGCCGGAGCAGGGGATACCTATGTCAGCGCGCTCACGCTGGCCCTTGCCAGTGGGGCTTCCATTGAAGTGGCGGGTGAGATTGCCAAGTCTGCGGCAATGGTGATACTGCAAAAATCCCACACTGCGACCTGCACGCAGAACGAACTGCGGCATTACCTGGGAAGCAGCAGTAAATATATTGCGGACTGGCAAGGCTTGAATAATCGCTTAGCTACGTTCAGAAAAGAAGGCAAGCGCATCGTGTTTACCAACGGGTGCTTTGACCTCCTTCATAGCGGGCATGTCAGCTATCTCGAGCAGGCGCGGGATCTGGGTGACATTCTGGTGCTAGGCCTCAATTCCGATGCCAGCATTAAACGCTTGAAAGGGAGCAACCGCCCAATTAACAACCTGTACGAGCGTATCCGCATACTGTCCGGGTTGGAGTCGGTGACATTCATGACGTCATTCGAGGAAGACACGCCAATCGATCTTCTGCAAGTCGTTCAGCCGGACTTGTATGTAAAAGGCGGCGACTATACGATCGAAACGCTTCCCGAAGCGCCGGTTGTCCGGGCATACGGCGGAAAAGTGGAAATCATGCCTTTTGTTCAGGACAGATCCACGACAAACATCATATCCAGGATCAAAAGTATGGACAAACAGGTTGCATAGGCCGGGAAACCAAAGTGTTTGCCGAAGCCTGGAAAAATTACAAGAACATATTATGTGTCCGCCCGGACAACATGGGCGACGTGCTGATGAGCCAACCGGCCATGCGGGCGCTCAAGGAATCGGTTCCAGGCAGAAAAATCACTCTGTTGACTTCCACCGCGGGAGCATGCATTGCCCCCTTCATTCCGGAAGTGGACGAAACGATTCGGTTCGATGTTCCTTGGGTAAAGACGACCGAAACCAATGGAGCGCGACGGTTGCTGGCGCTTGCCGGTGAATTGCAAGCCCTTCGGTTTGATGCCGCGGTAATCTTTACAGTCTATAGCCAGAACCCGTTGCCGGCTGGAATGTTGTGCTATCTGGCGGGTATCAAAAAGGTTCTGGGCTATTGTCGCGAGAATCCCTACCAGCTTATCAATCAGTGGGTACCGGACAGGGAGCCTCTGGACTACGTCGTCCACGAGGTCGAACGGCAGCTTCGCCTGGTCGAGATGGTCGGCGCGGAAACTTCCGATACAAGGCTCCTGCTGAAAATTCCGGAGGAGACGCGGAAAGAAGCAACGGACAGGATAGGGGGTATGTTAAATGCTGCTGGCATCCGGGAAGGTATGCGCTGGCTGGTGCTGCATGCCGGCGTCAGTGAAGAAAAGCGTCTCTACCCGGCCAGTGATTATATAACGGCCTGCCAGTCGCTCGTCAGGCAGGGCTATAAAATCCTGCTCACCGGCAGCGGCAGCGAGCGGGGTCATGTGGACCAGATCGCCCGCCAACTCGGGGTGGCTGCGGTGAATCTCGCTGGAGAGCTATCCATTGCAGAACTCATTATCCTGACCGAAGCGGCGCCCGTTCTGGTGTCGAATAATACCGGTCCTGTCCATATCGCCGCTGCCGTCGGCACCCCTGTCGTTGTGCTGTACGCGATGACCAATCCGCAGCATACGCCGTGGCAAGTGCCGAGCAAGGTGCTTTACTTCGAGGTGCCGCCGGAATTGAGGACAAAGAACCGGCTGCTTCAGTCTTTCCCCGGACCATCCACACCCAGGGCTTCGCCGGAGGCAATCGTGGCGGCTGTGGGTGAGCTTGTTTCCTCACGGAGAAAACTCAGGTCCGTCATTCCAGGCCTGACCACGGAAAGGCTGATCAAATCCAATGGCAGCCTGGAGGCATCAATAACAAGGGATACATGATGCGGGAAGACATTACCGTAGTCATTCCTTCCTACAACCGCCCCACGGCGCTGGCGGTAACGCTCACCGGGCTTTGTTTCCAGCAATACCGCGATTTCGCCGTCGTTATCTCCGATCAGAGTGATCTTCCCGTATACAGGGATGCCTCGGTGCAGACGGCAATCCGCCTGCTGGAAAAAAAAGGCCATGCGGTGCAGCAACTGACCAACCTGCCTCGCCGCGGCCTGGCGCAGCAACGGCAGTTCCTGCTGGATACGGTCGATTCGCCATACTGCCTTTACCTCGATGATGACATTCTGCTGGAGTCTTTCGTTCTGGGAAACATGCTGCTGGCGCACCAGGAAGAAGAAATCGGATTTGTCGGACAAGCGGTCATCGGGTTGTCGTACCGGGATGATCGCCGGCCTTGGGAGCAGGCGATCGAGCTATGGCACGGGCGCGTTGAGCCGGAGATCGTAACCCCGCAGCACGCAAGCTGGCAGCGTTACAGCTTGCACAATGCCGCCAATATCCTGCATGTGCAGGAAAAACTGAAGCTGACTCCCGACACGCAAAAGAAATACAAGATCGCCTGGGTAGGAGGCTGCGTGCTGTATGACTCGGAAAAGCTGCGGGAAACGGGTGGGTTTGAATTCTGGCAGGAGGTGCCGCAAGAACACGCGGGCGAGGACGTTCTTGCGCAGTTGAGAGTCATGAAGCACTACGGCGGCTGCGGCCTTATCCCCTCCGGCGCCTACCATCAGGAAGCACCGACCACCATAGTCAACAGAAAATTCGATATCCCGAAAGAACTGGCGTTATGAGCAGAGTTAAGACTCTTTGCGGCTGTTAATTCGAAGTAGGTGGACTTGCCCGACCTACTTCTATAGATTTGTCATTCCGGGTCTCACCCGGAATTCAACTTATAATTTGCTTGCGTCATATAATCAAAACCCTGAATACCGTTTTTTCACAGGTATGACAAGTGCTATCTAATATCGAATCAAACAAAGCGCCTATGAAAAACTCGAAGATCAGCATGCCCGAACAGGGCATTTTTTTTATCGAAGAAATAGAAAAAATTGCAAAGCTCGCCGGAGAAATTATCAGAGCCCACTACACACAAGGTGTGACAACCGAATTCAAATCCTCTCGACAGGTCGTAACTGCCGCTGACAGGGAATCCGAGCAATTCCTGAAAGAAGCGTTGCTGCAACTCCACTCGTGCCATTTTTATGGAGAGGAGAGCGGGGGAGTCGTTATCGAGCAGGGCGAGCAGTGGGTCGTTGACCCATTGGATGGGACCGAAAACATGACGGGATACCCACCGCTTCTTGCCATCTCCATCGGGCTTCTCCGCAACGGAAAACCTGTTCTCGGTGTCATTTACGATCCCATTCATGACATCTTATATAGCGCACAGGAAGAACATCAGCTAAAAATAAATGGAGAAGTTACGCGGGTAAGGAGTCCGCCCGAACCGGCAAACGCGATCGTTGGAGTCGATTTTTCCTCTGAAATGCACACGCGCTCGGAAACACTTGGGCAGCTTTCGCGTGTATTGCAACAGGCGCGCGCAGTAAAAGTATTGGGAGTTCCTGTTTTATCGCTGGCCGAAGTGGCAGCGGGAAGGCTCGACCTGTTTTTCCGACCTTCGACCAAACTGACGGACATGGCAGCAGGGGTTTGTATGGTCAGGGCGGCGGGAGGAAAAGTGGTTGATTACGAGGGTAGAGAATGGACGATACATTCGAAAGGGGTGATTGCAGGCTCTTCCAGCATGATAGATGCCTATATGCCTTGTTTTTCATAACCTAACTGATCGGCACATCTCGACTGTCTCAGGTGTCCTGAAATAATTACTGGAAGTCATCGCAGACGCGGGTCAAAACCCTCGTCATTACAGAAACAGAAATTTATCAAAAATTAGCCGCCTGATCTGCCGCTGTAAAACAACACCTAATAATAACTTGGGGGGTTATAGCAGCATATGCCTTCGGAAAAAGAGCCGGACCTTGCTGTCGCTGGTTTGGCTTTACTCATCATATTTGGACTCTTGATCTGGTATGACAAGCCAGTCGAGAGTCCCCGTCCTTTTGATCCGTACATTCAGCGCCAGGATCTACAAACAATCGGATATTCATACGAAAGCTGGCTGTGGCAGGATCCCTTCGGTTTTGATCTGGATTCTTATACTGAAAGAAATCAATATTACATCGAGTTTAGGGACAAGTCAGAAAAAGCGTTTCCTCATCATTTCACGATACATAAAAAAATAGACATTGAGCCCGCCAATCGGGAAAAAGAGGTTGATCTAAAAAAAGAGTCAGAAGACAAGGAAAAAAAAGCTAAGGCAGGGAAAGCGGGACAAGCAGAAAGGCAATGCGAATATCAGTTAGCAGGAGCAAGTATGACGAAATATTATCACTTGCGTGCCACCGATACTCTATTCATTCGCGGCAATCTTGCGTTCGGTGAGTCAGGGGAGCATGGGGCAAGCGAACTTCCGCCGCTCCCATCGCTCTTTGCCGGAGCGTTCCGTTCAGCCATCCTAGGTCGCGCTCCCCAAGAGTTGGGGCAAACCAATATTAAGAAAACGAAAATATTGGTTCCCTTGTTAAAAGTACGTCCCAATACTACAGAAAATAAGGAATTGCGAACCCGGCAGCGTTATGCAGTAATTGCGGGGTTAATAGACTCCGGCTATCGGCCCTTGGAACCGGACCGTTTGCACTTTTGCTCCAGTCAAAAGAACAAAGCGTATGACGTACGCTGGGAGCATTACCAACATGAGTCCAAATATAATACAAATCAGGCAGAGAAAAATGAGTTAAGCGATAAACCAGACATTATTGTAGTCTGGATAAATAGCGAAATATTTAAAACTGATGACAATGCGCTCACTTTGGACAAGTTCGCTTCTGGGTTCGAGAATCTACTTGCTGAAGAGATATACATTTACGATTTGAACAACGTTCTTGATCTGGAATACCGAGACAAGATAACGGAGGAAATCAAGAAAAAAAATTGTAAAAGTATCTTACTCGTTAATCCTGATGGGTTCTATAAAAAAGTACCCACGGAAAAGCTATCTGAGGAACGACTCAATATTACTGAGGAGCTAACCAAGAAGCTATCTGGAGAATTAGCTCTACGAAAGGTTAAAGAACCATCTGATGTAATGATTATTACAGAACAAGATTCAGAAAATGCACGCACCCTAGCCAAGAACTTTTGTAGATTTTACTCCGAGCCTTCTGTTAACGATAAACAGGATACTAACGCCAAAGATAAACCTACCGCCGACGACCCTAAAGATAATATTTGTGAAATAAAAAAAATAAGAAACATTTTCTATCTGAAAGGCCTGGATGCCTACCAGCAAACATTGCATAAACAAGATAAGAATGAAAATCAAGCCAACAAACCCGTAGCCCGGCTTTCTGCAATCGACTTAGATATTCCACCACCCCTGCCTATCGGTCCAAGTCAATCTGATTACTTTCATCGACTGGCAAAGCAGATTAATGATGTCCATAAAGAGATAAATCTGGAGAAACGTGATAGCGGCATTAAAGCCGTAGGTATTTTCGGCAGCGATTTTTATGACAAATTGCTGATACTCGAAGCCTTGCGTGCAGAAATGCCGAATATGCTGGTCTTCACAACCGACCTTGACGCCCAGATGCTTCACCCACAACACTGGTCCTCAACCAGAAACCTTGTTGTAGCTTCGCACTTCGATCTGCTTGACGAAAAATATCAGAAACAATTTCCTTCCTTTCGAGATAGTCAACAGACCAACATTTTTTACCACATTATGAAAGTCGCAACAAACGACGCTAGGAGATCTGACATTCCTTCACCCCGAATATTTGAAATCGGGCGTCATGGGGCGGTGGAACTGGACGTAACACAGGAGAATGAAAATTGCTGTCCTCCTAATAACGTGCAGAATGCACCTCCGGACCAAAGTCACCTACAACGGGAACAAAGGTTTCCCCGTGATCAAGTCATGTTGCAGCAATTACCGTTGGATGAAACCAAACTGCAGCTATGGTTACAGGATCAAACCAAGCTACTGCTATCGTTAGTGCTTGGAATTACACTTTCCTTTATTTGTTTTCATTGGAGGATACGCCCCAACTCTGGAACATCATCCATTTACTTATTATTCGGCGCCTTGACAATTTTTTACATCGCTTTTTTCCGAGTTATAGATAAGTCAGAAGAAAACCTTAGCTTTACGGATGGCATCAGCTTATGGCCCTCTATATTCATACAAATTATTGCTATCTTAATGGCTATCGCATTTTTCTTCCGCGGAAAGAAAGAACTTAAAAAAGACTTTGTTGAGCTTAGTCAAAAGCATTTTGACAATTACCAAAATGACAGTAAATGGGATTTGAATATACCGTTTCGCTGCGGCGTTCTGCTGATCACACTCATTATTCTCCTTTTCTCTATCAGATTTTATGTCCTCAATGATGTGGACCCGTTAGATATTCAGTTCCTGCGGTGTTTACTGTTTCTTTTGATTTGGGCATTCACCTACTTTCTACTTAACTTTCTACTTAAGGCGCTATATAAATTTGTATTTAAAGATAGTATTGATTTTAATTCTATCAAGCACTGGATAGAAAAAGACAATCCGAAAAATACCTGCGAAATACGCAATCGGCTACGTAAATGCTGTAAGCAATGTGTTTTTCGGATTGTCTTTTTCCATCGTGATAGGTCACTATGCAAATGCTTTAAGCAATGGATAGAAATACGTAATAGGCTACGTAGATGCCTTAAGCACTGGATAGAAAAAGACAATTCGAGAAATACAAAGGGTAAGGGAGAAAACGGAAAATCCCAGTCAGGAGAAAACGAATCCGAACAAGAATTCAAGCGCCTTTGGCAGGAATATGATCACTATGGTCTAATTGGTCACCGCGTGAGCCGTGTTGTCGCAATATGGCTGTTCTTTTCAATCATCGAAACTATACTTATTTACATCCTGCCGCCTTGGCCACTCCCATGTCGTGGTGACATAGCTTGCAGGGGGGCGTCCTGGGCCTCTGTACTGAGCTTTACTGTCGTTATGCTTCTGCTTTTTTTTATACTTGATGCGGTGAGGCTGAACTTTTATTGGATAAAAAAATTGCGTATCCAGTTGACAGAGAGAAATAAAAAAAATACTGAGGAAGCTGATGACGTATTTGCCTCGCTTGAAAAAATTGTCACCGTCGTTGCAGAGAGAACCCAGGTAGTGGATAAGCTTATTTATTATCCAATGCTTTGCATTATGCTAATGTTATTTGCCAGGATCACTTATTTCGATAATCAGGACCTGCCGTTGAGCAAAGCCATTACTTTTGGTGTAAGCATTTCCCTACTCTTTTTTTCGGGCTTCATGCTTCGCTCTGAGGCCAAGCAACTTAAGAGTTCCGTTATCGAGAGCGCAGAAAATCTCATCAAAAATAAGAGATGCGCTCCACGAAAAGTAGATGCAGTCAAAGAGAGAATAAACAACATCTGTGAAGGTGCTTTCGAACCCATGTTCGAGCAACCTGTTTTACGCGCATTATTGATAATTTTGGCGTCTATCGGGCTTTTTGCCAGCGAATACCTCAAGCTATTTGAGTAATCTGAAGACTTATCCAAGCCGAGGATTGTTGAGAGACATTCGCGGTGGCTCTCTCTGGCTGAAGTCATCTTCCCTCAAGCAACGCTTTCAATTCATATTTTTCCCGGTCGATTTCACCTCGTGTGCGTACACTCAGACGCCGCAATAGGGGTAAGGGCGGGCACCATCCTTGCAGCGAATGCTGCAGCAGGAATGACAGTACAACCGTGGGTAACGCCAGCCATTTCCTGTTGACAGTCAGGCCGAGCAAAAGACCTGTCAAGGCCAATGTCGAGGCGTTGGCTTCAAGAGCACGCTCGATGTCCCATTCCTGGTCGAGTTCCTCAATGCGCCGATTGATGACTTCCTCGCTGCTGTTCGCATAACGCCGGATATTACTATTTGTTTGGCGGTCTATCTCGCGGTTCACGTTTGACGCTGTTGAGTGGCGAACGCGATCTCTGCTCGTTCGGTCTTCCGCATGTAACATGGCTCGTTCTCCTTTGAAGAAGTGATTCCGGGGGAGAGATTCATTTAAGTTGCTGAGGCCAGTGGCCAGTGAACAGGTAACAGGTAACAGGTAACAGGTAACAGGTAACAGGTAACAGGTAACAGGTAACAGGTAACAGGTAACAGGTAACAGGTAACAGGTAACAGGTAACAGGTAACAGGTAACAGGTAACAGGTAAACCTTTATTTTTATCTTTATTTTTGAAGATTTCTGTATGGAAAGACACAATTGACGCAGAAAAAAATATTGTTCAATCAATAATTCAATTAATCTGCCTCGCCTCTATCCTCTCCATAGCTGGATTAGATACGGCAAAACAAGGAGGCGGAGTTAAAGTGAGGAGTTATGCAAATTTCTCAAGAAGTCTCCGCTTCGGCTTTCGTCCCCTCGCACAGTCCAACGAGCGTAGCGGAATCAATGATGTGTTCTTTCATGCTTGCCGCTACCCGAGTTTTATCCGCACTTGCGGGTAAATCCAAGATGGTATCCAGCGCGAATAACTGGAAGAGGTAGTGGTGGGTGCCGTGGAAGTATTTGGGGCAAGGACCTTCATAACCGTGCGTTCCCCCATTGGCAATGCCTTCCGTCCCGCCCGCGGGAATACTGCCGGCTGAAACCGTTGTGGTATCAGGGGGAATATTGAATACCAGCCAATGTACCCAGGGAACCGGTGTTGCATCACGGTCTTCCACGATCAGGACCAGGCTTTTCGTTTCTGTGGGAAGGTCTCCAAACTCCAGGGGAGGGCTGATATTTTCTCCCATGCAGGTATGTGGTTTGAGAACGATGGTGTGATCAGGAAAAGCCGGGCTGGATATGAACATCCGTGACTCCTTTCAATTAATGGCTTCAGAAAAGAAGAGTTAAAACAGGAGAATTGGCTACAAAAATAGCGGAACCCTGGCTTACATGCAATACTGTTGAGTGAAGGGATTCTGACTGATTCTGACCCGTACCGGGAGCGCATGGAAAGCATATGGCTCAGCTGGGTAATCTGCCAATTAAAAAGATCGCGATTTTCAGGGCCTTGAAGCTGGGAGATTTCCTGCTGTTCGTCCCTGCGCTGCGGTTGATTCGGCGCGCTTTCCCACACGCCACCATCGATTATGTCGGGCTGCCCTGGAACAAGGCACTTGCCGCGCGCTACAATCATTATATCGACGAATTTGTCGAATTTTCGGGCTTTCCCGGATTGCCCGAGCATCCCTTCAAGGCCGAGGCGGTTACGGCCTTTCTGGAGGGCATGCAGCAGCGACAATACGACCTTGCTCTGCAAATGCATGGCAAAGGCACGGTGTCTAATCTTGTCGTCTCCCTTTTTGGAGCGGCTGTTGTGGCCGGGTTTGCGAGCGAGGACGGTCATTGGCCGAACTGCGATTTCTTCATGCCATACCCATCCAGCCAGCCTGAGTTGTTAAGGAATCTCGCGCTGCTTGAATTTCTTGGCTTGGGCCAGACGGACCGCGCGGGGGACAGGGCAATGGAGTTTCCGGTATTGGACGGGGACTGCCAGAAACTTCAGGAGCTGGAAGAATACGTGACTATTCTTGATAAACCTTATGTCTGCCTGCATCCGGGCGCTATCTCCGCAGCGCCCTGGCCTGCCGCGCATTTCGCGGAGGTAGCCGACAGGTGTATTCGGCAGGGTTTGAAGGTGGTGTTGACGGGTACCGCGGAAGAGAAGCCGCTTACGCAAGCGGTCGCGGGGAAAATGACGACGGACGCGGCGATGGCGATTGATCTTGCCGGTAAAACCGACATCGGATCACTCGCCGCCCTTCTGAAAGGCAGCCAGGCGGTGATTTCGAATGACACAGGTGTTGCGCATCTGGCGGTAGCGGTCGATGCTCCAAGCGTTACTGTCTTCACCACGACTGATCCGGTGATCTGGGGTCCGTTGGATCAGGTTCGTCATCGGGTTGTTTCGCGAAACGCCGTGGGGACACCGAAAGCAGCAATCAGGGCGCTGGAGGAATTAATTGGGCATTAATATGGAAGTAAAGGAGAATCAAGAAAGAAAAGAGAGAGCGACAGGGCAGGAGAAATTGCGCGTTCTTACCTGGCATATTCACGGCAACTACCTCTACTACCTCACCCAGGCTCCGCTGGAGTTTTATTTGCCCAAAGGAGAGGGCGCAGGTTACGGAGGTCGTTCGAGTGGTTTCGATTGGGGGGACAACGTGCACGACGTGCCCATCGAACAGGTGAAGGATCTCGATTTTGACGTGATCCTGTTTCAGCATCGCAAGAACTACGAAGTTGATCAGTACGAAATCCTGTCCGAGGCACAGCGGCGGCTGCCTAAAATTTACCTCGAACACGATCCCCCGCAGGAACATCCAACCAACACCGCCCACTGGGTGGACGATCCTTCCATGCTTCTGGTTCACGTAACCGATTTCAACCGCCTGATGTGGGATAGTAACGGAACACCGACCGCAGTCATCGATCATGGCGTGACGGTGCCGGACAACGTGAAATACACGGGTGAACATGCCAAAGGTATCGTAGTGGTGAATAACATGCACAAGCGCGGCCGCCGTCTCGGTCTCGATGTATTCGAGAAAATCCGCGAACAGATACCGCTGGACCTGGTGGGGATGGGTTCAACGGAACTGGGCGGGCTGGGTGAAGTGTCGCATGATGAGTTGCCTGCTTTCGTCGCCAGGTACCGTTTCTTCTTCAACCCCATTCGTTATACCAGCCTCGGGTTATCCGTCTGTGAAGCGATGATGACGGGAGTGCCTGTCGTCGGGCTTGCGACAACCGAGATGGTTACTGCAGTTGAGAACGGCAAAAGGGGCTATGTCGAAACCGACGTGGACAAGCTGATTGAACGGATGCGTTATCTGCTCGACGATCACGATCATGCACGGGAATTGAGCCGGAAGGCGCGAGAGTATGCAATTGGGCGATTCAACATCCAGCGATTTGCCAACGACTGGCAAAGAGTCGTCAGCAACTTTGTTCAGAATGCCCGCTGAGAAACAGCGGCGTAGTGAGTGGCTTAGTGCTCGGTGCTCAGTGACTGGGCAATAATTCTGCTGCCAATGCAAGAACCTCTGCAACCGGTACGCTTTCGACGAACGAGTACGGATGACTGCAGTCCGCTTTCTGCGGCTGAAACGGCCAGGGTGAAACAGGCCGGATGCCGCATTGGGGACATTCAAGTTGCCAGCTTATCGCAATGCGGTGCCGGTCGCGGCTGAGCGGTCCCCAGTTGAGTACATTGGGTGCCCAGTAAATCCCGACTGTACGTGCGCCCACTGCGCGTGCCAGATGGAGCGGACCAGTATCGTTGCTGACGACGAGCACGCTTTGCTGTAAAAGAGCGGACAAGCCGCCCAGCCCGAGATCAGTGCAGGGAATGGCGGCGTAATTCATCGCCTCCAAGACATTCGCGACACGCTCTTCTTCTTTCGGTGTTCCCGTCACGACAACTTCATATCCCTTTTCAGTCAGATAGTTCGCTATCCCGGCAAAGCTGGCTGCAGGCCATACCCTGCGGAGGTCATCCGCGCCCGGGTGGATAACGACATAGGGTTTGCCCTTGATGAGTTGTCGGACTGGTTCTGCCTTCTGTTCGTCGGATTCCGTCACCTCGATGCGCGGTTCGAATCCGGTACTCGTGGTATGAGCCCCGATCAAGGCCGCCACTTCCAGATTGCGCAGAATCTCGCTCTGGTAATGCACATAAGGGATGGAACGGTCGAGGGATTCGGCAGGCGGATTGCACATACCTGCCGTCAGGCTGGCCCCGAATTTATTGATGAAGGGGTTGACGGATTTACCGTCACCCTGCATGTGAATGACGACATCGAGCTTCTCGCCTTGCATCGCCTGGCAAAACCGATCGACTTCCAGTGGGTAGGCGCAACTATCCGTATCGAGGACTTGGCCTTTTGACTCGACCGGATCGTTGACGCCAGCAAGCAGGGGAATACCGAGAACCCGATCCACTATCGACGGCCGACCGGCGAGGAATTCCTTTACCCAGGGCTTGGCAAGCAGGATGAGTTCTGCATCGGGATATGTCCGTTTAATCGCATTCAGGGCGGGCAGGATGACGATAAAGTCACCCACCGCCTTGGCGTGGAGAACCGCGATTTTGCGGGGTGAGAACGGGAGAGCCGGGGGAAAATTACCTGCTGCCAATGTCAGTCAAAATCGTTTCTTGTTCTTTGTTTCCTGGCATTGTCCTCGTTGCCTCCACACGTTTCACCCTTCGGATGTATTCGGGTGTATCTGTTCTCCTGCCGGCAGGCTTTATCCTGCCCTATACCCATGCGAGGAATTACTTGATATGCCCGATCGCCTTGCTCACATCCGCCGGCGTCTCATAGTCCTCATCCGGCAACTGTTCGAGCGTCTGCATTATATTCTCGTCAGCGCCCTTGGATTTGGCGTGATCCACGAGATCCTCCTTGTTCGCAGGGTAATCCATGCCGGACAGGAATTTCTGTACCTGAATCGGGTTTGCCTTTGCCATGATTCCTCCTTATCGCGATCGTTATCTCGGTTGCTTCACATTCAGAACTCAGTGTAGTTCATTTCCTGGCTGATTTCCGTGTAACTTTGATTGCATCTCTCCTTCATGAGAGAAGCGAATGACGAAGAAGCGGAGCGTGATGCAAGGCAATCCTCAGGCGATGGTAAAACTGCAAATCCTTATATGTGTGATGGCGAACTGAAATAAAACTCGATCAGGGGAAGAATAAAGTCACAAGCAACCACATGAATGATGGGCGAAACAACTCCCCATCGTTTGAATATGAACAGTTTAAGGAGGCAGGCATGAACAACATAATCTGGTGGGTGGGTTTTATTGTTATCCTTCTCGCTGTCTTGAGCTTCCTCGGATTGCGTTAAGAAGTGGCGGCGCCAGCGGTTACTCCTGAGAGCAGGCTGTTTTTCGTCAACGACGATTGCGTGAATAGCAATTCTCCAACAGGAGTAATCCTGGTCTTACTAGCTTCCTTGACAGAGGCTTGACATTGCATCGAGATTTACGCTACGTTTTGCTCTGACCAGAGCAGAGTTTTTTGAAATTTCCTTCCTGAATCAACTACTTTTGTGATATGTAATCGGTAATGATGACTGCTGATCAGATTATTAACACCGCAGTTGAGCTTGGCGAACAGAAATCGTGGGAGGCCGTACGCCTGCATGACGTGGCGACTGCGCTGGGCATAACTCTGAATGATGTGCATGCGCATTTTCGCGAGAAAGAGGATATTGTTGAAGCCTGGTTCGAGCGGGCAGACAGTGCGATGCTCAGGATGGCGCAGGCGCCGGACTTTTCCTTCCTGGCACCGCATCAACGGCTGCACCGGCTGATCATGACCTGGCTGGCCTCTCTTTACCCTTACCGCAAGGCTACAAGGCAAATGATCTATGGCAAACTGGAGCCGGGTCATCTGCACGTTCAGATTTCCGGATTGATGCGCGTCAGCCGTACCGTGCAATGGATGCGGGAGGCTGCAGGGAGGGATGCTACGTACCTCCGGCGCGCGTTGGAAGAAAGTGCGCTCACTTCCATTTATCTGGCGACATTTGTCCATTGGATGAACGACAGTTCGTCCAGTTCTTCCAGGACGAGCCGGTTTCTGGATGGATGTCTTTCCGTAGGGGAAAACCTGGATCGAATGATATTTTCCCGTCGACACCGGGGAGAAAGAACGGATAGCGGAGAAGCGCCGCAGGGTACATAAGGGGTGTATAAGGGTACGTACGGGTAGATTGAGGGTAGGGTGCCGAGAATCACTCCGGCAATGCGTCCCGCTGCTTTCCCCGCCCGCTGAGCGTCCATCTGACTGCCCCCCGTTGAACGACCTCTTTGACCTGCCTCTTTGGCTTCCATTATCAGCCCTCATTAAATCCCTTCCTGCCGCATGGATACCTTGACCCATGCTTTAAGCGGCGCATTGCTTGCGCGGGCAACCGCTCCACCCTCACATCATGCGCCTGACACCGGGCAGTTGACATTGCGCGCTCGCATGACCGCAGGCTTCATTGCAGCCGCGTTTCCCGACGTCGATTTCGTGTTGCGCGCGATCGATACGCTCACGTATGTCACATTTCATCGCGGCATTACCCATTCAATCATACTGTTGCCTTTCTGGGCCTGGCTCGTTGCGTGGATCCTCTCGAGTTTGTCTCGCCTTTCACGCCGGCCGTATCCCTGGCAGGCATTCTATGGCATCGCTGCGCTCGGTATCGGTATTCATATCGCCGGTGACGTGATTACCTCTTACGGTACGATGCTGCTGGCTCCGTTTTCCAGGCATGCTTTCAGCATTCCCTTCACATTCATTATCGATCCCTATTTCACCGGAATAATCGTGATCGGCCTTGTGGCCAGCATGTTCAGGCCAAAAGGCCGATATCCGGCGGTTGCTGCCTTGCTGATCCTGGGATGTTACGTTGGCTTCCAGGGGATTCTGCATTCACGAGCCATGGAGATTGGCGAGGCATACGTCAAAAACCATCAATTGAAGGAGGCTCAGGTCCACGCCTTCCCTCAACCGCTCTCGCCCTTCAACTGGAAGATTATCGTCAGCCATGACGATGACTATGAAGTAGCCTTGGTCAATCTGTGGCGTACGCAAGAACCTGGGACCTCCGCTGCCGGGAGCGGTTTGCTGGGCAGGTGGGAAGCGATTGCTGCAGGTTATCAGCCTGTTTCAACAGCAAAATGGACACGGCATAGTCGATTTGGTGAAACAGAGCGTCAGAGTGCTCTTGCCCGCGAGGCGTGGGGACAGAAGATTTTCGCCGGATTTCGCCACTTTGCGGCATTTCCTGCCCTCGATCGGATCGAGTATTACCCGGACGCAGTCTGCGTGTCTTTTCTTGATTTGCGTTTCATCGTTCCTTCCCTTCAGCCATCCCTGGTATTCGGCCTCTGCCGCGAAGGTCAGAATGGATCCTGGCAACTCGCACGCGACCGCGGCCTCTTCGGAAGAGACTGACGTAACATCGCGATTTCCCCCGGAATCGCGGTTTACCGAGCTTCCCGCTCTATCCTTTTCTTTGCCACCCGTTCTCTGTGCACGTTCAGGCCATTCAAACAAAGTAATCCATCGAATTTTGGTGATGGGTTCCGGCTTTCAGCCTTTCAGCCTCCACTCATCCTACCGTACTTCGATGCCCTCGCGGATAGGTCGCCTCCCTTCACTATCCCCCCACTGAATTTCGGATTGTGCGAGATTTGGTAGGGTATGAACTGGATATCTCCCACTGGAATATGCCCGGGTTCCATTTATCCCCTTCTATCACCTCAGCTCACTTCCTTCTACTCAACCTCGATAAAAGTTGATATTGGTCAAGGTTTCACCTCGTGCTGAGGCATACGATTCGATACCGGATAAGAGAATCCGATTATCTTTAATAACCCTACTCGTGGACCAAATATTCGGGAATCAATGAGGAAAACATGAAGATCAACGTACCCTCCGCCCTTGCAGGAGTCATGACGTACGTGACGTATCCCGGACTGGCGATGGCGGCAGCCGACCCCTACCAGTTAAATCTGCCCGAGCCGCAGACAGTCATTGCCCAGCAGATCTACGACCAGCACACGATG
>NZ_QAOK01000018.1 GCF_003050865.1 Nitrosospira multiformis | reverse complement strand
CCCGCAAACAGCACCCCACACGCAAGCGTAACCAGCCTCAGCCAAGGCTTCATTAACATCTGCTTCTCTCCTTTACTCCGTAATGATGTTGTTGTGTCTGGATACCGCGTCACCGCATCCATTCCGATACGGCCTTCCCTCGCTACATATATCCATGTCTCAGCCAAAATCCCGCGCAATTCCCGGGCCAGACTAAAACAGCGCGTAGCCTAACTGGACAGATACCCTGTGTCAAGGAAATTGAACATCGCGACGCGAGGCGCCGCGATGTTTCAGGGATATTTCTTTAAGGCGCCGTGCGCGTCGCGCCGGTCACCGGCTTTTCTTCTGTGACAGCAGGATAAGGAGCAGACTTGTTGACATAATGCAACACCAAGCCCGTCAATACTGCACCACCCACGATATTACCGAGCGTTACCGGAATCTGGTTCCAGAACAGCCATTGCCCGACAGTGATGTCAGCGCCCAGGAGAATAGCGGTGGGCATGACAAACATGTTTACGATGGAGTGCTCGAAGGCCAAGGCAAAAAAGGTTGAAACCGGCAACCAGATAGCGACCACCTTACCAGTAGCGGACGTGGAAATCATGCCCAGGATGGTACCCATCGCCACCATCCAGTTGCACAATATGCCTTTGACGAAGGCGGTCACCCAGCCGTTTGCGCCCGCGTGCTCATATACCAGTGTTTTGGAAATGGCCACAGCAATGATCTTTTCCCCAAGTGCACCATGCCCCTCGACAAACGCTTCGGTCAAGGCGATAGCGAGCAAGAAGCCGACAAAAACACAGCCGAAAAAATTCCCGATATACACCCAGGTCCAGTTGCGGAACAATTTATCGAGTGTGGTTTTACCCCGCAGCACGCCGACGGGCAGCACTGCGAAATTGCCTGTGGCAAGCTCCATGCCGAGCAATATGATCATGGCAAAACCGACCGGGAAGACGGCGCCTGAAACGAGTGCACCAACGTTTTCAGGAAGACCGGCGGAAACCTTGAACGCAAGGGCAGTGCCATACGCCAGAAGGGCGCCTGACATGAAGCCTTTGACCAACATCGTGCCCACGTCCAGTCCCGCCTTTTTCTTGCTGGCAGCTTCCACCTCTTCCATGAGTTTCAATGGCGGATGATAGTCCATACTTTTCTCTCAATTCTCCTAACGGAATGTTTACGATTTATGCGAATGTTCTGCCTGGTCCGCTTTGATCGGGTTTGTCCGGGCCAACACCGCCACCTACTAGCAAAGTTCCGAGCCACCAAAAGAAAAGCAGCACCGAAGCTATGACCATATACCACCCGGCATTCTCCTGATCATTCACCAGGTAACTGTTGCAGACACGCACAGGCGCAACAATATATAACCATCCGAGTACCGCCAGCATACTGAAAAAATTGGTCCAGACAAAGCCCCGGCCAATAAGGGTCAGGCGCCTCCAGGCCAAAACCAGAGGAAAGCCGACGAGAAATGGTAAGCTCAGGAATTTTGCCACTTCGGCCCATGGATCTGTCAGTGCTGCATCCAGCGCCCGAGGAAGCATCCAGTAACTTGAAGCAAACAATGCCGCTATTACACAAGGCCAGGCGCCACCGAACCGGATCAGGAGAGAGTCCTGCGTACGCCCAGGTACCAAGCGGGCAGCAATGATTCCGATTACTACAAGCAAGGGCATCTGCACCAGCATATGCCTGCTCATGGAGGCTTCCAGCCAGTCTCGTGCAATAGGTGTGGCAAGGAGCAGGTAGAACACTCCAAGCGCAAGCGCGCTTCTGCCGGGGTGATGAGATAGGGTTGCGATCATAGCAATGCTACGACTTGCTCAGCGAATGGAATCGCTTTATCGATATCGCTGATCAGCCTGAGTCTTCCATCCCGCCCAACGAGATGGAGAGCGGTGTTATGCTCGAATCCGCCGAACTGGTCCGGTATCACGATAATGCCGAACGCATCCAGCAGCGATTGAAGCTCCGCCTTGTCCTGTACTCTTGCGATACGCCAGATCTGGCCGTCGGCACCATAGGCTTCGCCATACTTCTTCAAATTGGCGGGATCGTCGTGCTCAGGATCAAAGCTGATGCTAAGCAGGGCAAAATCGCGCCCCAACGACTCCTGCGGTATCAGGTCCCGAATCTGCTTGAAGATCATGCCCATGCTGCGGCACAAGGTGGTGCAGCGCGTGAAGATGAAGTCTACCGCAAGCAACTTGCCCTGGTAATCTTTCAGGTGAAAGATTTTTCCGTTCTGATCTTCAAGTGTAACATCTGGCAGCGCACGCGGGGAACGAAGTATTTCCACGCGCCTTGCCGTTTCGGCCGTAAATGCCGTGAACCCGTCAGTGCCCCACCAAAAAACCCATGTGCCCAGCGAAGTCACCAGCGCTGAAATAAGTACGCTGCGTTTTGCCAGGCTCATGGGTTATGTCACGTCCTTACCATGCAGGTATTATGTAGCCATACTTCGTGCAAGAGAGGCACGTTGATAATCGCGACTCGCCAGCCCCAACCGCGTAAGAAAGCGGAAAATGAATACTAGCACGGAAGCGATCAACAGCATTGCGAAATATGAAGCAATTTTGTCGTAAGGCACCCATTCTGGAAGATGTTCCGCGTAACGGCGCGGCGCGCTGATTTTCCCCGAATAGAGGAAGCTCATGGTGAAGCCCATCGTGCCGATAACGAATCCCCAGAAAGCAGCGACGTCAAGGGCGCTATCCGGCGCATTCTCGTTCGGCTTGCCAAGGTAATACATGAACCCGAAGACCATCGCAACCATGCCGAGCAACAGATAGGTATGGAAGTGTCCGGGCACCCACAACGTGTTGTGCATGACATAGTTGACCGTGATGGTGCCGTCGATGAATGCGGGCATGGCTCCGACCGCCCAGCCGAAGAGCGACACGAACAGCAGTCGTGAGCACATATCCCAGCGAATGCCCGAGCGGTACACGATCATCATGGCGCCATAACCCGTAACGATCAGGATCGGGAAGGTATTGAGATAACCGATGATGTGACCCATGATCAGGAACCACTTGGGAAAGGCATAATCCATCAAGAGGTGGTGCGGGAAGATGAACATGACCATGATTGTGGAAGCAGTCCAGGAGGCAAGAAACACCTTGTTCGACTTCCACGGGCGTTGCGTATAGCGCGGCAAAATCTCGTAGACCGCAATCACCGCCATGTAGATAACTGCATTGATGAATACATGGCCAAAGAAATAGATCATACCCTTGGCCAGCAAGGCATCAATTTCGAAAGTCGGAACATAAAGATTTACCAGCATCATCACCAGGATGCTGGCGCCAACCACCAGGCCAATCAGATTGACGATGGTGACCATGGTGCTGGCGACAACCGCGGGCGGAGGTGCATTGCCGTCATCGGGGCCGAAAAGCTGGGGCCAACCAAGTCCGCGACCCAGACCGCCGTAGCGGCTGATGATTGCGCGAGCGATATCCAGATGCAGCAGGACGAAGCCAACGCCAATCACGAGTAAACCACCCATGAACAGGGCAGCAGCACCCGGGGTCCACATTCCCATCGAATTTCCAGGCAATGGAAAGAGGAATGTCCAGGCCGCATGGAAATCACCCAGCAGGACGCTTGCCAGGATCATGACGACACCTGTCAGGAACAGGATCAGGTTGGCCATGAATATACCTGTCGACAAATCGACATATTGGCGCAGAAAATGCCACATGATCGCTGCTCCGGCCAGCGCGACGATACCCACCATTCCAGCACCGTGCAACGTCATGATTTTATAAAACCAGAGTGCCCCGATTGAGATCATTTGCGCCTGCTCCATCCTCATGAGCAGGCCGAAAAGCATCATCAGTAGCAATACTACACAGGAGATGACCAGATAGGCCAGCACCCCCGCCTTTGCTCCCTGATCGGGAACTGGGGTATAAGTATAAGTTGCCATGCTTATTCCTCTCTAAGATTTGCCAACTTTGATTTCGGTCATCATATTGTGGTGGGCAACACCGCAATACTCCATGCACAGCACCCGATACGTACCCTCCCTGGGGAAGGTGATGTGGATTACGTTGGTGTAGCCGGGCATTGCCTGGGTCTGAGCAATCAGGCGCAGGTCGGGATCATAAATACCGAAACCATGGTTTACGTCGGCGCTGGTGACACGTATCTCGACCGGCTGATTTGGCTCGACCTGGTCGCGGTCCATTTCCCAGTACCACATATGACCGTTAACATTGATAACCTGGGCAGGACCGCTACTGGCCACCGCCTTGGGACTGTAAGGCAAGTCCATCAGGTTGTAGATCATTGCCGGGAAGAATACAAATGCCACTGCCCAGAATAATTTGGTGCGGAAACTGTATGCCCGCTTCACCAGCGGCCCGTATTCTTCCTCGCGTTTGCCGGAATTGATGGCGACGAACACAACACCAAAGGTGATCATCAGCATCAATACAAGGGAAACCTGCCACGCGGTTTCTTGCATTATATTCTCCTTCTTTCTGTATATTTCATTTTAATACCCAACCCAGTTAAAACATGGAATATCGGCCGACAGGAGGCCCGAGTGCATGCGATGATCATGGCGTGAGTGAAAATGTGCTTTTTTCAGGTGATTTTCCAGATTGCATGAGAATTCGCCCGGGAACACAGACAATCCCGCCAAAACGTTCACGCAGCCGCGATGCCTCCGAAACTATTCATACTCACCTTATTCTGACCAGGAAGCGACGTAGATTTGACATGCATCAGAATATCCTATCCAGTCGATACCGTCAGAAAAAAAAGATAAAGAACCATTATCGAATAGCTGAGCCTGCAATCTCCACGCCTTTTACCTCTGACCCCGCACTTTTTACCGCTTGTCGTGGCCTATCATGCAGTTGTATGCAGGCGAAAAAAGCAGTATTTCCAAACTTCTTTCGCGACCATTGAACAGCTGACTTGAACTGTTCCACCCCTCTTGCCGGAAATAATCCTTTCCGATCCCACACCAACAATATCATACCCGCAATACCCATACTTGCTACGCTGGTATGCATATTGATTACTGCGTGAGGGCTGGAGTATGCTGGATGAAGAGTTCGATGTCAAGCGCGACATATAGACGGCTCAAATCCGTAACCATAGGAAATGTAGGGTTAAATTCTCTCGAAAGAGGTCATGAGCAATGGCAGTTTCAATCGCTGCAGGAGTCTTTTCCGGCCCCTTGACGCGGCGTCCTTATGCTTTCAGCCATGCCGCCAGGCATAGTACTTTTCCACACAAAGCGGTGTCCGCGGAGCCAACAGTCAGGGCAAGGGGTATTCAGGAGCACCTACTCACTTATTCAGCACCTCCTGTGCCTGCAATCCTCCTGATGCCTGCGAATAGAGCTGATGGAAGTTCGCAATCTCGGCATCCGGACTATGGTCGGAGGACATACAGGAGAAGCATTTCGTGCCTGGAAACGCAGCTGATCACTGTTACTTATCCGGTTCTCATGCCTGAGAATGTATTACACTTCGGGGGGAGTCCTGTCGCTGCCTGTACCATTGCTCCAGCATCATCAACACCCATACCATGGTGCCGTGATATCCGGCGTGCTCCTCCAGGTGCTGCTGCAGCAACTTCTCGATAAAGTCGCCGCGGATGACGTTTCGCGATTTGAGATCGCTCAAGCTATCCCACGCCAGGTCCTGCAGGTTTTTGTGAGTTTGAAGCCACACCCCGAAAGGCAACCCGAAGCCATGTTTTTGCTTGGCAATAATATCGTCCGGCAAAAACCCTCGCAGCGCTTCCTTGAAGAAGTAGCGCAACTTCGTTCCCTTGAGTTTCAGGTGAGGCTCGAGCCGCAGGGAAAAAGCAACGATCTCATCGCTGATGAGCGGAAACGCCACATCCATTCCCGCCAACTCGCACGCCTTGGCTACCTTGGGCAAATCGTTATCGGCGAGCGTGAATTTGCGGTCAAAGGCAAGCATTTGATTTATCAGACTTCCCGCGCCATTCTCCTGATAAATCTCGTCCAGCAGGCGCGCCGGATAACCCGGATTTACCGCATCGAGAAATTCAGGGGTAAAAATAGCTTTGCGCCCGTAGCGTTCGAGAAGATTATAGGTCTCGGTGCGCGCTGGCATGGGAATGGACGCCTGCTCGACATAACTACGCGCCTTCCGTATCAGGGGAAGCGCGCCTCCACCAGGAAGACCAAAAACGATCGGCTCGATGAGTCCCTGGCGCAACAACAAGGGAGCCTGCTCATATAGCGAGAAAATGTATTGCTTGGCATAACGTACGTTACCGCCAAAAAGCTCATCGCCCCCATCTCCGCCGAGCATTCTGCCGAGGCCGTCGGATTTTGCCATCTGCGCGCAGTAGTAGGCGGGTAACGCGGAAGAGTTACCGAAAGGCTGGTCGAATACTGCTGCAACCTGGGGAATGGCGGAGACGATATCCTCCGGTGTAACGTAGTACTCCTGATGACGGGTACCGAAATGCCTGGCCGCGATCCGGGCATATCCCATTTCGTCATAACCCGTTGCATCGAAACCAATGGAATAGGTGCGTGCTGGCTGCCCGCTCACTTCCCCCAGTATCCCGGCAATCGTCGAACTGTCGGTTCCGCCACTGAGAAACGCTCCGGCTTCGTCATCGCCGATGGCGGTCCGCACGCTGGAATGCAAAACTTCCATAAATTCCTGCTTGAGTTCCTGGAAGGGACGTCTTTCATCTTCCCGAAACCGCATCTCCCAGTATTTTCCAGTCTCGATGCCGCCCTTACTGTAGACGAGATATTCGCCTGGCAGAAGGCGTTTCTGGCGCTGATAAATGGTGTCAGGACCAGGCACCATGTGAAAGTAAACGTAGTTATACAGACTCTGGGGGTCGATTTCCGACCTGATCGAAGGATGCAAGCGGATGGCATCCGTTGACGAGGCAAAAATCAGGCCCCCGGCTAAAGCCTGGTAGGAGAGTGGGTAAGTGCCCATGCGGTCTGTCGCCAGAACGACCTCATTCGCATTTTCATCGACAATACAGCATACAAATGCACCGGTCAGACTCTCGAAAATCTTTGTGCCTCTTCCGCCTCCTCCACTCCTTTCCCGCCAATTTTCAGCCAGCGTTTTCGCTATGCCTTCGCGTTGCGCCTGTTCATCCAGACGAGGTTCCAGAAAATTTCCCCGCCCCCACAACACGGCAAGAAGCCCATCCCTCTGATAAATGTGAGCGCGCCCGTCCGGAGCAGCGATTGCTAAAGCACTGTTCCCGCTCGCGCACGCGTGCAACTTACAACTGTCAAACCGTACGAGCGGGCTAGCCATTTGCCGGACCAGCGCCAGGTTTTCAGTAACAGAATGGCTATATCCCAGCCAGCCGCATAGTCCACTCACAGGAATTCTCCACGTTTTCTTGGCATTGTGCTTCTCGTTATCTGATGGGTTTCTTGTGGATTATTTGCTTTTTGCCGTCCCCTTGGTCAAAAGGCATAACAGTCCTCATGCATGACAGTGCTGAATCTGCTAGACCAGCACTTCCATGGGCGGCGGATGACTGAGAAACGCGGTAGGACTGGCGGTCAAGCCGTATGCGCCGGACTGGAACACGACGATAAGATCGCCTGCTTCTGCCCTGCTCATCTCCATGCGGTCGGCCAGAAGATCCAGCGGTGTGCAAAGCGGCCCCACCACCGAAACAACTTCCCTGTCGGTTCCCTGTACCCGATTTCCCACTACGACCGGATAATTCTTGCGTATCACCTGACCGAAATTGCCGGAAGCCGCCAGATGATGATGCAATCCGCCGTCCGTGACCAGAAATATCTGCCCTCTGGATTCCTTGCGTTCGAGCACCCGGCAAACGTAGATGCCGGCCTCCGCCACGAGGTACCGGCCGAGCTCGATTACTATGCGCGCCTCGGGCAGCGCCTGCCTCACTTCGGGCATGAGGCGCCGCAGATTCTCACCAACCGCCGCTATATCCAACGCTTCATCCCCGGGAAAATAAGGCGTGCCGAAACCGCCGCCTATGTTCAGCATGCGGACTGGAACAGGAGCATGTTTCGCGAGTGTAATGCCCAACTGGAAGGTCTTTTCATGTGCTTCCTGCAGGGCGGCCACTCTCAGATTCTGGGAGCCGCTGAAAATATGAAACCCTTCGAAATCGAGTGCCAGTTTTCCCAATCGGGCCAGCATGCCGGGAACGCGTTCGGCATCCACTCCAAACTGCTTGGGACCACCGCCCATTTTCATGCTGGATGATTTAAGTTCAAAATCCGGATTGACGCGAACGGCCACTTTCGGACGAATCCCAAGATAATCACCCAGGGTGGCGATTCGCTCCATTTCCTGTTCGGATTCCATGTTGAGAACGATGCCGGCGGCAATGGCGCAGGAAAGCTCGCTGTCCATCTTGCCCGGGCCGGCGAAGCTGATTTCGCCGGGTGGCATGGGTGTATCGAGGGCAATCTTCATTTCCCCGGCTGAAGCGACGTCTAACCCATCCACCAGTCGAGCCATATGCTGCACAACGGCCGGCATGGGATTGGCTTTCATCGCATAGTGCAAGTGAATTTCCGCAGGCAGATGCTGACGCAGGAGCGCCACGCGGTCCGTCAGTCTTTGTCGGTCATACGCATAGAAAGGTGTCCTTCCTACGCGCTGCGCCAGGCGTGTGAGAGGCAACCCTCCCACCTGAAGGCAATCGTCGTTTATGGAAAATTGAATGGGCGCGTGTCTTGGCCGAAGATCCGTCATCCGCCGGGTTCCATGAAAATATCGTGCAATTCCTGCGCGAGACGCTTGCGATCGATCTTGCCATTGGGGTTGCGCGGCAAACTGCCCTCTCTGTACTCGATCCGGCCGGGCAGCATGAAGGCTGGAAGATGAGTCTTGCACGCAGCCAGCAACGCATCCTCGTCAGACTTCAAACCCGCCCTCGGAGTCGCAATCAGGACAATAGCATGGCCCAGCACAGGGTGAGACACGCCCACCGCGGCGACCTCTCCCACCAGCCCCGTGCCATAAACGACTTCCTCGACCTCCGTCGGACTGACACGATAACCGGATGTCTTGATCATTTCATCGCGACGGCCGATAAAATAAAGAAAGCCTGCTTCATCCATGCGGACCGTATCTCCCGACCATACTGCCAGTTCGGGGATAGTCAGACCAGGCTCCCGGCAAGGAGCAGGTTTGAATCGCTCAGCGGTTTTTTCCTTGTCATTCCAATACCCCATGGAAACGAGAGGACCTCTATGCACCAGTTCGCCCGGTTCACCCGCAGCGCAAGGCGACCCGTCCTCCCGCACCACCAGCACCTCAGCATTGGGAATGGCCTTGCCGATGGAGTCCGGACGGGTATCGACTTCTTCAGGGGGAAGAAAAGTGGAGCGAAAGGCTTCGGTAAGCCCATACATGAGAAATACGGCGGCATGGGGCAGCACATTGCGCAACAGATCGAGCGTCGCGCGCGGCATCGCGCCGCCGGAATTGGTGATATAACGTAACGGAATATCCTTCGGCCAGCTTAATTGCGCCAGTTGAATCCACAGAGGCGGAACCGCCGCCAGCCCTGTAATCTTTTCTTCCTTCAACATATTGATGATATCGCGGGGGAGCAGATAGTTCATCAGAACGCCGGTCGCTCCGACACGAAACGCGGTAGTAAGCTGACTCAGTCCGTAATCGAAACTGAGGGGCAGCACAGACAGAATACGGTCGTCCGGACTGTTCTTCAGATATTGAGATACGCTTGCCGCGCCCGCTACGAGATTGCGATGGGAAAGAACGACTCCTTTCGGCTTCCCCGTGCTTCCTGAGGTGTAGAGGATAGCAGCCATGTCAGCATCGGTGGCGCGGTGGGGAATTGCACGCTCATCAGGTCTGCCGGCAGTGATAATGTCATTCCAGGATACGACAGTCAGACCGGCAACAGGCATGGCGCCCTCTGCCCGATCGGTTACAATCACTGCATGGAGATCGTGGCATTGAGGCAGCACTTCGACAAGCAACCTCAGCCGCTCGGCCGAAGTCACGAGAATTCTTACGTTACAGTCCCGCAGGATGTAGGCCACCTGTTCGGGTTTCAAAAGCGGGTTGACTGGCACGAAAACGCCTCCCGCGGCCGCTGCCCCAAACAGACTCGTCACTGCCTCTATGCGTTTCTCAAGGTAGACGGCGACACGCTCGCCTCGATCCAGCCCCAGTGCCAGCAGACCTTCTCGCACCAAGCTGATTTCGTGCGCAAGATCAGCGTAGCACAGCCTGTTTCGCCGGTAAACCAGCGCTTCCTTATCTGAAAAACGACTGGCAGATTCGAAAACAAGATCCTGGATAAGGTGCGTCATTGGAAGCAAGCCTGTTGACTGTAATTTTGATGGGGAATGCACGGCTGCATGGTATTACTTCAAACCGTGACGATTCATCAAATCATAAATAGTGGGACGACTGACGCCCAGTAATTCAGCCGCCTTCACCACGTTTCCGTCTACTCTCGCCAATGCTTTCATCAGCGCATTGCATTCTGCCCTGTCCCGTATCTGGCGAAGATTAATAGGCTCAGCCGCACTTGTGCTGTACAGGCCCAGATCATCCGCGCCGATTACCGAGCCCTCTGCCATGATGACTGCGCGCTTGATACAGTTCTCCATTTCACGCACGTTGCCAGGCCACGAATGACTTTCAATGGCAGCCAGCGCTTCCTGGCTGAAATTCAGAGAGGAACGTTTCTCCTGCATGCAAAACTTGTTCTTGAAATGATGAGCAAGCAGCGCGGCATCCCCCACCCGCTGCCGCAGGGGGGGAATGGTTATCAAGATTTCACTCAAGCGGTAATACAGATCTTCGCGAAAACGTCCATCCTCGATCAGTTTCTTGAGATTCTGATGAGTGGCGCATACCACGCGCACGTCCACTGGTATTTCCTTCCGACCACCTATTCGCTCGATCACCCTTTCCTGCAAAAAACGGAGAAGCTTTGCCTGCAAGGGCATGGGCAGATCGCCCACTTCGTCAAGAAAAAAAGTGCCTTCGTGCGCGAGTTCGATTTTTCCGGGCGTCTGCTTGACGGCTCCCGTATAAGCACCCTTTTCATAGCCGAACAATTCACTTTCCAGCAACGACTCCGGGATGGCTGCACAATTAATGGCCATGAAGCGCTTCTCCCGCCTGGCGCTCAACTGATGCAGCGCCCGCGCCAGAATTTCCTTGCCGGTACCACTCTCGCCCAGCAGTATAACCGTAGCATCCGAGGGCGCAACTTTTTCCACGTTGCGGCATACCTTGCTCAAAACGGGATCGCGGGTTATGAGGCCGCTGATGGGAGAGTTCATCTGGGCCTGCAACAGGTTGCGATTCTCCTGCTGCAAAGCATAGAGATAGTATGCCCGTTCTATCACCAGACTCAGGATATTGGGATCAAAAGGCTTCTGATGAAAGTCATAAGCCCCTGCAGCGATAGCCTTGAGAGCATTTCCATGGTCCTGATTCCCGGTGAGGACAATTACCTTCGTATCCGGCACCAGTTCAAGTATCTGTTCTAGCGTAGCCAAGCCTTCCGAAGCGCCATCGGGATCGGGAGGAAGTCCCAGGTCCATGGTAACAACGGCGGGTTCATGCCGTCTGACCAGAGCAAGCGCGCTTTCGCGGTCGCTTGCCACCAACACTTCATAAGCATCGAAGCTCCAGCGCAATTGGCGTTGCAATCCAGGGTCATCCTCGATTACCAACAGACTCTTCTTATCCTGACTCATCCAATCCTCTTATTACCGGTGTTACGGTCCTCGAATTCATTAAATCAGCCGGCCTTCTGAATGCCCGCAGTCCGCACTTCATAAAGGGGCAGAATGATCCGGAAAATCGTACCATTCGAGGCACTGCTACTGACTTCCACCTCTCCGCCCAATTCGGCAACGTACTCTCTGCTTTCAAAAACCCCTATCCCCATGCCTGCCGACTTGGTAGATTCGAAAGGTTTGAACAGCTTTTCACGAATGAATTTCTCGCTCATGCCATGTCCTGTGTCTTTTATTTCTATTACGGCAAAATCATTCTTTCGCATTAGCCGAACCCATACTTGTCCATTGCGCGCAGTGGCTTCAATTGCATTTTGAATGAGATGGCCAACTACGCGCTCCAGGCGGGCAACGTTTGCATATACGGAAAGACCAGGATCCAGTATCTCAAGAACAGGTTTGGGTTCGGTAATGGACTTGCTTTTCACCGCCTCCTGCAGCAACTCGGCAATAATGAGGGGAGCGGGCTTCTCCGGCGAATCGCCACTGCTCAATTTTTCCAGGAGACGCCTCATCTTTTGTACGGAGAGATATACGGTTTCTATCATGTCCTGCTGAAATTCGGGATTTTTCCTGTGCTTCTCGGCATTCGAGAGCAAGAGGGACAACTGTGAAACGAGATTCTTCAGATCATGCACGACAAAAGTCGACATCCGGTTGAAAGACTCGAACTGGCGCGCAACCATCAGGGCATTCGCGGCCTCGTGCTGCGCCAGATAGCTTGCTGCCTGTTTGCCGGCGACCTTGAGCAAGTCGCTTACTTCCCAGTTCAACTTGACCTTGCTCCGCGGTTGGACCAGCACTACAAAGCCGAACAATTTTCGATGCTGAATCAGCGGCACGACCAGCCATGCCCTGGAAATTGCGTGCAGCCATTGGGGCAGAGGGATTGCGTACTTTTCGGGACCTGCTGCGTATTCTCCCAGATCGATTACCCACTCCCTGTTTTCCAGAAATTGACAGAAGGGGCCGCTTGATGGCTCCGCCCCGCCTACCGGCGGTATATTCAAATGCGTGACAGGTTCAAAGATTTCCGATTCCTTTCGGATCCACAAGCTTCCGCCCGGGCTTTCCACCAGTTGCGCCAGAGCCTGGATCACGCGCTCCTCCAGCCCATGCTCGCCTTCAGCGAGAGTGCGGGTAAAATGCAGCCATTCTTCCCGATAGTCATAGTTGTAACTGAAAAAATGCTTACTGATGAAGACTCTGAGCCAGGAGCGCAGCGTTCCGGAGAATAGCACCGCCAGAAGAAGAACGATTGCGCCAAACAGGAAACTGACCTGCATGACAGTACCCCAGCTTCCTCCGAAAAATCGAAGGTAGTAACCGGTGGCAGCCATTGCCAGCAAATAAGCAGCGGCGCCGAACAATGCAGCCGAGTAGAAAAGAATTCGGCGCGACACGGCGATCCCCAGCGACCAGTCGGGATTGCGCGCAGCAGAAACCGCTATAAGCGGAACGACCAGAGCATTGATTATTCCACGTGCTGCCCATATCTCGGGATTGATCTGCTTGAGAAGCAAAGCATCGCTGTAGAGGTAAAAATCGTAAGCAAAGATACCCCCGATGCCGAGACATGCAAACTTTATGCCCCATCGCTGTCGTAGAGGGGTGTTACGATAAACCTGCTCGACGAGGATCATGCCCAGTATGGCCATGGCAAGACTTCCGACAATATTGCTCGTGAAGTCAGTCGTTGCGTGGAACGCAAAGTCATCCTTCCCATGGGAATACACCGCCACAAAAAGACAACCGGTATATAGCAGCGCAATGGCCGTGAGAGCTGGGGAAGTTCTTGTGCCGGAGGAGTTTTTTTCCTGCTGGTGGAGTCCCAGCAGCACGATCAGAAAGCCTGTCCATCCAGCATTTCTTAGAATCTCCAGCATATCCGATGAGAGAGAAAGAGGAGCATTCTGGTTTGCCTGATAAGCAAAGAAAGCGGACCATAGTACCGAAAGCAGGCATGCGACAAGGAGCATCATGCCATGCAGCCGCCCTCGCCAGCTTGTAAGCAGGAGCGCAGCCAAGACCAGATACGCCATTCCAGCCATTGCATAGCTGGCGCTGGCTACCGTCGTCAGCATCTCGGGCTATAGTTCCTCGAAATCATCTTCCACCCTTGCCTAACAGGACAACCTCAATGGTTTCTATCAGGATAATGACATCAAGGAACAAACTGTGGTTCTTCACATAGTAGAGATCGTACTGAAGCTTTTCGATTGCGTCTTCTACTGAGGCTCCATATCGATAGCGAACTTGCGCCCATCCCGTTATTCCCGGTTTTACGCTGTGCCTGACGTTGTAATAGGGAACTTCCGCGATCAACTGGTTTACGAAATAAGGTCTCTCCGGACGTGGCCCGACGAAGCTCATATCTCCGTTAAGCACGTTGAATATCTGGGGAAGCTCATCGATCCTCAGTTTGCGGATAATTCTACCGACACGTGTCACTCGCGGATCATTTGTCAGCGCCCACTGCGGCTTCCCCCCCTTCTCGGCATCATTCCGCATGCTGCGAAATTTGACGACCATAAAGGTCTTACCGCCCTTTCCCACCCTTTCCTGGCGGTAAAAAACTGGCCTGCCATCCTCTAGAAGAATACAGAGGGCAGTGACAATCATGACGGGTAACGTAATAATCAACAGTATGCTGCTGGCAACCACATCAAAAACACGCTTGATAGCGGTTCGGAGGGGACTCTGATCGAATCCTCCGCCAAAAATCAGCCAACTCGGGTAAAGGGAATTGACGCGAATCTTGCCTTGTTCACGCTCGAAAAAAGCGGCTGAATCAGTAACCTTGACACCGTTCAGCTTGCATTCCAGCAAATCCTGTATCGGGAAGCATCCTCCTCTGCGTTCCTGGATCGCGATGATGATCTCCCTCACCTTGAGACGGTTTACAAGGGATATCAGGGAATCCACTCTGGGCAATACCGAGGCGGCCGGAACTTGCAACTCTTCATCGGGCAGGGGAACGAAACCGAGGATCTTCAGGCCTCGATGCCTGGAACTATCTTTCGCCCGATCGACGAACTCTCTGGCCCTTCCGCCTATTCCCAGCACAATAGCCTGGGATTCGAGAAGCCGCAGGCTCGACCATTTAAGAAAAGCCGCACGCATCAGGAGAATGCCGGAAAAGGCAAGGAGCATTACCAGTCCCAATATACCTCGCCCGAGATAGAGATCGGGCACCAGATAGAATATCAGGGTCATGATCCCGAATCCGGCCAATAAGGATGGCATCAGGCGGAACAGAGTATCCTTCATATCCAGCCGCGAATCGAGCTGATACAGTCCCATCGCGGCCATGCACAGGATCATGACAAAAGCAAAGGTGGCAGCTTCCGGAAACAGGGAGGAGAGGGAAAATGGTTCAGCGTAGTTAAAAAAACGAAGGCCTGTTCCAAGATACACTACGAGCATCAGCGCGAATACTTCCGCGCCGATGAGCAGGACTACCGTTCTTGATATGTAATGATTAGAAATACGAAACAATTTTCACTCCTCATCCTGTGCCGCAATGAGCAAGGCAACTCGCGCCGCCTCTTTCAGCCGTCTCTTTCCTTTTATTGAACCGAAGATCTGGCCGGGAGACTCAGGCCCGACACATGCGAAAAATTACCTGCCGGCTTAAACGCACTGCTTAAAGTACTACTGGGCCGCCCATCCAATTCGCCGGCAATTCTTCGATGCCAGTAGCGGCGTATCACGCCATTCCTGCGCTCATAAGCATTTAACTTCCTAGATTATATGAAACCTTCTTCGACGGAGTATCCGTTTTCCGAACTGGATACACTACATCATATCAATTTCTACAGCAGGGACAATTGGACTTTAGTACGTCGAGAGCCGGAAAGTAGCGTTGTCCGGGGCGTTGCGTCATTCCGCATCGAGCACTGCGAAAACATGGAAAGGAGAAGTGGAACAGAAACCAGCAGGAACCAGAGGTAAAAAGAATATCGAGGTTGAAGTATTGGACGGACTATTGGCTATTGAGCGAAATCTGGCCGCGGAGTGAAACACTCAATGGCTCATTTTCGAGGAATCCCCGGGGTAGATGGATCCTTTGACAATCAAAGCCAGCTTGAGGCGGTCGGCAATATCCAGCTTGCGAAAGACTTCCGTCAGGTGAGCTTTTACCGTCCGCTCCGTAATATCGAGCCGGCGAGCAATCTGCTTGTTCGTTTCACCGTTTCCCACAAGCGTTGCAATTTCATATTCACGTTGAGTCAAATTGGCAAGCAACTCTCCAACCGCCTGTTTGATTTTGGTCTTTTCCTGGGTGATGGTAACAAGCTCATTCAGCAGATGCCAGCTGAGCGTTCTTCGAATCCAGAGTTCGCCGCGCTGCACCGCTGTCACCACACTTTGTAGCTGCTCTCCGTCGATATCGCGCCGACAGACCCCCCTGACACCGGTTCTGAACAACGCCCACTCGGCCTCATCCGGAAGGGAGTGACTCAAGACTATCACCTTAGCCTCCGGATGCAATTTTATAAGCGCCGAAATTCCACCCGGAGCGCTCAATTGCGGCAAATCATAATCCAGCAGCAGGACTGAAGGCTTTAAACGAGCCAGTTCGACCTTGAGAGATTCAAGATTGGTCGAGCAGAATATTGGGGAGAGGGTGCGCACCCCCTGTTCCCAATGACACAGATCGTCCTGAGAAGCGCTAGCCAGCAGGATCAAGGAGTTCTCCCGGAAAAAAGCGAGTCATCAGTGCAGCACTCTATCCATTATCTTGCCCAGCATCCCCCGTGTCACCCAGATCTCGCCACGGTCCACGACACGAACAGCCTTCAAAAAATAAAAAGGATCAGCCTCATGACTCAGACAGCCGCGCGCTCCATTCGCCAGAGCCTGGATGACCTGTTCCTCCTGAACCGATTTATCGGTCAGCAGTAACACGAGCGTTTCAGGGCATGTCCGGTGTAAAGCTTCCAGCAGCGCACATTCCCTTTCAATGGATAAATCGAGATTGACAAAAAGAATACGCGGCTTGAATTGGGTAATCCTGGCAACTACATCTTCAGTTGATACAAGGTTTTTATGAGGTTCAGGCTTATGACCTGCGGGAATGTCGTCCCGGTCGGACATCACATCTGTCAACACCTCGATACCCGGTCCTCCCTGCAAAGACTGTTCCAGTTTCGCGCGCCTGCCGGCGTCAGTGTCTGCTATTGCCACGGTAACGGTTTGCATTGTTTCTCCTTCCAGTTACTTCTCAACTACCCAGAAATCAGCCGATATTGCAGGTATGAGCAGTTTTCAATCACGCCTTTACTCCGGTTCGATGCGACGCAGCAGTTCCTGAATGTAGGTCGCAGGGATAGCATACGTTATGCCGCTCGGATTGCTGAGCGCCGCCTCCTTCTTCCCTTTTACGAATACCATGTTGATTACGCCATAGACCACCCCCGACTCGGGATCATAAAGCGGACTCCCGCTATTGCCCGGATACGCGGTGCCGTCGAGCTGAAAAACCGCATAAACGGGCTTTTGTAACTGGTTGATCATCTTCGCGTCGAGCTGCCGCGAATTATGCGCGGGCAAAATAATCGGCGTGATGGATGAAACCATGGCACGATGGGTAACCGGGTAAAATCCAAGAACCATCCCAATCGGGAAACCGGTGAAAGCCAGATTCTGCCCTTCACGCACCTTGCGCGCATCCCCCAGTTCCATAGCTGGCAAAGCCGCGCCGGAAATTCTGAGCACCGCCAGATCGTGCTCCTTGTCGATTGCAGCAATATCGGCAGACCTGAGTTCGCCCTGTTTCCCCTTGCCGGTAATGACGGTATATGACTCATGATTGGCAACGTCCAGCCCCTCGGGAACAACATGGGCATTCGTAACCACATGGAGGCCATCATTCAATACAAAACCGGTTCCGAGGAAATTCAGAGCGGGCGAACGTGTTTTCTGGAAAGTACCCACCCCTACGATCGAGGGCTTGACACGTTCAATAGTCTTGACAAGGTCGCTACCCCAGAGCGGGGTAACGAACATGAGCGCCAAAACGCTGAGGCATTGAACAGAGCCGATGTGGAGAACCAGTAAGGCTTTGCGGATGCGCATCATCCCTCGAATTGAATTCATTTACAACTTCAACCGATCCCCCTGAGACCTCCTCCAGTTTCTTCCTGGATTACTCGCGCAGCGGCCCGCAGGCTCATCTGCATCCTTCCATCTTGTAGATGAAGTAGCCGTCCTTGCTGATTGCTTCCTCGACATTGGCAGGGGCCTTTTCGCTGTGGCAGAACCTGCACTCCCTGCTGCTAACCGTTGCATCGCCTTCGCCAACAGAAGTCAGCCACTGCTTCGCATACTCGATCGCTTTCTTGTCGTCTCTCGTGTTTGTAAACACGTCAAAGTGCATCGTGCGGCCATCCTTGGCTTTCACCCAAGTGTCATATACATGCATTTCCATAAGCTTTCCTCTTCGATGGTTTCAAGTCTTACCAGGGTTGGTAATTCAATAACAGCACATAGACTATCACGGCAAAAGAAAAAGTGAAATGTAGCGCATGCAGAGCCATTGTTTTTCTATGTCACTTCATTATATTGCCCCCTGTCCGCAGCCGCTTCCGGTTAAAGACAATGCGCGGTTGACATGACGTCAAACACTTCTCAGGCGCGCCGACCTGGCCCGAAATCATCAGGTTTGTCATAAAACTGTGACAAAACTGTAATGAAACGGACATCTGCCGGAATTATCCTCCCCTCGGTTTTTATCAAACATCCGAAAAGAGAATAAACCGATGAAATTACGCAAGCTTACACTGGCACTCGCTACCGCCTTGGGTTCAAGCTTATCGTCCGCAGCTTTCGCCCTTGATCTTTATGTCGATACCAAAACCGAGCAAATTTATGCGAAACCTGCACCCGGACGTGTGCATATCGGTTCTTTCGTAAGAGAAGAGGATGCTCCCGCAAAAACTGCCGGCAAAACCAGTAAAACTGCTGAAGCACCAATGGAAAGTTCCGATGGTCGGATAGCTGAAGGGGCAGCCGAAAAAACAGATCCGGCAGAACTGATGGCAGCCCGTAGAGACATCGAAATGAAGGCGAAGATGCGGGAAGCGCGTCTCGTCAGCGATATGGCATCACTGGAAGAGCGGGTCAAGCAAACTGAAAAAACCAGGATGAAGTATGGACCTGGATTGCATTTCGAAAGTGCTGACGGCAACTTTACTGCCGAGGTCGACGGACGCCTGCAAGCTGACTCGCAATATAACATTACCAATGACGTCCTGCCGCCCGCGCCCAATGATCGTCCTTATGAACTGAACAGTGGAGCCAATATCCGGCGTGCCCGTCTCGGTGTGGAAGGTACGATGTTCAAAAAATGGGACTACAAGTTCGAGTTCGATTTCAGCCGCGGAAACGGATCGGTGACATCGGGGATAACGGACGCATTCATCCGTTATAACTTCGATAGTCCGTTATCAGTAAAGGTAGGGTCGTTCAAGGAACCGTTCAGCCTGGAGGAAGCAACCAGCAACCGCTTTCTGACGTTCATCGAACGGAATATGGCGGTGAATACATTTCTCGATAATCCCAACGTCTACAAGACCGGGATAGGCGTCAACTATGCCGTGCCCCGTTGGCAAACCGGTATCTCCTTCCAGACCGAGCCGGTGGGAAGCTGGTCCAGCGCCTCGACGTCAGTCAATCCCAATGGCAACAACAGCCGCAATAATGGCTCGGGCGACACCAGCTGGGAAGGAGTCGGCCGTATTTCCGGCAGGCCCTGGATGGAGAGCGAGACCAAGTTCTGGCATGTAGGAGCGTCAGCAGCGTATACTCGGGTCAACACCCAATACGAAGGGGATGGCGACTTCGCCAATGGCGGAATGAGCTTCGCATCTTTTCCCGGCGCCAACGTTGACCGAACCAACGTGCTGAATACCGGCAACCTGAGTTTCGGCAACAAGAACGACCTGAACTCGCGGCGGGTGGAAAGCTATACTCGTTGGGGCACAGAAACTGCCCTGGTCTATGGTCCGTTCTCTGCGCAGGGAGAGTATCTGCAAACCCATATAAATGGCCATGGCTACAGCGGGGAATCGTTGTTCGGCTTCTACGGTTACTTAAGCTATTTCCTGACCGGAGAATCCCGTGTCTACCACGTCAAGAATGGCGCATGGAACAGAATAAAGCCTTTCCAGAATTTTCAGCTCGCCGGCCCGGGCTGGGGAGCCTGGGAAATTGCCGCGGGATACGATTACATGAATATGAATGACGGAGCCATCAGGGGTGGAAAGGCGAATCTCATCAAGTTCGGTCTGAACTGGTACCCTCATTCCAATATTCGTGTCATGACCAATTATGTCCATGTTCTCGATATAAATACTGCGGGTGTGGTGGACCGCCGCAGCGCCGGATTTAACAATGCCAACCTTGATATGTGGCTCACACGCTTTCAGGTGGATTTTTAAGCCTGCCAGGAAATACAGTGGCGCAATAGCGTGGGCGGCAGACAAGCGGACATTTCCGTAACTGATCGGAGCGGAAATGCCCGCTTCTGCCGGACGGGGCTTACCTGAGCGAGAACTCCACGCGGTTATCCGGCTTCTCACGGTTCGTTCCTGCTTCAACTTTCGGCGAAAGTACGAAAATTCGAGCGTCAGGGATTTTCCCATGCTCGATCAGCCAGTCCCGTGCGCTCATCGCCCGGCTTTCGGCAAGCGCCTGTAGTTCTGCATCACCTGCGTCGATATTGGCAAGCATCAGCTTCTCCATCTCTTCCGCAGGCAGGCTTTTCGACAGCCCGATGAAGTTTTTTGGCTTCTCGAACTTGGCATCCTTGTAAACCTGCTCCAGGTATTTTTCATATTCCTCCGGTGTCAGGGTTACATCTTCGAGAGAATCGTAAGATTTTCCCTTTTTGATATCCACTGACAATTTCTCCGCCTTGATTTTGCGTTCAAGTACACGCCGCTTCAAAGGCTCCGGATCACTCGAAGCATCGGCATGACCGATGATTTCGAGATTGAGCGCTGGCCGATCTGTCAGTGCCTGGGCTAACTTCTGGAGTCTTTCTTCTGCCTCTGGCGGAATCTTTACCTCACCCGCGGGAAAATTGATCTCCGATAATTCTTCTCCCCCGAAAAGCGACCCGAGCACCGTGAAAGGCGCCGTGGCTGCCTTGGTCAGCAAGTTGAGGATTGCCTTGACGATTATACCCCCCAGGCTGAATTTCGGATCGTTGATGGAACCGCTTACAGGGAGACGAACATCTATTTCTCCGCGTCGGTTTTTTAGCAGCGCCAATGCGAGGTTGACCGGAATCGATAGTGCATCCGGACTTTCGATTTTCTCACCGAAAGTCAATTGATCAAGGAAGATGCTGTTTTCCGCTGTTAACTCGCCGTGTTCGACATGATAGTGGACGTCGACCGATAGTTTGCCTTTCTCGATTGCGTATCCGATATATTTCCCGGAATAGGGGCTGAATGTAGGCATATCGATACCTTTGGCCGAGGCCGTAATATCAAGGTAGAGTTCTCTGCCGAAGGCATCGACCGACCCGCTGATTTTCAATGGCGCCGTTTTATCTACCGCGCCGCGAATATCCACTTCCCCGGCTTTCCGGGGATGGAGCGGTCCTATGCGTCCTGCCAGGTCGGTCAAGTAGGCGCGATAGTTGGGCTGGATGAACTGATCCTGAAAATTGACGTGTCCTCCCTGCATCACGATACGGCCTATGCGGACAGGGAGACTCTTGCGCGGGGATGGCTGCGAAGGAACAGGCGCAGGTGATATCTCACCGGGTGTGCCCGCTGGTTCCGACTCTGGCCTCGATTCTGGCTCGGGCATCGTTGCCGGCGCAGCAGCAGCCTGTGAGGGAGAAACCGCTGTTTCCTCCTGCCGCACGATATATTTGAGATTCAACTCGCCTCGGGGAGTAACGACGACATGGGCAAAAAAGTCAGTAAGCGTAATCGAAGCGGCGTTGATGTTGAGAGGTTCATTGGCAAACTCGATACCCTTGATATCGACACTTCGCCAACGCATGAGGTTGGTGGCGTCCACCTTGTCCAGCATGTTGAAATTAGTGAGCCTCCCATCCCCGTGCACCGCCACTTTTAACGACGATGCCTTTTCTCCCCGTGCCCGCTCAGGTCGCTTCTGTCCCTTGCCGGCATCGGCTTTGATCTTGCCGCGGAAGGACAACGCTCCGCGCGAGAACAACACATTCAACTGGTCTCCGACCCAGCCTTGCAATGCAACAAGGTCGACATCCTTGGCATTTACTGCCAGATCTGCTGCGACCGGCGCCCAGGCAAGGGATCCTTTTGTTTCCAGGCTGCCTGTTTTGTTGACTTCCGCCTTCAGCTCGAGCTGGGAGGGCGCTGCGCCGCTGAAGTCGATCTGGTTAACTGTCAGATCAAGAGCATTGACCACCATGGGGGCTACGTCCGGCAAAGTGGTATCTTCAAAGCGCAGCCCGGCATCCGCCAGCCTGAAGCTTCCGAGTTTTACCGTCCATGGCTTACCTGTGTCCGCTTTGGGAGAAGGAGGAGTAGAGGATTGGGATGCCTTTTCCGCCTTGTTTGTCGGAGTAAAAAGCTTGGCAAGATCGAGCCGCCCGTCTTTATGGCGTTGCAATGAGGCATTGAAGCGATCCAGGGTTGCAGCGCCGAGACTGACATTCTTCTGTCCGGTATCGACCACGATCTCATCCAGCGTAAGCTTTGGCAGGTTGAGTGTGGGTTCAGTGCTGCCTTCTGGCGACACCGCAATTTCCGTCAAGACTACGGCAGCTCGCGAGGGCTTCACTGCATTCAGGTTTATTTCAGTCAATTGAACGTTGAATTCGCCCAGCGTGGCGGCATAGGGCGCCTCTACCGAATGATTCTCCACTTTCAGCTTCTTTAATGCGGCATTGCCTGTGAGAACCAGGGCAGGCGATTGGCCATCGACCTGGGTAAACGTCAACAATAGCTCGCTGTCAAAATAACCGGAGAGAAGGCGAATGCCGACTGGAATGGGGGAATACTCGTCTATCCGCGTCAGATCCACATCGCTCAACCTGATCTCAAGTGTCGCTTCACGATTTGTGGTGAAAGGCCGCACCTTCCCGGTGAGATTGAACGGAGCTCCGTTCACCCTGGCGCTGAAGCGCGGTTCCACCCATGTTTCCTCCGCGCTTTCGAAATTGGCGATGAAAGGCACACCGATTTGAATGCCGGATATCTCCTGCTGACTTTTTTTCACATGGTCGACGAATTCGAAGTGGCCGTCTTCGATAACAATATTCTGTACCGAGAACAGGCTCTTGCCGTGCTCTTCCTCCTCTTCTTTCGGCCGTTTCATGAAGTCTTCTATCAGGTCGGTGATATTGAACTGCTGCTGCCCTTCACGAACGAGACGCACAGTGGGCCCTTTGAGCGAAACCGAACTGATCACGGGCGCGCGATGAGCAATGGAGGCAATACTCAGGTCGAGGTAAAGTTCATCAAAGGAAAAAAGATTCTTGTCTGCATCTGCGCTTGTCTCTTTTTCGCCTATTCGAAAACCACGAACCGTCAACTCCAGCGTATAGGGCTGAATGTCGATCGACTGTACAGTAACGGGGCGATGCAGAACATCCGATAAAATGGCTTCAAGCTTCGCCTTGGCATATCCGGGCAACCAGAAATAGCCGAGCAGACCAAACAGGATAATTATTCCGGCGAAAACACCCAGACCGGTTATGAAACGGCGGTGGTTGATGAAGCGATGCAAGAACGTTGTGAGGGAAGACATGAATGAGAGTTTTCGGAAAGTAGCTGCCCGGTGCGCAAAAGGATAAAAGGGTATAGAGGCTTCAACCTCCCGTGTACATGAACTTCTTTCTATGCATGACTTTACGCTGTGGAGAAAAGCGGGTCAATTATGACCGGAAATCATCGCGATGAACGGCGCAGCTGCGGCGGAATGAGTCGGAAAGTAATGACCACCAGGAGCGCGAACAATACATACGCTACCAGAAACACCCATTCCGGAAGATCATGGAAGAGGATGAGGTGCAGCCAGCGCTCGATGAAACCGGTTTCGGTTGCCCTCCCACGCAACGCGTCTTCCAGCCATGTCAGCGGACATACCACGCCAAGAAGGGACTCGACGGTAACGTACAGGATAGCGGCAAGGTGGGTAAGCCGGAATCTTCGATTTCGCACAAAACTCGCCCCTATCCAGCTGCCTGCCCAGATCAGTGGCAGACCGACGACGACAAACAACACGAACAGAAAATGAATGACTAGGATGATATCGGCCATCTGTCGAACAGGTTTGTGGACTGATCCGCTTCCGAAAATAACAAAAGAATAAACATATTCTATTAGGTTATTTCTGGATATTCACGCCTGTCGGTATAGTGTGGCGCTTATAGAAGAGACAGGAATAAGGTATGAAGATTCGCAACCTGGATCTGTCAGGCAACCCGATCAATATCGAACATCAGCAATTGGGAATTCCTCCCGTCGAGGAACCGGTCTCCCATCCCGGCACTCACCCGCTCCTTCACGCGGCGGCCTGGTTTGCCGTCGCAGTGTTGATCGTATTGACCCTTTTTCTGGCAGGTCGTTTTTTTATTTCCAATAACTGGTTCGGGGGCTGGCAGATCATTGGCGAAACCCTGAGCAGCAGCATTTTCTGGAATGCTGCGATAGTCGGGTTCTTCGCCCAGGTCGTGGATGGCGCCCTGGGAATGGCTTATGGGGTGACAGCCACCACTTTCCTGCTTGCTTCGGGCGCCACCCCCGGGGTTGCGAGTGCCAGCGTTCATATCGCCGAGATTTTTACCACCGGCGTTTCCGGCATTTCGCATGTCAAGTTCGGCAACGTGAACAAGGATTTGTTTGTCCGGCTGCTCGTACCCGGCATCCTTGGCGGTATCCTGGGGGCGGTGCTGGTGACGCAGGTCGATGGCGGCCTGTTCAAGCCCTATGTTTCCGCGTATCTGTTGCTGCTGGGAATTTACATTCTGAGCAAAGCATTCCGGTCTTTGCGTCTGCGCAAGAGTCCGCCGAAGCATGTGGGAAAGCTCGCCCTGTTTGGCGGATTCGTCGATGCGGCAGGAGGCGGCGGATGGGGGCCGGTGGTAACATCCACGCTGGTCAGTACGGGAAACGATCCGCGCACGACTATCGGCTCCGTCAATTTCGCTGAATTCTTCCTGACGCTGACCGGCGCCGCCGTTTTCACCTTGCTGATGGAAACCAATACATGGCCCATCATCGCAGGTCTGGTCTTCGGGGGTTTGTTCGCCGCGCCGTTTGCGGCAGTTCTGTGCAAGAAGCTGCGCGCGAAGACCCTGCTCATACTGGTGGGCACGCTGATCATTATAACCAGTCTTTATAACCTGTACAGGGCGCTCGGAGGCTAGGGCAGAAGCCGGAGGAATACAATCTAAATGCAATCTTCCGCGCCTGCGAGGGATTGTTGAGCGGTTCCCTAAAGTAAAGGTCCGATCATGGATTCGAGCTTGCTCTCACTCAGGCGACCGAGTTTGCTACCGATCATTTTACCGTTCCGGTCAATCACGACGGTAAAAGGCAGCGCACCCTGGATGTTGCCCGCGGCACCCGCGATCTGCATCGCTTTCATATCTCCCACTAGGACCGGATAATTGATGCCCATTTCCTTGCTGAATGCTGCCGCCCTTTCTTTCTGATCCACCGCGATGCCTACGAAGACCAGTCCTTTATCACGAAATTTGTCCTGAAAGGAGATAAACTCGGGTATTTCCTCGCGGCATGGCGTGCACCAGCTCGCCCAGAAGTTCACCACCATGACTTTCCCCCGCCACTGGGAAACAGGCTGGATATTTCCCTCGAGATCAGGAAAACTCGCCGCCAGTATCGCTTCGGCGCCTTTAGTAGCCACAGCGGCATCCGGAGCGGCAATATCCTTGCTGGCCAGCTGGCCGCGCAATAAGACTCCTGCTGCCACCGCAAGTATGGCAATGCCCGTGTATAACAATACCTGTCGCAATTTTGTCATTGTTCTTCCTGAGAAAAATAAGCTTCAAATCCTGATCCGGCGACCGCGACTCACGAGCCCGGCTTGCCTGTTCGCACTCCGGATCAATCAAATTGCGCCGCTGGGGGGAGGCTAGATCAGCACCGCGTTGAGTATTTTCAGAAAAGCCTGCGTGTCCTGATAGCCGATGATCTTGACGTTGGGAACTTGACGCCCCTCTTTGTCCATGAAGAGAATGGCGGGAGGCCCGAACAGCTTGAAGCGCTTGAGAAGCTCCATGTCCTCAGGCGTACCTGCTGTCACATCAACCTGCAGCAGCACAACGTCCTTCAATCGCGCCTGGACAGCTGCGTCCGTGAAGGTGAAACGTTCCATTTCCTTGCAGGAGATGCACCAGTCTGCATAAAAATCCAGCATTACGTATTTGTTTCTCGACTGAAGGATCTGCTGCTTCAACTCCGCCACCGACTTCACTCTCTGGAACGGCAAATGCTCGTTTGAGTTGATACCGTCCTTTTTTACCCCTTCCATGTCAGCCGCTGAAATATTCAGCCTTGAAAGAGGCTGCAGGATATCGCGGCTGCCGGAAAACACGCCGATGAGCAAGGCGATGCCCGTCAGCAGGGCAATCATGCCCACCCCCTTGAGGAATTTCTGAAAACCGGAAGCACCCGGCCGCAGCGGGTCAACCGCATGCAGGTAAATGGCCGACACGATCAACAGCGCTGCCCATAGCAGCATATGCACCACGGCAGGAATCACCGGCGATATCAGCCATATTGCCACCCCGAGCAGCAATACCCCGAACGACTGCTTGACTCCTTCCATCCATGCACCTGCTTTTGGCAGAAGGGCGCCGGCGGAGGCGCCCAGCAACAGCAAGGGCAGGCCCATGCCCAGCGCCATGGCAAAGAGCGCCGAACCCCCGAGCACCACATCGCGGCTCTGGCTGATATACAGCAACGCGCCTGCAAGAGGCGCCGCTACGCACGGCCCGACGATCAATGCGGACAAAGCGCCCATGCCGAATACGCTGGTCAGATGGCCGCCTTTGAGGTGCCCGGCTTCTTCCGAAATCTTGCTCTGGAAAAAGGTGGGGAACTGCAGCTCATAGAAACCGAACATGGAAAATGCGAGCGTTACAAAGATCAGCGCGAACGCGCCAAGTACCCATGCGTTCTGAAGGGTTGCCGACAGCATTGCTCCGGAGAGTCCCGCTGCCACCCCGGCGATAGCGTAGGTAATGGCCATCCCAAGCACGTAGGCCAGGGCCAGGATGAATCCGCGCTGCTTGGTAACATGCTGCCCCCCCTTGGCGATAATGCCCGACAGGATAGGGAACATGGGAAATACACAGGGAGTAAAGGAGAGAAGCAGGCCGATACCGAAGAAGCCGGTAAGAATCAGCCAGAAGTTGCCGGTCTGGAACATCCTCTCGATTTCCACCGATTCCGTCTCGACGGCGGCCGAACCGCCATTCGACCGGAACAACTCGTCAGCGGCATCAGCCCGTACCCCAGCGGTACCTGGTGGGGCGGATGCATCAGTGCTCACTGCATTGGCAACCGCGCCAGCCGCTGCCTTTGCAAGCGGCAGCGTCAGGTCGATTACCTTGCTTATGGGTGCATAACAGACACCGATGGGCTCGTTGCAACCCTGATAAGTGGCAACAAGAGTCAGTTTGTCAGCCGATGGGGCGTCCCGCTTCAGGGAAATCAGCGCTTCAAACGGCTCGTGAAAAACCTCGACCTCACCAAAGGTCACATCGCTTTTCATCTTTCCCTGCGGCAGGGAAATGTTTTCGACGGTGGTTCCGGGAGTCTGTGGCTTGAACGCAACTTTATCCTTGTAAAGATAATAGTTCTTCGCCGGCTCGAACTGCGCCACAAGCGTATTTGCGTCCCTTACCTTAACCTTCAGCTTGAAAGCCTCGTCTGGCGGCAACAATTCCTGCTCCTGCTCCTCCTGATCCTGATTGAAGGTCGAGCGCAGTTGCTGCAAGCCTGAAAGAAATCCGGAAGTTTTTCCTTCTTCCGCAAAAACGCTTGTGCTGAAAAAGCAGAGAAGCAGCAGGAAATATCGGCTATATCGGTTCAGGGGCATGACAACCAGATTCTCTTCAATTTTTATCCGGACTCGACGTTTCGCCGGAAATCCAATGCAGATACGCGGGCAACCCGCTGCTTATTGGGACAGCAATGATTTCAGGGAGTTCGTAAGGGTGCATGGACTTTATCAGGCACTCCACCGAGGAATAATGCTGCGCAACCGTTTTAATAAAGACCGGGACCTCGACCCCGCTTTCCATTCTGCCTTGCCAGCGGTAGATGGAAGTACACTCGCCCTGTATGTTGACGCATGCGGCCAACCGCTCTTCGATCAGCTTGTGCGCCAGCGAGGCTGCCTGCGTCTTGTCGGGGAGGCCGGTAATGACGAGTATGTATTCCGTTTCCCGATCGGTGTGGGGTTGGAGCGGTTGGGGCATTTGCTTGCTCCCATCTAAAATGGGCCTATTTTACCTGTTTTACAGTCTATCCTGCTGCGCGCAGGCACTCTGCGACCGTGGGATAGCGCAGGTGTACGCGCAACTCCTGCTTGATCCGCATATTGGTCAGCCTTCGCGACTCCTGCATGAATGAGAGCATGCCGGGTGCGATACGGCCTTCTGCTTCGGCACGGGGAACGCGTGAAGGACGCGGCAAAGCAAAACGGTCCGCTACCAGATCAAAATATTCCCCCATTTTCAGGTTTGAATCATCGCACGCATGATAGACCCTGCCTGGTCGCGCATATCGGAGCGCAGCAACAACGATGCGCGCTAAATCATCGGCATGAATATGATTGGTATAACCGTCGTCTTCCGATGCCAGCACTGGCGCCCCCTCACGCAAGCGTGCGAGCGGTAGGCGATCGCCGGCATAAATCCCGGGAACACGAAGAATCGAAACACTCACGCCATTGCGCAGGCCCCAGTTGCGGACACGCCTTTCCGCATCCACCCTGCGCACTGCACGTTCCGTCAGAGGGTTGATCGGGCGCGTCTCGTTTACCAGAGCCCCCTTGCAATCCCCATATACCCCGCTGGTACTGATGTAGATAAAGCGTTGTGGTAACATTGTGCGCTTCATTTTTGGCCGCCTTGTCAAGGCCGCCAGGAGATGCGCGGTACGGGTGTCGGTACGACCTCGGACAGGCGGCGGAGCAAGATGTAAAACGGCATCTGCCGCGCCTGCCAGTTTGTCAAGGCTGTCGGGTATGTCAAGATCACCGGCCACGGGCGTAATCCCAAGCGAACGCAGCGAAACACATTGCTCAGGCTTCCGGTACAGGCCCAGCAAACGGTAATGTGTTAGCAGCAGGGGAGCCGCACGCAGGGCGATATCACCGCAACCCACGATCAAGAGTGTTCGCTTTATCGTTTTCATGTTACTTGCCGACATTCCATTTTTATTTTTGCTGGATCATTCGTAATCGTAATCATGTCCCATCAAATTACCATCCAGCCGAGCGGGCACAGCTTCTTCGCCCAGCCCGGCGAGACTATTCTCCAGGCCGCGCTCCGGGAAGGTTTTCCACTTCCCTACGGCTGCCGCAACGGCGCCTGCGGGACCTGCAAGGGCAAAATCATACAGGGAACAGTGGATTTCGGCAGCTATAACGAGAGCGCGTTGACGGAAACGGAAAAACAGGCCGGAATGGCACTGTTTTGCCGAGCTGTACCCCTCTCTGAACTCGTCATTGAATGTCGCGAAATCAGCGCCATAAAGGACATCAAGATCAAAACCCTTCCGTGCCGGGTGCAAAAGCTCGAACGGGTCGCACCCGATGTGATGATCATCTCCCTCAAGCTTCCCGCCACCGAACGGCTGCAATTTCTGGCGGGGCAGTATATCGACATCCTGATGAAAAACGGCAAGCGCCGCAGTTTTTCACTGGCCAACGCTCCCCATGACGATGAGCTGCTTCAGTTGCATGTGCGTAATTATCCGGGCGGGGCGTTCGCCGAGCATGTGTTCACGCAGATGAAGGAGAGGGATATTCTCCGCTTTGAGGGACCGCTCGGCACGTTCTTCCTGCGCGAAGACTCGGATAAACCCATCATCTTTGTCGCCAGCGGCACAGGATTTGCACCGGTCAAGAGCATCCTCGAGCACGTATTTCAAGGGCGCAATCCCCGCGGCCACGAGCGGCAGATGGTGCTCTATTGGGGAAACCGCACCAGGGGTGACTTGTATACGCCGGAATTGCCAGGAAGCTGGCAGGAGCAACATGACAACTTTACTTTTATCCCTGTGCTATCAGAGCCGCTGCCATCTGACAACTGGAACGGAAGGACAGGCCTGGTGCATCAGGCCGTGCTGCAGGACTTCGACGATCTCAGCGGCTATCAGGTGTATGCTTGCGGCACGCCGGCAATGGTGGAGGCTGCTCACAGGGATTTCACGCGCTTGCGCGGCCTTCCGGAAGAAGAATTCTTTTCGGACGCATTCACCACCTCAACCACTTCAGCCAGTCCGGCAAAAGCGTGACGTTTTCTTCCTTGCGCCTCTCTCTTCCCAGCTCTCCAAAGCGGCCTCGGGAATGGAATCAAAGCTGAACGCTTCCGGCGCTATTCAATCCGCATTATTCGGCCATTTTTGGTCATTGCGGCTGTTTCCAGCTGCCTTACAGCCAGTTCCAATCCTTTGCTGTAGTGTTCCCTTGCCAGTTCGGGCTGCCCGAGCTTTTCATTCAGCTGCCCCAACGCGAGGTGCGCCGCATATCCCGCTTTGACCGACAGGCTCGCTTCAAGATAGCTCTGAGCCTTGCCCCACAGTTCTGCCTGGACGCAGAGCTTTCCCAGAGCAAGCAGCAGGGATGCATCACTGGGATGCACTTCAAGCCATGCCTCGGCACGTTCTATCTGCCGCAAGGGATCGCTGCCGATGCATTCCGCATAGAGCTTTGCCAATTCCGAATCCCATTGGCTCTCCAGGCTCTGCTCGACCAGATGATGAACCATGGCGCAGTCTCCTGTTGCAGAAAACCCGCGTGCGGCAACAGCAGCGACTTTGCCATCCTTTTTTTCCGATGGAGACAGACCCTCCCAATACTCCTTCAGCCCCCCCGGATTCAACATTCTGCTTCTGAGATTCTCTATATGTGCTCTGCACCTCAGTTGTTTTATGAGGCTGGCCTCAGGACCATCGCGCTGTTCCAGCTGACTGAGCAGTTCCAGCACGACATCCCAGTTTCCGACGTTCTGCTGGGCTTCCAGCTCCAGCTTCAGCGCACCCGTATGCCGACGCAACTCACCGGAGGGCAGGCGGTGCAGCAACTCGAGCGCTTCTTCGGGCCGATGTTCGTCCAGAAGCAATTCAGCCTGTGTCATCAACCGTAATGCCACTTCTTGCGGCGCACTGTTTTCGGCCTGGGCAATGAACTCGTCCCGGCGGGAATAATTTCGCAATCCATGGGCCGAGCGCGCGGCAACGATGGCATTGATGGCGCTGAAAGCAGCGGAGTCCTCCATTTTCAGGGCGGCGGCCGCGGATTTCTCCGCCTTCGCATAACGCCGCTCGAAAAACGCCTTGAGGCCATCCAGCGTTCCTTCCAGGGCTTTTTCCCGGCGCCTGCGAGTGCGAAATTCACTCAGCTCGGCAGGCAGCCGAGCGGTAAATACAATAAGCCGCATTCCCAGGTAACCCATCGAAATGACGACCAGCAGCAATAGCACCAGCAGATTGAGCGACAGCTCTATACGATAAGGTTGGGCAACAATCAGCACGTAGCCGCTGTTATAGGTGGCAGCGATGGTAACCGCCACGGCAATCATGAACAGGGTCAGAAGCCAGAGTGCCCCCTTCACCTGTTTCCCCGGTCACGCGTCAACCTGTAGTTACGAACTGCATCGAGACTTGCCGAGATACCCGGCAACTCGGCGCCGATATCAGTCTCGCCCAATTGCTGCAATGCTTCCCGGAAATCGACAACGGGTTGTGCTTGAGTGTCGTAATAACGCCTGATCTGCTCCCTGGACGCATCGAGGTCAGCCTTGAAGCTGGATCCGTTGTGCGCAAGCAGCGCATACCGCGCGGATAACAGCCGCAACTTCAAATTCTCGCGCAGGAAGTACGCTTGCGAGGGCGACAGCAGGGCGACATCCGGACTGTCCATATGCTGTATCCGCACCAGCCGTTTGAAATCTTCCCATACTTGATGCAGAAAGCGCAGCCATACATTTTCGGAGACGGGAACGGGAGATGGGGGCGAGGCACTCTCAGGGGGTCGAAACTCCATCGCCAGCGGCAGCGTATCGACGGAGGCGACAAGATTATCCAGGCGCATGCTGATTTCTGCGGTGTCGACATACGGCACCGACTTCAGCAGATCCATATCCTTTGCAATGGTTTTTCGCAAGGAAGCCAGTTGCGGGCGCTCAGTGCGCTGGAGCCGGCTATCCGCCTCCTGCATTGCGATCAGTGCGGATTTGACGTTGCTTGCCAGTTGCAGTTGCTGGTTGGCGATAAGCAGCAACTGCTCCACTTCTTCCAGCATTGCTTCATCGCGGCTTCGCGTAAGTTCCTGGTAAAGCGCTTCCAGGGCAACCTGCTGGCTCTGCGATTCAGCCAGTTTGTCTTCAAGGAAGTCGAGCTTTGTTTCCGCACGGCGTCCCGCTTCGACTGCATCAGTTGCAGTATTGCGCGCTTCCTTGCCTGAAGTATCTGCTTCGGCCAGCCGTCTTGCCAGCTCATGCCGCAGCCCTGCGATTTCACTGCGCGTGTCGTACCATTGCCAGGCGAAAACCAGGATCAGAATCAAAGCAAAAACCAGCAGGGGATTGGCGCGCGCAAGCCATCTCGCCCCCGTTTTCTGTGGTCGATCGATATCAGCAGGCTGAGTTTCCACGCTCATGATTGCGTAGGAGCAAAATTGTGTTGTCGCCCTTCGCGGTTTTCACCTTTACCGTCACCTTTCACCCGACGTGCCCGGAAAAATAATCCTGCAAACCCGCAACCAGCCCGTCGTCTCCGGCAGCGGTAACTATCACGCGGTTAAATCCCAATTTCCACGCCACCTCCGCGATGCGCTCATGGGACACGAACAAGGGCGTGTTTTCAAGCCATGTTCTGCCTGAGTCGCCCACCATCTCCCATAAATTGCGCAACCCTTCACTGCTGGTAACGGTAACCGCGTTCATCTCACCACGCTTCCAGGCTGCGAGAAGCGGTGCGATTTCCGCTTCCGGCCGTACCCGGCGGTAACACTCCGCGTATTCGACAAAAGCGCCGCGTTTCCTCAGCATTTCCCCCAGCAGTTCGCGTCCGCTGTCGCCCCGAAAAATGATGATTCGCTTGCCCGCTACATGGATACGATCCAATTCTGCCATATCGAGCAAGGCTTCGCTGTCGAATCGCACCGCAGGCACGATTACTCCGCTCACCCCGAATCGTTGCAGCGTTCTGGCAGTGCCCTGACCGACTGTCGCAATTTTGAGATCGAACGGCAATGCGCGTTTCGCACATATGACGCTCATCGCCTTATTGACGGCGTTGGGACTGACAAAAATCGCCAGATAGAATTCGTCCAGGCGCTCGATCAATTCGAGCAATGGACGCGGGTCGGAGATATCCTGAATCTCCAGGACCGGAAACAGGTAGGGTTCTCCGCCTGCTGCTCGTATTTTCTCAGCAAGCTCCTCAGCCTGATGGGAAGGACGCGTGACCAGGATATGGAGCCCGGTCAGCGGCTTGCTCACGGATGGCTCACGGGTTCAACCGCTTTCGATTCCAGCGCTACCAGAATCTCTTCCGCCCCCTTTGCCTTCAGGTTCTTTGCCAGCTCAGCTCCCATCGAAGCGCAATCATCGGGACTCCCGTTCAATTCATCGCTTATCATGCGTATTCCATCCTGGCTGGCGACAAATCCGCGCAGCCTAAGCACGTCTCCGTTGATTTCGGCAAAGCCCCCCAATGGCACTTCGCAACTGCCACCCAGGGCGCGACTCATGGCACGCTCGGCTTCGACGCAGCGCGCAGTGGGAATATGATGCAGCGGTTCCATGAGCCTGATCAAATCCGAGCGATCTGCACGGCACTCAATGCCCAAAGCGCCTTGCCCTACTGCGGGCAGGCTGAGATCGGGGCTCAGCAGCGCCGTGATGCGATCCGCAAGCCCCAGTCGTTTCAATCCCGCTGCCGCCAGAATGATCGCTGCGAATTGGCCCTCATCCAGCTTGCGCAAACGCGTCTGGACGTTGCCTCGCAGCGGCTGCACCTGCAAATGAGGAAAGCGCGCGCGCAACTGGCTTTCACGCCGAAGACTGGAAGTGCCCACTACGCTCCCCGGCGGAAGCGCATCCAGCGTCGCATATTTGTTGGAGACAAATGCATCCCGCGGATCTTCACGCTCCGTGATCGCTGCCAGCGCGAATCCGGTCGGCATATCCATCGGCACATCCTTCATCGAATGCACGGCGATGTCAGCCCGCCCCTCCTCCAGCGCCTGTTCCAGTTCTTTGATGAACAAACCTTTTCCGCCGATTTTGGATAGCGTCACATCAAGAATCTGATCGCCCCGGGTCGTCATTCCGGATATTTGAAATTCCGTTTGCGGGTATAATTCTGCCAGGCGATCCCGGATGAAATTGGCCTGCCACAGGGCAAGAGCGCTTTCCCGTGTCGCGATAACTATTTTATTGGGTGTGGATGAATTAGGCATTCCTATTAAAATAAACAAAAGTTTGGAAATCCTGCTGGCACTTATTTTACCATGGCGGACGTCAAAGCCGGACTGAAGTACTGAACTGAAGTACTTAGGGCATGAGTTCGCATCTTCCAGAGAAGAGGTTGTTTATGGGATCGGTCGCTTCCCAAAGCGAAAGTATTGATACTAATCCTAATCCTAATCACATCGATGACAAGGAGCCGAAGGATGACCCTCTGCGAGAGGACATCCGTCTGCTCGGGCGCATGCTGGGCGATACCCTGCGTGAACAGGAGGGCGAACCTACTTTTGATTTGGTGGAAAATATCCGGCAAACCGCGATTCGGTTTCGCCGCGACCAGGATCCGAAGGCGCGACAGGAACTGGACCGGTTGCTCAACCAGTTGAGCAACAAGGCTACCGAAGCGGTGGTTCGCGCGTTCAGTCAGTTCTCGCAGCTATCGAACATAGCCGAGGATATGCATCACAACCGCCGGCGGCGCAGCTATCTTTTAGCCCGGTCTCAACCGCAGGCGGGCAGTGTGGCGCGCGCGCTCGACCTGGTTTTATCCAACGACACAAGCAGCGCGACCCTTGGTCGGTTCTTTGCCAAAGCCCTCGTTTCGCCAGTGCTGACGGCCCATCCGACGGAAGTGCAGCGAAGAAGCATACTTGATTGCCAATTGGGGATTGCTCGACTGTTGAACGAGCGCGATCGGGTGCAGCTCACTCCGGATGAGCTGAGCAAGAACGAAGAGGGGTTGCGAACCGCCATTCAGATATTATGGCAGACTCGCATGCTGCGCTCGGCACGCCTGTCCGTATATGACGAAATCAAAAATGGCCTGGCCTATTATCACTACACTTTTCTTACAGAAGTGCCGCATCTGTATGCGGAAATCGAAGATCTGCTCGAACGCCGGATGGGCGATAAAGCCCCCCGTGTTCCTCCGTTTCTTCGTATTGGCAGCTGGATAGGCGGCGATCGCGACGGCAATCCCTTCGTTACTCATGAGGTACTGCTGCACGCCGCCGAGCGGCAATCCGCTCTGGCACTGGATTTTTACATGGGTGAGGTCCACCAGATCGGCCGCCGGTTAAGCCTGACTGATCGCCTGGTCGACGTGGACGATGCCCTGGCGGCGCTGGTTGCGGCTTCGCCCGATCGTGCGCCGAGTCGTGCTGATGAGCCTTATCGACGCGCCCTGATCGGTATTTACGCGCGCCTTGCTGCGACCAGCATGGGGCTTGGTCATGCAATCAGGCAACGGCGTCCGGTCGGTCCGGCGGAGCCTTACACTGACAGCATGGAACTCGTTCGCGATCTCGATATCGTCATCCATTCGCTCGAACGGCATAAATCGGAGTTACTGGCGCGGGGTGATCTCCGCCACCTGCGGCGGGCGGCTGAGGTATTCGGTTTTCATCTCGCGCCGCTGGATATGCGCCAGCACAGCCACATTCATGAGCAGGTCGTGGCCGAACTGTTCGAGCGCGGCGCCAGCCTGAAAGGCTATTCAGACCTGCCGGAAGCGGAACGCGTGCGCTGCCTCCTGACTGAGATCAGCAGCCCGCGCCTCCTGCGCTCGCCTTACCTCGACTATTCGGAGCTTGCCGAGGGTGAATTGCATATCGTGGAGACGGCGGCCGAAATTCATCGGCGCTTCGGTCCGGCAGCATTACCCAATTACGTCATTTCCAAGGCGGACGGCATATCCGACATCCTGGAAGTTGCGCTGCTGTTGAAGGAGGTAGGGCTGCTGCGGGCAGGAGAAAAGCCGCATCTGCATGTCAATATTGTTCCGTTGTTCGAAACCATCGCCGACCTGCGTGGCTGTCCCCGCATCATGGACGAGCTGTTCTCGATACCCTATTACCGCAAGCTGGTGGATTCGCGCAATGACGTTCAGGAGGTGATGCTCGGCTACTCCGATAGCAACAAGGATGGCGGATTCCTCGCGGCCAACTGGGAGCTCTACAAGGCCGAAACCGAACTCACGAAGGTCTTTGCCAAGCACAAAGTCGAGCTGCGACTGTTTCATGGACGCGGCGGCACGGTTGGCCGCGGCGGGGGTCCCAGCTATCAGGCAATACTGGCGCAGCCGCCGGGCAGCGTCAACGGGCAGATACGCATCACCGAGCAGGGCGAAGTCATCGGCAGCAAATATTCCGATCCGGAGATCGGGCGACGTAATCTGGAAACGCTGGTCGCAGCAACTATCGAGGCGACGCTGCTGAGCCATGATACGCTCGGCCAGTGCGCGGATGAATATTATGGGGTCATGGAAGTGCTGGCAGGCGATGCCCTGCGGGCTTATCGCAGCCTGGTATATGAAACGCCTGGATTTAACCGGTATTTTCAGGAATCGACCCCGATAAAGGAAATTGCGGGACTCAATATCGGCAGCCGCCCTCCCTCCCGCAAAAAATCCGATCTGATAGAAGATCTGCGCGCCATTCCATGGACGTTCAGTTGGGGTGTCAACCGCGCGATGATTACCGGCTGGTATGGTTTTGGCACGGCCGTGGAAATGTTCGTGCAGCGCGAGGGCAGGGGCGACAACGGACTGGGACTCCTGCAGAAAATGTATCAGGCCTGGCCGTTCCTCCAGACATTGCTGTCGAACATGGACATGGTACTGGCCAAAACTGACATGGGTATTGCTTCGCGCTACGCTGAACTGGTTACGGATGTGGAACTGCGGCGCGAAGTTTTCGGTCGGATACAAAAAGAGTGGGAACTTAGCGTGAAATGGCTTTTTGCCGTGACCGGCCGAACTGAGCTATTGCAGGATAATCCTACGCTTGCGCGCAGCATTCGCAACCGTACCCCTTATATCGATCCGCTCAATCACTTGCAAGTGGAGCTGTTGCGCCGTTACCGGTCCGGGGATGCCACAGATGCGGTAACACGTGCCATACAGCTTACTATCAATGGAGTTGCCGCCGGACTGAGGAACAGCGGGTAACTTCAGGCAGAGCGATACTGCCCGGGGCACTTCCAAAGTGCTTCGGCTCATCATGATTTACTGAAACAGTAAGTAAGGTCGTGGCAAAAAAACTTTACATCAAAACATTTGGCTGCCAGATGAACGAGTATGACTCGGAAAAAATGGCGGACGTGCTGCGTGATGCGGAGCACATGGAAAAAACGGATAATCCCGCTGAAGCGGACGTAATTCTTTTCAATACCTGCTCGGTGCGGGAGAAGGCGCAGGAAAAGGTGTTTCATGACCTTGGACGCGTAAGACATCTCAAGGCGGCCAATCCCGGTCTGCTGATAGGCGTGGGCGGATGCGTGGCCAGCCAGGAGGGGGCGGAGATCGTCAAACGCGCCCCCTATGTAGACCTGGTGTTTGGTCCGCAGACGCTGCACCGGCTGCCGCAGATGATTTCGACGCGTCAGATTACGGGCCGACCGCAGGTGGATATCTCCTTTCCCGAGATCGAGAAATTCGATCATCTGCCGCCGGCGCGCACGGAGGGCGTGACCGCCTTCGTATCCATCATGGAAGGGTGCAGCAAGTATTGCAGCTTTTGCGTGGTTCCTTATACGCGCGGTGAGGAAATTTCACGTCCGCTCGACGATATCCTGACGGAAATCGCGAGTCTGGCAGATCTCGGTGTCAAGGAAGTAACCCTGCTGGGACAAAACGTCAACGCCTATCGCGGCAGAATGCAATATGCGGAAGAGGGCGAATTAGCCGACTTTGCGCTGTTGTTGGAATATCTCCATGAAATCCCAGGTATCGAACGCATCCGTTATACCACCTCTCACCCCAGGGAATTCACACCCCGCCTCATTGAGGCTTACAAGACTTCTCCCAAGCTGGTAAGTCACGTGCATTTGCCGGTTCAGTCCGGTTCGGATCGCATCCTGGCGGCGATGAAACGAGGCTACACTTCGCTGGAATACAAATCGATCATTCGGCGGTTGCGTGCTGCCCGACCGGATATTTCGATTACCTCTGATTTCATTGTCGGATTTCCGGGAGAAACCGAAGCAGACTTTGAGGCAACGATGAAACTGATCGAAGCGGTGAACTTCGATGGTTCCTTCAGCTTTATTTACAGTTCCCGTCCGGGGACCCCGGCAGCCGGACTGGAAGATACGACGCCTCATCAGATCAAGCTGGAGCGGTTGCAGCGGTTGCAGGAAAAAGTGGAGCTTCAGGCGCAAGAAATTAGCGTCAGGATGGTGGGAACGATACAGCGCGTTCTGGTGCAAGGTTCCTCCAGAAAAGATTCCGGCGAATTAAGCGGGCGCACTGATAACAACCGCGTAGTCAATTTTCCCGGGCATCCCGAAATGATAGGAAAATTTGCAGATCTGAAAATCACCACGGCCCTGTCCCACACTCTACGCGGCCAGATCGTAAGAGCCGATATGGCGCTCCAGTAGAGCCCGGTCGATAGCGGTTTCCGGAGAGTCGGAAGCGACAACTTTTCAGCGCCATGTCCTGGGTCTTGATTCGGTCGTCAGCTTTGACAATTCAACCCGATTACGCCCGGCCTCTTTTGCTTGATAGAGAGCTTGATCGGCGGCTGCGATAAGCTCACCTGTATCATCGACCTGTCCGCAACTCGTCGCGATACCTATGCTCACAGTCATGTCAATTTGTCCTGCACGGCTGTTGACAGGCGCGCTGCTGATGGAGCTACAGATTCTTTCGCCCAGAGCCATGGCCTCGCTCCAGTCACAACCCGATGCTGTTATGAGAAATTCCTCACCTCCATAGCGTCCGATCCGGTCATAACCCCGCAATACACCTGACATGCGCCGTGCTGCCTCCTGCAGTACTTCGTCACCGGTTGGATGCCCATAGGTATCGTTGATTCGCTTGAAGTGATCGAGATCCGCAATCATCACGCTCGTGCAGGTATCCTGACGCGCTCCTCGCTTCAACTCCTTCTGCAGATAATCCATGATAGAGGCTCGGTTCCATACGCCCGTCAGATAATCACGCGTGGCTTGGATATGTAGCTTTTGATGCAGACCAAGGATTCGTTCAGCGACCCGTAGCCGGGTTGCCAGTTGTTCTTCATCGAACGGTTTGGTAATGAAATCATCCGCCCCTGCGTCCATGCCTTCGAGATAGCTGCCCTTGCTGTCCAGCGCCGTAAGAAGGATGATGTAGGTATATTGCAGGCCAGGTTCGCTGCGGATCATTCTGCATAATTGCAGACCATCGATATCAGGCATCATCCAGTCGGAGATGAGCAGCGGATATTCGTCCTTTTGCCAGGCCTCCCAAGCTTTACGCCCGTCCTCTACTGCCATTACGGTATGCCCCAGTTTCCTGAGGGTAGCGGCAAACAACAGGCGCGAGGTAGTGTCGTCTTCGGCAATGAGTATCTTCATGATCAAGTTTCACTCGGCAGCGATACGCAATGGGGATCTGACTGGGTAATTTCACGCTGCACGCGTCCAAATTCCATTTCAATTTGTTCCATCAAAGTGACCGCTCCAGTCATGTCGCCGGCTTTGCCTGCAAGCTCCAGCTTTTGAGCCATATCCGCCATGGAATGCGCACCAACATTGGCGCTGGCGCCTTTGATGGCATGAGCAGTCTTGTACAGAAGTTCCATGTTTCTTCCTGCCAGGGCCTCCTTCAGGGCATCGATGCGTTCTGCCCCATCGCGCAGGAACGATGTGAATATCTGGGTAAGCAAGGATGGATCCGTCGCTTCCGCGAGCGATCGAAGTCTCGCAACGACTTCCGCACTCAATGCAGAGGATGCGGAAGACATCGAAAGGGATGAAGAAACGGGCAGGGAGGAAGAGACTGTCGGTGGAGAATGATCCGGGATGCTGTCTGGCATCGCCTTTTCATGCCTTGCCGTGGGAGGTGTTTCATTTTTCTGCCCCTGTTCCCTGCCCGGCATCCAGCGCTTTAAGGCTGCCGCAAAGTCCTCCAGCTTTACCGGTTTGCTGATGTAATCGTCCATGCCCGCGCGCAGGCAACGTTCTCGATCACCCTGCATGGCCTGTGCCGTTACCGCAATGACGGGAAGCCGTGATTTGCTGTCGAGCCGGCGGCGAAGTGCGGCAGTGGCTTCAAAACCATCCATCTCTGGCATCTCGCAATCCATAAACACCATATCATAGGGAAATGCATCCACCATCTCCATGGCTTCCCGGCCATTAGCGGCAACATCCACCAGACAGCCCAGATTGCGCAATATCATCGCTCCCACGATCTGATTGGTAGCATTGTCCTCAGCAAGCAGTACGCGGGTACCGGCAAACAGACAATTGGCGCCATCGGCGGCCTGCATCTCGGGATTTGCCGGGAAGAAAGGCTGACTGACGAGATTTATAGTTCGTTGATGGCGGTGCGCGTCCCAGATATTTACCAGAGTCGACAGCAGTTCCGATTGCCGCGCCGGCTTGACCAGATAGGCCGCGAAGCCGATCTTCTGAAGCCGCTCTCGGATATCGCCTTCTTGTCCCAGAGAACTCAACATCACCAGACGAATACTGTGGAGCAATGGATCCGCCTTGATGGTCTGGCCCAGCATTTCTCCGTCCATATCCGGCATTTGATGATCGAGGATCGCAATCCTGTAGGGATCGCCGGAGGCGTGAGATGTGTGCAGGGCCCGCAAGGCTTCTGCCCCGGACGCGCAGCTGCCGATACGCATCCTCCAGCTGCGGAGCTGCTCTTGCAGCACCAGGCGATTAGCTGAGTTATCGTCCACGATCAGCACCCGAACATGTGTCAGATCCGCGTGTAGACCCACATCCGTCGGCCAATCTTTCTGCAGGCCCAAAGGTAGCGTAAACCAGAACGTCGAGCCAGCGCCAACCCGGCTCTTCGCAGCGATGGTACCCCCCATCAGCTGGACCAGCTGCTTGCTGATAGCCAATCCTAGGCCTGTCCCCCCATAACGCCGCGTGGTAGAGGCATCTGCCTGCGTGAATTTGTCGAAGATGCTTTGCAGCTTATCCGGCGCGATTCCCGGTCCGCTATCTTCGACGCTGATGCGGAGCGATACTTCATCTTCACTGAAAGCCTCCGCTTCCACATCGATGAGTACCTGACCCTTGTCTGTAAACTTGATTGCATTGTTGGTCAAGTTTATCAGTACCTGGCGAATGCGTCCCAGGTCGCCGAATACATAACGCGGCACATTCGGCAGGTAACGTACTATTACACTCACATTTGCCTTTCTTGCCGGCTGCATGGCACCCATGCTGGCCACCTCTTCCACGGCCTGAAGCAGATCAAAAGGAACCGGTGAAATAACGAGTTTACCGGCCTCGATTTTGGAGAAATCGAGAATGTCATTGATTATGGAAAGCAGTGTCTCCCCACTCGCGCGCGCCAGTCCCGCCAGCTCGCGCTGTGATGCGGTTAGCGCAGTGTTCAAAAGCAGCCCGACTGCGCCAAGCACGCCATTCATCGGTGTGCGGATCTCATGACTCATATTTGCCAGAAACTCGCTTTTGGCCCGGTTGGCAGCCTCCGCTGCCTTTCGGGCATTATGGAGCTCTTTCTCGATATTCTTCCTGGCGGTGATATCCTGGCCCGAAAAGTAGAATTCCCGCACATCCTCTGCGGCGGCTATATTCCATAAGACCCAGCGGAAGGAGCCATCCTTGCAGCGCATCTGGCTTTCAAAGGAAACATTGCTACCCATGACGAGCTTGTCCAGCTCTGCCTTCGTATCTGCGCGTGAACCGGAGAAAACGAGGTCCATAAAAGGCTTGGACAGCAGTTCTTCCTCCGAATAGCCAAAAACTTTGGTCCAGGCTGTATTCACCCGCTTGAAACGATTATCGAACCCGGAAATCGCAAGAAAGTTGAGAGACTGATTGAAGTAGCGATCACGTTCAGCCTGAGATACGATGAAGGCGCGGGAAAGGCTGCCTATCTCGTCGTTCGAGTCGATGTAGAAACCGGGTGAGCTGCTCGCCTCTCCGATATTCCTGGCTTTATCTTCGAGCCATGCAAGATTTTGCACCTTCCGACGCACGACACGATACGAAAAGGCGAACCAGGCCATGAGAAAGGCAAGCATGAGAAACACGCCGGATATGTAGAGATTGGCGCGGTTTTTAGCAAGGGCCATCGTATTGCGGGTACGCTTGTCGAGCAATTCATGAAACTCGTTCAACAAACGTATGATCTCAGCCTTGGCCGTATGGTAGCTCTCATCATGCAGCAGGCTGCTGGCCAATGCGGCGTCGGGGGCGCCCTTCACGTTGAATTCTCCGGCCGAATCCTGAAATAGCCCTTTCATTGCATTGAATGCCTTGTACTCTCGCTCCGTCAGCTGGTTTGAGCGACTCTCGGCTTTCGTAAGTTTTGCAAGCTCAGCCGCCGTAAATCCGAGTTTCTTTATTTGCGATCTCAAGGAAATCCTGCGCCCCGGCGCGGACTCCGGGTTCAAATGACCGAGGATCAGATCCCAGGGGCCGCGCTCGTAATGCAGCGGGCGTTCCTTGTCGCCGTTGCGGATGGCCAATATATCGAAGTAGATTTGCTCAAACTTTGGGTTGCCTGTAGCGACATAGGCACGAGCCGTGCGCGTCAGGTCGTCGGAAGATTGTCGCAACTCATCCACGGCAAGGAAGCCGGCATAGCGCACGTTTTCGGCCTCATTCAGTTTCCGGAGCTCGAAGAAACGAAGTACAACAAACAGGGTAAGCAGGGAAATAAGCACCCCGGTTACGAGGTAAAAAATATAACTCATTTTCCGAATTGTCATCGATCTCCTTTCGCATCATTCGTTCCGGCTGGAATTGCCAATTACAGCCCCCGAATGGGGTGGGCTTGCGCATCAAAGGGGACTGGGCTTTTTAGCCGGGTCTAATTCGAATCCCAAAAAGATTCACAGACCATTGCAGTCAGCATCTGAGGCAAGGATCTTCTTTCCGCACGCTTGGCACCATCCCCTCACCTCGCCGCCTTCTCTTTCCCCATTTCCTTGCCGGAGCGGAAGAGCCAGCCAATAGGAAAAGCGATTTCGACCTTTCCTGAATAGGATGAGTTGCAAAGAAGGCCGGTCGCTGCCAGAATTAAGACCTCACCTCCATATTGTGTCGCTTTACCGCGCCATTGAAGCCCAAACCTGTAGAAATTTCCTTTTCCCCCGCTGACAACCAGCGTCTGGCGAACCTGTGTGGCGTGCTGGACGAAAACCTCAGGCAGATCGAGACGGTGCTTGATGTCGCGATTGCAAGGCGGGGAGAACATTTCAGTATCCGCGGGAAACCCGCCCAGGCTTCACTTGCCGCGGAAGCTCTGCAGAACTTCTACGATCAGGCACACCATCATTTCGGCATCGAACAAATTCAATTAGGCCTGATCGAGGCGATGAATCCCCATCACCTGAAAAAACAGGGGCCAGATGACAAGGAAATAACGGAGCCCGCCCTGTATACGCGGCGCAGTGATTTGCGCGGGCGCACACCTCGTCAAGTGGAGTATCTGCACCAGATCCAGACTCATGACATTACCTTTTCCATCGGCCCCGCAGGCACCGGGAAAACGTACCTTGCGGTTGCAAGCGCAGTGGATGCGCTCGAGCGGGATATCGTGGCGCGTATCATCCTGGTGCGGCCGGCGGTGGAAGCAGGCGAACGCCTGGGTTTTTTACCGGGCGATCTGGTGCAGAAAGTGGACCCTTATTTGCGTCCCCTTTACGATGCGCTCTACGATCTGATGGGGTTCGATAAAACCAGCAAACAGTTTGAACGGAACGCAATCGAGGTGGCGCCGCTTGCGTTCATGCGGGGACGAACGCTGAACCAGTCTTTCATCATTCTGGACGAAGCACAGAATACCACACCCGAACAGATGAAAATGTTCCTGACTCGCATCGGTTTTGGCTCCAAGGCTGTGGTGACAGGGGATGTCACTCAGATCGACCTTGCAAAACATCAGAAAAGCGGTCTGGTGGAAGCCCAGCAGGTCCTTGAAAAAGTACGGGGGATCGCGTTTACACGGTTCGATTCGGAGGATGTGGTGCGGCATCCACTGGTGCAAAGAATTGTCAACGCATATGAGAAATATGAAAGAAAGGAGTAGTTCCCCCGGCACTCCTGGTAGCGGGGAGTACGCCAGCCCGAAACCGGCTAAATTGAAAATGACTGTCCAGTATGCGACTTCCACACGAGCACCGCTGCCTCCCAGAGCCTTGCTTCGTAAATGGGTCAAAGCGGCTCTAGCGCATGATGCGGAAATTGCATTGCGCATCGTGGACGAAGCGGAAGGCCACCGCCTCAACCGGGACTTTCGCAACAAGGATTATGCAACCAATGTCCTGACCTTCGTTTACGATGATGCGCACGCTGATCCGGATGTTTCGTCTGGAGTAAGTCGAGATACTCACCCTCTGGCTGGCGATATCGTACTCTGTGCGCCGGTAGTGGAAAATGAAGCAGGTCAGCAGCAAAAGGATCTGATGGCGCATTACGCGCATCTGACAGTGCATGGAGTCCTGCACTTGCAGGGCTACGATCATCAGGAGGATGCGGAAGCCGAAGAAATGGAGGAAATGGAAACCCGGATTCTTGCACGGCTGGGATATGAAGATCCGTATGCGGGATATTCACGAGCCGGAAGCCGCAGTTCACGAACCGGAAGCCGCAGTGCGAGCACAGCTGATAGCTGTGAGTGAGATTTCAATGAATACAATTTTTATGGCTATGTCAACTTTTACATATGGATGACCCTCCCCAACCTGGCTGGCTGGAGCGTATAAGCGGCATGCTCCTGCGTGAGCCAGGAAATCGGGCCCAATTGATGGCCCTGCTGCATGCCGCGTACGAACGCAATTTATTCGATTCCGATGCGTTGAGCATGATAGAAGGTGTAATACAGGTATCAGAGATCCAGGCACGCGACATCATGGTTCCCCGCTCGCAGATGGATGTCATCGACATCAGCGACCCGCCCGAGAAATTCATCCCCGACGTCATCGAGAAAGCGCATTCGCGTTTTCCGGTTACCGAAAATGACAAGAACAATGTTATTGGTATATTGCTGGCAAAGGACCTGCTGCGGTATTACGCGGCAGAGGAAGAGTTTGACGTGCGCGACATGTTGCGGCCGGTAGTATTCATTCCTGAATCCAAGCGCCTCAATGTCCTGCTTCGCGACTTTCGTACCAATCGCAATCACATCGCAATCGTCGTGGACGAGTATGGAGGCGTTGCAGGATTGCTGACGATCGAAGACGTGCTGGAGCAGATTGTCGGCGATATCGAGGACGAACATGATTTCGATGAGGTGGAAGACAATATTGTGCAGACGCCAAGCGGCCATTACCGGGTCAAGGCGATTACCGAGATCGCGGATTTCAATGAAAGGCTTGGAACGGAATTAAACGAATCCGACTATGATACGATCGGAGGTCTGGTACTGCACGAATTTGGACGTCTGCCGAAACGGGGCGAATCAGTGATTGTCGGAGATTTCAAGTTCACCGTGCTTCGCGCGGACAGCCGCAGATTGCATACGCTGCTGGTGGAAAGAAGCAACGGCCAGGTCGAGCAATAGGATGCGCCAGGGTTTAAAAAAAATGGTTGAGATCAGACCGGGCAGGAATAAGCCAGGAATGCAGGACAACCTTGAAGCAAGCAGTACCAACCCGGAGCGACACCCGGCCACCGAGATGCAGCGCGAGCCGCCGCTGGTGGAAGTCGTCATCGAAGTTCCTCGCGGCAGCTTTATCAAACGCGGCTCCACCGGAAAAGTGGATTTTATCTCACCCCTCCCGTGCCCGTTCAACTATGGTTCACTCCCGGACTACCTCGGTCTCGATGGCGATCTCCTGGATGCACTGGTGCTCGGTCCCCGTTTGCCCGCTGGCACCCGCGTACAGGCAAAGGCCTGGGGCGCCATTCGCATGGTGGATCACGGCATGCTGGACGACAAGCTTATCTGTAGCGACTTGCCGCCGGACCTGTTGCAGCGTCAGAAAGTACTGAGATTTTTTCGGTTTTATGCAAAATGCAAAGGATTGCTCAATGTGGTGCGAGGCCGCTTAGGACGAAACGCGTGCGAAGGGTGGCGTGATGCGGCTCAGACGATAGCACGGGCACGGCCGCTTGGAAGCTCCTCGCGAACACCCTCACCCAGCTGATCGCAGCTCTCTTGCTGATTTTGCCAAGCTGGTATGAACGTGGCAGAATTGCGCCCCTTATAAATTACCCTGTTTGCCATTTTTCCCCTTATTTCCCCTTATGCCCCTGCTCACGCTTGAAAAAACGAGTCTGGCCTTCGGCCATCATGCCTTGCTCGATCAGGTGGATCTACAGCTTGATTCCGGTGAGCGCATCGGGCTTATCGGTCGGAACGGCGGGGGCAAGTCGAGCCTGCTGCGCGTGCTGGCAGGTGAAGCCCAGCCTGACGATGGCAGAGTGTGGTATGCGCCGGGACTGAAACTGGCTTATGTCGCGCAAGAACCGGAACTGGACGCCAATCTCACCGTGTTTCAGGAAGTATCCAAGGGGCTGGGTTCGGTCAGCCAGGTGCTGATCCAGTACCATGAAGCATCTCACCTCCTGGGCGATAGTGCAGATGACACAGATGCTCTTCTGTTGCGCCTGGAGAAACTGCAGGCTGAGCTGGAAGCCCAGGATGGCTGGCGTATCCAGGCAAGAGTGGAAACGGCTATTGATAAACTTGACCTTCCTGCCGATGCGCCAGTCGGACAGCTTTCTGGTGGACAGAAAAAAAGGGTAGCGCTGGCGCGTGCGCTGGTGATATCGCCTGAGGTGCTGTTGCTGGATGAACCCACCAATCATCTGGATTTTCTTGCAATCGAATGGCTGGAAGGATTACTCAAGGATTTTGGGGGAAGCGTCGTATTCGTCACCCACGACCGTCGCTTCCTCAGTAATGTGACGACGCGCATCATTGAACTCGACCGAGGCAAGCTGACGAGCTTTCCGGGAGATTTCTCCGAATACCAGCAGAAGAAGATGGAAATGCTCGAAATCGAGGCAACCCATAACCAGAAGTTCGATAAGGTGCTGGCGCAGGAAGAAGTATGGATACGCAAGGGGGTGCAGGCACGCTGCACGCGCAACGAAGGCCGGGTACGACGGCTCGAAGCACTGCGACAGCAGCGAGCTGTCCGGCGCGAGCAGGCGGGAAAGGTTAGCTTAAGCCTGGAAGAAGGCATTAAATCCGGGCGGATGGTGGCTGAACTGGAGCATGTCAGCAAAAGCTATGGGAGCAAAGCGATAATCAAGGATTTTTCATGCCGGGTCATGCGTGGAGACCGCGTGGGACTGCTCGGGCCTAACGGCGCAGGAAAATCCACGCTGCTCAAGCTGATACTGGGCGAATTGCAGCCCGACAGTGGTAGTATCCGGCTGGGCACGAAAGTAGCCGTTGCCTATTTCGATCAGATGCGCGAGCAACTCGATGAAGAAGAAACGCTGATCGATACGATCAGTCAGGGTTCGGACTTTATCGATATTGGGGGTGCCAGAAAGCATGTCATCAGCTACCTGGAAGATTTCCTGTTCGCTCCACAGCGGGCGCGCTCGCCAGTGAGATCGCTCTCCGGCGGCGAACGCAACCGATTGTTGCTGGCGAGATTGTTCACCCGCCCCGCGAACGTACTGGTTCTGGACGAGCCAACCAACGATCTTGATATCGAAACACTGGAACTACTCGAAGCGCTGCTGCAAAGCTACTCGGGAACTCTGTTCCTGGTAAGCCACGATCGCGAATTTCTCGACAACGTGGTAACCCAGGTAATAGCCTTCGAAGGGGACGGCATATTGCGGGAATATGTTGGCGGTTATGAAGATTGGGTGCGCGCCAGAAATTTCCAGAAGGTGGCGGTCAAACAATCGGCTCCCAAACCATCTCAACCGGTGTCCCTTAAAGCACAAGGATCCACACCTTCCGTCAAACTGGGTTATAAGGAAGCCCGCGAACTTGAGGAATTGCCGGGAAAAATCGAACTCCTGGAGAAGGAGCAGGCACAAGTTACCCATCAGCTATGTTTGCCGGATATCTACCGCGATTCCCCGGAAAAAGCTGCCGCGTTACAGCGGCGCTTTACCGCGATTGAAGAGGAGTTGACGGACTGTCTTAACCGATGGGAGGAACTCGAAGCAAAAAGCTCTGCCGCAGGACAGAAAAAATAACGGTAAGTTCCCGTTATACTGGCGTTTTATTCATTGACCAGAAATGGCACATCGTTTAGAGTCGCTCTTTTTGTAAAGAGGGACTGATAATGAAAAGACCTGCAATAGTCAGTTTACTTGCATGCGGATTGCTTCTCGCGCTGGCGGGCACGGCCCAGGCGGCGGGCAATCCCGAGGCAGGGAAGCAGAAAAACACCATGTGCATCGGCTGTCATGGAATAGAAGGGTACCGGACATCCTATCCCACCGTATATCACGTGCCGAGACTCGGCGGTCAGCATGCCGAATACCTCGTAAAAGCCCTGCAAGCATACAAGACGGGCGCACGTAACCACCCCAGCATGAAGGGGATAGCAGCCACGCTGTCTCAACAGGATATGGAAGATCTGGCCGCGTACTATGCCGGCGCTGGCAAATAATAACCACTGACCAAGCAAGGAAAGCCTCATGAAACATCTTATTATTGGCGCTGCAAGCGCAGCCTTAATGCTGATTTCCAACCAGGGAATGGCAACGGATATAGAAGCGGGAAAGAAAAAAGCGGCCGAGGTGTGCGCCGCCTGTCACGGTCCGGATGGTAATAGTCCTGCCCCGGCGTTTCCGATACTGGCCGGACAACATGCGAGTTACCTCGCAAAAACCCTGAATGAATATAAATCGGGCGTTCGGCAAGACCCGGTGATGGCGGGCATGGCAGCAGCCCTGAGCAAGGAAGACATCGAAAACGTGGCTGCTTACTTTGCTACCCAGAAAGGCCTCCAGACGAAATACTGATTGGAACCTCTGATAAAGTCCCGCGCGAGTGCTTCGATGCGCTCCGCGGAGAACTGTTCAGGGGGCTTCGTTCAGAACCTTCGGGTGAAGAAGGATACAGACAGGAAAATCTCGGGAAAGAGGCTTTCTTCCCACCTGCCTGCCTGACACTCGAATAACCCGCCGAAGCATCCGGCAACATCGCTTCGAATATCAAATTCCCTGTCTATCCAGGCATTCGAAATAAACCATGACGTCATACGGGGTCTGGTTTCGTTGTGCCTGCCAGATCATTTCCCCCAGGCATTCCATGGCTTGGTGCATGGCTGTATGCTCGTTGCCGGTTTTCTTCAGCAGACGCTCGAATCGCACACGGATTCCTGCCGGTTGATCTATTGAAAGCTGCTCCTTGATCGCAATATGCATTCCCATGTGCAGAAATGGGTTGGTTTCGCCCATTTCAGGCAGATAATCCTTATCCTGATAATGTTCCACATCATCAAGCAGTGCATGGTATTCCGGGTGCTGCAAAATCACCTCAAGCGCCATATCCTCCATCGCGCTGAGCATTTCCCGTTGCTTGTATTTTCGCCAGGTCTCGAAAAAAAATTGACGCGCCTGGTCTCTGGAAGGATTGAATATCAAATTTTTTAACGAGGAGTATCCTCAAAGTTTTTTGACTCGTATTCACACAGGTCGTTTATCAGGCAGGTCGCGCATTTTGGTTTTCTTGCCACGCAGATGTAGCGCCCATGCAAAATCAACCAATGGTGGGCATCCTGGCGGAATTCTTTGGGGACGCACTTGAGGAGCTTTGACTCCACCTCCAGCACGTTCTTTCCCCTTGCAATTCCAGTACGATTGGCCACGCGGAAAATATGTGTATCCACCGCAATAGTGGGCTGACCAAAGGCAGTATTCAATAACACATTTGCGGTCTTGCGGCCCACGCCGGGCAGTTTTTCCAGCTGCTCCCGCGTTTCGGGCACTTTTCCGCCATACTGATCAATGAGTATGCGGCATGTTGCAAGGATGTTCCTTGCCTTTGTTTTGTACAAACCGATGCTTTTGATGTATTCCCTCAACGCTTCTTCCCCCATTGCAAGTATTGCCTCGGGTGTATTGGCCTTGGGAAAGAGCTTCCGGGTGGCAAGGTTCACGCTTTTGTCGGTCGCCTGGGCGGAGAGCGCCACTGCTATCAGCAGTTCAAATGGGGAGTTGTACTCCAGCTCAGTGGTAGGATGAGGATTAGCGGCCCTGAAGCGGGTAAAAATCTCACGACGTATGCTTGAATTCATGAATCAGCGGGAAGAAATGTCTGACGTTCTGTCACTCCAGCCCTCCTTTTCCGATATTCCGGGCGATGCCTGTGCCCTGGCAGCCCTTGCGCGCTCCAGCGCCGCCTGAACGGTGACTTTTTTCAGACTGGGCGCCGATGATAAACGCACCACGGTGGCTGTTGCTTCGGTTCTTTTTGCCAGCCTTTCCTCCCTTCCCTGTTTATCGCGTTCCAGCCGCTGCAACCGCAACTGGTAGCGCGCGCGTGCGCGATCAGCTGCTTTCTTTTTTTCCACCCTTTCCACCTTCTCCACTTCGTAGTCTTGATGTTCTGGTTCAATCCACGAAACGTGGACGCCGATCTCGGTGCTCGCAGAACGCTCCTTTGGAAGAACCATCTGGATACAGTCTACCGGACAGGGTTCGAGGCATAACGAGCAGCCGGTGCACTCCCCGGAAACAACCGTATGCATCTGTCTTGCCGCCCCTACAATCGCATCCACCGGGCAAGCTTGTATGCATAAGGTACAGCCTATGCACGCTTGCTCATCAATCAATGCCACTTCTTTCGGTTTGAATACGCCATGAGCTGCATTCAAAGGTAGGGACTCTATCCTCAGCAGCCGAGCCAGTTGATGGATGCCGTCTTCTCCACCTGGGGGGCACTGGTTGATCTGTGCCCACCCCTCTGCAATTGCTTCGGCGTAAGGTCGGCAACCCGAAAATCCGCACTGGCGACACTGGGTTTGCGGAAGAATGGCATCAATTTCCTCTGCCAGAGAAACTTCTTTCATGCGGCACCCGCAACATCCGCGCGCCTCCCATCTGCCTTGCACAACACTTGTGCAATCTCACGTACCAGATGGGGGCCGCGATAAACGAGACCGCTATATATCTGTATCAGGCTGGCGCCAGCCTCGATTTTTTCGGTAGCACCTGCCGTATCCATGATGCCCCCCACTCCGATAATGGGCAGAGTCCCTTGCAGGGCATGGTGAAGGCGCGCAATGACTGAGGTCGCGCGTTTTGCAAGCGGCGCCCCGCTCAATCCGCCAGCTTCCCGTGCATGGGGAAGTGTTTCCACACCTGCCCGGGAGAGGGTGGTATTGGTGGCAATAACGCCGTCAATCCGATGCTTCATCAACAGTGCGGCGATGGAATCGATTTCCGGCAACTCCAGGTCAGGAGCGATTTTCACCAAAAGTGGCGTGTATTTCCCATGTTCGTCAGCCAGACGCTGCTGATTCAGTTTCAGCGTGGCGAGCAGGGAATCCAGTTCGGTGGCCTGTTGCAGTTGCCGAAGATTAGGGGTATTTGGAGAAGAAATGTTGACGGTGATATAACTGGCGTAGCGATAGGCCTTACGCAGGCATATCAGATAGTCATCCACTGCCTTTTCTACCGGTGTGTCGAAGTTTTTCCCGATGTTGATCCCCAGAATGCCTTTGTAGCTCATCGTCTTCACGTTTGCGACAAGACGCTCGATACCGTTATTATTGAAGCCCATACGGTTGATAATGGCATTGGCCTGGGGAATGCGAAACAATCGCGGCCTTGGATTTCCTGGCTGTGGCCGGGGCGTAACCGTGCCAATTTCGATAAATCCGAATCCAAGAGCTGCCAGCGCGTCTATATGTTCGCCGTTCTTGTCCAGTCCCGCTGCCAGTCCGACAGGATTGGGAAAAGCCAGCCCCATTATGCTGCGGGACTGGCAGGGCACGGAATGCGCATGGTAGAACCCCAGCCGATGTGCCGTCTCCATCGCATTGAAGGCAATACGATGCGCTGTTTCGGGTTCGAGGGCAAATACCAGCGGGCGGAGCAATGAGTAGAGCATCATTCATTTTACCATTGCCGCCAGGGTGAACGCTTGTTACCTGATCCGGTCTATACCGGGTCTGTGATCTGTGATAGCAGCCGGCAGGCGGGGTTCAGACGCCATGCCCTCATATTGAAGACCCAGCCCGGTGATACCGGTTGCATCAGTCTTGAACAGGAGCATTCATGAAGTTGCAGCACCTTTCTTTGATTCTGGTTCTCATTTTATTTTCGGGAACTGCTCGCGCCGCCACATTATGGGACAAGCTCAACGATGAGGTGGAAACATTTTATCAGCAGGGAGACTATAAAGGAGCGGCGGTAGCGGCGAAGAAAGCGCTGCAGGCAGCAGAACAGGGATTGGAGCCGGATCATCCGGATATTGCTACCAGCCTCAACAGCCTTGCCATGATCTATAGTGCCCAGGGACACTACAAGGAGGCGGAACCGCTTCTCAAGCGTGCGCAGGCAATTTTTGAAAAATCATTGGGCGCAGAAAGTCCGGAAGTGGCCGCAACGCTGAATAACCTGGCCATGCTGTACCGGAACAAAGGGGATGATGCGGAGGCCGAGGCGCTTTACAAGCGTGCGCTGGCGATCGATGAGAAAGCATTCGGGGGGGAGCATCCCAACGTCGCTGCAAGCCTGAACAATCTGGCACAGTTATATCAGGCGCAAGGACAATATCCTCAGGCCGAACCCCTCCTCAAACGGGCAGTGGCAATATTGGAAAAAATGGGAGGGCCGCACCATCCCAACCTCGCCATGAGTCTCAACAATCTCGCCTTGCTTTACAATGCTCAGAAGCAGTATGCGAAAGCTGAACCTTTATACAAGCGTGTATTTGCAATCACGAAAAGAGCTTTCGGACCGAATCATCCCAACGTCGCCTTGAGTTTGAATAATCTCGGCGGACTGTATAAAGACCAGGGTAAATACCCTCACGCTGAACCGCTGTTTCGCCGTGCGCTGCTCATCTCTGAAGAAACGCTCGGCCCGGATCACCCGAATGTGGCAACGAGCCTGGAAAACCTGGCGCAACTGTATCGGGAGATTGGTTATACCCACAAGGCTGAGCCGCTGGCTAAACGGGCAGCGGCTATCCGGGCGGCGAAGCGGTGAATTTCAAGGGAAGCTGCAGGAAGGGTAATCAGATATTTTCCAGTGGCTCCCATTGGCCGTTGATCAAGGCTTGCAATGGCCTGAATGCCGCTTTGTATGCCATTTTTCGGCTATCCTTGATCCAGTAGCCGAGGTAAAGATAAGGGAGCTTCAATTCGCGGCACTGGTGCACTTGCCACAGGATATTATAGGTACCAAAACTCGCGCCCGGCACATCCGGGTCGAAAAAGGTGTAGACCGACGATATTCCATCAGGCAGCTCATCAATGATGCTGACCATCCGTAAAATACCGTTTTCCCGGAATTCCACCAGTTTCGAATCGACGTTGCTGGGCAGCAGAAAATGCCGGTACTGCTCGCGGCTGTCCCGATCCATGCCGCCACCCGAGTGGCGTTGCGCCTGATAACGAAGATACAATGCGTAGTGATCGGGGTGATAATATAAATCGTGCTGAGTCGCAACCAGGTGCCGATGTCGCTCCCAGGAACGGCGCTGGCTTCGGCGGAGGGTCAGACTGTCAACTACCACACGCACCGGAAGGCAGGCGCGGCAATTGTCGCAGAAAGGACGATAAGTAAAAGCCCCGCTGCGACGAAAACCAGCCTGTACGAGGCCGCCATAAACAATGGTGTCGATCAGGTGACTGGGAGTCGCTACCTGCGAGCGGGCCAGCTGCTCAGGGAGATAGCTGCATGGATAAGACGCGGTAGTGTAGAACTGTAGCGTGGATGCGGGAAGATCATTCAACTTGCTCATGATCGAAACACCATTTTTCGCCTCGTTCCGCATAGTTTACCAATTCTTTCAATCTTTGACTAAATTCCTTGCGAGGGATTTCACGCGCACCAAGGGACGCAAGATGAGCAGTTTTCATCTGGCAATCAATCATTTCAAATCCCCATCGCTCCAGTTGCCGCACCAGATGCACAAATGCGATTTTGGAAGCATCGGAAACGCGTGAGAACATGGATTCACCGAAGAATACGCGTCCCAGCGCAACGCCATATAGTCCTCCCACCAATTTGCCGTCCATCCAGGTTTCCACGGAATGGGCGAAGCCCATTTCATGCAACGCGGTATAGGCGAAAATCATTTCATCCTGTATCCAGGTTCTGCACCCGTCTCGCCGCGGTGCAGCGCAAGCCTGCATGACCTGGATGAAATCCCTGTCGATGCGGATTTCATAATTGTCCTTTCGCAGCGATTTTTGCAACGAACGGGATACTTTAAGCTCGCCCGGAAACAGCACCATGCGCGGATCGGGGCTCCACCAGAGAATGGGGTCCCCATCGTTGAACCATGGAAAAATTCCCTGGCTGTATGCCTCGATAAGCCGATGCGGCGAAAGATCACCTCCTACTGCCAGCAGGCCATTGGGCTGAATGAGCGCGGTGTGCAGCGGAGGGAAAGGTGAATCAGACGAGAGCCACGGAATCATGAAACAAGCAAGGCGTTGAATACCTTCCGTTTGAGTATCAGAGAGCAGTTGCCTGCCGGAAGCCTGCGTGATAGCGCGTTACGTCAGGGACATTCGCCGATTCGAAGCCTGCCCGTCGCAACCGGCAGGAATCGCATACCCCGCAGGCCAGCCCGGCATCGTCCGCCTGATAGCAGGAAACGGTCATGCTGTAGTCAACACCCAGCAAGCATCCCCTCTTTATGATCTCCGCCTTCGACAAGTTCATGAGAGGCGCGTGGATAGTCATGCGCGCTCCTTCAGTCCCTGTTTTTGTCGCGAGATTCGCCATCGTCTCGAAGGCTTCGATGTACTCAGGACGGCAATCTGGGTAGCCAGAATAGTCAACGGCGTTAACCCCGATGAAAATATCCCCGCTCCCAAGCACTTCGGCCCAGGCCAGCGCAAGGGAAAGCATGATGGTATTGCGTGCGGGTACGTAAGTGCTGGGGATGCCTGGCGTAACCCCGCCAGTCGGAATTTCACGCTCTTTATCGATAAGCGCGGAGCCGCCAAATGTGGAAAGATCCACTTCAATGACTTTATAGGCGGCGGCACCCAGGGAGTGGGCAAGATTTTTTGCCGCCGCGAGTTCCGAGCCATGGCGTTGGCCGTAGCTCACACTCAAGGCATAACACTCATATCCTTGCTGGCGAGCGATAGCAAGGGCGGTGGCCGAATCCAGACCACCTGACAGCAGCACGACTGCCTTAACCATAAAGTTGTAAAAAACGAGTCACGACACAGCCTGTTTTACCCCGTTAGTACCCGTTATCGTCCCGGCCCCTCCCCCCACAGCAATTTGTGCAACTGAACCTGCATGCGTACCGGCAGCCGATCCCCCAAGATCCATTCCGCAAGGACAGTCGGGTCCAGTCTGCCATGGACCGGAGAAAACAATACAGGACAAATACGGTCCAACCGATGCTTACCCATCATCTCGACCGCCCACCGGTAGTCGCCTTCGTCACAGAGCACAAACTTTACCTCATCATGGATCGTAAGGTGCTGAATGTTGCTCCAGAGATTTTTTTCCACCTCTGCGGAACCGGGCGTCTTGAGGTCCAGGATCCTGGACACGCGCTCATCCACGCCGGATATATCCAGCGCACCGCTGGTTTCCAGTGATACCGAATAACCCGCATCACACAGCAATCGAAGCAAAGCCAGGCACTCTTTTTGAGCCAGAGGCTCGCCCCCTGTTACGGTAACATGACGCGCCCCATGCCTTGCCACCTCCGGGAGAATAGCGGCAAGGGACATGCGTTCGCCCTCGTGGAACGCATACGCAGTATCACAGTAGCCGCAACGCAGGGGACAACCGGTGAGCCGTACAAAAACAGTGGGTAGTCCCACACGACTGGTTTCTCCCTGCAGGGATAGAAAAATCTCGTTGACCCGCAAGCTCGCGGTTTCCGCGGAAGATGTAATCTTCCTGGACAGATGTGGGAAATGCGGGGATAGGGTCTGAACCATATATACAGGACGGAAGCCGGCAGGGAAATGTCCTGCCGGCACACACCGCTACTTGATACTGGTTAACCGTCGTTTGGCTTTGTCTGCTGCGTCGCTGCCGGGATATCTGACGATGACGCTTTCCAGAGTTGTCCGGGCGGCATCTTTTTTATTCAACTCCAACTGGCTGCTGGCTATATTCAGCATCGCATCCGGTACCTTAGGGCTGTCCGGATAGGTTTTGATCAGCGCTTCCTGTGCGGCAACGGCATTCTTGAATTCGCGCAATGCATAAAAGGAATTTCCGATCCAGTAGTGGGCACTGGCAGCAAAACTTGATTCGGGATAAGACCTGAGAAAGCTGTTGAAGCTGGATATGGCTTCCTTGTACTTGCCTGTCTTGAACAGGTCGTATCCGCTCTCATAGGCGCGGCCAGCGGAGCCCTCGGCGACGGGATTCCTGTTGGCAGGCGTATCGTATTCGGACGAAACTGCAGCAGTGGACGCAGTTCCTTTCGCTCCCTGACCGGAATTCAGACCTGCATTGGAATCAATGGCGGAGCTGGATGCAGCGGGGGAGGATACGTCCGACCTGGAAGCCCCTGTCCCATCGGCTCCTTCCGCCTGCTCCAGCCGCCTGAGCCGGTTATCGAGATCAACGTAGAAATCCCGCTGCCGTTTCTGCGCCAGTTCATTTTCATTGACCAGCACCTCTATCTGGCCCCGTAACCTGTTCAGATCGAGCCGCAGGCTTTCTATCTGGCTGTGAAGCTCCAGTAATGGCCGGCTACCGAGATCTTCTTCGAGTCTGCCAACACGAGATTCCAACGTTTGTCCCTGATTCCGCAGTTCACCCATCGAAGCCTGCTGCGCGACCATACGGCGCGGCGCTCTGTCATCATCGAAGGTTCTCGCATGAACCGAACCACAGACAATCAGAACCGACAGCAGGAAAGCGCGCGGGAGCATGGTTATTCACCCTGATAACGGATATCCACCCGGCGGTTTTCAGCCCATGCAGCCTCGTCATGACCCATTGCATGGGGCTTTTCCTCGCCCAGGCTCACAGCCTCGATCTGCCCTTCCTGGGCACCTGATAGCGTCATTGCATACTTGACCGCATCCGCGCGGCGCTGACCCAACGCCAGGTTATACTCGCGGCTGCCGCGCTCGTCCGTGTGCCCCTGCAGCAACACCCTGGAATTGGGATGCTCACGCAGGTACTTCGCATGTGCCGCGACCAGAGACCTGAATTGATCCTTTACTACATAGCTGTCTAAATCGAAATAAATGCTGCGCTTGGAAAGGATGCTGTTCGGATCGGTAAGCGGATTGAGGGTTGGGGATGTGTAATCCTCAGCCTGCATGCTCTCCCTTTGCGTGGCCGCATCCCTGGATCGATCTCTATCTTCCATATCCTCGTCGCCGGGCTGCTTTGTCTGGCTGGCGCAGGCCGTCAACAGGCTGATCAATAACACGCCCAAAACTTTTTTCATTTCTGTTCCCTTTTAGGTTAGCCAAAAATACACTGGAATTACTGTAGACGCCGTAGCGGACCCCACGCCGGTTCTCTTATATCACCAGCCTGAGTTGAAAGCTGTTGTCGCGTTCTCCCGTCACTCGAAACCGCGGATAATATACCACGGCCCCGTATTTCAGTTGCATAAAGAACCATTCTGCCGTTAGGGGCAAAACTTGGCGATTCGTCGAATTTCGAATCCGTGAGCAACCGCACCTGGCCGGTCGCAAAATCCTGAATCGCAACGTTGAATCTATCCCCGCTGCGGTGGATAAAAGTAAAACCCTTTCCATCAGGACTGTAACGCGGACTCACGTTGTAGCTTCCCTCGAAAGTAAGACGTTCCGCAACCTTGGATACACCTCCTGTGACAGGCATCCGATAAATTTGAGGACTGCCGCCACGGTCAGAGGTGAAAATGATATAACGGCCATCCGGCGAAAAACTTGGCTCGGTGTCGATGCCGGAACTTTGAGTAAGGCGCTGGAGTCCTCCGCCATCGGAGTTGATCAGAAAGATTTGCGATCCACCCATTACAGATAGCACAACCGCAAGCTTCCTGCCATCCGGGGACCATGCCGGCGCACTATTGCTCCCCCTGAAATTTGCGACCGCCTTGCGTGTCCGGGTCGCAAGGGTCTGAATGTAAACCACGGGCTTCTTGTTCTCGAAGGAGACATATGCCAGTCGCGTGCCGTCCGGGGACCAGGCGGGCGATATGATCGGCTCCGTATATTCAATGACCGGCTGGGCATTGAATCCGTCTGCATCCGCCACCTGGAGCGAGTATTTCTTCCCCTGCTTGATCACGTAGGCAATGCGAGTGCTGAACACGCCAGCATCGCCGGTCAGCTTTTCGTAGATCATGTCAGCAATGCGGTGGGCGGCGGCGCGCAGTTGCTCCGGCGGCACTGTCTCGACATAATTTCCCAGTTCTGCCCGCCTTGCCACATCCAGCAACCGCACGCGGATCGATATCTGCCCTCCGGAGACGGGTATCGCGGTACCAATGGCGAGCGCGCTCGCACCACGACTGATCCAATCCGGATACGAAACCTCGACCGGTTCATGCGGCCGCAGCCCTCCGGCATCGACCAGCTTAAATAATCCTGTACGGCGCAGATCGGCCGAAATGACGGGGGTAAGGCTTTGCGCACCCAGTCTTTCCTCTTCCGCAAAGGGAACTATCGCCACAGGAATCTGGTTGGCGCCTCCACCGAAAATTTCGATGTTGAGAGCGGCCTGCACCGGCGAGCAGACCAGCCACAAGAAGAACAAAACGGCAGCAGAGCCGGAAAGTTTATGCGAGCGGGACGGCATGGGCAGCATAGCAATGGCCATAAGTTAATTTTGAAACAACAGATTATACCAGTCATTCAAGGTAATGCACCTTGACACTCAAGTTGCGGAACTTCGGAAAAAGCGCAGGATCGGGCGGCAGCGGAAGCGGCCTGGACAAGGCAATAGCCCGCTCTACCGCACCGTCGAAAGCAGCGAATCCACTGCTCTTGCGCAGCCTGACATCGAGGATATCACCCCCCGGAAGCACAGTAACATCGAACTCGACGACCGGGTTTCCAGGCAGATCCTGCGGCATCACAATATTCCTTCTTATCTTGGCAAGAATTCTCGCCTTATATTCGTCAATCTCCTTCGCCAGTCGCGCTTGCGCCGCCGCTTCAGCCTGAAGCCTGTCGCGTTCTCCCTGTTCGCGCCGAAGCTGCTCCACCTCCGCTGCAACCCGCGCCTGCTGTTCTTTCTCCTTCCGTTCCTTCTCGGCTTTCTCCTTCCGTTCCTTCTCCTTCTGTTCCTTCTCTTTCCGTTCCTTTTCTCTTCGTTCTTCTTCTCTGCGTTCCTTCTCTTTCCGCTCCTTCTCGGCTTTCTCCTTCTGTTCCTTCTCTTTCCGTTCCTTTTCTATTTTTTCTTCTTCTCTGCGCTCCTTCTCTTTCCGCTCCGTCTCAGCTTTTTCCTCCCGTTCCTTTTCCCTCTGCTCCTGTTCCTTTTTTTCCTGCAGTTCTTTTTCCTTACGCTCTTTTTCCTTACGCTCTTTCTCCAGTTGCCGCTTGTTTTCTACCGGTTTTTTTTCCGGCTTGGGTTTCTCGGTTTTCTCCTTTATGGCGATATCAGGTTTAGGGAGAGGCGGCGTTTCCGGCTTCGGCACTGGTTTTGTTTCGGGCGGCTTTACCTCCGGAGCCGGCTCAACCGGCTTGGGCGGCGGGGGAGGCGCTGCCCTTACCACGGGTGCCGGTGCAGGCGGAAGGCTGCTCCATAAATCCACCATCATCCCTTCCGGTGACTCGGTTTTCCAATTGAGGCCGAAAATCAGGAAAGCAAAAAAAACGAGGTGAACCAGCACTGCCAGCACTGCCGCCGGCACTCGCCCTGGTTCAGGTCGAACGAATTTTCTCAACGCCATGGCATTCGTATTCGTTGTGGGCGTCTAACCCAAACTTACAAGCAAACTCGTTTAATAGTCTGGAGGCAAACACAAATTCCAGCGTCAAGACACGCTGAATGCATGGAAACATATCTTTTGCAAGCAGCAAAAGCTTGCAACGGGGTAGCGCGAACAAGCGGCCGACCCCCACGGAAGGACTGCAAAGGACGACTGCAAATCCGAATTTTCAGAGGCGTGCTCATTTCGGCCGGGCCAGCAGTCCCACCTTCTTCACCTGCTGCTGTTGCAGAATATCCATCACGTTTATCACTTCCTCGTAGCGCACATTTTTGTCGCCGGCAATCACCACCGGCTGCTCGGCATTTGCCGCCTGTTTCTGTTTGATCACCTCGACAAGCTCCTTACGACTGACCTGCTTCTCGCCCTCTCTGACAGAGCGATCATTCAGTGCCAGAATACCGTTGGCCTTGACAATCACCTCTAGCGGAGCAACCGGTGGCGACAGCGACTTCCCGATCTGCGGCAGGTCAATCTCGCCCGGAGTGATGAGCGGCGCCGTGATCATGAAAATGACGAGCAGCACCAGCATCACGTCAATGTAGGGTACGACGTTTATCTCATTCATCAGGCGCCTTCTGGCGCGTCGCTCAGTCACAATCTCCGCTCTCCGAAACTATCCTTATTCACGTTCCTAGCCGCCGGCCTGCCGCTGCAGAACATTCGACATTTCTTCCATGAAGCTCTCGAACCGCGTGGCCAGCCTGTCCATACTGCTGGCATAGCGGTTATAAGCGATAACCGCGGGGATCGCGGCAAACAGGCCCATGGCGGTGGCAATCAACGCCTCCGCAATGCCGGGCGCAACGTGGGAAATGGTGGCTTGGGCGACATTGGACAAACCGCGAAATGAATTCATGATGCCCCAGACGGTGCCGAACAATCCCACATACGGGCTCACGGAGCCGACCGTCGCAAGAAAAGAGAGATGCGATTCAAGACGATCCATTTCACGCTGGTAGGTCGCGCGCATGGCACGACGGGTACTGTCCATGGCCGTGCCGGTATCCATTCCCGGCTGACGCCTGTGCTTCATGAATTCCCGAAAACCCGCCTCGAAGATCCGTTCCATGCTGCCTGCGGTATGACGGGAAGCAGCAGCGCTCTGGAAAAGCGCATTGAGATCGGTTCCCTTCCAGAAAACATTCTCGAATTCATCGCACTGCCTCTCCGCCTCGCGGATGACAAACAGTTTGCGAAAAATGTACCACCATGACATCAGTGAAGCGATCACCAGCAGCAGCATCACCAACTGCACTGGCAAACTCGCGCTGCCGATGAGCTGAAAAAGGGACATATCCTGGCCAACAGTCAGATTCATGATAATTTTCCAAGCTTGAGACGCAGGGCAGCAGGGACGCTCACCGGTTTCAGACTATCCACTCCCACGCATACCGCCTGCACGGTAGCGGTAGCTAGCGTAACATCGCCTCGCAAGACCCGTTGCGCGATCGTGATGCGGCTTCTGCCCAATTCCGCTGCCTGCGTTGTAATGTGCAGCAGGTCATCCAGCAGGGCCGGTTTAAAGTATTCAATGCCAAGCGAACGTACCATGAAAATCACCTTATGAATCTGACTTAATGAATGAATATTGAACCCCAATTCGCGCAACCATTCGTAGCGGGCACGCTCCATGAAATCGAGATAAGTTGAATGATAAACCACGCCGCCTGCATCGGTATCCTGATAATAGACGCGGACGGGTAAAGAAAAGGGAACCTCGGAACCTGAGTAAGACATCTTTATCTGATCAATTGAGAAATTGATGCCGACATCGCAACCGGTTCGCCGGCTGCTACGATTGCATCACGGGAAATTTACTACTGATTCTCATCCCACAAATCCCCGCTGAGTCCATTCCTTGGCAGCGCCAGACCAAAATGCTGATACGCGATAGATGTCGCCATGCGCCCGCGGGGAGTGCGCTTCATATACCCCTGCTGGATCAGGTAAGGCTCGAGCACGTCTTCTATGGTTCCGCGCTCTTCGCTGATGGCGGCGGCAAGGTTATCGACACCGACCGGACCGCCGCCGAATTTTTCCATTACGGTGAGGAGCAGCTTTCTATCCATTACATCGAGTCCGATTGCATCCACGTCCAGCATGAGCAGGGCGGCGTCGGCGACCTCGCGGTTAATGCGGCCCTCCGCCTTGACTTCTGCAAAGTCACGCACGCGTCGCAGAAGACGATTGACAATGCGAGGCGTTCCACGCGAACGGCGCGCAATTTCAGTGGCGCCATCGGGAGAGATGTCTGCTCCCAACAAGGCAGCAGAGCGCATAACGATCTGGGTGAGTTCTTCGACTGAGTAGAATTCCAGGCGCGAGATGATGCCAAAACGGTCACGCAGCGGATTGGTCAGCATGCCGGCCCGGGTCGTGGCCCCCACCAGGGTAAAAGGCGGCAAATCGAGCTTGACCGAACGTGCCGCAGGGCCTTCGCCGATCATGATGTCGAGCTGGTAATCCTCCAGTGCCGGATAGAGAATTTCCTCCACGACCGGGGAGAGACGATGGATTTCATCTATGAACAAAACATCGTTGGGTTCGAGATTGGTCAGCAGGGCGGCAAGATCGCCTGGACGTTCCAGCACCGGGCCGGAAGTCTGGCGCAGTCCCACGCCCATCTCCTTGGCAATGATGTGCGCAAGGGTGGTTTTACCAAGACCGGGCGGACCAAACAGCAGTACGTGATCGAGCGCTTCCCTGCGTCGCCTTGCCGCCTCGATGAATATCTGCAACTGCCCGCGAATTTTTTCCTGGCCTATGTATTCGGCCAGATGCTTCGGCCGCAGCGCCCGCTCCAGATCCTCTTCTTTAAACGAAATGGGGGCGGGGGTGATCAGGCGGTCTGTTTCTATCATTCCCAATTCAAAAAGCGGCTATCCCGCCCGGTTTTCTGCTGGTTGTATTGGATTGCAGAGATAAATTCATTTCAGGAAATCGGGGGCTCCGGAGCGGTAATCCGAAGGATGGGATTTTCCCACTGCCCATAAAGACGTTATTTCTCTTTTGACAAGAGCTTCAATGCCTGTTTTATGCCGTCCGAAACGGAGAGATCCACGGATAGCTGCCTGACCGCCCAATTAGCCTCGCGATCATTATACCCTAGAGACAACAGGGCATTCAGCACATCGCTTCCCATTGCTGAGGGGCGCCGGGCTCCCGTTGCACCCGGAATCGCGGACACGACCAGGTCAAGTTTGTCGCGCAATTCCAGCAGCAAGCGCTCGGCCGTCTTCTTGCCGATGCCGGGAATCCTGATCAGACGGGCAGGATCCTGATCGGACACCGCCTGCTGCAAGTCAGCCACGCTCAGGCCGGATAGTAAAGCAAGCGCAGTTCTCGCCCCAACGCCGGAAATTTTGACGAGCTGGCGAAAAGCCTGCCGCTCGCCTTCGGTAGCGAAACCGAAAAGCAGATGCACGTCTTCGCGCACGACGAAATGAGTGTGGAGCGTGATTTGCGTGCCGACGGCCGGCAGGTTGTAGAACGTGCTCATGGGCACGTCGATCTCATAACCCACACCCTGGACGTCAACCAGCACCAGCGGGGGAAATTTTTCCAGCAGGAGCCCGCTTATTCTGCCGATCATATGAGGCGCCCCCGTTTTACCCGGTAACCGGCGGTCGACAGGGCGCCGAGCCCTAGGCCTCCATGGGCATGGCAAATAGCACAGGCAAGGGCATCAGCGGCGTCCGCCCCAGGCTGGCCGGTGAGGCGCAACAGCCGTCTTACCATTTCCTGCACCTGTTCTTTCCGGGCGTGGCCTTCACCGACCACCGCTTGCTTGATCTGCAGCGCCGTATACTCTGCAACGGACAGATTATTCAGCACTGCCGTGCATATCGCCGCTCCGCGCGCCTGCCCAAGCATCAAGGTGGATTTTGGATTGACATTGACAAACACCTGCTCGATCGCGACGTGATCAGGCTTGTGCTCTGCGATGACTTCGTTGAGGTGATCCATGATGCATTTGAGGCGCAACGGCAATTCACCCTCAACTGTCCTGATGCGGCCACTGCTGACATAGACCAGTTTGCCGCCGGTCTTGTCGATGATTCCAAAACCGGTTAGCCGCAGGCCTGGATCTATGCCGAGTATACGGATTTGATTGCCTTTTTTCTGCCGGAAAAAACCTGCTCAGTCGATCACCGCAGTTGTATAGACTTCCTGTACATCGTCGATGCTTTCCAAAGCATCGAGCAGTTTTTGCATTTTTACCGAATCGTCCCCGGTCAATTCGGTTTCATTGACAGGCTTCATGGTCACTTCGGCTAGCTCTGCCTTGAGCCCTGCCTTCTCCAACGCTTCCTTCACCAAGACAAATTCATACGGCGCGGTGATGACTTCGATGCTGCCATCATCATTGCTGATAATGTCCTCGGCGCCGGCTTCCAGGGCTACTTCCATCAGTTTGTCTTCATCCGTGCCCGGGGCAAACAGCAACTGGCCACAGTGCTTGAAAAGAAAACCTACCGAACCGTCCGTGCCAAGATTACCGCCGTATTTGGTAAAAGCATGGCGCACGTCTGCCACGGTACGCACGCGATTGTCGGTCATGCAATCGACCAGCACGGCCGCACCGGCAATGCCATAACCTTCGTAACGTATTTCTTCGTAATTCACGCCTTCCAGATCGCCGCTGCCGCGCTTGATCGCGCGCTCCACGTTTTCCTTGGGCATGTTCTGCTCGTAAGCCTTATCGACAGCCAGACGCAATCGCGGGTTGCTGTTCGGATCGCCGCCGCCGAGTCTTGCGGCAACGGTAATTTCCTTGATGAGCCGGGTGAAAATCTTGCCGCGCTTCGCATCCTGCGCGGCTTTCTTGTGCTTGATATTAGCCCACTTGCTGTGACCCGCCATAATTCTATGCCTTGTAGTCCTTATTGAGTCCTTTATTGAAGTGGTGCAATGTTATCACCCCCCGCCCCCAGCATAAAGCCGACAAGAATGAGTTCTTCAAGCGGCCCTCCCTGGTTGATAATCGGACTTACTGGATTCAAACTTACCGGGTTCAGATCGCCACCGATCGGGTTCAAACCGGCCACTGATAGGGCACCACATCGAGCGGCTGGAGTTTGCCCAGGATCATGTTGACTACGAGCTGCGCGCTGCCGGGCGCCATGGTGACGCCGTAGCGATAATGACCGCTGTTGAGATACAGGTTGGAGATCGCTGGATGCACGGAAATCACAGGTATGTTATGAGGTGAAGCCGGCCGCAGGCCTGCCCAATGCGCGACGATCTTCTCCTCAGCAAGAACAGGAATCAGGGCTTGCGCCCTTGCAAGCAATGTTTCCCGCGCTTCGGGCGTCGTACTTTTGTCGAAACCGGCTTCCTCCAGGGTGCTGCCCGCAAGTATGTGCCCGTCCCGACGGGGGATGAGATAAAAATTGTTCCGCTCGTCGAGCACTATCGGCTCGAGCAACCCTGGCCGCACCTTGAACAACAGAATCTGGCCGCGGACCGGCCAGACCTCCAGTGCTTCCGCATGCTCGGCCAGAAGCCGCCTGCTCCATGCTCCCGCGGCAACAACATACTGCCCTGCAGAATGACGCTCGCCCGCCACCGTACTGATGGATTGGACGTACCCCCGCTCGATCTTCCAGCCTGTAATCTCGGCATGCTCGACGATTTTACCGCCAAGCCCCTTCACCGTCTTTATCAACGCCTGCAGCAAACGCGGATTCCTTACCTGGCATACCTCGGGCAGCCAGAGCGCGGCCGTGTCGCGCACGAGCGAAGGAGCTATTTGACTGGATTGAACCTCCTGCACGGATATGGCGTGACGTGTGCACCAGCGTTCGGCCAGAAGCATCCGGCTGTATTTATCAAACGTCCCCGGTTCGACATAGGCTTGGGAGGAAGAATCGGGCAGCACCAGCATGCCGCTGGCCTGATATTCCGGATCGACGCCCGTTTCCGCCTGCAACGCTTCAACAAATTGGAGAAACAGATAAGCACTAAACTGTGTAAGCTGTGTGACCGCTTCCGGATAGTCCCATGGCAACAATGGCGAGAGTATACCGGCCCCCGCCCAGGATGCTTCCTGACCGCAAAGATTGCGCTCAAGTACGGTAACTGTCGCGCCCGAACGCAATAATTCCCACGCGGTGGCAAGCCCGACAACTCCGCCACCGATCACGATCACATCGCTGCTCAAAAATTATTCCTTCAACAAGCCTCCGCACAGAATAACAAAAGCGGTTCTGTGATGAAACGCAATTCGAGCAGCTGTTTACAAGACCGATGTGTTCTACAGGGCAGTCAAAAAACTTTATATCGGGAGAGTGAGCCGGTATAATGCACGTCCCCTCGCACCTATGGGCCGTTAGCTCAGCCGGTAGAGCAGCGGACTTTTAATCCGTTGGTCGGCAGTTCGAATCTGCCACGGCCTACCAAATAATCAATCACTTGTGACTTATTAGAAACTGGAATTCCTTTTGTTTTTCCAGAATGTAACCATTTTGTAACCGCCTCAGCCTTTTTCCAGTCAGTTCCAAAAAATTTTGGGACTGCTTGTTTTTGCGGGGCCTCCTTAAATTTAAGAAGACCCACACACCTAAAACCTAAAATCGTAAGACGGTTGAGCCCCAGGTGATCTCGGCTCAGTTTTTCCTACTGCACGCCCTCAAGTTCAGCCGGCGCTAACTCGCTTTCTCTTTCCCCCTTTTCCCCTTCCTTCACATTCTTGCGGGCTCTGTTGTTTTTTGATGTGATACGTGCAATTTTCTTCTTTGCTTCGATAGCTTTTTCTCCCTCCATTACTTCACGCTTTATAACCTCGGCTGTTAGTACGTCGCGAATTTGATCTGTGTCAATACGAACATCAGGCGAAATGCGGCGTAACTCCCGTCGAATGACATCAAGAACCGGATCGATCTGAAGGATTGCTCCTATAAAGAAACGAGATAATGCCTGCTTTTGCAAGTGGTATTCGCCCAGTACTGATCGTTGCCATCCTTCTTTACAGCACAAATAAAGCAATTCAACATCGGTTGAAGACCGTGAATTCAGTGCGGCGAAATCTATACTTACCACCAGTTCCTGATTTATCGGTTTTGAAAAAATGACGCGATAAACACGCCAACACATTCCGTTTGTAAGCAAAACCCAATCCACCCCTTGATTGGCAGCATAATCTACCGCCTGTTTCAGATGGTTGTCTTTGAGGTCAATTCCAATTGCCTTTACTTCAATGAGCGTTTGGAGTGTGCCGTCTATCTTGATTCCAAGATCACAATACGTACCTCGGATAGCATATTCAGATGTAATTTCCACGTACTTATCAAAGCCAAAAATATCGGCCAACATATCCTTGATAATTGTAACTGTGTCAGCTTCTCCAGCGTCTCTTGTTTTCGCCGCCGCCAGAATCGGTTGGTACTGTTTTATACCCGACACAATCCTATCGGTTATTTTTTTTGAGATCGACATCTGTTTTTCTCCGCTTTTAATGTTCGAAAGTAGTTAACGATCAATTTCCTGTTCTCTTTATTATTTACTTTCCGCTCCTCCCATCTTGTCAATTTGACAGAGCATCGAGTTTACAACTTCCTACGCTGATTTTTTCCCATACATGGTTACCTCTGCACATTACCTTACCCTTCCTCGAGAGTGGGCTTACCAGCGGTATCCTGGGTGATCTGAAACCATTTCAATTTCCACCCAAACTCCCCATAAGGATTCTCTGCTCCATCGGTCTTTAATATCGAAACCTTGGACCGAGCCGCCAGGCTCATCCCCAGCTTTCCCAGCGCAGCTTCTAAACGGGTCAGCAGCGCCCTGTTGCTGCTCCAGCCTCCGTCTCGCAGCAGAGCCAAGATATTGGCTGCGTGCTCCGCTATCAGCCTGTCAGCATGTGTGGACGATTTACGGGTGATCAGCGGGATTATTTACGTGATAAAGAACGGCCTGCAATGGAAGGATGCTCCCAGAGGCTACGGGCCACACAAG
>NZ_QAOK01000017.1 GCF_003050865.1 Nitrosospira multiformis | reverse complement strand
CTGGCGGCGGGACTACAACGAGAGTCGGCCTCACTCGACTCTCAATGACCTGTCGCCGGCTGAATTTGTACGCCGGGCGGGGCTTCCAAGTCCCGTCCCAGCTTAACCAACGCCGAAAACTAACTCTCGGAATGGTCCTGGAAACCCAAGCGGATCACCAACGCCGAAAACTAACTCTCGGAATGGTCCTGGAAACCCAAGCGGATCATATGGCCGAGGACTAACTCTGAAGTTGGCTACAAAAAGCTGGGCCGATCACTACATGTATCAAACCGAATATTAAATGCCGCATCCACAAGCTGCTCGGCAACAATAATCTCTGTATATCCCCGTCTCGCAATATCTTCAGGAACTCCGATTGGGTCTAGAATTATTTCAGGTTGTAATACTTGCTTACCGAATAAACCGAGGGTAAATAATGCTAACAAAACTAACCCGACTTCCATAATAAGTTTTCTAAACAGCAAAGCCTTTTCCGCAAGATATGACGAAGATAGGGTCTTATTGACCACCTCACTGCAATCTGACTCCCTTACTGATCGTTGCTCGAAACATGACCTTTTCATATTAGGAAGTTTTCGCATCTTCGGTATCAGCTTGGTTAAGATCAGGTGGCACTTCAGTATGGCAACAAACCAGTCGGCAAGACGCTTTCCCTCTTATACATCTATGGTGGGAAGTGACGGCATCAAATTTTACTTGGTCAAGAGGGCAGCTTCATTTACTGATTCCAGCACCTGGATCAGCTATCCAAACGTAATCACCTCTGTTTGCTTTTCCAGGGTCTTCAGCAGCAGCTTGTAGGTATCGAGATCAAACTTCCTGGATAAGCGCGTCCCAAGCACATCGTCCAAACCGGCTTCATTGTCCACTGTTCCCAGGTGGCACCAGTAGTCGAAGACATGCACTTCCGATCGGCCGGATGATGCATTGTATTCCCGTATGCCGATCCTGCCGGAGTAGGGCCACGATTTGAGCTTAAGCGGGAGCAGTGCCTGTTTCAGGCGCAGGTAATGCAGTTGCGGGGCTTCCTTGCCCGCGCAGACGCCGTTACAGCGTTTCAACTGGTGCGCGAAACACGCACCTTTCCCATTCTCAAAGCCAACTGCCCGAGGACACAACCTGTTCTCCCGGACAACCTCGCGCAGCGCATCGACCGCTTTTGTCTTCGAGCGGAACAACCCGTACAGATGTCCGAACACCTGGGGGTGGATATCCTCTTCCGTCACGATATTCACCAGTGGGGCCGCGTACGAGCCGTCGGCCAGCTTCAGGGAAAAGAGGGTGCGGGAGCGGCGCAGCCGCTTGTTGTGGATGGGCTGGTGCTCCTTGATCAATCTCGATTCCAGCAGCAGCGCGCCCAGTTCCCCGGCTGTTTCCATCCATTCGACCCGCTCGACCTCCTGGGCAATGCGCATGTCGCTGAACGAGGCGTGGTCGCCGCTGAAGTGGGACATGACCCGCGAGCGCAGCGTCACACTCTTGCCGATATAGAGTGGAAGGCCATTTTTGCCGTGGAAGAAATAGACGCCCGGCCTGTCCGGAATCTGTTCCAGAATGGAAGCATCTAGGCCGATGGGCAGGCTTGGTTCTTTCAGCAAGACGGCTGCTGCTTCTTGCACCTCTTGGGCGTCCAGTTCGCGCCTTGCCATCTCAAGATAGGCGGCGACGAGCTCCACATCACCCATCGCTCGGTGGCGCGCCTCAGTCCTTAGCCCATGCCGCTGCATGATGGCATCAAGCCCATGACCCTTGTGCTGGGGATAGAGCTTGCGAGAGAGCCTGGCCGTGCACAGCACCTTGTGCTGGAGCAGTGCGCCCATGCGCCGGTACTCGTTCTTCAGGAATCCGTAGTCGAAGCGGACGTTATGCGTTGCCAGCACCGCTCCATCAAGAAAACTGTAGAGCCGGTGGGCGATGTCCCCAAAGGAAGGAGCATCCTTTACCATCCCATTGCTGATGCCAGTCAAATGCGTGATAAAAGGCGGAATGGATATGCCTGGATTGACCAGCGTTTCCCAGCGCTCGCTTTCCATTCCTTCCTCGAAACGGATGAGCGCAATCTCGATAATGCGGTCATGAAGAGGCGTGCCACCCGTGGTTTCCAGGTCCAGGATGACGTAGGGAAAAGGAAGCAAGGCTGCGGCAGAGGGAGGATAGGTTTTTAAATTCTCGACAGCTTACACAGTTAATCAGCTTGGTCAAAGAACCAATTAAATGGATTAACGAGAGATTTTCGCAATAATTGCGAAAATTTCCCACCTCCGTTTGGCGCTTTTATTAAAAAAAGTATATCTTGGATATATAGTTATACAGACAACCATTGAGGGGATTGAGCGAGGCTGGGCATGGAAGAACCCAAGCCCTATAGGACAAAGGGCTTGGGGTGGGTCAGATAATGGCGTCACGTTATCGTCCCACGTGACAATACTATCCTTTTGCCAATTCATCTTTATGGCGAATAAAAGCGCTTCACTGGCGCTATTCCATGGATTGATTCTCTTTTAAGGCTGTAAAAAAAGCCCGGCATGAGCCGGGCCTAGGGGAGCTGCATTGAATTCGTTTCCCTGTTTTTGGGAGGAGGGAAACGAGTAGGAAGTTTAACCGTGCGAATAAAACATTACCGTTAAATAGTTAACGCAAGCTGAAAAAAATGGTGGAAGAATGTGGAGGCAATAAAAAACCCGCCGAAGCAGGTTGAGGTTATTTCTCATTTTCAGGTACTGTCACTCTTTCACCCTCGTCCGCTGCTTGTTTGATGAGGGCACTTCAATATTGATATTGACGCTTTTCCGCGAGGGGACAGTCTTGTTCTGTCCGCTATCCTCCACCTCGGGTTTGAGATTGGTTTCCTCGATGTTGGCTGAAGGGTGCGATGTAACGTACCGCATCCGGAACTACGACCGGGAGCCAAGTGCTGTCAGCGTGCACTTCCCTGAATTGCAGCATGCGTCAGTCTGCGTGTGAAGTTTCCGGAATGGAGAGATTTTTCTTCATAGCCTTCTGTCCTGGCTGCAGTTCCTCTTCTCTCCCTTTTCCAAAGACAGCTTCTCTTTTTCCTGTAAAACTTCGATACAAGAAGCCGATGCCCTTGCTTCTTGAGCTTGGGCATCGGCTGATTGATTTGAGTGAACTTTGAGTTCTACTATTGTGGATCAGTATTATTTTTCTCTCCGTCCTTCCTTGGATTTGAAATACCAGAGAGCAACAGCACCTATACCTACTACGAGAATTGCCATTTCCATGATAACCCCCTTTCAGAATCAAGATGACATGCCAAAAAATACGATCAACTTGATGACCAGCTAAATGATGTCAGGTCACCAATGCCTTCACAAGCGGATAAAAAACAAAACGCTTGCCGGCATGATATTTGATGCGGCTTCAAAGTAAAAAGTTCCCACATTTCTATAATGTTTTCATAGAAAATGTGAGTTCAATCCAGGCAAAGATTCAGCGAGAGCGGGCCGGATAACGATTTTTGCGGGCAAAAAAAACGGGTAGCGGGTTTGCATGGACTGGTGGCCTCAGGAAGATAAAGAGCTAAATTTATAACTGATGTTTCCCCGGGCTTGAATCCTACTCTATGAGAGTCCACATATTGAGGATATCGACTGCCTGGCTTCCTGACAGATTATTTTTTCCGGATAACGCTGAAACCCGTTCGTATTCCCATTTCAATGCCCAGGGGTGATCGTGGGAAATGGCATTTTTCACGAGCGCTGGGTCAATACTGCCCTCCACCTTAAGTTTTTCGAAGACCTCGCTCAGCATTAATAGAATCAGTTTTTCCCCATCACTCAGTTTCATTTTTTCCTCCTGCTTTGTTAACACGCCTTCATCTTATAGAGTTCAAGGCCAATTACCATTGGCCTGAAGTACATCGTACGGAAGTACAACATCTTCCTGTTGAAGACATGGGGTATACGGAGGATGGATGAGCGCGCTCCTTCCAGTTTTCGTATACCTGTCTGTTGGCGATGGACTGTCCTCGCTCGCGGTCTTCTGAACGGGTCTGTAACGGAGGGTGCGTTAGCGCACCGATAGTTTCAGAGAAAGGAGTATATCTATTGTCCCTGCAAGCGTATTGCAGGCCGGTGAAAATTTGCCAGCTTCCCGCTTGGAGGATTCAATGTTAGAAAGCATTACCTGTATTCGTCACCGAAACTTGTGTTATTTCATCTGCCATCCATTTACTTACAGGAGCTTGACATGAATAAACTCACATCGATAGTTGTTCTGGCGTCCTTCACGGCGGTTTGCAGCTTCGGCGCGCTCGCTGGATCGCATGATTCGGATAAAGGAGGAATGGACAAATCTTATCAAGACATGGGTAAGAAGGATAAGAAGGACGTCGATAAGAATGCGCCCAGTTCAACCTCTGAGATCATGCGGGAGAAGATGCCCAAGGATTTACCGGAGGGAGTGAAGCAGGAATACAGAGATCAGGAAGTAATGAACAAGAAACCGTATAAGCAGCCGCACCAATGATATAAAGGATCAGAGGCGATCGTTTCCCGAGAAATCGCCTCTGATTTTTTCAATTCTTTACGGCTTGAATATTTCCGGGTTTGCCTCGCCACGCACCGTGAGATAACCCGCCAATCCTTTCTCCATACGCGACAGCGCGTGATCAACCAGAATATAGCGGCCTGGATAATCGACCTTGAATTCCACAATGGTGGCGCCACCCGGCGGGACGAGCGTCGTTTGCACATCTAGCAATGGCGGACTGGTCAATGAAGCCTGGTCGTACACCTTATCGAAGACTTCCCCGATGATGTGGAAGCTGGAGGTGAGGTTGGGACCGCCCACGCCGAAATAGATACGTACGTTATCGCCCGTGTTCGCCTCCATGGTGTACATTTTCGTAAGCGCATCCATGGTGCCATTGAACATCAGGTGCTGGGGATTCTCCGAGAGCAGATGTTCCAGCGAAAACTCCTGCAGACCTCGCGCATTGGCATTGTGGGAGTGGGTGGTGTAGAGCTCACCCTGCATTACATAGAATTCCCTGTCAACCTTGGGCAGGCCTCCCTCGGGCTCGACCAGAATCATGCCATACATGCCGTTCGCAATATGGTGCGCAACCATGGGAGTTGCGCAATGGTAGACGAACAGTCCAGGGTGAAGCGCCTTGAAGGTGAAGCTCTTCCTCTCGCCCGGCGCCGCCTGTGTGACAGCGGCTCCTCCGCCCGGCCCCGTTACGGCGTGGAAATCTATCGAATGGATGTTGGTGCTGCTTGCGCTGTTATGCAGATTGACGGTGATGGTATCCCCCACCTTCACGCGGAGGAGCGGTCCAGGCACCCTGTTATTGAAGGTCCAGTATTTATAGATGCTCTTGTCCGAGAACTGCCCTTCGATTTCGGTCGCTTCGAGATCGAGTGTCAAATGCTTTGAAGCACGGGTTCCTACCGGTTCCCCGACCGAGCGGGGGTCCTGGGCTACGTTGATTACATACCCTTTCGCCTCCTCGCGCAGCTTGCCGACAATGAGACGACCGAACATGCCGGCAGCCTTGTGCCCGGGTAGTGTGCAGAGGTATTCAAAGGTGCCGGTACGGGTCGCGCGAAATACCATCGAGGTTGCAGCGCCTTTCGCCGTGATATTATCCGATTTGGCGCCCAGTTCGGGAATGGCGATGTCATGCGTCGCACCATCGCCGTTGATCAGATTGATCTGTACCACTGCGCCCGGGCTTACCTCCAGGTCGGGGTTTATTTTGCCCGCGATGGCATCCGCCTCACCGATAAATACCAGTTTACCCTCGCCGATGTCTGTGCGAAGGGTAAAGGTAACATCGGGCCGGTAGGTAACCCCTCTATTGCTGCCCTGTTCGGCAGCGACCGCGGACAAGGAACCGAACATTGCGCAAACGGTCGTAAGCAGTAAAAAGGTTTTTTGCATGCTTTTCTCCCAGGTGGATACAAAGTCTGCGGATACAAAGACCGCTAAGCTCGTACGGGCAGGAAGGACGTTCTTCCTGCAATGCAATGCTCCCCGATATCCGCGGTCACATGCGCTGCTCCAGGCCGAAGACGCGCGATCAAGGCCGGCAAATACATACATCGAGCACATCGAGCGGCCGCAAGCCACAGGAGGTTATACTTGATCAGCTTACATTCGGCCGGTGCAACCGACGTGGGCCTGTGGCGGGATAATAATGAGGATAGTTACCTGATCATACCACAAGCCCAGGTCCTGGCACTTGCAGACGGGATGGGTGGCGCGGCGGCCGGCGAAACCGCCAGTCAATATTTTGTCGATATGGTGCGAAGCGCATTTTCCGAACTGGCTTTGCCTCCGAAAGATGCTGTTCCTGATCGCATTCGGCACGTATTCGAGTCGGCAAAGGGGCGCATGCTCGAACACATCATCCAGCACCCTGCGGATGCAGGAATGGGATGCACGGCAGATCTTCTCGTGTTCGACGGCGGGCGGTATGTTATCGGTCACGTGGGCGATAGCAGAGTGTATCTGCTGCGCGACGGAACGCTGCGGCAGTTGACTAAAGACCATTCGCTGGTACAGTCACAGGTGGATAGGGGCATGCTCACGCCCGAGGAGGCAAGGCATCACCCCCGAAAAAACATTCTCCTGCGCGTCGTGGAAGCCGATTCGTCGATGACATGCGATATCGTGCAAGGGGCCGTGCTCGGCAACGATATTTTTTTATTGTGTTCGGATGGATTGACCGACATGGTGGAGAATGCAGACATCGAAATTGTGCTCGCTTCCGCGGAATCTCTTGAGCAAAAATTGGAGAGACTGATCTCGGCAGCTCTGGAAGCTGGGGGAAAAGATAATGTCACCGTGATTCTCTGTGAAGTAGAGGATGTGTAGATTGCGGTTGCAGGCGGCAATATCGGCAGTATCGGCAATTGCTGGCAATTAGCGATTGCCGGTTGTTATCCGTAATCCAGAGGGACGGCTGTCGCTCGACCGCGGGGAAGCAGGATGTCCGACCTCTGTTCCTATCCTCGTACGCGGGCACAGCTATTGAGCTATACTCCCTATTCACGTCGTTGGAGGTATCATGAAAATCCATGAATACCAGGCCAAACATATCCTGCATCAGTTTGGTATCCCCATACCTCGCGGATACCCCTGCTTCAGCGTGGATGAAGCAGTAGCAGCCGCTGAAAAGCTGGGTGGAAGCACATGGGTGGTCAAGGCCCAGATCCATGCAGGGGGGCGCGGGAAGGGTGGCGGGGTGAAGATCGCCAGATCGCTCGACGAGGTGAAACAATTTGCCGGGAAAATACTCGGCATGACACTCGTCACGCCGCAGACGGGTCCCCAGGGCCAGGTTGTACGACGGCTGCTGATCGAACAGGGCCTCGATATCAGGAAGGAGTTTTACATCGGGCTGGTGGTGGATCGTGGCCGCCGCCGTGTCTGCCTGATGGCGAGTGCCGAAGGTGGGATGGATATCGAGCAGGTTGCTGCCGAGCATCCGGAAAAGATCCACAAAGTGTATATCGATCCGGGGGCGGGACTGACCGCTGCAGAAGCGGAAGACATCACGAACAGGATCGGTTTTTCCGGTGCGGCAGTGGCGGAAACGGCTGTGCTGTTGCAGAATTTATACTGCGCTTACGACAGCACGGATGCATCGCTCGTCGAAATCAATCCGCTGATACTCACCGGCGAAAACCGCATTGCAGCACTCGATGCGAAGATGAATTTTGACGATAATGCGCTGTTCCGGCACCCCGATATCGCCGACTTGCGCGATCTTGACGAGGAAGATGCGGCAGAGATCGAGGCGTCCAGATATGGTCTTTCCTACATTTCGCTCGATGGCAACATAGGTTGCCTGGTAAATGGCGCCGGTCTTGCGATGGCTACCATGGATATCATCAAACTCTACGGAGGAAACCCGGCCAACTTTCTCGACGTAGGGGGAGGCGCAACCGCTGAAAAAGTCACGGAAGCATTCAAGCTGATGCTGCGCAATCCGAGGCTGCAAGCCATACTGATCAATATATTCGGCGGCATCATGAGATGCGACGTCATTGCGGAGGGAGTAGTGACAGCAGCGCGTGAAGTGAGGCTGCATGTTCCCCTGGTGGTCCGTCTCGAAGGCACGAATGCGGATATTGGGAAAAAAATCCTGGCCGAATCAGGTCTTGCCATCATTTCAGCCGGGAATATGGCGGATGCCGCGGAAAAGGCCGTTACCGCGGCTGCATCAGCCGCCTCGGCCGCCATCCCGGTCACAGGATCGTGAACAGAATCGGCAAACGAGGGAAATCAGTATGGCGATCCTGATCGACCGTAACACTCGTGTCATGACGCAGGGGATTACCGGCAAGACCGGGCAATTCCACACACGGATGTGTCGCGATTATGCTTATGGAAAAGAATGCTTTGTTGCCGGAGTCAATCCGAAGAAAGGGGGCGAGGACTTTGAGGGCATCCCGATTTTCGCCACGGTAGAGGAAGCAAAGCAGGCAACAGGGGCCACCGTTTCTGTAATCTATGTACCGCCGCCGTTTGCCGCAGCCGCAATCGATGAAGCGGTGGATGCGGAACTGGATCTGGTAATTTGTATCACCGAGGGTATCCCTGTGCGCGATATGATACGTACCTGTCACAGGATGAGAGGACGAAAAACGCGGCTGGTAGGACCGAACTGTCCCGGCATCATTACGCCCGACGAGATCAAGATTGGCATCATGCCGGGTTACATTCATCGAAAGGGACGCGTCGGCGTAGTCTCCCGTTCCGGAACGCTCACCTACGAAGCGGTGGCGCAACTGATGGAACAGGGATTAGGCCAATCCACATGCATCGGTACCGGCGGCGACCCGGTGAATGGCTTGAGGCACCTGGATGTGATGCAGCTGTTCGACGAAGATGATGAAACCGATGCTGTTTTAATGGTGGGGGAAATCGGCGGTACCGATGAGGAGGATTGCGCGCGCTGGGTCAAGGAGAATATGCGTAAACCAGTGGTAGGATATATCGCGGGTTTGACAGCACCTCCGGGCAGGCGCATGGGTCACGCCGGCGCCGTTATTTCGGGCGGCCGGGGAACCGCTCAGGAAAAGCTTGCGGTACTGGAGGAGTGCGGGATTAAAGTCGCGCGAAATCCCGCCGAGATGGGCAAGGTTCTCAAGTCCGCACTAGGTTGAATAATGCTTATCCCTGAAACTGCTTGAAGGAAAGCAGCATGATTTTTCCGCAATGAATTTTCTTTCGTTGATTTTCGCTCTTCTGCTGGATCAATGGCGCTCCGGCAGCGCGCGCAAGCATATCGTTTCCTCTTTCCTCTCCTATGCCGATTTGCTGGAGCGTCATTTCAACACCGGCATCCATCGGCATGGCATCATTGCCTGGGTAGCCGCGGCAGGACCTTTCCTGATACTCTCCCTCCTGGTTTATTATTTACTATATGGAGTCAGTCCGCTGCTGGCGTGGGCGTGGAATGTGGCGATACTGTATCTCACCACGGGCTTTCGCCAGTTCAGCTATTCCCTGACCGAAATAAAGGAGGCGCTCAGGAACGAAGATTTGCCGCTTGCACGCGATCTCTTGAAGGAATACTACGGGATGGAGGCGGAGGGTGCCAGCAGTGAGGATATTTCGCGGATTGCCATCGAGCAGGGGTTGATCCATGCTCATCGTAGCATGCTTGGCGTCATCGTCTGGTTCACCTTGCTGCCCGGGCCGCTCGGGCCCATGCTCTACCGTCTTGCGGAATTGTTGAATGATGCCTGGGGGAAGCGCCCGGATGGCTTTGGTGTTTTTGCGGTAAAGGCGTTTTACGTCATCGATTGGCTGCCCGCGAGGGTAACAGCCCTGAGTTTTGCCATTGCGGGCAACTTCGAGGATGCGGTTTATTGCTGGCGCGCGCAGGCGACATCATGGGCGGATCAGAACCAGGGAATCATTCTTGCCAGTGGCGCAGGTGCGCTGGGCGTGCGCTTGGGAGATCCGCTGCGAGAAGAGACCGGCGCATATCACCGCCCCGAGGTAGGCGTGGGTGAAGAAGCTGACATGGATTTTCTGCAGGGTACCGTCGGTCTCATCTGGCGCACCCTGGTGCTATGGCTCATTCTGATGCTGTTGCTCGAGATCGCTGGCTGGGCGGGGTGAGCAAGCAAGTAAAAACTGATACAGTTCGCATACAGCCGATATACAGAGTTTGTAAGCCGCATTTATGAGGGCACTATGGGACAACCGTTGCTGATCGCGCAATCTGACCATCCCCTTGGTCTATTGCCTGGCTTCGCCAACCGGCATGGCCTGATCACGGGCGCGACCGGCACAGGTAAGACCGTTACGCTTCAGGTACTGGCAGAACGCTTCTCGTCGAGCGGCGTGCCCGTATTCATGGCGGACATAAAGGGTGATCTGGCGGGGCTCTCCTTTCCCGGCGCCGCTTCGGTCAAAATGAAGGAGCGGCTTGCGCAACTCCACCTTCCAGAACCTGAATGGACTGCATATCCGGTTACGTTTTGGGATATTTACGGAAAAGCCGGACATCCCGTGCGAACCACCATATCCGACATGGGCCCCCTGCTGTTGGGTCGATTATTCAATCTGAACGAAACGCAGCAGGGCGTACTGACACTGGTATTCAAGATTGCGGATGATAACGGGCTTCTGCTGCTCGACACGAAGGATCTGCGCGTACTGCTGCAGTTTGTTGGCGACAACGCGAAGGACTTCACGGTGCAGTACGGTAACATTTCCGCCGCCTCGATCGGTGCCATCCAGCGTTCGCTTCTGGGAATTGAGCAGCAGGGCGGCGATATCCTGTTCGGCGAGCCGATGCTCGATATTCATGACCTGATGCAGGTGGACAGCAGGGGGCGGGGGATGATAAACATCCTCGCAGCCGACAAATTGCTGAATGCTCCCAAATTGTATTCCACCTTTTTGCTGTGGATACTGTCAGAATTGTTCGAGCATCTTCCTGAAGTAGGCGATCCCGAGAAACCGAAACTGATATTTTTCTTTGATGAAGCCCATCTGCTGTTCAATGATGCGCCCCGTCCTCTCCTGGAGAAAATAGAACAGGTCGTGAGGTTGATAAGATCCAAGGGGGTGGGCGTGTATTTTGTAACACAAAATCCTCTCGATGTTCCTGAAACCGTCCTGGGACAGCTCGGCAATCGCGTGCAGCATGCCTTACGCGCGTTTACGCCGCGCGATCAGAAGGCGGTGCGGGCGGCTGCCCAAACCATGCGTGCGAATCCCGGTCTGGATACCGAAAAGGTGATCAGTGAACTCTCTGTAGGCGAGGCGCTCGTTTCGTTGCTGGACGAGAAAGGTCGTCCCGCCATGGTTGAGCGGGCGTTTATCCTGCCGCCTGAATCGAGGATAGGACCGATCACCGATGCGGAACGCGCAGGCATCATCAAATCCTCGATAATTTTCGGCCATTACGAGCAACAGGTGGACCGTGAGTCCGCATACGAAGTACTCAAAGGCCGGGCTCAGAATACCCAGAATGCCGGAAATGAGGAAGCTCCTGCTCGTGGCAAGGCAAAAAAGGCCGGATCCGAAGAGGGTATGATGGATGTGCTGGGTGATATGCTGCTCGGCAAAACCGGCCCGCGCGGTGGATATAAGCCCGGCATTCTTGATACTGCCGCACGCAGCGCGGCTCGCTCCATCGGTTCGCGTGCCGGCCGTGAAATCTTCCGCGGCATTCTGGGAGGCATGTTCGGCGGTAACCGCAGGCGTTGAAAAAACAGAATGCGCAACGAACTCAAATGCCTGCAAAATATCTCATTCTGAACGAGGGAAGCACAATGCGAGCAATCGCGGCAATTCTTTTGGTCACCACGATTCTGGGTTGCACCCCTACCACTACAAGTCAGAAGGAATCGCAACCCGCATCTCCACCTTCGACTTCGACGCCACCTTCGACTTCGACGCCACCTCCGACTTCGACGGCGCCTTCACCTTCACCCGCGCCACAGCCTACCCGGCCGGTATACAATCTTACTGGTTATTCGCCCAGCTTCAAGGACGGCTATATCGACGGTTGTGAAACTGCGAAGAAGACTGCAAATGGAGCGAAGGATGAGCAGAGGTTTGCAGGAGACAAGCAGTACCGGCTGGGATGGAACGACGGGTTCAGTTTGTGCGGGCGTAACCGCGCCGAAAAGTAGAGCCGGGAAAGTCATTCGGAGCGTGGTACTTTTAAATTCGCTCCTCTTGCTGAAGACACCGCGGGTGGCCTGCGACAGTAAGGGATATTTGCAACCATGTCTGAGCCCCGCAGGAATCCCCCTGATTTTAGAGGGGAGGACGTCAATGATTCAGAACCCCGGCGGATAACGTCTTCGGTATGGCTGGGATATAATAATGTTTTTTTGCAGATTGCCATGAGACGCTTGCTTCCTTTATCACTGTGTCTGCTTGCCCTGCCACTGGCCGCTCAGCAACCCCAGTTTCACACGCCGCCGCAAACTCTCTCCGTCGCCGCCAAGTCTTACATGCTTGCCGATCTTCAGAGCGGACAGGTGCTTGTGAGCAAAAATGCCCATGAACGCGTCGAACCGGCGTCCCTGACGAAGTTGATGACGGCTTACGTGGTTTTTGCAGCCCTGTATCAGAAACGTGTTACCTTGACGCAAGCTGTGCCAGTCTCGGCACGTGCATGGCGAGCGCAAGGTTCCCGCATGTTCATTGAGCCGAAGAAGCCGGTAACGGTCGATGAATTGATACGCGGCATGATCGTGCAGTCAGGAAACGATGCGTCCATTGCACTGGCGGAGGCCGTTTCAGGATCAGAGGAGGCATTCGCTCAAGCGATGAACAAGGAGGCGGTGCGCCTGGGCATGAAGAACACGCGTTTTGCCAATTCAACCGGGCTCCCGAACCCGGATCATTACAGCACAGCGTACGATCTCGCCTTGCTCGCAACCGCCATCATCCGCGATTTTCCGGAATATTATCCGCTCTATTCCCTCAAGGAATATACCTATAACAAAATCACTCAGGCGAATCGGAATCGCCTGCTCTGGCTTGACCCGAACGTCGACGGAATGAAGACAGGACACACTGAAGCAGCCGGTTACTGCCTCATTACTTCAGCCAGGCGGGAACAGCGCCGGTTGGTTGCGGTGGTGATGGGTACCGCCTCGGAGAGCGCCCGTGCGATGGAAAGCCAGCGCCTGCTGAATTATGGTTTTCAGTTCTACGACACTGTTCGTCTCTATCCGGGAGAGCAGGAGGTGATTGCTATCCCATTATGGAAAGGTGCCCAGGACAAGCTCAGGACGGGATTCGGAAATGATGTTTATTTTTCGCTTCCCCGCCATCAGACTGACAAGCTCAAAGCGAGGATGGAATATAAGCAGCCACTTCTCGCTCCCGTCACTGCGGGTCAAAAAGTTGGCATAGTGAAGTTTACGCTCGAAGGGAAGCAGGTAGTTGAACATCCGCTGGTAGCGCTCGAAACCGTCAGCGCCGCGAATATTTTTGGCCGGGCATGGGATAGCATGCGGCTTCTGTTTAACTAGAAGCAAAAATCCCGAGATCTCCAGGCTGATCATGATCTATCTCAATGGTGATTTCCTCAGAATCGAAGAAGCACGCATCCCTGTGCTGGATAGGGGTTTTATTTTTGGTGACGGGGTATATGAGGTTATTCCTGTCTATTCCCGCAAACCTTTTCGCCTGGCTGAGCATCTGCGCCGGCTCCAGCACAGTCTTGATGGCATTCGCCTGCGAAATCCGCATTCGGACAGCGAATGGACACATTTGCTGGAACAACTCGTCGCTCTGAATGAAGGCGAGGATCAGTATATCTATCTGCATATTACCCGAGGGGTCGCCCGGCGCGACCATGCCTTTCCACAAGGGGTCGCGCCCACTGTCTTCATTATGAGCAATCCGTTGCTGACGCCCCCCCCCCGGCTGCTGCATACCGGCGTGGTGGCGATTTCAGCCAATGATAACCGATGGTTGCGCTGCGATATCAAGGCAATTTCGCTCTTGCCCAACGTACTGCTGCGGCAGATGGCGATCGATGAAGGCGCCATGGAAACGGTGTTGTTTCGCGACGGTTTCATGACCGAGGGGGCGGCAAGCAATATCTTTGTCGTAAGAAGTGGAATTCTGCTGGCTCCGCCCAAAAATCACCTGATGCTGCCGGGCATCACCTATGACATAGTGCTGGAACTGGCGCAGGCGAATGGCATTCCCCATGAAGTTCGGGCGATTACGGAACATGAGGTGCGCACCGCCGAGGAACTTTTGCTGACATCCTCGACCAAAGAAATCATGCCGATTACCCGTCTCGATAACCAACCGGTGGGTGAGGGAAAACCCGGAAAAATATTTGCATTGTTTTACCAGCTCTACCAGAGTTATAAACAAACCACCATGCGAGGCAACTCTTCGATATCCTGAAGGTCGTGAAACCTGTGACTTCATCTGACGAGAGCACCCTGATCGAATATCCCTGCGATTTCCCGATTAAAATCATGGGACGTGTAGGATCGCCGTCCGGCATTCCGCCCAGTGCCGCAACACTGGAATACCGGCGGCAGGATTTTGCACAGAACGTACTGGCGATTGTGAAGCGGCACGCCCCGGATTTTGACGAGGCGACCATGGAGGTAAGAATCAGCAGAAAAAGCAATTATCTCAGCCTCACGTGTACGATTCGCGCTGTTTCTCGCGAACAACTGGATGCGCTATATCAGGAACTGTGCGATCATCCTACAGTGGTAATGGTACTTTAGCGAGTTTCTGATTCCTGTTCCGGATTCCGGAAGCTTCTATCCGTGATACAGTCCGTTAGCCTGGAGTCCGCGCCCTCTCCCGTGCACAGCATTACTTCAGGACTTGAAGTCAGATATGCTGCTGTGATGGATTATCTTTCCATCTGGCAGGCGATGAAGGCGTTCACGGCAAGTCGCACGGAAAATACCTCTGACGAAATCTGGCTGTTGCAACATTGGCCGGTCTATACCCAGGGTGTTGCCGGCAAACCCGAGCATTTGCTCTACAATCCAGGCATTCCCGTAGTATGCACGGATCGTGGTGGTCAAATCACCTATCACGGCCCAGGTCAGATTATTGCGTATCTGTTGCTGGATATGCGACGCCTCAAGTTAGGCGTGCGCGACCTGGTCAGAAAAATGGAGGGTGCCGTGGTAGACTTGCTGGGTGAGTATCGTGTCGATGCCTGCGGCAACGAGGATGCGCCGGGGGTATACGTTGGCGGAGCAAAAATCGCGGCACTGGGGCTGAAGATAAAAAATGGATGCTGCTACCATGGCCTGGCTCTGAATGTCAGCATGGACCTCACTCCGTTTATGGCTATCAACCCTTGTGGCTATGCAGGGTTAAGGGTTACGCAAACCAGCGATCTCGGTATAACCGACGAGCTGGAAGCGCTGCAAGGAAAGCTTGCCGAAAAACTGAGGAGCAGGCTGGAACAATGATTTCGAGAGTGTTTTAAAGATGGATATCAACCGATCCGGATATTCAGGATTGATATGGATCAATATCAAGAAGACGTTTCTTCCTTATCATGACAATTGAAAGTCGCCAGAAAGGCGTTGCAAAAACCGCGCGCAATCCGGTAAAAATCGCGCCGCAATCTCCCGATCAGTTGCTGCGTAAACCTTCCTGGATCAGAGTGCGATCCTCCAACAGCCAGGAGTTTTATGAGGTCAAGCGGATTTTGCGGGAGCAGAAGCTGCACACGGTATGTGAGGAAGCTTCCTGCCCCAATATCGGGGAATGCTTCGGCAAAGGCACTGCCACCTTCATGATACTGGGCGATCTTTGTACCCGCCGCTGCCCTTTCTGTGATGTAGCGCATGGCCGGCCGCGTCCTCCGGACCCTGAAGAACCTCTGCACCTTGCACAGTCCATAGCCGCCATGAAGTTGAAATATGTGGTTATCACGAGTGTTGACCGTGATGACCTCAGGGACGGGGGAGCCCAGCATTTCGTGGATTGCATCCGCGAGGTTCGAGCCCATTCGCCGCAGACAAAGATAGAGATTCTGGTGCCGGATTTTCGCGGGAGACTGGATATTGCGCTGGAAAAATTATTTGCTTGCCCCCCCGATGTTATGAACCATAATCTCGAAACGGTACCCCGCCTCTACCGGCAGTGCCGTCCGGGCGCGGACTACACCCATTCGCTCCGGTTATTGAAGGACTTCAAGGCACGTTTCCCGGATATCCCCACCAAATCCGGGTTGATGCTGGGACTGGGAGAAACTGACGAGGAGATCCTTGACGTGATGCGCGACTTGCGCGAGCATGATGTCGAGATGCTTACCATTGGCCAGTATCTGCAGCCAGGCATCGGGCATCTTCCTGTCATGCGTTATGTCACCCCGGGGGCATTCAAGGAATTTGAACGTGCCGCAATCGAAATGGGTTTCAGCAATGCCGCTTGCGGGCCCATGGTCCGCTCCAGCTATCATGCCGATCAGCAGGCTCATGAGGCAGGCATCATACAGAGGTAGCGGTTTTAGCGAAGAGAATCAGCCAAGAGAGGAATTTCAAGGCCGGTTACGCAAACCCGACAGGAGTTACTCCAGTGCGCATCATTCCTGCTATTGTTACCTGCTTTTTCGTTTCCATCCCTGTTTCCGCTGCAGCAAGTGATACTCTTGCAGATGAAGAGGCAACCGATGGTCTGAAGCAAGCACTTACACTGGGTGTAAATGCAGCGATAGACACACTTGGGGTTCCAAACGGTTTTCTCCATAACCCCAAGGCAAAAATCCAGTTACCCGTCTCTCTGCAGAAAGTAGAGGGTTTGATGCGCTCCGTGGGTATGAACAAACATGCCGATGGGTTGATCGCCGCCATGAATCACGCGGCTGAAACGGCGGCGGCGGAGGGACGGCCCCTGCTGATAGATGCGGTGCAGAATATGCCTGTGGAAGATGCGAAAGCGATCCTTGCAGTCGGAGACGACGGAGCGACGCAGTACTTCCGTAACACCTCATCCGACTCGCTTTCCGACCGATTTTTGCCGATTGTAAAAAAAGCCACCGAGCAGGCGGGTGTGCTGAAAAAATACAATGACTTTGCCGGGAAGGGCGCGAAGCTCGGGTTGATTTCGGAAAAGCACGCAAATATAGAAAACCATGTCACGGAAAAAACCCTGGACGGAATTTATCTGTTAATGGCAGAGAAGGAACAGGCCATACGCGACAACCCTGCGGATCAGGATAGCGAACTGGTCCGCAGGGTGTTTGGCACGCTCAAGTAGATGGATCTGGAGTTGCTACCTGAAGCTGGTTTGTGTCTTCCTGACGTTGACGTATTTGCTGAAGATATCTTCGAGCTTTTTCTGGTAGATATCGGCCTGCGGGTTTTTCCTGTTAGCATCGGCGAGATCGAGGACCGCCATGTTAAAGGACTCATCACCAGGGACAACCGATAGCGTAATCGAGCCATGGGTGGCGAACTCGTTTTCCCATCGTCTGCGCACATCTGCCCAGAAGGCGGAAGTACCATTCCAGTAGTTTACCGCAGGTTGAAAGTCGTAGCCTTTGATGCGCCGGTATTCATTGAAACCGAACTCGCGCACCAATACCGCATCCTTCTCATCTGGCGTCTGGATGACTTTGGTATTGTCCTGCTCATGAGTCCACCCCTGGGGTGCAATAGTATGGCGATTCTCCGTATTGATGATCTGATAGTCACTGCGCTTGGTGTACTCACGACGCGGTAACGGCCGCCAGTTGCGCTCCGAAGTCCAGGTCGATACACCGTACCGGTGATTCCATTTACCATTGCCCGAATAGCGCGGCGCGTCATTTACTTCGTAAACCAGTTGTGTCCATGTTCCCGGTACTTCAGCGGGATCGCGCTTTCGTTGCTCGAACCGCTGGCTCCCGGTGTAGACCCAGCGCGTTGGCGCTTCATAGACCCAGTCCTGGCGCCAGTGCTTGGTGATCGCACCCCCGCCCATCACCAGGATGTGTTGCAGTGAAATCTTGCGGCCGGTATCTTCCGCTACGAGCACGAACTCGAATCCCATGCTGCGCTTCGGCTCCCGGCGCTTGTAGCCTGGCTGCAGCACGACGGTTTCGTCGAATTTAAACTGGACTTCGTATCCACCCTGCATGGCGAGTATGGCGCGCCGGTCGCAATCGAACGGCTTTTCACCCTCTGCGCATCCTGCGACCGGGCGCTCCACGGTTGGATAGTCCGATTCAGCGGATTTTGCGGATGAGCCGCTTTTCAGCAGGGGAACCTTGCCTGCGCAAGCGCTGAGCAGTGACAGCGCAACCAAGCTCGCGGCCAAGGTAAGCGAACGTTTCATAAATATTTCCTCATACAAATGCAAATGTGGTACCTGAAAGATGACGTTTGAGGCTTAAAGGCGTTCAGGCTGACAGCCCGACAGGTTAGCAGTTTAAACCGGGTTTGTGTCTGATTCCCGTATTCGCGCTGTCATACCAGCTGTTCGTTATGTAAAGGCATGGGGGATTTTGCAGCGAGGGGAGCGGTGTGGCTGGAGCTCCGTGCTTAGGCGAATCGAGCGGGGAAGCAGCAGATGCCGGAAGCGGATGCTCTATGGCCATTTAGCCATTAGTTCCAGGCTCGTGAAAAATATCATCCTTCCGAAAAACCTTCCTTTCCTTTATCTCGAAGTTCCTGCTCAAGCCATCCGATCAGGCTTTCAATCAACTGATCACTCGCCTCCGTAAGGGCTTTTACGGCACCCGCGGCATTTGCCGTTGGCGCGGGCAGCTCTACCCCAAAGCTGCGCTGGGAAATTGCGTAACGGGTGGTGCGATCGATAAGGCTGGCGCGAAGTCGCACAATGGCGCTGCTCCGGGAAGGCGTATCGAACACCTGGGCAAATTCTTCGAGGTCGAGCCGCAATGTATAATCTGCGCGCGTACCTTCGCCAGTGTTCATCACTCCCCGTTCATTAATGGCGGTAATGCGTGTTCTGACGCGTTGCGTGAGCAGTTTTGCAGGTGTGGAGGCCCAGCGGCTGCTGCGATAAGCGAGAAATCGCGTGGGGTCATCGTAGGCTAGCCGGTAATGGATCGCGGTGCTATCGAGCCAGGCAGGTGCAATGGTCTCAGCGACCAGCAGACTTGTCCGCAGTTGCTTGTTTCCCTCCGCATCGGCCGCGCTGGGCTGGACAGGGAAGGGCTGTAATCCAAAATCGTATACCGCTACCGGTGCTGGATTACGAATAGCGGCGCACGCTGTCAGCGTTGCAATTGCCACTGCAAGAACCAAGTATTTTTTCATCTCATCTACTTCCTGGCGGTACAAAACCTGTCTCACCGGGACCCGGCGGCGGGGGAGGACGGCCAAACAGCAGGCTTGTCGGTTGATCTTCCAGTTGGAGTAGCACCCGGTCGACACTGCGGGTGGTATTTTTGATACCTTCCGTTGCTTCCCGCAATGACCGCATGGTTTCGCCCAGCTCTACCGTGGCTACGGAAAGGCCATCGATGGCTCCTCCCTGCCGGTTCAGCCTCGATGTGATCTGGTTGAGGTCGACTACAAGCCGGTCAGCATTTTTCATTACGGAACTTGCATCGGCAGCGAGCCCCGGGATTGCCTTGAGCCCCGGCTCCAACTGGTTGAGAACCCTGGACAAACGGCCTGTCGCCTTTTCCGTATTTTCCAGTATATGCATGAATCGCGTCCGATTCTCGTCTTCGAGGAGGAGATTCATTCTTTCGATCAATACGTTGGCAGTGCCGAGCAGGTGCTGGCCCGAACTGGTGATGCTGTCGAATAACGAGGGGCGCAGGGGAATTTGTGCGGGTTCATCCGAATCAGTTTCCAGTTGTTCGGCCTCGCCGTCCTCATCATTCAGCTGCACGTATGCCAGACCCGTCAAACCCTGGTAACCCAGTTGGGCAAATGCATTTCGGGTCAAAGGCACGTTCTTGTCCACTGCGATCTGAACCAGAATCTTATGCGGGTTCTTTTTATCCAGCTTGATGTTCTCGACTTTACCGACTGTTACTCCCCGGTAACGCACTGTTGCCTGAGAATTCAGGCCTGAGACCGGAACCTCCGACACGAGCATGTATTTGGCGCGCATCATGGTGTCGCCCCCGAACCACATGACGGCAGCCGCCAGTGCCGTACTCAGAATAATTACGAATAAACCCGCTGCCAAGGCATGGGCACGGTTTTCCATAATCGCCCCCTTATAAGATGCTGCTGTTGTTTCTCAATGTTTTCCTGCCGCGCACGCCACAGAAAAAATTTGAAATGAAAGCGTGGTCAGTGTTTATTACCTCTCGCAGGGTTCCCAATGCCACCAGGCGCTTGTCGGCCAGCACCGCGACACGATCGGAAAGCGCAACCAGCGTGTCGAGGTCGTGAGTCGCCATGACAATCGTAAATGTCAGTTCGGATTGCATCGTCTTGATGAGCTTGACGAATCCCTCGCTCAGCTCCGGATCGAGTCCGGCCGTTGGCTCGTCCAGAAACAGGAGCTCCGGATCAAGCGCCATCGCACGCGCCAACGCAATACGTTTGATCATGCCGCCGGAAAGCTCGGCAGGCATCTTGTTTGCATGGACAGGCGCTATTTCCACCATTTCGAGCTTGAGCATCACGAGATCGCGAATCATGTCTTCGTCCAGCGTGCGCAGCTCGCGCATGGGCAGGGCGATATTGTCATAGACCGACAACGCGCTGAACAGCGCGCCTTTCTGGAACAGCACACCGCAGCGGTTTCGCATGTTCTGTGTCTGCTGGCGATTCCGGCCGCGCAACGGTTCTCCGAAAACCCGCACTGTGCCTTGTGCGGGTGTCTCGAGACCCAGGATCTGTCTCATGAGCGCTGTCTTGCCGCTACCGGAGCCCCCCACCAATGTCAATACTTCTCCATACTGCACACAAAGCCCAATATTTTCATGCACGACGTGGTTGCCGAACCGGGTGTATAGCCCCTCCACCTCGATAATGCAGTTATCTTTCGGCATCGACTCTCGCTTTACCTTAACCCCACATCCGAAAAAATCACGGCAAAAATGGCGTCGATAATAATTACCACGGTAATGGATGTGACCACCGAGTTCGTTGTGCCTTCGCCCAGACTTTCCGTATTGGATTTGATTCTCAAACCGAAGTGGCACGAAATCAAGGCGATTGCCATCCCGCATACAATCCCTTTGCCCAGGCCCAGCCACAAGTTGGAGACGGCGACCACATCCGGAAGCTTGCTCAAAAAAAACTTGTAGCCCAACCCGAGCTGGAACTCGGCAACGACCATTCCTCCTATCAATGCAACAGCACTTGTCCATAGCACAACGAGTGGCATCGCAAGACCAAGGGCGATCACTTTCGGCAGGATCAGCCGAAGACTGTGGGGAATACCCATGACCGTCAGCGCATCCAGCTCCTCGGTTACCCGCATCACACCCAATTGCGCAGTCATCGATGAACCGGAACGGCCGGCAACCAGGATGGCGGCAAGCATGGGTCCAAGCTCCCGGATAACGCTGACGCCAAGAATGTTGACGATGAAGATATCCGCTCCAAATATTTGCAGCTGCCGGGAAGAGAGATAGCTCAACACCACACCGATGAGAAATCCCACTAGCGCCGTGATACCGAGCGCCTGCGCTCCGGTCCGGTACAGATTTGCGGAAATTTCGCGCCACGGTATTCGCGAGGGGCGGCCTGCCAGATACTTTATTTCCAGTACCAGCTGGCCCATCAGAATCACGAGGCCGACCAGATGCTCCCACAACAGGAAAACTGCCTTTCCCAACACCATAATTGGCCACAGCCGATCCAGTGTTGCTTCAGAAGGAGGGGTCCACGTTTCTTCCAGGCGATCGAAAAGCCTTTCATGCTCAGGTCTTACAAACAGAAATCGGGGCCGCTGATTACCCCAGCCGCGCCACAGGAGAACAGCCCCTGCGTCATCCATCCGGGCTACCTGTGTAAGATCCCACCGCAGTTCCGGTTCGGTTGCGAACTGGGAAAGCTCCGTAGCAATCTGTTGAATTCGTTCGCCGATAGCAGTGAGGGTGCAATTCCCTTCAACCATCACGCACGGAATTCCCTCGGCGCCGGCAACGCGGCGCAATACCAACGGTGAATTGCTGCCCTGAATCTCCGGCATCATGATTATCCTCAGGAAACACTTGTCAGGATAAGCTTTTCCGCTCTTCCTGATATCAGCCTTTCCCGGTGTCGGTTACTTTATTCCTCTCGTGGCGCAGTCATTGTCCCTATAAAGTATAGCTGAACAGTTCCACTGCAATGCCATCCATTCTCCTAGTAAAACGCATTAAGGCTTTTGAGGCAAGCGAGGAGCGAGCAGAAACAGAAAGAGAAATGGTTAAGCTCATGGAAGAAAAAATGAATGAATGCGCGCCCAGCGAAAGCTTGAAGGGAAGCTGCGGTTTTTTCCGTTTTTGCCAGACGGCATGGCCAGATCGACCCACTATTTGCCGAAATTTCTTACACTCTTACATCTGAAAAACAGGGATGGACAGATAACCCTTTGTTTTAGAAATGACATCATAACTGGCACGGCATTTGCTTATTATATTGTTGACTCCCTTTTAATAACAGGTGTATTAACGTATCCCATGGCTTCCCAAGTCCCTGATCAACTTCGGGGGATGGGCGACAAGAAGCGCAAGAAGCGCAAGAAGCAAAATGGGCAGTAGCGCCTCCTCCTCGGCAGATTTCCCGAAGCTGAGCGATGGATAAATACAGAGGAGGGGAGCAGTAATAACAATAACTACGACAATAATAATAAATAGCAAATCAGGATCGGAGCAGTATCTTCTGACAATGAAATACGGCTCTGATTCTGATTATTTTTTCCTTATCTCCCCGGTTAGATAGATTCGTACGCAGCCATTTTCTTGCCGCCGAACGGTGGGTTTACCCTGTTCATGAAGGATGGGGTGGAGCAAAGCGCGGATCATCATTCGATATCTCTTCACTTCCATGTGCCGCAGCGATATCGCCAAATAACTTGATCTAATGGTGGCCGTGGAAATGTTCTGCCGCTGGACCCCCTGATGGGACATCTGGCTGCTCTGTGACGCGAATCTGGTAAGTGACATGGCAAGTGGAACACTTCATCATCGATTCGCTTAATTGCCGCAACGTATGTCGCGGGTCTTTCCGGGACTCGGCATCAGCGGCGATTTCGTCGAACGCCTTGTGCACGGACATGCCGAGCTGCATGAATTCCTTTGGCAGTACTGACTGGAGATGATTTTCTCCCTTATGCGCCATGCCCATACCCAGCGCGCGGGCATGCTCTGCTACCGCCACCATGTCTTCCTTGGAGAGGGCCTCGAGAATACGTTGAGTTCCTGATAGCAGGACGCGCATTTCCGTCAATATGTGATCGCGCTGAAGCTCATTCAGAGCGAGAACCTGACGCTTATCGATTTCACTGGCGGTTGCAGTAGCGGCTATAAAAGCCAGTAGAACAGTAAAAACAGCAAAAATCTTTTTCAACTTGATCTCCCGTCCGGTTCGGTTTCTACTCACTCACCTGTTATTGGCCATGATTCCTGCAATCAGCTTTTACCGGGATTATCGCTCTAATGCTGAGCTTGTCAACCGATAGCCACCCGAGATTCCTTACGTCAAGTTGTCGCTGACCTGTCGCGCGTACAGATCGTGTGCATCGGAGCGGGTAACTTCAACCTCAATAAAGTCACCCGGCTTTACGTTTTTTGCTTTGTTGATATAAACCAGGCCATCGATTTCCGGTGCGTCGGCAGTACTGCGGGCGATAGCCTTGTTTTTGTTTACATCGTCTATCAGTACGATCACCCGCTTGCCGATTTTGCGAGTGAGGCGCTCAGCACTGATTTTTTCCTGTGTTGCCATGAAGCGCGCCCGTCGCTCTTCTTTCACCTCTTCCGGCACAGGGTCGGGGAGCGTATTTGCCGCTGCGCCCTCGACAGGCGAATAGGCAAAGCATCCAACTCGGTCAAGTTGCGCTTCCTCAAGGAACTCCAGGAGTTGTTCGAACTCTGCCTCCGTCTCTCCGGGAAAACCGACAATGAAGGTACTGCGCAGCGTGATATACGGGCAGACTTCGCGCCATCGCCGAATGCGGGAAAGATTGTCTTCGGAGTTGGCGGGACGTTTCATCGCCTTCAAAATACGCGGGCTGGCATGCTGAAACGGCACATCGAGATACGGGAGAATTTTTCCCTCGGCCATGAGCGGAATCACTTCATCGACATGCGGGTAAGGGTAAACATAATGGAGGCGAACCCATACCCCTAACTCACCCAGAGCGCGCGCCAGTTCGGTCATCCGCGTTTTCAGCGGCCTGCCTTGCCAGAAACCGATGCGATATTTGACGTCTACTCCATAGGCGCTGGTATCCTGCGAAATGACGAGCAATTCCCTGACCCCTGCATTTACCAGGTTTTCTGCCTCCTCCATGACCTGATGGATGGGGCGGCTGACGAGGTCGCCGCGCATCGAAGGGATAATGCAGAAGGTACAACGGTGATTGCAGCCTTCGGAAATCTTCAGATAGGCGTAATGCCTGGGTGTCAGCTTTATGCCCTGTGGAGGAATGAGACTGGTATAGGGATCGTGCGGCTGTGGCAGATGCATGTGAACCGCTGCCATGACTTCGGGCAGGGCGTGAGGTCCTGTCACCGCCAGCACTTGCGGATGAGCTTGTTTGACTACATCCCCGCCTTCTTTTGCTCCCAGACAGCCAGTGACGATCACCTTGCCGTTTTCCGCCAGCGCCTCGCCGATAGCGTCGAGTGACTCTTCTACCGCGCTATCGATAAAACCGCAGGTATTGACGACTACAAGGTCCGCATCCTCATAGGTAGAAGAAGTTTCATAGCCTTCGGCACGCAGTTGGGTAAGGATCTGCTCGGAGTCCACCAAGGCTTTCGGGCAACCGAGGGAGACAAAGCCGATACGGGGAGCCTGCTGTTTCAGAGATGCCATTTGATTTGTAATATTGCTTTCCTCAAGGGAAAGTCAGAGTGAGAAGAATGATGTATTTTTGCAGAGACAAAATATCTGGCTCAGGATTCCCCGGAAGGTTGGGAATGCTCTTCAGGATTTTTGAGGAGGAGAAGGGCTTGAGCAAATGAAGCTCACGCATGATGGGCAAACAGATTTCCGGCTAACCAGATCGAACTGATGCCGAGCGTGATGAGGGCGACCTGCTTGATGGTCGCGTCGATTTCCGGGCGCTTGTGCAGGCCGGGTATGAGATCCGACATCGCCACGTAAATCATGGCGGCGGCTGCAAGACCCAGCAGCGACGGAATCAGGTGCCTCATATCCTGCAGCATGAAGTAGGCCGCCATGCTCCCAACCAGGGTGGCCCCGCTGGACAACAGATTGAAAAGCAGTGCCTGTTTCCGGGTATAGCCTGAATTGAGCAGTATCAGAAAATCGCTGGCTTCCTGGGGAATTTCATGGGCGATGATGGCAATGGCGGTGACAATGCCCAACTGTATGTCGGCCATGAAGGCGGCAGCAATCAGTATGCCATCGACGAAATTGTGAAATGTGTCGCCCAGCATGATCATCATGCCGCTGCGGCCGTGATCGTGCTGAGGTGTTCCGGCAGCGATTACGCTGCGGGCAGGATCATGAACTTCACATTCTTCCGAATGGCAGTGACGCCACAATACCAGTTTTTCCAGAATGAAGAATAGCAGGATGCCGAACAGCACCGTGGCTGTCATTTGTCCCGGGTTTTTCGAAAGTTCAAGCGCCTCTGGTAGTGCGTTGAGAAAAGCGGCTCCCAATAGCGCCCCGATGGCATACGAGATCAACATCTGAACCCAGGAGGCGCGCGTGTTGAGCGTCAGCACGGCAGCGAACAATACGCTGAGGATGCCCCCGAACAGGCTGGTGACGATGATCCAGGCAAAGGTCGACATCGATACTATTGAGACACTCGCGGGAAAAGGCGCGATTATACGCTGTTGCGCTCAAATTACGGTGACGGCGCAAGTGGAGCCGCCCGCAAGACCATTCCATTCGGCATATTGTCGCCGTTATTGCTGCTGTTGCTGTACCGGCCGATTCATACCAGCCAGATCAGGGCGGCCATGCGCCCTGTGCTGCCATCGCGCCGATAAGAGAAATATCTTGCGGGATCGCTGAAAGTACATTCCCCTCCGCCGTATACCTCGGTAATACCGGCATTCTTCAACTGCTGCCGCGCCAGCAGGAAAAGGTCGGCATACCATTTTCCCTTATGGGGACCCGGGCGGAAGGCGAGGGCGGCTTCTTCATCGCGCCGGGTAAAAGCCAGGCGCACTTCCTCCCCGACCTCGAAATGTTCTGGACCGATTGCCGGACCGAGCCAGGCCATAAGAGAAGCTGGGTCTGTTCCCATTGCAGAGATAGCCTGTTCCACGATTCCTCCGGCCAATCCGCGCCACCCGCCATGAAGCGCGCCCACTGTGGTTCCTTCCTGGTCGCATAACAGTATGGGCAGACAGTCGGCTACAAGAATCGCGCAGACGTGACCGGAGCGCTGGCTGAACGCAGCGTCGCCGCAGGAGGGGGACGTACAATCATTGCGGTCGATACCGATTGTGCTCGTGCCGTGCACCTGGTTCAGCCACCGAGGTTCGGCGGGTAAAAATCGCCGTAGCAGGGCGCGGTTTTGTTCGACCGTTCCCGTGTCGTCGCCCACATGGCCACCCAGGTTAAGGCTGGCATAAGGGGTATGACTCACTCCACCGTTACGTGTAGTGAACAACGCCTTTACATTGGACGGGGCAGGCCAGTCGGGAGTGATCCAGTCGTTCATTTGGTCATGGCTGGAATTGCATGAGATTCTTTATCACGCGCTTTCTGAAGCATCAGCAGCAGGTTGCTCATGTCTTCCGGCAATGGCGCTTCCCATCCCATTCTCTGGCCGTTCTGCGGATGCGTCAATTCCAGCCTGTGGGCATGCAACGCCTGTCGGGGAAAAGCAGCCAACTGCATCGTCGCACTGCTGCCCTTTTTTGCTTTCCCGCCATACAACGGATCTCCCACCAGGGGATAACCAAGAGATTGCATGTGCACCCGTATCTGATGGGTGCGCCCTGTCTCCAGGCTGCACCGGAGCAACGTGCAATCGGTGAATTGCTCCAATACCTCGTAACGTGTGCGTGCTTCCTTGCCACTCGCGACTACTGCCATTCTGGTCCGCTGTACCGGATGGCGGCCAACCGGTGCATCAACCCATCCGTGGGAGGAAATACTGCCCCAGACCAGCGCCAGATAATCCCGCTTGACCGTGCGCTCTTGCAACTGGCGCACCAGGCTGGTTTGAGCTTCCAGGGTTTTTGCCACTACCAGGAGACCGCTGGTTTCCTTATCCAGCCGATGAACGATACCGGAGCGCGGTATGCCGCTTAATGGCGGGGAATGGTGCAGCAATGCATTGAGCAGGGTGCCCTGCCAGTTTCCGCTGCCGGGATGGACCACGAGCCCTGCGGGCTTATTGTTAATAATGATAGCGTTATCTTCATGGACAATATCCAGTGCAATGGCTTCCGGCGCGTGCGCCGTTTCAGCAGAATCACGTGCGGGATAGAGCTCGATCTTTTCCCCACCCCACACTTTCTGACGGGGGATGCTGCATGCGCCATCCACGCTTACCCTCTTTTCCAAAATCCATGATTGCAGCCGACTGCGAGACCACTCGGACAATAGTTGCGCCAGGGCCTGATCCAGCCGGAGGCCGGCGCAATGGTCGGGAATGATCAGTTCCACAACCCCCCCGAGCGGCTCGGGCGTCGGATGCGCTGGTTCGGGCACTATAGGCTTTGCGCTATAATGGTTATTCCTTTTTCCTGGCGCCGAACTCATCATGTTACGTAGTGTAGCTTTATTTTTCGTATTGCTGCTATCGGCATGCAGTCTGCTCCCCAAGGAAGCGCAGGACACCAAGGCCTGGTCGGCGAGTAAATACTATACCGAGGCAAAGTCGGAATTGAACGACGGCAATTACGCTTCCGCCATCAAACTGTTCGAAGCGCTGGAAGCGCGCTACCCTTACGGGCGCTATGCGCAGCAGGCGCAGTTGGAAATCGGCTATGCGCATTACAAGGATGGCGAGCAGGCGCTGGCGATTGCAGCTGCCGATCGTTTCATCAAGCTTCATCCAAACCATCCCAATGTGGATTATGCGTATTACCTGAAGGGCCTGGCAAATTTCAACGATGACCTGGGGTTGATGGGCATCGTCACGGAAAAAATTCTCAACCAGGACATGAGCGAGCGCGATCCCAAGGCATCGCACGAATCATTTGAAAATTTCAAGGAGCTGGTGAACCGTTTTCCCAAGAGCAAGTACGCGCCGGATGCAGTGCAACGCATGAAGCATCTGGTCAACGTCGTAGCGCTGAATGAAATACAGGTGGCCCGCTACTATATGAAACGGGGAGGGTATGTTGCCGCAGCCAACCGCGCCCAATATGCAGTGAAGGAATATCCGCAGACACCGGCCACGGAAGAGGCCTTGTTCATCATGGTGAAGGCCTACGATGCCTTGGGCATGACTGATTTGCGCGATGATGCGGACCGGGTCATGAGAAAAAACTTTCCAAACAGCCGTTTCCTGTCCGACTCGACGGGGGCCAGCGGCGAGCCCTGGTGGAAATTCTGGTGATGCCGGCAATCAAGGTGGAGATTGCCGGCAACCAAGCTGGAGATGGAATCGCAGTCATCATCCTGATTTTGATGGCTGCGCACTCTGCGAGTGCTTGTTCAGCGTTTCCTTGATGTAGTGCAACAACTTACCTTTGTGTCGTTCCTTTTATTTGTTCGAGCACGATCTGATCCAGCGCACTAGAAGTGCTCTTTGCCGTACAGCTTCCAGTTCCGCTGGCGGCTTGGGTGCCTAGAACATCTGCGGCAATGTTACATACGGTGGCAGCTACGGAAACAGGTGCCTGTACAGTGACTGGGATCTGACTGACATCAACATTGATGTTTTTCGCAATATTGTTCGCGACGTTTCTGATGTCCACACTGATCAAGCCAGATTGCGCTTGAGCAATTGTACTTGGCCCCATACTGAACAGTACAGCTGCGCCGATTCCTGCTAATACCGTTTTTACAGTCTTCATGATAAATCTCCTTTTCCCTCTCTTATATATAAAGATTTCTTAGCTATTCAAAAATCATAGCCAGGGATGCGAATTCCAGGGCTTTTTTAGGTATAGCACCTCATACCCGGAGCGCAAGAGAACAATTCGAAATTATTTAGGCTAGGACGCCAGGGGACCGAGCGCTGATCCCTCCAGTATCGATTCCTCGCTCGTTACCTCATCCTGCAGGCGAATGGCAATGACATCGCATTTCGCATGATGGAGAACGCTGTTTGCTGTCGATCCCAGCAGTAGTGCAAGGCCGTGGCGTCCGTGCGAGCCGACAACAATGAGGTCGACCTGTTCCTGCTCTGCTACGCGAACTATTTCCTGTGCGGGCACGCCCCATACCAGCCAGCGCTGCCGGACGTCCACTCCCAAACGGTCAGCCACCTGTTCCAGCTTCTTTTTTTCCGCTTCCAGCAACTCGTAAGCTGAATATTCCTCGAGGGGGACAATGGTTCCATAAGCCATGTCAGGCATGGGAATGTTATCCAGCACATGAATGATGCTGAGCTTTGCCTGAAATGTTTCCGCCAGATACCTTGCTTTTCGGATAACGTGATTTCCGTGCTCCGAAAAGTCCACTGCCAGCAGAATATGTCTGTAGCTACCGATCATTTTCTTTATTCATATTCGCAGGCCGAACTTACCAAATATTGATCTCCGAGTCATCTCCGATGATGCTATTCCTGATAAGGCCCAAGATTACATTACCTCAATTTCTGAACAGTGACAAACTCCGCAGGCAAGCTGATTCCAGCCTATGGCTTCACCGCGCACCCGGAGAGTCGTAAGCAAGCGGTGGTGAAGATTTCTGGGGAGCGTCGAGCATCGTTTTCAACACTTTCCAGACATTTTCCACGATTTTTTCCTGAGCCCGAGCGGTGGGATGTATCCCATCTGCCTGAAAAAATTCGCGTTTATTACCAAAGCCATCCAGGAGGAACGGCACGAGTTTGATGTCGTGGCGTTTGGCGAGCTGAGGGTAAATATCCTGAAACTTTTGAGTATATGTTATGCCATAATTTGGCGGCAATTGCATTCCGGCCAACAGTACAGTGGCATTGTTCCGCTTGCAGGCTTCAATGATGGCTTCGAGATTGTCCCGGATGGATCCGATGGACGCCCCTCTCAGCCCGTCATTACCTCCCAACTCGACAATGACGATGTCAGGACGATGGGTCTTGAGCGCTTTCTCGATCCGGTTGCGTCCTCCCCATGCGGTTTCGCCACTGATGCTGTTATTGATCAGATATGTCTGTGATTGTGTTTGCAGCCGGTTCTTGAGCAGATTGACCCAGCCTGCATCCGGAGGCAAGCCATACCCGGCAGATAAACTGTCGCCGAATACCATAACGGTCGTGGTACCGGAAGTGGGTGCAGGCGCTGGCCCCACGGTTGCGCCCGAAGTGGGGGTAAAGAATGCTGATACCAGATAGAGAATAACCAGGAAATTTTTCATGACAGATAATGTTGTAGTACGGCCCATCGTGCAGGCGATTGGATTGACCAAGCAAGTGAATACCGGCGACGAACAACTCACCATTCTGGAGAACATCAATTTAAGCGTTAATGCTGGCGATTCCGTCGCCGTAGTAGGAGCGTCGGGTTCAGGAAAGTCGACATTGCTGGGGCTGTTAGCAGGATTAGATACGCCTTCGAGCGGTAAGGTTCACCTTGATGGCGAGGATATTTTTCTGTTGGACGAGGATGCGCGTGCGGCACTTCGCGGACGCATGCTGGGATTTGTCTTCCAGTCATTTCAACTGTTGCCGGCGCTCACTGCGATCGAAAACGTGATGTTGCCCCTGGAGCTTGCAAAAATGCCGGATGCAGGCAGCGCATCGTGCGAATTGCTTGAACGAGTGGGGCTTGGACAGCGTCTAAAGCATTATCCGCGTCAACTCTCAGGAGGAGAGCAGCAGCGCGTCGCCATTGCGCGCGCCTTTGTTACCCAGCCTCAACTGGTATTGGCGGATGAACCGACAGGCAACCTTGATTCCGCGACAGGCGCCCAAATCATAGAGCTCATGTTTGAATTGAACCGCGAGCGGGGGACAACGCTCATTCTGGTAACACACGATGAAGCCATTTCCAGCCGCTGTGCAGGGAGAATACGGCTTGCCGGAGGAAAAATCGTGGATTGAAGAAGCGAGAAGTATCTCACCGTGCGCGGAATTGATAAGACGGTGCTTCCCGCTGTACTTCTTGGTATGCTCCTCTCCCTTTCTTGATCATAATTCGATCGCATTCGGTTAAGTCTCACTGATGGAAGCTATTTCTGAAATAAAAACGGCTGCTCCTGTCCGGCGCCTGAGAGTCATAATCCTTGGTCTTATACTCGCACTCCTGATAGCAGGTGCCTGGGTGTGGCGTAGCCCGAGTGGAGCGACCGATGCAAAGAAGAAGACTTCTGAACCCACGCCGGTAATAACGGCGGTCATCAGCCAACGGAATGTACCGGTGCAACTCGCTGCCAACGGTACCGTGTCTGCGCAGCAGACGGTGGCCGTGCGGCCCCAGCTGAGCGCAATGATCAGCGCAGTGCATATCAGGGAAGGCCAATTCGTTCGAAGGGGCGAGCCGCTTTTCACGCTTGACGCGCGCACCGAGGATGCCAATGTACGCAGAACCGAGGGGCAACTGGCAAAGTCACGCGCCGACCTGAGAAATGCGGAACGTAATCTTGAACGCCAGCGGGAACTGTTCCGGCAGGATTTTATTTCGCAGGCGGCCCTGGATGTGGCGGAGAATCAGGTGGATGCGCTGCGCGCCCAGCTTACAGTCGATGAAGCTACGGCTCAGGCGAATCGGATCGCGCGCGGTTTCAGTGAAATCACTGCCCCGATTTCTGGCCGTTCCGGCGCCATTTCGGTATACCAGGGCAGCCTGGTGCAGCCCAATGATGCTTTGGTGAGCATTACCCAGATCGATCCGATCAACGTCAGCTTCACTTTGCCGGAACGCGAGTTCATACCTTTGCAGCAGGCTTTTGCGAAAGGCGAGGTGCCGGTAATGGTGGAGTTGAATGGGCCACAAAAACAGACGAGAACCGGCCGTCTGATATTTATCGATAATGCCGTCGATACGGCAAGCGGCACAATTCGTCTCAAGGCAGAGTTTCCCAATGCGGACAGGCACCTGTGGCCAGGCATGTTTGTCATGGTGTCGCTCGCGCCGCAGACTCTGGCCCATGTTCTGACGGTGCCGGTGCAGGCCGTGCAGAACGGACCGGAAGGGAAATTCCTGTATGTACTGGACGAAACCGGAAAGGTAAAGCCTTTCCCGGTCGATGTGCGCTTGGTACAGGAAGGGTTTGCGGTAGTAGAGGGAAAGGCCATTATTTCCGGGATGCATGTGGTCGCGGAGGGGGCGCAGAATCTCCGTCCGGGCAGCGCCGTAACGGAGGCGAGTTCCATCAAGACCGGTGCCGGGCCAGCGGGTAGAAACCCCGGATGAGCAAATTCTTTTGGCAGGGCAGGTCTGCAACCCGCATTAAGTCAGCGCGATGAATCTCTCGGAACTGTGCATTCGCCGCCCGATCATGACGGTGCTGCTATCAGCCTCGGCTATTCTCGCCGGCATTGTGGCTTACGGTAATCTGCCTATTGCTGCACTTCCCAGTTATGACTCGCCCACCATTTCGGTGACAGCGGTATTGCCGGGCGCCAGTCCCGAGACAATGGCTTCCTCTGTAGCCACGCAACTGGAGCGGCAATTCTCGACGATCTCCGGTCTTTCGGTAATCAGTTCCACAAGCACGCTTGGCAATACCGCGATTACGCTGGAATTCGACCAGAGACGGGATATCGACAGCGCGGCAATTGACGTACAGGCGGCCTTGCTGCGAGCCGAGCGCGCTCTCCCGATCGAGATGACGTCGCCACCCTCGTATCGCAAGATCAATCCTGCGGATTCGCCCATTATCTTTCTTGCACTGACATCGCCTTCAATGTCGCTGTCGGAGCTGAACAGTCTTGCCGAAGACCTGATTGCTCCCACCTTGTCAACGCTGTCGGGCGTTGCGCAGGTCCAGATCAACGGCCAGAAAAAATATGCCGTACGTATCCATGTCAATGCGGAAGCACTTGCTGTCCGCAATCTGACTCTGGACGATATCGCCACTGCGCTGGGCACCGCCAACGCCAACACGCCGATAGGCACTCTCGAGGGTCCGCGCCAGACGCTTACCATTCAGGCCAACCGCCAGCTCGGAAATGCGGCTGCCTTCGCGGATCTGATCGTGGCGACCTCTGATGCAGGCAATCCCGTACGTCTTTCGGAAGTGGCGCAGGTTGAAGACAGCGTGCAGTCGGTCAAGACCGCGAGCTGGGTCAATGGCGAGCGGGCAATAACCTTGTCGGTGCAGCGCCAGCCGGGTGCGAATACGGTGGCGACCGTGGATGCCATAAAAGCCATCCTGCCGGCGTTGGTCGCGCAAATGCCTTCATCGGTGCAGCTCAAGCTAATCAGCGACCGCTCGGTTTCGATCCGCGACTCGATTCATGATGTGCAGGTGACGCTGGCGGTAACGATCGTACTCGTTCTGCTTGTGATTTTCCTGTTCCTGCGCAAGGCTTCCGCTACGCTGATTCCGGCGCTGTCGCTGCCGATCTCGCTGCTTGGAACCGTAGCAATGATGTATCTGCTCGATTACAGCCTGGACAATATTTCGCTGCTGGCAATCACGCTCGCGGTCGGCCTGGTGGTGGATGATGCCATCGTAATGCTGGAGAATATCGTTCGCCATATCGAGAGGGGTATGCCGCCCTTGCAGGCAGCTCTGGTGGGGTCGAAGGAGGTTAGTTTTACCATCATGTCGATTTCTCTCTCGCTGGTGGCCGTTTTCATTCCGATTTTCTTCATGCCGGGGGTAATCGGCCTGCTTTTTCACGAGTTTGCAGGGGTAGTGGGAATTGCCGTCATGATGTCGGCGCTTGTCTCTCTCACGCTGGTGCCGGTGATGACAAGCCGGTATATCGTCCAGCACGAGTCCGAGAGCAGAAGCCTGAAATGGACCGCCTGGTTCGAGCGTGGGTTCATTCGTACCCTGGGGGTCTATGAACGCGTCCTTGATCTCGCGTTGCTTCATCGCCGTACCGTGCTCGGCATTGCCATGGGCACCTTCATTGCCACGGCAGGCTTGTTCGTGGTCTTGCCCAAAGGTTTTTTCCCCACGGAGGATATCGGGCAGGCGCTGATCACGGTGGATGCGGTTGAAGATATTTCCTTTCCAGCCATGACGGAATTGTTGCAGCGAACGGGGGAAATCATGCGCGCCAATCCGGCTGTTGACACACTCATCGTCAATGCGACAGAAAGCAATAGCGCCCGGTTGTTCATGACCTTGAAGCCGCGGAGCGAACGTCCCTCTCTCAACAAGGTAATGGAAGATTTGCGGCGCGAGGTGAGTACCATTCCCGGTGTCAACGTTTTCATCAATCCCATGCAGAATCTCAGGCTGGGAGGGCGCACCAGCAAGAGCCGTTATCAGTATGTCATGCGCAGTGTGCGTGCGGAGGAGCTGCGCGCTGCGGCGGAGGGTCTGATGGCGCGCATGCGTGTAGATCCGATATTCCGCGATGTCACCAGCGATTCCCAATTGAAGGGCCTGCAGGCGCAACTCAATATCAATCGCGACAAGGTCAATCTCCTGGGCGTGCAGATGTCCGATATCCGTTCTCTGCTGTACAGCGCGTTTGGTGAACGCCAGGTGTCGACGATCTATACTTCCAGCGACAGTTATGCGGTTATCCTGCAGGTAGCCCCGGAGGACCGCGCTGACGAGAGTGCGTTCGATAAAATCTACCTGCGCGGCAAGAACGGTATGCTGGTACCGCTCTCCAGTGTCGCATCGGTTGAACGCCAGGTGGGACCCCTTGCGATCAACCACTCCGGCCAGCTCGAGTCGTTGACCATCTCATTCAATCTCGCGCCCGGGGCCGCGCTGGGGGAAGCCTCTGCCCGAATAGAGAAGTTCAAGCGCGAACTGAATGTGCCCGCCAGCATTCTCACGAGCTATGCGGGCGATGCGGCGGCATTCCAGTCTTCACAGGCAAGCCAGGTGATACTCATCATCGGGGCGTTGCTGGTCATCTATGTTTTGCTGGGCGTGTTGTATGAAAGCTATATCCATCCCCTTACGATACTTTCAGGGTTGCCATCGGCTGCGGTGGGAGCCTTGGGAATGCTATGGCTGTTCAATATGGAACTCTCGATCATCGCCATGATCGGCATCCTTATGCTGATCGGCATAGTCAAAAAGAATGCGATCATGATGATCGATTTCGCGCTCGACGCCCAGCGCAATGAAGGGATGATGCCGCAGGAGGCGATCAGGACTGCGTGCCTGCTGCGTTTCCGGCCAATCATGATGACCACCCTTGCAGCCCTGATGGGCGCGCTTCCCATCGCCCTGGGGTTGGGAGCCGGGGCGGAATTGCGCCAACCGCTGGGTCTCGCCGTGGTAGGGGGACTACTGTTTTCTCAGGTGATCACCTTGTTCATCACACCGGTGATCTATCTCTATCTGGACAAATATTCCGGCAAAGGACCATTGAAGCTCGAGACGGGGGATGTGGTGGGACAGCAGGCGTAGATCGTACCCATCTCTCCTGATCCATGCGGCTAGATCAAGTAATCAATGCAAGAATCAATGGGGTCAGACTCGATTGATTCTGCCTTGCAAAGGACCGAAAGTACGAAAACTATTAAATGATGCCAAAACAACCGTTTTGACAGTTACGGGAATCAATCGAGTCTGACCCCATTGATTCCCACTACGAGGAACGCCGCTGCGGCATTTGGCCTGTTCTGCCGAAGAGATGGGAATGAACCTCGTTGTATCGGAACAGACCGACTAGGCACTTGTAAAAATCAAACGATTAAAGAGCGTTTTTGTTTTTCTAAGCCACCCCACGATACTCTTGGGAATCAACACGCTCTCCACATAAGTAGAAAATTACTTTCCTATTCTTCCAGGAAATTCCAACCATTACACCGGGTTGGTTCGTGTTGGGAATTACTTGTCGAGTTGTCATGATGGATGGTCCGAGTCCTTCAACTACTAATTGTATCGTTCTGTCTGGGTACTTAGTCGTTCTCACCTTCAGGTTGCCCTGAGCACAGAGGCCGAAATCATAAGTGTTGGCGTTTTGCCTCCAGTCGGGGTGGGGGTGATCAACGCTAAGATCACTGTCCCCTCTGGCGGTAACGTTGGCGGGGCGCAATCGAAGTCGAAGCCATCGATATAAGCAGGTAAACGAAAGTTTTTCGGTTCCGTTGAGGTCACGACGGGCACACGTCTTTTTCGAACAAAACCTTCATCGCGCTCAAGTTGCGCGAGCGTTCTTTCTCCTACCTCCAATACCAGTTCCGCATCAGAGGATAATACCCGGATCAGCATCGGTTGATTGGCTAGAATCGTTCTAGTAAGTTCAACTAGATGTGGTGCGACCCCATCATCTTCGTGGGCTGACCCCATTTGCTCTGCGACTGACCGAATCAGGCTCTCATGCGTATACCCCTCTCCGGCAACTACGAGAGCCTCACACTCTTTGATGATTCCCTTAAGAGAATACCGCCGCGGAGGTACCCGTGGGTCCCCCTCCCCAGCCCGGACTACAGGTACAAAGGAGAACCGTAGACCCACCGTAAGCGGGTGGTCGCGATTCAAGTTGCAGGAGAGATGGACGTGTACGTCGTCCTCCATCTTGATTTCGTCAAGAATTCGCCAGAGGAGCCCTTCCGTCCCGCTGGATTTGCATGCAAGCACGCGCAATTCGGCCGCCAGTGGTTTGAGGTATGCGTCGTCGCCTGCGACCAGTTTCGCTAGCGATTCGCGCAAGAGGTGAAGATGATCGTCAAGGTCACGCAATTTGCGAGCCGGCGTCTTGCTTAGTCGGTTCTTACGGTTCATTGAAGGTGTTCACAGAGGGTTAACGTAAAGTAGACGACAAAAACAACAGATTGATCTAGATAGTGTAGTCACGAGATGTTGAGCCAGAGGGCGATGCATCTGATCTGGATGGCAGCAAGGAATGATGTACTGTTTTTGGCGTATCGGGTTGCAATGCCTCGCCAGCGTTTCAGGTGGAGAAAGGCGTTTTCCACCAGATGGCGGAGTTTGTAGAGATTCTCATCATACGGCCTTTGCCTTGTCCGGTTTTTCCTGGGTGGAATGACAGGTTTCATGCCCTGCTTCATGGCCTGCTCGATGATCGCATCGCTGTCGTAGCCACGATCTGCAATCAGGCATTCGGCAACTATCCCTTCCATCAGGCAGCCAGTTGCATGCAATCCGCTGTGGGACCTTGTGTAACAAGGACTCTGACCGGCATACCATGCGCATCCACGGCCAGATGTATCCTGGTGTTGAGCCCCCTTTTGTGCGACCCATGTCCTGATTCCCTCCTCTGGCTCCAGCAGCGTGCGGGTGAACCTTGCAATGGCTGGCGTCAATCATCAGCCACTCGTAATCCGGCTCGTCAATCAGAATCTCCAGTAACTTCTCCCAAACACCCTTGTCCCGCCAACGTATGAAACGGCGGTGCGTGTTGCCCCACCCTCCGTAATCCGGCGGAAGATCCCGCCACCCCGCAGGAGGGCGAACCGGTCATCGTGAAGAACTATCCCAATTCATTCCTCAAAATCCGAATTGAAGCAGGTGCTCGACGAAAAAGGATCGAGGAATTGACCATCGTCGGTGCGATGTCATATGTGCATCGACGCAACGACCCGCGCCGCTTCGGACTTGGGTTACAAGACAACTGTCGTTCACGATGCATGCGGCACGCGGGATCTTGAGTTCCGTGGGCAGACGGTGCCGGCAGCACAGGTCCATGCCACTCTCATGTCTGCACTGGCGTTCGCCTACGCCACGATCGTGACGACGGACGAGTATCTCGCCAAATAAGCCTTTTCACGGCAAGGAAGCTTGCCAAGGCAAATCATTCGCAGACGAACGGGCCTTATGACTTCGACGTATGTTCGATTGTTGCCTTTGGCGTGACTTCTTTGTCGCCAAGCTTTAGCGGTGTACGACCATTGGTGTTGGGGTTTTCAATCAAGAAACCCGAAATCCGCCAAGTTGATTTTGTGTTTTTTCAGTTTGGCGTAAACCGCACGTAATGTTATTTCACCTTCATCCCAGGACGTGCGCCTTCATCGGGAGAAAGCAGATAAGGGCCGTCACCGTCTCCTGCGGCCAGCACCATTCCCTCGGATATACCGAACTTCATCTTGCGCGGCGCGAGATTGGCAACCATGACCGTCAGGCGTCCCTTGAGTTGCGCGGGATCATAGGCTGATTTTATGCCTGCAAATACTGTTCGGTGTTCCGAAGCGATATCCAGGGTGAGCTTGAGCAGCTTGTCGGCACCCGCCACATGCTCCGCATCGAGGATTTTTGCGACCCTGAGATCGACTTTGCCGAAATCCTCGATGGAGATGGGTGACGCACCTGCTTGGCCTGCTTCTCCTGCTTTTGCAGGCGCAGGCGGGGCGGAAGAATTTTTTTCCATGGTTTTTACGGCTTGTGCAGCCTGCTGTGATTTTGCAGGCACCAGGCTTTCCTTGTTTGCATTGGTAAGCACTTCGATCTGTTTCGGATCGACCCGGGTCATCAGGTGCTCGTAATCGTTGATCCGATGTCCCTCCGGCAATAATCTGTGCTGCGAATTCGCATCCTTCCATGTAAGAGGGTCTAATTCCAGGAACTGCTCCGCTTCCATCGCAAGCTTCGGCAGCACGGGTTTCAGGTACACCGTCAGCATCCGGAACATATTCAGCGCGACGCTGCATACTTCATGCAGTTCCCTGTCATTCCTGCTGTCTTTCGCCAATACCCAGGGTTTCATCCGATCCACATACTGGTTGGCCACATCCGCCGCCGACATGATTTCCTTGATCGCTTTGCTGAACTCCCTGCGCTCATAGAAATTTGCAATGGACATATGACGGCCGAGGAAAGTATCTCCCTCCCCCAGTTCGCAAAAAAGAAACTGGTTGAACCATTTCCGGCTTGTTTCAGAAATGTTGTGTGTAAGCTTGCCACCGAATTTTTTGATGATGAACCCTGCGCATCTGCTGGCGATGTTGACATACTTCCCCACCAGATCGCTGTTCACGCGCGCGACAAAATCCTCGAAATTGAGATCGATATCCTCCATGCTGTCGTTGAGCTTGGCAGCGTAGTAATAGCGCAACCATTCCGGATTCAGACCTTGCTTCAGATAGCTCTCGGCTGTGATGAAAGTCCCCCGGGATTTGGACATTTTCTGGCCGTTGACGGTGAGAAACCCGTGAGCATAGATCTGAGTGGGGGTGCGATATCCCGAGAATTCCAGCATCGCCGGCCAGAACAGGGCGTGAAAGTAGAGAATATCCTTCCCTATGAAATGCACCATTTCTGTATTGCCGCCAGGACGCAGGAATTCGTCGATCTCGGCCTGGGTTCGCTGGTTCTGCTTGAAGTAATTCTTGAAACTGCCGAAATAGCCGACTGGCGCATCCAGCCACACATAGAAAAATTTCTTTCCGCCGGTATGTGGAATAGGGAAGCCAAAATAAGGCGCATCACGCGAAATATCCCAATCCACGAGGCCGGCTGAAAGCCACTCGTTCATTTTATTGGCAGCTTCAGATTGAAGTCGGGGCCTCGTTTCTAAAGCAATGCCAGACTGAGCCGGAATCGATTCAAATATCCAGTTTTTGAGAAAAGTTTGGCAACGTATATCCGAAAGCTTGAAAAAGTAGTGATTCGAAGCGCGGCGCTCCGGCTTGGCGCCGGAGACGGCAGAGTAGGGATCGATGAGGTCAATGGGCGAATAGGTGGCTCCGCAAACCTCACAGGAATCTCCATACTGGTCGCCGGCATGACACCTGGGGCATTCGCCCTTGATATACCGATCCGGCAGAAACATCTGCTTGACCGGATCATAAAACTGTTCCACCGAACGTTTGGCAATCAGATCTCTTGCCCTGAGCTGGCGGTAGATATCTTCACAAAACACCTGATTCTCGGGCGAATCGGTAGTGTAATAGTGGTCGAAACCAACATGGAAACCATCGAAATCCGCCTTATGCTCGTGCCATACGCGGTCTATCAGTTGCCGTGGAGTGATGCCTTCCTGTTCTGCGCGAAGCATGATCGGCGTGCCATGCGCGTCGTCCGCGCAAACATAATGCACCTCGTGCTCTTGCATTTTCTGGAAACGAACCCAGATGTCAGTCTGTATATACTCCACCAGATGGCCGAGATGGATGCTGCCGTTGGCATAGGGCAGGGCCGAGGTGACGAGGATTTTCCGTTTGTTCATCAAGCGATTAAGAAAGGGATTCGAAAAGATACAAAATGACAATTGTAACAAACTGTGAGGCTTGCGGTCTCTGGGGCTGACGAAAAGGATTTCTCAGTGTCCTGATTCATTTCTGTCTACCTTTCACCAGCGGCCCTTGGCAGATTGTTCCGAGAACCGCCCGGCTGATAAGATGAATTGAGTGAACCGGGTAAATGGCGTTCGAGAGTGGAGCGGCAATTTCCTCTCTGGAGAGGGGCGAGTACTTCATCCTCATCGGCAGGAGTTCGCGAACCCTGGATATTTGTTAATATTCGAGTCATCAGTGGGCCCAGATCAAAGGAGTTTAAAAAATGGCTATCACAGAACAGCAGATATTGGCCGCACTCGGGGAAATTACCGATCTCACCACGGGCAAGGATTATGTAAGCACCAACGAGGCGCGCAATGTCGTCATCGAGGGCAATAATGTATCGCTTGATATCGTGCTCGGTTATCCGGCAAAAAGCGTGAGGGCGAATATTCGCGCCCAGGTGATCGAGAAGCTCAAAGCCATTCCCGGAGTTGGCAACGTAAATGCGAATGTCTCAAGCAGGATCGTTTCCCACGCGGTGCAGGGCGGTGTAAAACTCATTCCCGGGGTCAAGAATATCATTGCTGTGGCCTCGGGCAAGGGTGGGGTAGGCAAGTCTGCCACGGCAGTCAATCTTGCGCTGGCGCTGGCTGCCGAAGGCGCTTCTGTCGGGATACTGGATGCGGATATCTATGGTCCCTCGCAACCGCAAATGCTGGGCATTACGGGCAGGCCCGATTCTCCCGATGGCAAGACCATCGAACCGATGAGGGCACATGGCATTCAGGCCATGTCCATCGGGCTTCTGATCGATGCGGAAACGCCGATGGTATGGCGCGGCCCCATGGTTACCCAGGCACTGCAGCAATTGCTGACCGATACCCGGTGGGAAGAGGTGGATTATCTCATTGTGGACATGCCGCCGGGAACGGGCGATATCCAGTTGACACTTGCGCAGAAGGTGCCGGTGACGGGAGCCGTCATTGTTACGACGCCTCAGGACATTGCGTTGCTCGATGCGCGCAAGGGCTTGAGGATGTTCCAGAAGGTAGGGATTCCCATAATTGGCATCATCGAAAATATGAGCACGCACATTTGTTCAAACTGCGGGCATGAGGAGCATATTTTTGGCGCAGGCGGCGCGGAAAAAATGTGCAGGGATTACGATGTGGAATTGTTGGGAGCGCTGCCCCTCGATATAAAAATTCGCGAACATACCGATTCCGGCAGTCCGACAGTCGTTGCAGAGCCTGACGGGCGAATAGCGGAAATTTATCGCAGTATCGCACGGCGCCTCGCCGTGAAGATCGACGAATTGTCACTGGACCATTCCGCGCTGTTCGCCAGGATCGTGGTTGAGGATACCTGATCCCCCGAAACGGAAGGATTGGCATCTGGAAGGGGAGCGGGACTGTCTTGCCTGCCTGCTCTCCGGTTTTCCGCTTGTACATTCTATTCACCTCGCATTCCTTCTTTCAACATGACAATCAAGTCGGATAAGTGGATTCGCCGCATGGCCATGGAGCACGGCATGATTGAACCGTTCGAGCCGAACCAGGTCAAGCATGCTCCTGACGGGCATAAGATCGTTTCATACGGCACTTCGAGTTATGGGTACGACATTCGCTGCTCGGATGAATTCAAGTTGTTCACCAATATCAACTCCGCCATCGTGGATCCCAAAAATTTCGATTCCAACTCCTTTATTGACGTGAAAAGCAACGTCTGTCTTATTCCGCCTAATTCCTTTGCGCTTGCGCGCACGGTTGAATACTTTCGCATCCCGAGAAATGTGCTGACCATTTGCCTCGGAAAATCTACTTATGCCCGTTGCGGCATTATCGTCAACGTCACTCCCTTTGAGCCGGAATGGGAAGGCTTCGTTACGCTGGAGTTTTCCAATACCACGCCTCTTCCCGCAAAGATTTACGCAAACGAGGGTGTGGCCCAGGTAATCTTTTTCGAATCCGACGAGGTCTGCGAAACCTCTTACAAGGACAGGGGAGGGAAATACCAGGGCCAGTATGGAGTTACACTGCCAAAAATCTGAACGTCATACGTTCTTCTCTTTGCGAAAATTGCTCACCTTGCTTACCTGCGCAAGTTTCGGGCAGCGGGACTGAACACCTGAATATTGATGAGCATTGTCATGTTCCGGGGGCGGAACTTTGGGCTGAGCAAGGGGTCTTTTCCTCATTCAAAAAAACACTTGATTCCAGCGCAATCAAGTCTATAATCCGCATTTTTTTACGATATCAAACTGAAGGACAGGAGGTCATCATGACAAGCAAAGCAAACCACTTCATCACGGCTGATCTGGTAAACATCCATACTCCCGTAACGTAGCGCCTCCAAAAGGAAGGACGATCATGCAAATGCGCAATACCGCTCTACGGCAAACCGTAGAAGCAGAAGAAATATTCGACACCCACCCCGAAGTCAGCCTGGATTTTGAACATGTTCAGGCAGCCCTCAAAAAGGGCTACAGCAAGCCGTTTCTGCTGGTTGACAGTAATATCATCCGCAACAAAGCCCGAAGATTCAAAGCCGCCATGCCGCGTGTGCAGCCGCACTATGCGGTCAAGGCCAATCCTGATCCGCGCGTGTTGAAAACGCTGATCGAGGAAGGCGTTGGATTTGAAATTGCCTCCATTTCAGAGCTTGACCTCCTGCTCAGCCTGGATGTGCCTCCTGCGGATATTTATTACAGTAATCCGATGAAGTCGCGCGCGTACCTGGAATACGCCGCAGCCAAAGGCGTGGAGTGGTATGTGCTGGATAGTGTCGAGGAGTTGCGCAAGATCGTCAGCGTGAAGCCGGACGCGAAACTGTATTTGCGGATAGATACGCCCAACATCGGGAGTGACTGGCCGCTCGCCGGCAAGTTCGGCACGCATATAGCCGAGATCAAGGAAATCATTGACGAAGCGGCCCACCTTAAGGCTGATCTGGCCGGAGTCACCTTTCACGTCGGTTCGCAATGCCGCAATCCGCAGAACTGGCGAGTCGGCATCGAACGCGCAATCAAGGTATTCGCCGACATGCGCCAGGCGGGATTGTCACCGCGTTTGCTCAATATCGGCGGCGGCTACCCGGTGCGGCATGTGAAGCCCATTCCATCGATAGAAATTATCGGTGAAGTCGTGAACGAAGCGATTGCTAACCTGCCGGAGAACATTCGCATCATGGCTGAGCCCGGGCGCTACCTCGTCTCGGATGCAGCCTATTTTGTCTGCCGCGTAGTAGGGACGGCAACCCGCAACGGTAAACGCTGGATGTATTGGGATGCAGGCGTCTTTGGCGGCGTAATCGAGGTCACGGAGGGCTTGCGGTATGAAATTCTTTCCGATCGCACGGGATCGAACATCCCCTGGTCTGTAGCGGGGCCAACCTGCGATTCGGTCGATATCCTGATGCGGGATGAAATGCTGCCGGAGGATATTGAGGAAGGCGATTTCATTTATATCCCCAATGCCGGCGCTTATACGACAGCCTACGCCAGCAACTTCAACGGCTTTCCTTTGCCAGAGGTGGTCGTCCTGTAATTCAATGAAATCAGGATCCCAGCCTGCCAGCCGATTCTGGACAGGCTGGTTCCGGGACGATCAGGCAGCGCGATCGGACAATAATAATAAAGAATAATAAAAAAGGCGGGTCACAGGTATCTGTGGCCCGCCTTTTTTTTGCAGAAACGCTGAGCAGGAATCAGAGTTCCGGGGTTCAGAGTCGCTGAGCGCCTTGTTCCTGTTGACCTGCCTTGCGATCGAGTGTGGCAAAATGGTACTCCAACCCATTGTCATCCACGTGCTCTTCGCGCAAGACCTCCCGCCAATCATTCCTGTCAAATTCCGGAAAATACGCGTCACCTTCGAAATCTCTATGGATTTCGGTCATGTATATGCGATCACATAGCGGCAGCATCTGCTGGAATATGTCAGCACCCCCGATGACGAAACATTCATTCACTTGATCGAGGTGCTCTCCTTCTCCGCTTTTGGTCTGGCTGCAGATGCTCAGCGCTTCTCCTATGGATCTGGCAACCAGTGCGCCCGGAACTTCATAATCCGGTTGTCTCGTGATAATGATGCTGGTGCGACCGGGAAGAAGCCGGCCGATGGATTCATGCGTCTTGCGTCCCATGATGATGGGATGTCCCATCGTAAGCTCCTTGAAATGCTTGAGGTCGTGCGGCAAGTGCCAGGGGATCGCGTTCTTATGACCGATTACGCGATTTTGCGCCATAGCTGCCAAACCCGAGAGTCGCGATGTCATACTGCAATGGGTGCCTTGATTGATGGATGCGGATCATACCCTTCCAGGGTGAAATCTTCATACCGGAAGTCGAAAACATTCCTGATTGCCGGGTTCAATCTCATCATGGGCAGTTTTTTCGGCGGCCGCCCTAATTGCTCGCGTGCCTGTTCCAGATGGTTGAGATAAAGATGCGCATCGCCGAAGGTATGGATGAATTCACCCGCCCGTAAATCACAGCTCTGCGCCAGCATGAGCGTAAGCAGAGCATAGGAGGCAATGTTGAACGGAACACCTAGGAAGATGTCAGCGCTGCGCTGGTAAAGCTGGCAGGAAAGCTTGCCATCCGCCACATAGAACTGAAACAGCGCGTGGCACGGCGCCAGCTTCATTTCCTGCAGTTGCCCCACATTCCAGGACGATACGAGCATGCGACGGGAATCGGGCGTTTTCCTGATCTGCTCGACCACCTGCTTGATCTGATCGATATGGCCTCCCTTCCCATCCGGCCACGAGCGCCACTGGCGGCCGTATATCGGCCCGAGATCACCATTCTCATCCGCCCATTCATCCCAGATGGAGACATCGTTTTTTTTGAGATACTTTATATTGGTATCCCCTTTCAGAAACCAGAGCAGTTCGTAAATGATTGATTTCAGATGTAGTTTCTTTGTCGTCAGCAGGGGAAAACCTTCCGACAGGTCGAAGCGCATCTGGTAGCCGAAAACAGAAAGCGTGCCGGTACCCGTGCGGTCGGATTTTTTTTGCCCCTGTTCCAGAACGTGCTGCATGAGATCGAGGTACTGGCGCATCGAAGTCGGTAACGTCAGCGAGTGGAATATAGTAAAAGGAAGCGTCCCGCGTATAATGAGTAATGGACGAGGTTTCATTCTAACAGAATAAAGGAGCTTCCATGCTTGCAGCGCTTGAACAGAAGAATACTCCCCTGGTATCCGTCAGTGATGCAGGCAAGGCTACTCATATCCTGGTGGTATTGCCGGCCCGGACCGAACCATCGGATGAGCTCGATTTTTTTGGAAAAGATTTGCTGAGCATCTTGTTGTCGCGGCGCAAAATGAAGGCGGAAGAAATCAAAGAGACGCCGGTTTCAGCCGATCTCGCGAGCGGCGCGTTATGCGCATGGGTGAGGATCGATCCGGTCAAATCCGTGTTCGAGCAGCAAGTATCCATGCGCAAAGCCTTGCAGTTGTTGCTGGAAGAAAACCCTTCCGAAATAAGCGTTATCGTTTATGGCGACTCCGGCGAAAGGCGAATGGCGGCGCAACTGGCACTCTACGCAGCATGGATCAACGGTTCATTACTGCCATCGCGCAAAACCGGCAAAAAGGAGGAGAACTGCCGCGGGCTCGAACGAATCGTGCTGCACGGGCACGAGGAAGCGGATAATTTTGCCCTGCTGAAAGCTACGGCGGAAGGAAATCTGCTTACACGCGAGCTTACGGTGTTGCCGCCCAATGAGTTGACGCCGGGACTCTACCGCAAGCGCATCCAGGAACTGGCGACAAGGGAAGGCTGGGATTATCAGGATTTCGATGTCAAAGCGCTGCGCGAGATGGGCGCCGGCGCTTTTGTTGCGGTTGCCCAGGGGAGCGATCCCGAAGACGCAGCCATAGTGCACGTGCGGCGGCGGATGAAAAAAGTGGACAAGACAGCCGCCCTGGTAGGCAAGGGTATCTGCTTCGATACCGGAGGGCATAACCTGAAACCGGCACGTTACATGCATGGCATGCACGAGGACATGAACGGCTCCGCTGTTGCCCTGGGCATACTGTTGGCTGCAACCCGCGCCGACCTCCCCGTGAATATCGATTGCTGGCTTGCCATCGCACAGAACCATATCAGTCCGCATGCCTACAAGCAGAATGATGTCATCAGGACGCTCAATGGGACTACTGTAGAGATCGTCCATACGGATGCCGAAGGACGAATGGTGCTCGCAGACACCCTGACGATGGCAGCGAGAGAGAAACCCGATATGATGATGGATTTCGCAACACTGACAGGAAGCATGCACGTGGCGCTGGGATCGCGCTACAGCGGCATTTTCAGCAATCGCGAAGAGTTGATGCAGAAGGCACTGGCAGCAGGGAGGGTAACAGGCGAACGGGTCTGGGGATTTCCCCTCGATGCCGATTATGATGTCGAACTGGAAAGCAAGATTGCCGATGTCAGGCAGTGCACCCTGGAGAGCGAGGCCGATCACATTCTCGCCGCCAGATTTCTCAATCGCTTTGTGGATGACGTTCCCTGGCTGCACATGGACCTTTCCGCGAGCAATCACAAGGAAGGGCTGGGCGCGGTGGGAAGCCCGGTGACCGGGTTTGGTGTGGCGTGGGGTGTGGAGATGCTCAGGGTCCTGTTTTCAGGCTCCCTTTAACCTTTAACAGGTGGATACAGCTCATATCTTGTTCCCGCTTATCGAAACTGTTCGGATACATGCTCCTTTCTGATTGAGCGGGTTTGCAAGTCCTCATGCAATCAGTGTAACAAAACAGTTCTTTCGCCTGCTGTTACGCTTCACGATTCGAAGCTGAAACTTTTGTATCGCAGGCATTTCCTGCGAAAAGGAGGATCAGAACATGTTCGACCCTGCCATACAGAACCGCGCTGCCGGCGCCATCATGGGCGCTTTTATCGGGGATGCCCTGGGCCTCGGTCCTCACTGGTACTACGACCTGGCAGTGCTCCGCCGCGACTACGGCGACTGGATCACGACTTATACCGATCCCAAGCCCGGCCGCTACCACAGTGATCTCAAGGCAGGCCAGCTGTCCCAGACCGGTATCATTCTCCGGCTCATGCTGCGCTCGCTCGTCGAGCGCGGCGGCTATGACGAAGCGGATTTCTGCCAGCGGATGGATGAGGAAATATTCCTATTTCTTAACGGCATGCCCGTGAACGGTCCTGGCGGATATACCCAGCAGTCGATTCGCGATGCCTGGCGCAAGCGGGTCCAGCAAAACCTGCCATGGGGGCAAACGGGAGGTCAGGCCGATACTACTGAAGCGATAGGGCGCACGTTGGCCCTGGCGGTCCGTTACGCCTTTCAGCCGCAAGAGATGGCAGCCGTTATCTCCAGCAATACCCGTCTTACCCAGATCGACGGTACTGTGGTTACCTTGACTGTCGCGTACGGGTCGGTGCTGAGTCTCCTGGTGCAGGGACACCAGCTCAACAGGAGTCTTTCCGGCAAGCTCATGCGATTGGCAAGGGCGGGAAAATTGCCTTTCCATACGATGGCACATACTGACTTGCAGCCCCCTCAAGAGGACCTTCCGTGCGAAAGTGGATATTCTGTCTCTCCGGATGCCCTGCTCACGCCCTCATATATAGCAGCAGCTGCGCTAGACCCGGATATCCGGATAGAACCGGCATGGAAAGTCTCCATCGTTTATGGCATGACCTGCGCCATTTATCATCAGCTTCCCGCGGCCTATCATCTCACTGCCCGTTTTCCGAATGATTTCGAATTAGCCGTGCTCCACGCAGTGAATGGCGGCGGCGAAAATCAGGCGCGGGCCGCTTTGACCGGTGCTCTCGTTGGAGCCCAGGTCGGCTTGTCGGGGATACCCCGGCGCTTCCTCGATGGCCTGGATGAAGGCGAAGCACTCCAGCGACTTGCGATGGATCTGGGATCGAAAGCGGGGGCTTCAATCGGCGAGGGAAAAAGCTGAAAACCGGGAGGAACCCTGGAATCCAGGATTCTTCTTGAAAACCCAAGCTCAACAGGAATGCCTGGAAGAATGAAACCGCTAGGCAATCTTCAGCACTATCTTGCCCAGAGTATGTCCCGCTTCGATCAAACGATGCGCTTCGGCGGCTTCTGTCAGAGGCAGCGTGCGGCTGACGTGAATCTTGAGGATGCCTTGTTCGAGCAGCCTCGCACCTTGTTCAAGTATGCTAGTTTGGACTACACGCGCGGGATGTAAACCGAAATAGAGGGGAGCAGCCATTTGTACATAGCCGATGCTCAGGTTGCGCAGCCGGGCAGTATTGAGTTGCTTTGCATCACAGGCCGTTGAAAGCAGCGACACTATCCTGCCATACAGCCGGATGGCGGAGAAGGATTTACAGAACGTTTCTCCACCGACAGTATCCAGAGCGAGGTTCACACCCAGCCCTTTCGTCCATTCGAGCGCAGTGTCCACAAAGTCATTTCGGCGATAATCAATTGTAAGCTCGGCCCCCAGGGATTGCACGAAGGCGGCCTTTTCCTCGTTCGAAATTGTCGTGGCAACCCCGGCTTTCAGATATCGGGCAAGCTGGATGGCAATATGGCCTACGCCGCCCGCACCCGCATGAATCAGCGCGGTCTGACCCTCCTTGAGATTGCCGCGCTTTATCAGCGCTTCCCATGCGGTAATCAGAGCCAACGGAACGGCGGCTGCTTCCACCATTGACAGATTCCCGGGTTTCAATGCCAGATAATCTTCATGCACGACCGCGTATTCCGCATAGTTTCCAGGTGCGCCGCCCAGGCCGTTATTGAAAAAGAAGACTTCATCGCCTGTGCGCACACGAGTCACTGAACTGCCAACGGCTTCAACCACGCCTGCCCCATCACATCCGAGGATAGACGGAAGCCTGTCCGGGTAATACATATTGGCCTTGCGCACCTTGGTATCGATCGGGTTTACGCCTGCCGCGTGCAACTTCACTCGCACATCGAGCGGACCAGCAAGATCGGGCATGGGAACATCGGCAGGTGTCAATACCTCTGGTGCGCCCGGAGCATTCATCAGGATGGCTTTCATGATTTCCCTTTATTCTTCTTTCTGGATTGCTGATCGATAATACGCGGTCAATCCTCCGGCTACGGGTGGAACAGGAATGAAAGGCGTACCGGAGGACGGTAAGCTATGAGGATATGTTAAACTTCGAGCCTTGATTTGGCTAGAAAAGTGAAATGTCCGGCAATACTTTTGGCAAACTGTTTTGCGTGACGTCTTTCGGGGAATCCCATGGCCCTGCCATAGGGTGCGTAGTGGATGGTTGTCCCCCGGGAATGGAGCTGTCCGCTGAGGATATCCAGCAGGATCTGGACCGGCGCAAGCCCGGTACCTCCCGTTACGTGACCCAGCGGCGCGAGTCGGACACTGTAGAAATTCTCTCAGGTGTGTTCGAGGGGAAAACTACGGGTACTCCCATTGCGCTGTTGATTCGCAATGAAGACCAGCGCAGCAAGGACTACAGCAAAATCATGGACACTTTCCGCCCCGGGCACGCGGACTATGTTTATTGGCAAAAATACGGCATACGCGATTATCGGGGTGGGGGGCGTTCATCCGCACGCGAAACTGCTGTACGAGTGGCGGCCGCGACCATAGCAAAAAAATGGCTGCGTGCAAAATATGGAGTGGTAGTACGAGGTCACATGGTGCAACTGGGACCTGTCGGGATTCCATTCAAACAATGGGAAGCGGTGGGTGAGAATCCTTTTTTTTCGGCTGACCCGGACATTGTGCCAAGCCTGGAAGAATTCATGGACAAGCTGCGAAAATCAGGCGACTCGGTGGGGGCCAGGATTCGTGTCGTTGCCGAAGGTGTGCCCGTCGGTTGGGGCGAGCCTGTATATGACCGACTGGATGCTGAAATCGCCCATGCCATGATGAGCATTAACGCCGTTAAAGGTGTTGAAATTGGAGCCGGATTTGCTGCTGTGAGTCAGAAAGGAACCGAGCACTCCGACGAAATCAGTCCAGGGGGGTTCCTCAGCAACAATGCAGGGGGCATATTGGGCGGTATTTCGACGGGACAGGATATCGTCGTGAACATCGCCGTCAAGCCCACTTCAAGCATACGCCTGCCGCGACGCTCAGTAGACAAGGCGGGCAATCCGGTAATGGTAGAGACTCACGGCAGGCATGATCCTTGTGTCGGTCTCCGGGCCACACCCATCGCGGAAGCAATGCTCGCATTGGTACTGATGGACCATGCGTTGCGCCATAGGGCACAAAATGCGGATGTTGCGTGCATAACTCCAAAAATTTCCGGAGAGATTGACCATAGGGAAGGCCGGGAAGAAAGCCCATCAGATAGCGATCTAAAAGTGGAGCTAACTGAGGATCCCGAGCCGGACGAAGCGTGAAAGACGCGTGGTGCTCTCAATAGACCAGTGAGCCGGTGGATTCGGGATCAATGACCTGCTTCTTCAATACGTTTCCCGGCATGCCAGCATGAGTTCGTCACATCTTCGCGAAATCGCTGAACGATGTGTCATAAGCGGGAGAGGGTGTTCCAATCAAGAATCCCTGGGCATAGTCGATCTGCATTTTCTCAAGGATTGAAAAAGTCGCTGCATTCTCCACGAACTCCGCTGTTGTCTTCTTTCCGAATCCTCTTGCCACATCGCACAAAGCCTGCACCAGTATTTGGTCATCGGGGCTGTCCGCCAGATTTCGTATGAATGAGCCATCGATCTTTACAACATCGATCGGCAGTTGCCGGATGTAATAGAAGGAGGAGAAACCGACTCCGAAATCATCCAGCGTGAAACTGCAGCCCAGCTTCTTGATCATCTCCATGAGTTCCCGTGCCGCGGGCAAATCCTCGAGTGCCGCTGTCTCGGTTATTTCAAACATGAAATTCGAGGGATCCGCGCCATACTCGATAAATGCATCTTTCAGTATCGGCAGCAGTTCCGGATCGTGAAATGCATGCGCCGACAAGTTTATGGAAAAACGGATGCACTGACCGGCACGCTGTATTTCAGCCGATTGCGCAATCGATTTACGTAAAACCATGTGGTCAATGGCATGGATAAGTCCGGTCTGTTCTGCGGCGGGGATGAAAAACTGGGGCGCGAGAATGGTTCCATCATTGTCGAGCATGCGCAGCAGCACCTCGTAATGATCGATGGTCCTGCGCCGAATATGCATGATGGGCTGAAAATAGAATAGGAAACGTTCGTGTGAAAGGGCATACTCAATCTTCTCCTTCCAATAGACGAGTGTGTACATGCGTTCACGTGTTTTCTCTTCGTCAGAAAACAGATGCCATCCTCCTCGTCCGGCTTCCTTTGCCTGATACATGGCGAGATCGGCCGCGGCCAGGAGGTCGTGGACATTGCTGCCATGCTCCGGAAAAAGCGCGATACCAACGCTGGCTGATGCTTTATGAGTGCGGCCATTTATCGTAATCTTTCCCTGATTCAGGCTCGCAAGCGTATTTTTTGCCACTTCTATCGCCCCTTCGGCCGTGGTTTGGGGCAAAATCACTGCGAATTCATCGCCTCCCAGGCGTCCGAGTATGTCGACGCTGCGAATGTTGCCAAGCAGCAGGCGCGCCACCATTTTAAGTAAGGCATCCCCCGCCTGATGCCCGCTGGTATCGTTGATGTACTTGAACTGGTCCAGGTCGAAAAAGAGTAAGGCTCCGGAATACCCGTAGCGCGCGGCAAGATTCAGCATCTGTTCCAGCTCTTCCTGGAAGCGGCGGCGATTGAAAAGATCCGTGAGCGGATCATGATCCGCCAGCCAGGCAAGACGCCCTTCAGCACGCTTGTGTTCCGTCATGTCGAGGCCCACCGATAGCATTGCGGGGTCATCCTCGGTGTGCCGGGTCAGGCGTGAATGCAGCCACAGAATATTACGAATGGAAGCATCCTTGCATACGATATTCGCTTCGTGCCGAAGCTGATCCCTTCGCTGGCACCGCACCTCTTCCAGATGAACGGGAAGATCGTGCAGATTCCCGTCGAGCGCCAGAAGATGGAGAAAGGACGTTCCCTGCAGCTCTTTTTCAGTATACTGAATAAGCGTTTCCCCATAGGCATTGAGTGTGAGAATCTCACCGTCCGCCTTTTGCGTGATTACGATCACTTGCGCAATGTCCAGCAGATTGTTGATGAAATCCCTCTCCTTGCTTAGCTCGTGCATCTTGCTCGCCAGTATATGGGTCCTGTCCGCCACCTGATCCTCGAGCTTCTCCAGTTGGTGCGACAGGGCCACCGCTGTTTCATCCAGCAGGTCAATCTCATCTTTCACCCATCGTTTCTGGCCGGCGGAGCGAAGCTCCAGGCGAAAATTCTTGAAACTGCTGCGAGCCAGAAGAGGGAGAGTAAAAACGATGTGCTTGAGTCGCGACAGCGGCTTGGTGAGGATGATGAATAACAGTATTTCAGAGAGTATGAGCCCGACCAGGCCAATTATCATGTTTTGCTGTGTGGAGCTGTGAATGGTACGGATCGTGGAGGTGATGTCAGTTACAACCATGAAGTGAGCATCGTCTTCCGAGACCGCCATTCTCTCCAGAAACAGCGGCTTTATCTGCAGGTGTCTATCCTGCCACGAAACCAGGATGCCCTCCTCGAGGCTCTCCAGGTCCGGATAATTCGCTGCAACGTCATCCAGAACAGTAATGTTCATTTCCCTGCTGTGTGCAGCAATCGTAACATTCCAGTTTGCAATTTTTACCTTGCTGCTTTCGGGCAAATCGCCTTTTTCGCTCACCAGCAAGGCGATATCAGCGCCCGAGATATCCTTGAAACCCAGGATCACATCGATCGGGGGGGTTCCGATGACGATCACCCCCACATTGTTACCTTCCACGAGCAGGGGCGTCACGGCAAATTGCATGCAGCTGCTGGGGCAACTGAGGTGGCTTATCGGCTTTTCCTGCGCATTCACCTCGTGTACCCAAGCGGACATCAATGCGTCATGAGTAACAGGCTGGGAAGTTCCCCAACTTGCCAGTTGCTGATTTGAGCTGTCGTAAAAACGCAGTAATTCGATACCCTTGTGGAGCTGCAAAGGTGTCCAATACGGATCAAATGCCTGAGTGACGTATTCTTTGTTACCTGAGAGCAGGCTTTTATCCATTCCTTCCAGGAAAGGAATCAATCCTGCGAGTTGATGCAAATTTATCGAAACCTGGTCAATCAGTCCTTCAACTTCCTTGGCATAGCGCTGGTGCTGCGCGTTTCTCTGGCTCTCGAAGTCATCCATCAGGCTCAGATAGGTAATTCCCGTGAACGAAGCCACGATGGCAATCAGTATGAGGCTGCTCAGCAGCAGAACTTTCCACTTCAGCCCCAGAAATTTCTGGGGCTTTTCAGGTGCTATCGCTCCATTTCTTTGCATAGCCTGATTATGAAAATACTTATCCTGCAGCATGTTTAGAACCGGTAGGAGCCGAGGATGGAAAACAGATTCCAATGCGGCGACAGGTCTCCCGAGGTAGGGTTATCGAGAGTCGAAAGCCAGGCTGTTCCATTCACGCGGTGATACTCGGCACGCAACATGAACTCAGGCGTGACATTCCAGCGCAGCCCTACAGTAATGTCTTTAGCATACCGCCGATGCGGATCGCCGCCTGTAGCTGCAGCCCATTTTTTTCCGTTGCGGTCATCGCTGTTCGTATACAGGACATCGTAACGAGCGATTGCTTCCCATTCCGGCGTGATTCGATAGACTCCTTGGATGTAATAGCTCTCTCCCCAGAAATTGAGATCGAGGGGGGGGCTGCCGAAATTTTTATATTCGAAATGGCGGAGCGCGTATTCCGAAGTGAAACTCCAGCGTTCTGCGTTATATTGCGCGGAGAAAATGAGAGGTGTAAAGCGAATTGAACCCGCGCCGAGCCGCTCGCTACTCGCAGGATCATAATTTATGTTCAACTGAGCCCCGCTGAATGCAAAACGAAGCCTGCCTTCGTCAAGTTCATAATTTACCTGGCCGATATACAATATATCCGGGCTGAGGTGGCCTGGCATTTCACGTCCCAATAGCGCCACCTCAGTTTCTGCGCCACGGACCAGTGGACGTACTGCTCCGAACTGAACAGAGAGATTCCCGATATCAGAGCGGTGCTCACCGTACAAGTGCCCGCCGTCCGCCGCGATGGCCAGTTTGCGGGTGCGATCAAAATAGATGGATTGAGGTAAAAGTATAGTGGGCCGCGTGAAGGGGACATCGCGCGTGGCATTGTAAAAGCCGAGCGGATTCTTCATCCTGCCCAGGCGAATTCCCATCTTGCTGTCTTCTCCCGATAGAAACGCATAATCAATGAATCCGTAATCGAGCCGAATGTTGCCCGGGCTCCCTTTTCCCGCCGTGCGGGAAATCATCTGAGCCGAAAACTGGAGGTTGGGCTTGGGCCTCATGGAAGCATTCAGTCCCAGTTCCCTGAAGTCAAAACTTCCGCTATCGGAACTGCTTTTCCCGAAAACGTTATTGTTGTTCGTACTCTTGAGCCAACTCTGGCTGGCAAAGCCATGTATTTGCAGGTTGTTCGGCAGGTTCTGAGGAATCGGCAGTTTTTGCGCGTAAGCCACACAATTCGAAAGGACGGCAGACACCACGACGAGCCGGACAACATCTCGCGTCAAACAGCGGCGAATGTGGTTACTTGACTTGCAGAACATTGACAGTGCTATCCATTCTGGATCGGGTTAAATAGCCAATTGCTCCGGGTGTGCTACCGACTTTTGCAAGCATTTCCTCTGGAGAAGCGACCGTTTCCGGCGCCTGTCCCGTGCCCGAGAACACCAGCCGGTCCCATGCTGCGCGGAGTTGATAGGGAAAGACATTCAACTTTTCCTTGGAGAATGCGATGTGGAGAGGGGCTTCATCCGGCAGCACGAACACATGAATGGGGGTGCCGTCTGGCCATGTATGCAAGCGCATGCCGAAGATGGCGCGCAAGGCATTTTTGGAGAGGGTTTTTTCGTTGAGGCCGGAGTTAGCCACGATCTCATAGGGCTCGACTGCCCGTGCACTGCCTGTCATGTATAACAGGCCGAGCAGCAGGCACATAAACGAAATAAAACGTTTAATTTTTATTTTAATTGTCACAATTTTTACTCACCCGGCAGGGATATGCGCACTGAAGGGGTGTGTGGCGACCTTACCTTGAGTTGAGTCGGGACTTTCGGAATGAGAAATAGAGATAAGCAGTGACTCGTGAAGCCGGGCTGTGTCAGGCATGCCGCAAAAGTACGGCTATTATTTTTCAATATCAGCAAGAATGGCGGAAACGGGTACTTGACTGGGAACCTGGGCTGGACGCATTGGAACGATGCTGCCGTAATCTGTAAGAAGTTCCCAGACCTGGGTATGATTTATCCGCATCTTGTCCAGCATTATGGACAAGTCATAGTGATAGGGCTGCCGACTGCCATGATACTCGGTCAATGGGCCCACTGGGTTGTGCTGGAGTCCGTAGAGGCTTAACAACCTGTTCAAGGCAGGGTCCATGATCGACAGCCAATGGGTAATGTGATGAGTGGCGGACATGCGTATGAGACCAACAACAAGCGCAAGGATAGGATGAGGGAAACGGCGTGGTTTTCCTGTAGCGCTGTCTCCAACAACTATTTCATTTTCCCGTCTACCATTGTCACTTTTACGGCGGCGAAACCGCCGCGCGATCAGCAAGCGTGATACTTCGGCCGTGTGTTGTCGGGGTAACCGATTAATATTGAAGAACGGGTCCAACTGCGTATGTTGCTCAACTGGGAACAGTTTTTCCGGGGAGAGTGGATCGGGAAGTATGAGGCGGGCAGTGCCGACAAAATCGCCGGAAGGACGGTGTTGAAGAAGAATATGAGAGGAGTGGACATCGTAATCGTCATATTCGTACCCATCAGGATAGCGTGACGCTTCAAACCCCGGCAAGCGCTGTTCGATACAGAGTACCTGGTAACGAAGGCGAAATACATCTCGCAATAACTCCGGAGTGTCGGCGTCGATAACTTCGAAATATTCGTTAAAGGCGGTCACGATGTCGTTCATCTAGATGAGCTCAGGTAACTGTAATTCAAGTCGGAAGAACTTAAAATCGCGCGGAAAACGGGTGACAGATTCTCCCCGAAATATCCTTTTCGATATATTTTTCCCTTATTGGATCTCTTGCTGGAGGCGATGACGTCAGATAGCAGGATGCCGGGAATACGGTTACGGAACATAATGGAACACGTCCTATTTCTTGAACACAGTTCTTTAACGACAGGAATCCCTTCCCCTTTATCCATCGAGTCATCAAGAAAGGAACCTCTTGGTACCCTTTTCCAAGGATTGAAAAGGTTATCTTTAGGTTCGCCGGATCGACCCATGTGTAGCAATATGCGTGTGAGGGAAGCAAGCTTGCCATCTGTTATTCTTGATTGCCCAATGCGTCTGAACGGTTTATGTCGGCACACAGGCCTTATGAGACAACGGATCGCGGCGCATGAATAGCTGTAAAATTTTACAGCTAGATATTATCTGGTAATGTCGTAGCTAAAATGGCCGCAGAGCCTAAGCGTAACAGAAGGAAAAAATGGGCGGGTAGGGGTAATTCCGGAGTGCGATGCGCTGTCCTGCTATACTGAGAAAAGCAGCGCTTCCTGTGCCATTTGGGCCGGTACAGGCGGGATCAGCGGGAATGTTTTGATTGGTGCCCAGAAGAGGACTCGAACCTCCACAGTGTTGCCACCGCTAGGACCTGAACCTAGTGCGTCTACCAATTCCGCCATCTGGGCAATGAGCGAATCTGTCCAACGATGGGACAGAGGCGCAATTCTATAGGAAATCAGCTTTGACAATCAAGAAGAAACAAAAGCTCCGCAAGTTGGACCCTTATCTTGAACGGGAAAAAGAGCGTTATGGTCACGCGCTGCCCAGCCGGGAATTCATACTCCAGATACTCGAAGAGCAGGGGGTCCCCTTGCCCGAGGAAGTCTTGCAGAACCTGCTCGGAATCACCGAAGAAGAAGACGAGATCTTCAGCCGCCGTCTTTCTGCCATGTTGCGCGAAGGCCAGATCATGCGTAACCGGAAGGGCGATATCTGCATGGTGGAGAAGCTCGATCTTATCAAAGGGAAGGTCCAGGGTCACCCGGACGAATTTGCTTTTCTGATACCCGATGATGGCAGTCCGGATTTATTCTTGAGCGCCAAAGAAATGCGCAAAGCGCTGCACGGCGACCGGGTGATGGTGCGTGAAATCGGGGTTGACCGGCGAGGCCGCAGGGAAGGGGCCATCGTAGAAGTGTTGGAACGTGCTGTAACCCATTTGGTGGGGCGATTGCATGCGGATCACGGAATTCTGTACGTGGAGGCGGAGAACAAGCGCATCAGCCAGGATATTCTGATCCCCAAAGAAGAATCGATGAATGCAAGGGCAGGCCAAGTGGTCATGGTAGAGATCATTCAGCAGCCGAGCAAACATGCGCAGCCAATCGGCCGCATCATCGAGATTTTGGGCGACTATACCGCCCCCGGGATGGAGATCGAAATTGCGCTTCGCAAGCACGACTTGCCTTACCAGTTTCCACCGGAGGTGGAAAAACTTTCCGCCCGTTTTCCATCCAAGGTATTGAAAAAAGACCTGGTCAAGAGGGAAGATATCCGTCACTTGCCGTTGGTGACCATAGATGGCGAAACCGCGCGAGATTTTGACGACGCTGTATATTGCGAGCGCGACGGGAAGAATTACAAACTCTATGTTGCCATTGCCGACGTCAGCCATTATGTAAAGCCAAGCGATGCGCTCGATCAGGAGGCGTTCAATCGTGGCAATTCGGTCTATTTTCCGCGGCGCGTTATCCCCATGCTGCCGGAAGCGCTATCGAATGGGCTCTGTTCGCTCAACCCGGAGGTGGATCGTTTATGCATGGTGTGCGAAATAAGCCTGGATTTTGCAGGTGACTTCAAGGACTATCGTTTTTATCCCGCAGTCATGTTTTCGCACGCCCGGCTTACCTATACAAAAGTGGCGGCCATGCTGGAGAATCCCAAGGGAGAGGAAGCGAAACAATACAAGGATCTTTTGCCGCACATCCAACTGCTCAACAAATTATTCAAGGTATTGCTGAAAGCGCGAGATCTGCGCGGGGCGATTGATTTTGAAACGATCGAAACGCAAATGATTTTCAACGATGAGGGCAAAATCGAGCGTATCCTGCCAGTAAAACGCAATGATGCGCATCGTCTCATCGAAGAATGCATGCTCGCGGCCAATGTGTGCGCCTCCGATTTTTTGCAGAAACACAAACAACCGACTCTCTATCGCATCCATGAAGGTCCGACACCGGAAAAACTTGCCGCCTTGCGTGATTTTCTGAAGGAATTTGGTGTTCAGCTAGGGGGTGGCGACGACCCCAAGGCGAAAGATTATGCTCGTACGTTATCTACAATAAAGGATCGGCCCGACGCTCAATTGTTGCAGACTGTCATGCTTCGCTCCTTGCGCCAGGCAGTGTACAGTCCGGACAATGTCGGCCATTTCGGTCTTGCATATGAATCCTACACGCACTTTACATCCCCTATCAGGCGTTATCCCGATCTGCTGGTACACCGAGCCATCAAGGCCGTGCTGAACAAGACAGGGTATTCTCCGGGTAATTGGCATGAATTGGGCGAGCATTGTTCGCAGACGGAGCGCAGGGCGGATGATGCGACGCGCGACGTCGAAACATGGCTCAAATGCTATTACATGCAGGACAGAATCGGAGAATGCTTTGAGGGAGTTGTCAGCGGTGTCGCAAGTTTTGGTCTTTTTGTGGCATTGGATGGAATTTATGTCGAGGGACTCGTGCATGTTTCAGAACTGCCCAGCGATTATTTCCATTTTGACGCAGTCAGGCACATGTTGCTGGGGGAGCGCACCGGGAAGCGCTATCGACTGGGCGACCGGCTCAGGGTCAGGCTGGTTCGAGTCGACCTGGAATCCAGCAGGATAGATTTTGTGCTCGCCGAAAACGCCCCGGGTGCGGGAAAAATAAAAACTGGGGCAGCGAGTTGATTTCCCCGGCGAGTGTCCGCTCCCCATTTATCCTTTTTTGCAATTACTCATTACCATAGATGTCCGGCTCGCGCTTTATATTCGGTTTCCATGCGATTACCAGCCGGCTGCGCCAGAATGCGGCCAGCGTCCGGGAGATTTTCCTCGATGCGGAGCGAAAGGATCAGCGTGCCCGCGATCTGGCGACGCTGGCAGAAACCCAAGGCATACGGTTGATTGCATGCGACACCGCAAGGCTTATGGCTTTGGCGGGTGGTGCCCGGCACCAGGGCGTAGTTGCGCGTATCGACTCCGCCCGTACATATGTGGATATCGACGATGTGCTCGACACCCTCACTGAGCCTGCGCTGCTTCTGGTGCTGGATGGAATCCAGGATCCTCATAACCTCGGTGCGTGCCTGCGTGTCGCAGATGCTTTCGGTGTTCATGCTGTGATTGCACCGAAAGACCGCGCTGTGGGCCTAACCGCTGCGGTGCACAAGGTGGCAAGCGGGGCGGCGGATAACGTGCCCTATATTTCCGTGACGAATCTCGCCCGTACTCTGCGCGGATTGAAGGAGCGGGGGGTAACGATCCTGGGAACGGCTGCCGATGCCGATACGGAGCTTGGCGCCCTCAAGCTTGATGGACCCGTCGCATGGGTACTGGGTTCGGAAGAGAAAGGAATGCGTCGGCTGACGCGGGAAAACTGCGATCAGCTTGTTTCGATTCCCATGCTAGGCAGTGTGGAAAGTCTCAACGTTTCCGTGAGCGCGGGCATCTGCCTGTTTGAAACGTACCGCCAGAGATATGCCCCGAGGCCCTGATATAACCCCCGATTAAAATTGATATTTTCAAGCGGGTTGAGTATAGTACCGGCCTCTTTGAAACATTCGACCTTGCCTCACCGTGCCCGCATCACGGGAGGCTTTACCCATAAGGAGACTGCATGCGACATTACGAAATTATATTCATTGTTCATCCCGATCAAAGCGAGCAGGTATCCGCAATGGTCGAGCGGTATCGCAGCATTGTAACCGCCAGAAACGGGCAGGTGCATCGCCTGGAAGACTGGGGACGGCGACAGCTCGCGTACTTGATCCAGAAAGTTCACAAGGCGCATTATGTGCTCATGAACATTGAATGTGATCAGGAAACGCTGGACGAGCTGGAGCACGCATTCAAATTCAATGACGCCATATTGCGCCACCTCACCATCAAAATGGATGAGCCGATTACCGCACCGTCACCCATGATGCGCGAAGAGAAAGCCAAACCCGCTCCGCAGCCCGCAGAGGAAGCCAAGGAAACGACGCTGGCGACCTAGGCTGCCAAGTCGTTGGATTGCAATCGGACTGAAATTTGCGGAACGATCACGGAAATTGGCAGCTTGCGTTATAGCCCGGCTGGAGTGGCAGTAGTCGAACTCAAGATCAGACATGTTTCCCGCCAAATCGAGGCGGGGAAGCCAAGGCAGGTGGAGTGTGAAGTTTCGGCCGTAGCCTTGGCGCAGATGGCAGAAACTGTTGCAGGCCTGGTTCCAGGGGCGACAGTAAAGCTCGCCGGGTTTCTTGCAAGAAAAAGCCGCATGAGTTTGCAGCTGGCGCTGCATGTAAACCGGATCGATCCTATCTAATGGATCTCATTTATAGACAGGAATAGACAGGAAAAATTATGGCACGTTTTTTTTCTAAACGTAAGGATGGCAAGGACAAGGATAAGGACAAGAAGGCTAACCGCCCTCTATTCAAACGCAGGAAGTTCTGCCGCTTTACCGCGGAAGGCATCAAGACAGTCGATTACAAGGACATCGAGTTGTTGAAGGATTTCATCAACGAGAACGGCAAGATCATTCCGGCGCGCATAACGGGGACGAAGTCCAGGTATCAGCGTCAACTGAGTACTGCCGTGGAGCGCGCCCGTTTTCTGGCATTGCTTCCTTATACTGATTTGCACTGAGGAGAGCTGATATGCAGATCATACTGATGGAGAAAGTTGTCAACCTGGGCCAACTGGGTGACGTTGTAAAGGTTAAAAATGGTTACGCACGCAATTTCCTTATTCCGCAGGGTAAGGCAAAGCGTGCCACCCAGGCGGCTATTGCCGAGTTCGAGGCAAAGCGCGCAGAACTGGAGGAAACCCAGGCGGATATCCTGGCCGCCGCCCAGGCTCGTGCTGCCAAGCTGGAAGGATTGATGCTGCAGATCACTCAAAAGGCAGGCGTGGATGGCAAGCTGTTCGGTTCAGTTACCAATGCGAATATCGAGGATGCGCTGAAAGCCCAGGGTTTTGAAGTTGAAAGGTCCATGATACGCATGCCGCAGGGCTCGTTGAAGCAGGTGGGCGATCATCCAGTAACCGTCGTGCTGCACACAGATGTGGCCGCGCATATCGTCGTATCCGTTCTGGGCGAATCGATATCCTGAAAAGGTTTCTGTTTTTCATCTTCGAAAGGGGCTGGCAACAGCCCTTTTTCATTTTTGGTACACTGCAAGCAGTGTTAAAATCCGGACATGCCCGCAACGTCACGTAACTCCATGGCCCAATTTCTCACGGCAGCTTCAAGCGACCAATTACTCGAATCATACAAATTGCCCCCGCATTCGGTTGAAGCGGAGCAGTCGGTGCTGGGTGGATTGATGCTGGACAATCACGCATGGGATAAGGTGGCTGACGTGATCACGGAAGATGACTTCTACCGGCAGGATCACAAGCTCATCTACCGGCATATCTGCAAACTGGTCGAGCATAGCAAACCGGCCGATGTCATCACGGTAGCGGAATCCCTTGAGATATCCGCGGAACTGCAGGGGGTCGGCGGACTCGCTTACGTCGGGGTCATCGTACAGAACACGCCCTCGGCTGCAAATATCCGACGCTATGCGGAAATCGTGCGCGAACGGTCGATCATGCGCAAGCTTGCCCAGGTAGGCACCGGTATTACCGATTCGGCATATAATCCGGCTGGGCGTTCAGCCGCCACGCTGCTGGATGAAGCCGAGGCCAGGGTTTTTGAAATTGCCGAGGCGGGTGCGCGGGGCAAGCAGGGTTTTATCGATATCCAGCCGCTGCTGAAGGAGGTCGTGGAGCGTATAGAGACGCTCTACAACCAGGATAATCAAAGCGATGTTACCGGAATCGCAACCGGCTTCCATGATCTGGATGAAAAGACTTCGGGCTTTCAGCCTGGCGATCTTGTCATCGTCGCGGGCCGGCCATCGATGGGCAAGACCGCCTTTTCGCTCAATATTGCCGAGCATGTCGCACTCACGCTCCAAAAGCCGGTAGCGGTATTCAGCATGGAAATGGGAGGCGCGCAACTGGCGATGCGCATGCTGGGCTCCGTCGGAAGGCTGGATCAGCACAAGGTACGTACCGGCCGCCTGCTGGACGAGGATTGGTCCCGCCTGACGCATGCGCTTGGAAAGCTGAACGACGCTCCGCTTTTTATTGATGAAAGTGCCGCTTTGAATGCCCTGGAATTAAGAGCGCGCGCCCGCCGGTTGCATCGCCAGCATGGGGATCTGGGGTTGATCGTGGTGGATTATCTTCAGTTGATGTCAGCCGCCAGCCAGGGCGAGAACCGCGCCACGGAGATTTCCGAAATATCCCGCTCCCTTAAGGCGCTGGCAAAAGAACTGCATGTGCCCGTTGTCGCCTTATCCCAGTTGAATCGAAGTCTTGAGCAGCGTCCGAACAAGCGTCCAGTCATGTCCGATCTGCGCGAGTCCGGCGCGATCGAACAGGATGCCGATTTGATTCTTTTCATCTACCGGGACGAAGTCTATAACCCGGAGACACAGGACAAGGGAATCGCCGAAATCATTATAGGAAAGCAGCGGAATGGACCGATCGGCAAGGTCGACCTGACTTTCCTGGGCGAATATACCCGATTCGAAAGCTACGCCAGATCAGGGCATTATTAAGACTGCCGGTTCGACTATCTTTCGCTATTGTCAGAACAGGCTTCTGGAAGTGCAGGTGTAGGGCAGGCTTTGCCTGACGACTTATCCGGCATAGCTCGACCTACCGCTAAGACCGGAGACGGTGGGCAGGTCTTGCGGGCGATAGCGCTTACAGTATCTCCGCAGCATAATCCGCCAGCCTGGAACGTTCGCCGCGTTGCAGTGTGACGTGGCCGCTGTGATTCCATCCCTTGAACCGGTCCACCACGTAGGTCAACCCTGAGCTTCCCTCCGATAAATAGGGCGTATCTATCTGCGCGATGTTACCCAGGCACACGACCTTGGTGGCAGGGCCGGCACGGGTAATAAGCGTTTTCATCTGCTTGGGTGTCAGGTTCTGCGCTTCGTCGATAATCAGAAACTTGTTGATGAAAGTGCGCCCCCGCATGAAATTGAGCGATTTTATCTTGATGCGGGAGCGAATCAAATCGAGCGTTGCGGCTCGTCCCCATTCTCCGGCACTGTTATCCGTCTTGTTGAGCACGTCCAGGTTGTCTTCCAGTGCACCCATCCAGGGGGTCATCTTTTCTTCTTCGGTTCCAGGCAGAAACCCGATATCCTCACCTACCGGGACCGTCACGCGCGTCATGATGATTTCGGAGTACACCTTGTGCTCCAGCGTCTGCATCAGGCCCGCTGCCAGTGTAAGCAACGTCTTGCCGGTACCTGCCTGTCCCAGCAGGGTGACAAAATCTACTTCCGGGTTCATCAGCAGATTGAACGCGAAATTCTGCTCGCGATTCCGCGCCGTGATGCCCCAGACATTGTTCTTTTGATGAGTAAAATCCTTCAGTGTCTGCAGAACGGCTGTTCTCCCGCTGGTCTCCTTGACCTGCGCGTAAAACGGTTTGTCATGCTCCAGATAAACGAACTGATTGATTACAAAGCCGCTGGCAAGGGGACCGGTCACCCGATAAAATGTCTGCCCCGACTGCTGCCAGGACTCCATGTCCTTGCCGTGTTCATCCCAGAAATTCGCGGGCAGTTCCTGAATGCCTGAAAAGAGGACATCAGTGTCTTCCAGAACCTTGTCATTGAAATAATCTTCCGCCGCCAGCCCCAGGGCTCGCGCCTTGATGCGCATGTTGATGTCTTTGGAAACCAGTGTGACAACGCGGTTCTGGTGGGTATCGTGCAAAAACTTGACTGCCCCGATAATCTGGTTATCCGCGCTGCCGCTTGCCAGATATACCGGCAGAACGTTTGTGATCGCCTGCGTCTGGAGGAATAGCCTTCCGGTTGCATTCTTGGTGCCATGTGGTTGCAAGGGAATGCCTTCGTCAATATCCGTTATCGCGCTGCTGACGATTTCATCCAGAAAACGGCTAGTCTGGCGGGCATTGCGGGCAACCTCCGACATCCCTTTCTTGTTGTTGTCGAGTTCCTCGAGCGTGGTCATCGTGATGTAGATGTCATGCTCCTGGAAACGGAACAGGCTGGTGGGGTCATGCATCAGCACATTGCTGTCGAGTACGAACAACTTGGGCATCAGGCGGATGACAGGAGGGATGGAAGCAGATGACTTGGAAGCCGTGGAAGAACTAGGCTTTCTAGGACTCATGATTCTCACTGCGCAGGGTTTTCACAAACTCCAGGACTTCCTGGACATGGCCGGGCACTTTGACGCTTCGCCATTCGCGCCGCAGTATCCCTTTCGTATCGACTACGAATGTGCTCCGGTCGATGCCACGGACCTGCTTGCCGTACATGTTTTTCATCTTCATCACACCGAACAGATTGCAAACCGTCTCATCCGTGTCGCTCAGCAACTCGAACGGAAAATTCATTTTTGCCTTGAATTTCTCGTGAGACTTGATGTTGTCACGCGAAATACCCACTATGTCACAATCGGCGTCGGTAAATTCGGTGTAAGCATCCCGGAATTCCTGCCCCTCGGTGGTGCATCCCGGGGTGTCGTCCTTGGGGTAAAAATAGATGACCAGGTTTTTTTCACGGGCTGTCGATAAACGAAATGTCTTATTACTGGTCGAAGGAAGTTCAAAATCGGGAACAGGCTGATTCAGCATTTCAATCCTCAGTGGTTACTCGCGATGTCATGTTAGCAAAAAAAGCAAGTGCGGTTGCAACGAAGGGAAGATTCCCCACCTTCAAAACAAGCGGTCTCAATCCTCTTGATTTCATGAATGCTGTCCGGTTATTGCTATGCTGTGATCGATTCAAACAGCGGACATGGGGGTGAGATGGACAATCAAAGTTGCCCTCGCACTGCATCGGCCCAGCAGTTGGGAGTTTCGAATAGGCGCACTTGCTGCAGCCTGAGATGATTGCCATAGCGATCCTGATAGGCCTCATCGAGTATGTGGAAAGCGGTAAGAGCCAGATTTTCCGCCGTGGGTGGCGTATCCAGCAGCACGGTCTTATGGTCTTCCAGCGATTGAAGGAATTCCAGCAACTTGTGATCTTCCGCATATGCAAGGAATGCATGGTCCCATTTATCCACCAGCACCTTTTTCGCGATGCGTTTGACCTCGGAATAATCCATGACCATGCCTTGCTCGGAGACGCCAGGCTCAGTGATAATTTCGCCTGACAGGGTGATTTCTATGGCGTAACGATGGCCGTGCAGATGCCGGCACTGGCTCTTGTGGGAAGGTATACGGTGGCCGGCATCGAATTCCAGCCTGCGTGTAATTAACATTATCGGGATTGTAACATTGCAGCAAATTTCCAAACGATTGGATGTGGCAGATCATAGCCGCGATATAACCGGGATGACCTATGTTTACCCCGTTATTTCGCGCCGTGCCGGCGGTGTGTCGATCGGAATCAATCTTAATCCGAACAATGCATGTAACTGGCGTTGCATCTACTGCCAGGTGCCGAATCTCTCGCGAGGTACTGCTCCCGCGATTGACCTGGCAAAACTTGAAGCCGAGTTGCGGGCTTTGCTGCACGAAATCGTATATGGCGATTTCATGCAAAGGCAGGTGCCTGCCGGGGCAAGGCGTCTCCATGATATCGCTTTATCCGGCAATGGCGAATCGACCAGTGCAAAGGAATTCGAGCAGGTCATCGAACTGCTCGGACGGGTAAAAGCTGATTACGATCTGCCCGAAGCGCTTAAGCTGGTATTGATCACAAATGGCAGCCTGATAGATCGCGACAGTGTCCAGCGCGGGTTGAGCCGGATGGCAATATTCAATGGCGAAGTATGGTTCAAGCTGGACAGTGTCACCCGCGAGGGGAGGCAGCTGATCAATAACACGCGCATGGGCTTGAAAAAGATGCGCAGCAATCTGCAACTGTCTGCATCCCTGTGCCCTACATGGTTGCAGACCTGCGTATTTCAGATCGACGGGATGCCACCTTCCAGAAATGAATCTGAAGCGTATTTGAGATTTATCGAGGAATTCGTGAGCGAGGGGGGGGTACTCGAAGGGGTGCTTCTGTATGGTCTTGCACGTCCATCCTTGCAGCCAGAGGGACCGCGGCTCACGAAGATCAGGCAGGAGTGGATGGAGGCATTTTCGGAACAAATAAGACGCCGGGGACTCGCTGTAAAGCTGAATCCATAGCTTGAATTTTTCTCCTTCCTGATTCTCCGATGAAAGCTTGAGAAGTGATCCGGACAGGTTTCCGGTATTGTCCTACTGCTTGGCCTTGGAGGCTTTCTTCAGGCTCTTGTACAGTTCAGGATCCTTGCTTTTCAGTAAGGCCGCAACAGCCAGATCATCTTTCTTGATCTTGGAAAGATCGATGTGCTCGATATGCACCAGTCGTACCAGTTCCCTTACCGGTCTGGGCATATTTCGTCCACTCTCATAACGGGAACCACCGCTTTGGGTGACACCGACCTTGCTCCAGAAATCATGCTGATTGAGACCCAGCTTGCGTCGAATTTCACGAGGATTGGATATTTCTTCGAAGAGTTTCATTGGGCATCCCGACAGGTTATGTAGTTAGAATAGGCGCGCTTTTATGTTATAGGAGTATTGCACATACATAAATTTAATTTGTTTTTTTATTCTATGCAAGTATTAAGAAACCCCTGAATCAATCAGGTTTTCCCTGAATGGAGCGGTTTCAAGCCCTGAATTTGACCTGTATCAATATTCTGGAGGTTTTCTCGTTTATCATTTTGCATATCACGGAACCTGGAAAAAGCTTCTGCAAAGGTTCTCGGGTTTTCTTTCCGGTAATAAGGTAAAATTCCAACACAATATCCATGCCGGGACTTTAAGCCCCTGAATTGATCCGACATATGGCATTTTGCCCGCGGCTTTGCCATTCTCAGTTAAGCAGGTTATCGTGACATTTATTGTTCAAAAATACGGTGGCACATCGGTGGGCAGCACGGAGCGCATCAAGAATGTCGCGCGCCGGGTGGCGAGATTTCAAGCTCGGGGCGATCAGGTAGTGGTCGTGGTGTCCGCCATGAGCGGAGAGACAAATCGTCTTATTGCGCTGGCCCGGGAATTTCAGGCTCATCCGGATCCCCGGGAACTGGATGTCATGGTTTCCACCGGCGAGCAGGTTTCTGTCGCTCTGCTATCAATGGCGCTGATGGATCTGGGCATCAAGGCGAAGAGCTATACCGGCCTCCAGGTGCGCATTCACACTGATAGCGCTTATACCAAGGCGCGCATACTCAAAATCGATGAGGACAAAATACGCGCCGACCTCAATGCGGGATATGTAGTGGCAGTAGCGGGCTTTCAGGGAGTGGACGAGACGGGCAGTATCACCACATTGGGCCGAGGCGGTTCCGACACCACGGCTGTTGCTCTCGCGGCAGCGCTCAAGGCGGATGAATGCCAGATCTATACGGATGTAGACGGGGTTTACACGACCGATCCCCGAATCGTGCCCGAAGCGCGCAGGCTAAAGACTGTCACCTTTGAAGAAATGCTTGAAATGGCAAGCCTCGGTTCCAAGGTGCTGCAAATCCGCGCAGTGGAGTTCGCGGGCAAATACAAGGTTAAATTGCGGGTGCTCTCCAGTTTCGAGGAGGAAGGAGAGGGTACCCTCATCACTTTCGAGGAAGAAAAAAACATGGAGCGGGCGATTATTTCAGGCATCGCATTCAATCGTGACGAAGCCAAGATTACGGTGCTGGGTGTGCCGGACCGTCCCGGTATCGCCTATCAGATTCTCGGCCCCGTGGCGGATGCGAATATCGATGTGGACATGATCATCCAGAATGTCGGCCACGATGGCATGACAGATTTTTCATTTACCGTGAATCGCAATGAATTTGCGAGAACCATGGATATCCTGGAAAACCAGGTGCAGCCTCACATCGGTGCACGCGGTGTCATGGGCGGTGACAGAATAGCCAAGGTCTCGGTGGTGGGCGTCGGCATGCGTTCGCACGTGGGCATTGCCAGCAGAATGTTTCGTACGCTGGCGGAAGAAGGCATCAACATCCAGATGATCTCTACTTCGGAAATAAAGATTTCAGTGGTCGTGGATGAAAAATACATGGAATTGGCCGTGCGGGTGTTGCACAAGATATTCGAACTCGACCAGATATCATGATATTCCACTTATCGCGTTCCTTTCATAACCTTTGTTTGACCCGCGAGTTCTAAACCGCTATCCTAATGCGGCTTTGTTGGAGAGATGGCCGAGTGGTCGAAGGCGCTCCCCTGCTAAGGGAGTATAGGCTCAAAAAGCTTATCGAGGGTTCGAATCCCTCTCTCTCCGCCACCCACCAAACTAAAGCAGTCGGCTCTTTCCCATTAACGGGGGAGGCTCTTTCCCATTAACGGGGGATGGGTCATTCATCAGACACGGTTGATCACACCGTTCCAACCGCATTGAGCCAAGACCCTCATGCGGTAATTC
>NZ_QAOK01000016.1 GCF_003050865.1 Nitrosospira multiformis | reverse complement strand
AAGCAGAAGCAAACTATTATCAGCAATTGGTCCAAAAGGCCACGGTAGAAGTTTAACTTAAACCAAAAAGCCTCCACGAAAACCGGGGCGATTCAACCGTGCGGAATCATGAGATCCTTTTCAGCCAGTTCAGTAGTGAGTTTCTTGAATGGTGTACCGGGTTGTATGAGGACCAGTCGCGGTTTTGAATCAGCTTCCGCCTTCTTATCCTTACCATCAATAGTGACCATATTCATTTTTGAGAGATCAAGGAGAATAGTATCAGTACCAGAGCATTCCCCTTCATGGTCGTGACCCCCCGAGCGCACCCGTAAAGGCAGGGCAAGTTTGCTCGTAAACTTAACCGCCACACTTACCTGTTCGGCAGTAGTACATAGCACAATAGCGGCTGGCATAAACCGAAATTTGGTGTTGAAGATCTTGCAACGTTCGTCGTACTTTTCCCCATTTTCTTCCTTATTTTCCTGAGAAAGAATTATGGGAATCTCCACTCCAGCTAAACAGTAAGCCGCTCTAAGTTCAAAGGTAATATTCATCATGTTGTTAATTATTAAATTTGTGGTTGAACGGACAGCTGCAGAACAGTGCTGTAGCAGATCTTGCGCATGAATAGCGTGCCATTCATCTCCCATATACCAGAGGGCCAATATCTCCTAATGGTCTAATTAAGGTAAATGCATCTGCCCCCCCGTAAATTTGCTCTTCTTCATGTCATGAGTCTCATGAGTCTTTTCCAAGTCAAATTCATGGTAGAAACTTCACTTTTAAACAGGCTCTTACTCAAGATCAAAAATTTGTAAGTTTCTTGAAGGGCGCCGAGCTGTGCACTCTGAAAACTGTTAATCATTGCCCTGGTTGCAACATTCAAGGACCCTGTCCACCTGACCCCATTATCTATAGGAGACTTGGAAGAATGGCCCCTACCTTACAACGGCAGAGAATGAGCCACTCTGGAGGGGAAAATGGTAAATGAGGGATAAAAGTCCGTTGAAGGCAGAATCATGCTGGCTACGAAAGGCGAGCAACCATTTTCTTTATGAGGTCCGGGACATGGAATTGGCTTCATGTAATCTCAATCCTGGTGATCCGTAGCTTTTAAGGTCGGTTTTGTCCAGGCCAAATGCCAGGATTCAACAAAAGGATGCACATCTGATAAAAATTCACATTGACTATTTGGGGATCGGATATATGATGAAATTAGATGAGGTGTCTGAGTTGGACCGGGTTCTGATGGAGGGGGATCAAATCGTCAGTTCTGCTCTTCAAAGAATGGAGTATGAGGCGGGGCTGAGCAACCAAAAAAACTTATTCGAGTTTGGAAGAGCTACTTCAACGAGTCTGCGATGCGACAGGAGCAGGCGGATCGCGCGTGCGGCCCGGCCTGTGTTGATAAAGAATGCGCAACAGGAGATAGGGGGGTAATAATGGCTTACGATATTCATCAGGTGATCAATATGTCGCAAGAGGAGCTCGACCAGTTGTTTTCCTCGGGGGAAGTCGGTGAGATACCGGATGGTGAAGCAAGGGGCACCGCTATTATCGCGCCCGGCACGCCTTATAACTATGCGATCGCTCAGGTCATCAATTTTTTTGCCTGGCAGGGGAAGATTTTTGATGCCAAGACAAGTACGTTGAAGAACGAAATTTCACCTTTTGGCTTTCGTGCGATCATCGCCAAGGTGTACAAGGACGATAGCTGGTTCGACCACAAGCCATGCATTGTTCTCGATTATTCGGAAACGTCCACAGTGGCCCAACGGGTCCGTGACGAAATCCGCAAGGTGGCGGACAAGCAATATCTGGGGAAGGTTTACTGGGGCAACAAGCACCTTATAGACTTCTTCCTGCAGTTCTGAGTTATCTGAGCGGTTCCGCCACACCCGGCTTTCAGGCATTCGAACTGAGTGTTTGAGACTTCAAAGACAGGCTTGCGGTTATACAGGTTTGCGGTTATCGGAACGCCATCGTTCACGAGGGCGTCTGTTTCACTGACGGGCTCAGCTTATACTCCGCAATCTGGAGACAGGAAAGCCGCTGAGCAGAAAAACAAGAAGTCGTATAAATATCTAGTGAGATAAAAAGCCATGACACCCCAATCCAGCTTCATGATTGTTGCGGCTGTACGTGACGGGCAGTTGAAAGACCTGCGCGCCTTACTGGCTTCGATGAATAACCTGCCCGGTCATGCTGACCCTGATAATGGGCTGATTCCATTCGGGAAGTTTGATCGCGTGCATTTTGCGCGTTTCGTGATCATAGAAGCAAGAACCGCACAGGAAATTAGAGAATTCGGTGTAACGCCAAGACCGTGGCGACCCACACTCGCCTTTCTTGGCGATATCGACGGAGATATGCAGACTTTTTTTCTGGAACTGATTGAGCGCGCAGAGCCAGGTCTAAAAAAAATCTTTTCTCATTGCGAAGGTTTTTCTGAAGAAGACCAAGACTTGCTGGGCTGGATGAAGGCAAACAATATAAATGCCAGCGCCACCTATGTTAACTGGATTGGTCGAACGGTCAGGCAAATCCATGAAGAAGCAGCGCTACATCGAAGTTTGTCCATCTATCTGCAGAAAACTGCTGACGATGTGGGCCGGGAAAACGTTCGTGCTTTACGGCAAAAGCTGTTGTCTTATGTCGAAATGGAAAAATACAAAGGCACGCTTACGTTAACCCCGCCAGAACCCACACCCCCCGAATGGAAAATGCGCAATCTTCTGCATATGATCGGGGTTCCATTGATCCTGCTTCTTCTATCCCCCTTATTACTGGTTATTGCGCTTATCTTTGCGCTACGTTTGAGAATGCTTGAACGCTCTGACCCTGAGCTCTTCATCCGGCCCAGCCGTGAACATTTGGCAGAGCTTACAGTGCAGGAAGATCAGGATGTCAGTAATCAGTATAGTGTGTTCGGTGACGTGAAACCTGGGGTGGTCCGCCTGCTGACTTTCAAATTCATACTCCTGCTGACCGACTATTTTGCCAGGCACGTATACAACCACGGATTTCTCGCCCGAATAAAAACGATTCACTTTGCCCGCTGGGTGTTCATGGACAATAACCATAGAGTTTTTTTCGCCAGTAATTATGATGGCAGCCATGAAAGCTATATGGATGATTTTATCAACAAGGTTGGCTGGGGCCTCAATCTTACCTTCACTAATGGTGTCGGCTACCCCACCACTCAGTGGATCATCAAGGAAGGCGCAAACCGGGAGCATGCCTTCAAATATACGCAAAGGCGACATCAAATACCCACCGAGGTTTGGTATAAGGCTTACCCGGGATTGACAGCTGTTGATCTCGCGCGAAACAGTCGTATCCGGCAAGGCGTGGAAATTCGGCAATCCAATGATGCGGAAATCCGTGAATGGCTTAGCCTGATCTGAGGAGCATGGAAATGAAAGAATCAAGCGACTTTGAATTCGATGATCTTCAGGGGCTGCTGCGCTTTGGGTATGGGAAGCTGACGGATACCTCTTTCATGTTGCTGAATATCGTAAATGCCGATCTGGCCAAAAAATGGCTGGAGACAGCACCCATCAGCAGCGCCATCACGCAGGATCCTCCACCAGACACGGCACTGCAGATTGCCTTTTCCGTGGAGGGTCTGCGCGCCCTCGGACTGGAGGAATCCGTTGTCGAAGGCTTTTCCGATGAGTTCATCGTTGGTATGGCAGGAGATGAAAGCCGCTCCCGCCGCTTGGGTGATGTCGGCAACAATGCGCCGCAACAGTGGAAATGGGGAGGCAATGCGGCACAGGTTCCGCATGTCCTGTTACTGCTTTACGCCACGAAAGGAGGTATCACTGCCTGGCAAAAAACCATAGAAGGTGAATATTTCTCAGGCGCATTTCAGTTGCTGCAGGAACTGCCTACGCTTTATATCGGTGACATCGAGCCTTTCGGATTCCCGGATAGCATCAGCCAGCCAACCGTAGACTGGATGCAGCGGCAAAGCACGGATACCCACGAGCGCGATCGTTATTCCAATTTGCTGGCTCCTGGAGAAATCGTGCTTGGCTATCGCAATGAATATGGGCAGTACACTGCGCGGCCGCTCATCGATTCCCGGAAAGACCAGCTTGCAACCGTGCTGCCCGGCGCCGAGGATGATCCCCCACTCAAGGATTTCGGCCGTAATGGGACATATCTGGTGCTTCGGCAACTGAGCCAGGATGTTCCGGGCTTTTGGCAGTTTCTTGACAAGGTGTCGGATCACATACCGGAAAAACGCGAGCAGCTTGCCGCTGCCATGGTGGGTAGGGAACTCGATGGCACGCCTTTGGTTCCGGCACACATTCCAGGTATCTCGCGCAAAGAATATGAGAACGATTTTACCTACGACCAGGACTCAAAGGGGAACTATTGCCCGCTCGGCGCTCATGTGCGCCGATCCAACCCGCGTACAGGCGATTTGCCTACGAGTGCATGTGGTCCCTTAGACCGGTTGATCAAAATACTGGGTTTTGGTCAAAGGCCGGATGAAGATCTGATCGCCTCTTCCCGTTTTCATCGTTTGCTGCGGCGTGGTCGCTCTTATGGGCCGGCGCTTGCACCGAAAGATGCTATCAAACCCCAGGCACCTGTTGCCGAACGGGGAATACAGTTTATCTGCCTGGTAGGCAACATATCGCGGCAATTCGAGTTTGTTCAGAATGCATGGACCATGAACAGTAAATTCGATGGCGTGCAAAATGAAAAAGATCCAATGTTGGGGAATCGCGAACCCTTGATGAGCGGTGAGAGCACCGATCATTTCAATTCTCCCGATCCATCGGGGCCGAGGCGGACAACCTGTCATCTGCCGCAGTTTGTTACCACCCTTGGTGGCGGATACTTTTTTATGCCCGGGCTGCGCGCACTCAAATACATTTCCGCCTTGCCTGCTAACAGGACTGGTAGCCCATCATGACAAAGATAAAGAACCGGATACTGAAGGCTATTCACAATTTTCTGATTCTGCTGCTACGGATCGAGCGCCGGCTGGAACCCTGGTTCCGCGCACAGTGGGACTATCTCTTCCGCGAACCCAGCGCGAAGTTTATTCAGTACTTGATCAATCGTCGGCGCAAGAACGAAGGTTTGCAGCTGGCTGAAGAAAAATTCTATCCGGATGAAGAAGAAAGTCTGAACAAGATTATTGATCTCATGATGGATCAGATGCGCGGGCGTTTCAAACCGGGGGGGTATGAGCGGGGCGGCAATACAAAAACACACGGCATTGTGCGTGCCACGGTAACCATACGGGACGATTTGCCGGAACATTGCCGCAAGGGTATTTTTGCCCATCCACGCACCTATCCTGCCTATGTGCGTTATTCCGGGCCAGGACCGAACGTGCCTGCCGATATCAATGATGTCGGTTTCATGAGCATGGCGGTGAAACTCATGGGTGTTCCGGGCGAAAAACTCATGAGCGAGGAAAAATTCACGCAGGATTTCATAACGACCAGTGGCGGCGCGACGTTCGTCACACCCAACACGCGGGAAAATGCCAAGCTGCAATACTGGAGCCTGGTGGATATGACGCTTTATTATTTTCTCAATCCCAAGGATTCCCACCTGCTTGACTTCTTCATGCAGAGCCTGTGGAATGAAACTCAATATAATCCGTTGGGGCAGCGTTACTGGAGCTGCACTCCCTACCTGCTGGGTGAAGGACAGGCCATGATGTATTCATTCGTACCGAAAACAACAGATGTTGAAACCCATATTCCCGGCCTGCCATTTGGCACCCCGCCGTTTAATTATCTGCGGGAGAACATGATCAAGACCTTGAATGAGAAGGATGTCGAGTTTGATCTTATGATTCAACTCCAGACGGACCCTCATCTGATGCCTATTGAAGATAGTTCGGTACGTTGGCCGGAACAGCTTTCCCCGTTTATTCCCGTTGCCACGGTTCATATCCCGAAACAGAAATTTGATTCCGATGCGCAGTTTGAGTTTGCCAAGCGGCTGAAAATGAATCCTTGGCATTGCCTGTCTGAACACAGGCCGTTAGGCAACCTGAATCGGGCACGCTTCAGAATGTATTATGAGCTATCCAAATTCCGGCAGGAGATGAATGAAACCACCCATCTTGAACCAACCGGGGATGAGATATTCGATTAATGAGCCGGCCAGAAAACACTATGAGTCCCCTTGTTCCGGACCTGCCCGGAATCCAGCAAACCGGAATTCAGCCAAACCAGTAATGGCGTGCTTTGAACGTCACTGGATACCCGCTTCCGCCGGTATGACGTTTGTACTGCTTGCCCGCCTGAATCAATAGTTGTGGTAGTTCAGAATTAATCTGACAGGTGGGTCTGCGCTGTAATTTCCCCCTCCCATTAAATGGTTACACCGTTCGGAATGAATCTTGGATTCATGCGATCATAGGCAAAGGAACGTCTGCTGTTTCTCTGGTCGATTTCCTCTTCTATTTCTTTCAGCCTGTCCCCAAACCGCTCTATCACCTCGTGTGCTTCAGAATCGAATGGCTGTAAGTTGTACTGACCGATCGAGCTGACACGAAAATTCGTCAGGAAATAGGTCCAGGTTTGCGAATAAGCAGCTCGAAATGCCGGCTGAATCTTCAATAATCCAGCTGCATCAATTTCAGCATTTTTTCCAGCCGGAGGCGGTGCATAAGCCGAATGCGGCATATTGGGAACGAATCCCGGATATTTGTATTGGTTGAAGTGAATGCAGGAATGAAAAGCAGTACATAGGAAAATGATATGACCGAGAGTCTCGCTCAGCTCTTGCCTGGATCCAAATCTGGCGGGAAACTCGGGAATTCTGCCGCGATCCCGCGCACTGATATCATGTGCCCATGCCTGAATTTCATAGTCGTCAGTAACATCTGCTTCAGATTTGTAATATAAATCGACATATTCCTTGCAAAAGCCTTGAATCGTATTCCACAGCAAAATGCCATCATCGCGATAGGGATAAAAAAGATCAGGATTATCGACTTCCCGCTTCGCAATATCATCAGGGAAGGCGGATTCTTTAAAATTAAAGCTCGTCATGCCATTGGCCATGCACTGAGTCATCGAGTCATAGTCTCCGGCAAATAGCTCACCGTACCGGCCCGGCCGTCCTTTCCGGTCTTTCAGGAAAGTGTGCTGGTGATTGACATTGAGCGTATATTGAAGATGCGGATTTAATAGAACATAAAGCGGGTGAGATTTATAAAGCTGTCTTCGTGAAGCCATGATAATGGCTTCCATCACGTAATGAATACGGGTCGCATGGGTATACAGGATGTGATGGTTGCCATCTGCGACCTGGGCGAACATTTTCGCTGTCAGCCAGAGATTGCCGTCTTTTGACGTATAGATTGGATTATCGGGCCTGGCATCCTGGTACAGCTGGATGGCAATCGGCCGCAGCATGCCATCCGATTGCAGGAACAACACGACGATCGGGGTCGTGACATATTGCTTTTGTCCGCCATCGATATACCCCGGGTTTGACTGCAATACATCCAGGACTGCGTAGTCCAGGACGTATAGGCGCTTTTGCTCGGTGGCAGCCGCATAGTCGATCTCATCAACCTGCTCTTCAAAAATTTGCCGTATCTCAGGTTCCGGCAGCTTTTCCGGCAGAGGATTCTGATGGGTTACAGCGCGCAACATTACAGGATTTACTCCAATGACGCGTTGCAGGCCAAATACCAGGTCTTGCTGGAAGCTATCGACGAGATCGGGGTTTGGAGGACTCGCCGGAAAAAAAACATAATCCCGATAACTTTCCATCGGCTTGCCGAGCAGGTAGCGCAAAAAGGTAACCGATAGGCGGGGTAAACTTGGAATCAACCGTAAAAGGTTTATCCCCCCGCGGAGCCAGTATCCAATACCGGGTATCTCCCGCCATGGCAGTTTACGCACGACTGCAATAGTATCGACATACTCATAGGCGTATTGATATTCAGCCTGCCTCTGAAGAAGATAATTCTTCCGATCTTCTTTACCTGTATTTTCTTCGTTCTGCGGTAGCTTGTTCGACACGAGGCACTCCTTTATAAAAATAAGGTTCTTGCCTGGTTTCCATAGCTTTTCTATGTGCCCTATCTTTCACTGATCACTGCACAGATGTATTGAAGCTTGCAACGACCGTATCGCTATTCCTTACATTACGTTTGACGATATCCGCGAGTGAACTTGTTTCTTCAATAACGGATTGTCCAATCCTTGAAAAGGTCTTTTCATTGTGTACATAGATCGATACAAGCGGGTTTGTCAGCGCATGGGTAAACGCATCGTATCCCACCATCCGTACCATGAGACGCCCAAGACTGAAGCCTTCATCATGATCTTCGGCAAATATGCCAACCTGCCACTCCAGATCGTCGATCCGGTCTTTATAAAGGTCCTTCAGTTCCCGCTGTAGTTCACTGTCCTCCGTCAATTCCTCGAAACTCCGCAAACGGGGCATGCTGAATGCTTCCCGATAGTCATTGAAGGGACGGAGCCTGGCCTGACGTCCCATTGCGATGGAGCGCTCCATGACGCTTCGATTATCGTCACCAACGGGCAGCGGATAGAAAAAGTAACTATGTGTATTGTGAAGACCAATACGGCCCGCTCGTTGCGTCGATGCGGCCGTTATCAGTTTTCCGATGCCATGTTGAATTGCCAGCGGGGTATTGTTACGAAACGCATCCAGCGGGTATGACTTGTTACCGACCCTGTAATTTTCGGGGACCATGGAATGCCACCGGTACAGAAGGTTGAATTCCAGGGAGATCCAGTTGGTGCGGTACCAGCGCTGCCTTTCCGCCAGATCAGGGGAGGGGTCGAGGGTAAAACCAAACTGTGTAAAACGCGAGACGTAATCGGCCAGAACCACTTTGATCAGCAGCACAACCATGATGTTTCTTGCCGTCTGAAACAGGCGTTCATCATCCCATGTTGGGTAAGCTTCTTTTAGCAGGTCGCAAATCCGGTTGTGTTCACGCAACATTAATGTATTCATTATGGTATAGCCAACCGACGAGTTGCCGTGCTCCAGCCCCGCGGCAAACATGCGTTTCAACCGTTCCTCGGGGATATTGCTAAAAACAAAATCCAGAACCTCGCGGGGGTGCAGCTTCTCGAATTCTTTATCTGCGAACACCCAGTGGCCCGTAGTCGTCTCTTCAACGTTAAAAAGGTAGGGAGGAAAAATTTCTCCATCGATAATCTGGTACTTCAGCTTCCCATCTTTTTTCAGCCGTAAATAATGCGTAATTTCTTCCCGCAAACCATAGAGCTGGCAAAGATCGATTTCATGGTTCGATGTATTTTTCCGGCGATCGCGAAAATCTGTCCTGAGGAAACTATCGGTAAACCACTGGGCAAAGAAAGCAAACAGTATGCTTGTATCGACTGAGGATATTTCTTTGTTCTCTTTTCTTCGCCATAAATCAACGACTCTTTCCATATCCGGTAGATTCTGATCCCCTTCCGCCTCCGGCAGATGCCGTCCGGTAAATGACTTATCCGTCAACGATTGCCAGGTCGTATAAGATGAAGCCAGCGAGAACGGCCGGGGCCGAGGGTTTGTGGAATAGGCTTGCCAGTTGACAAAAGCGTCACTGATAAACCGCCGTAACCATGGTATCCGCGAAACAATTCTGACGAGCCAGGGAAATCTGTTCGCAATCCGAAACAGGATCGGGAAAAAAAATTCATACATAATCTCACACCCCTTCTTCGTGTAAGCGGCAAGTCATTGACGAATCCCATATTCTTGTTTTTCAGAACGGTGGTGTATGCACGGATAGAGATCGGCAAGCCAGCGATGCTGTCCACGGAGAGTGGATGAATTGCTCATTTTTCGACTCTGTCAACGTGCATGCGCAAGGACTGCTTTTCACCGCCGGACTGGAACAGGAAATCCCGTAACCCGCACAAAAACATGCTTTGTCATGAATATCGTCAATTCACAATAGTTCATAAAAAAGGGAACGTCAAAACCGGTGATCTGTTGTAAAAACTTAAAAATAGCCTAATATCAGAATGCGAATGCAACGTTATCCTGGCTCATGACAAGAGGTCGCAATGTCCCCTTCCAACCAGCCCCCGGAAAGTCAGCCCACTGTCAAAGTTTTTGACCCGCTGGAGCTTGACCGCTCCGTGATTGCTATTCCTCTTCTGCGGCAGATGGAGGAGGAGTTAAGAGGAATTGAAGCTTTTCGGGCTACGCATCCGTTTCCCGAAAATGGAGAATTCAATACGCTGATCGAATACAACAGAGAATTCGATGGGAAGCCGGAGGAGATGCGGGAGTTGGTTGTCGAGATGGCCGAAGAGGCGGCAGCGAAGGCATTGGAAGCATCGAAAAAACGGGTCGAAGAGAGCAAGGAGATGGCCCCAGCGGGGACACGGGGCACGCCGGTGCGTGGCGGCTCGACAAGGAGCCGGTCTGATATTTACGGAAATCTTTTTTTGATGGAGCAACGGCGCCACAAGGATCTCGAGGAAGCGATCGCGGCTCAGAAAATCGGGCCGGTCTCGGAGGATGGCGCCTACAGCTTTGCCAGCTTGCACGCAACCATAATACGGCGAATATCAGCCGCAAACGAACGGCTGTCACAGGTTGAGGAAGCTCCAAAGAAATCGCCTATCCTTCGGATCCACCCTACACGTTACGAAGTCATCATCGATATCAATCTCGAATATCCGGGTGGGCGGGAAGAGGCCCGGCGCTGGATTTACCAGAATATCGAAGAGGCCAAGAACAAAGCGAAAGTGTACGACGCGGGCCAGGATGTTCATCTCAAGAAGGAACAGCACGAAAGCGGCTACATGTTCGCCTGCCTGGAAGCCCGTACCATCAAGGCGCTCATCGAGCTCGATGTTGCCCAGGCAAAGGTGAAGGCTCGCGAGGCTCAGGAAAAAGTGCGGGGTACGAGCCATGAAGCGAAGGCTCGTGCAGCAAAAATCAACCCAGCCAAATTTCGCGCTATCTTCCGTATATGGCCGGATTTCGAGATTTCTGCCTCCATCACTCACTCCATCGCCACGATAAAAGCGGATGCGGCGCAAAATTCTTTTTCCGCGCGGGGCGCCGGAATCACCTGGGCGGTGATGGATTCAGGAATAAAGCAGGATCATGAGCACTTTCGCAAGCACAACAACGTCGATAAAGATTCCACATGGCATAAAGACTTTACGGCTGACGGCAGCGGCCCGTTCGACGATGAGAACGGACATGGGACGCATGTGGCAGGCATCATTGCCGGCGAGTGGCGTCCGGCCGGTGCGCCGGGAGGAACAGAAGGGACTGCGCCAGCGGATGCTTCCCCTCCGGCGGGCGATTCCGCCGCACCCTCCCGAGTTCCTGTAGCGGTTTCCCGCTATCTGAAAACGGGTTCCGAAGATGTCGAATACCAGCAGATAAAACTCGTGGACGGCATCAGCGGAATGGCGCCGCGCTGCAAGCTGATAAGCCTGCGGGTACTGGACGAAAACGGAAAAGGGAGCGTGAGCAATCTCATCGCGGCCATCGCCCACGTGCAGGAGATCAACGGTTACGGCCGAAAGCTTCTGATCCACGGGGTCAACATGAGCCTGGGATATACCTTCGAGCCGGAATGGTTCGCCTGCGGCCAGAGTCCGCTCTGCGTCGAGGTTGACCGGTTGGTAAAAACCGGCGTCGTGGTCGTCGTCGCCGCGGGCAATACAGGTTACGGCACGTTGAAGGCCGCCACAGGTGCGCTCTCGGCAGGAATGGCGCTGACCATCAATGATCCCGGCAATGCGGAACTCGCTATTACAGTGGGTTCGACCCATCGCGACATGCCGCACGTTTACGGGGTTTCCTACTTTTCCTCGAAAGGGCCGACGGGCGACGGCCGCCTCAAGCCGGACCTCGTCGCGCCCGGCGAAAAAATCATCTCATGTGCCACGGGCCATTTAAAAAGTGAGGGCGCGCAGGCCATCGAGTGCGACTACGTCGAAACCAGCGGCACGAGTATGGCGGCTCCCCATGTCAGCGGCGCAATCGCCGCGTTTCTCTCGGTGCGAACCGAGTTCATCGGCAAGGCAGAACGTGTTAAAGAGATTTTCGTTGATACGGCTACTGACCTGCGGCGCGACCGCTACTTCCAGGGCACTGGCCTCATTGACCTGATGCGCGCTATTCAGTCGGTGTAATTTTGAAAGTATAAAAAGAGAAAAAAGGAGCATGGCAATGGATGAAATCGCGGGAATTCCTTACGTGGAAGCAAGCTTCGACAAGAACGGGCAGGGTCCTGAAAAGGGGATTGTTCTGCCTGCCGCTGTGACTGACCTTATCATCATGTCGCACGGGTGGAACAACAACAAGTCCAAGGCAGAAGATCTATATAACAGCTTTTTTGCAAGTTTTGCCGCCACCGCACAACCAAATGATTTGTCCGGGCGAAAGCCTGTCATTCTGGGGGTATTCTGGCCATCCAGGGAATATGATACATCTGTTGCCGTTTCGGGTACTCCTGCCACTGGGGGAGGTGGCGCCGCCCTTGGGGGTGGAAATGGCGACGCCATCAAGCGGCTGGAAGAGAAACTGGATGACATGAAAGAAATTTTCACCGATCCGGAGCACAAGAAACTTCTTGATGAGGCGAAAGCATTGCTTCCGGACCTCGAGGAAAAAGCGTCAGTCCGGGATGAATTTGTGAAAAAAATGCGCTCCCTGCTCGATCCGAGTGCCGCGGGCAAGGAGGATGCGTCCAATATCTTCTTCAAGGATGACGGCAACGAATTGATGAAAAACCTGAAGGCCGAGGAAGAGGATCTGGGCGAGGATGTTGCGGGAGGCGGGGCAGCGTTGCCGCTCGGTGTGAGCGCTCCCGCGCCGGCAGAAGGCGGAGCGGCGGGGCTGGTAGAGATTCTTTCCGGATTCAAGGCAGCTGCCATAAATCTGCTCAACTATACCACCTACTATGAGATGAAGACGCGATCGGGAGCCGTTGGCAAGAACGGGGTTGCCCCGTTGATCGATAAACTTGCCTCGCAGGTCGAACGCATCCATCTGATCGGGCACAGCTTCGGCTGCCGCGTTGTCACCTCCGCGGCACTGAACTCGAAAACCGACAAGATAAAAAGCATGGCACTTCTCCAGGCGGCTTTCTCCCAGAACGGGTTTTCAAGGATTGAACAGGGATTTTACCGTGGGGTCGTGGATAATCATCGAGTCAAGGGTCCAGTCCTTATCACGCATACGCCCAATGATAGAGCGGTAGGTCTGGCATATCCGCTTGCATCTCGCATCAGCGGCGATAAAACCATGGCGTTTGGCGATAAGGATGACCTGTTTGGAGCGATGGGTCGTAACGGAGCACAGAAAATGGAGCAGGGCGAAGCCGTCGAAGGTAAGTTGCTTCCCGTAGGCGGTGCCTATACTTTCAAGGCCGACACCTGTTTCAATCTGGAAGCCAGCGATTTCATCAAGGACCACAAGGATGTAAAAGGGAAGGAAGTTGGCTACATGGTGCGCAGAGCCGTCGCAACTGCATAAATCGGCTAATCGCCAGGCAGAGAAACATATCCTGAGGACCGCTCCTTCCTTGTATGCTTCGACAAGCTTGTCCTGAGCCTGCCGATAGACTCAGTGCGAACGGAGGTTCGCTGCGTGATCTTGTCGAAAAAAACCGACAGAATAGAAAACTTTTGTCCCCGCCGAGCATCTAAGATTTGGGTTTTTCGGGACTTCCTGCGGGTCGTCTCGATTGACGACAAAGCCCTCGTCATCATTGATAGCCTTTTCTCTTTACCATCAGCCGTTTTGCTCAGGTGGAACAGCGCCTGGTCCAACCTGCTGAAAATACGTTTCGGGCTATAGGCTATAATCTGATGACCGATATGCACTGAGATCTGGCCTCGCCAAGTCTCATGTCTTTCCGCTTGCCCCTAGAATCATTTCATGAATGTTTTTTACGAAGAGGAAGGCACCTTCAAGGTAGGTGCGGTTCTTGCCGATAACACGACTTCGCTGCAGGTGGAGGCGCCTCACGGCAAGCGAGCAAAAATAAAGGCAGCATCTGTGCTGCTGCGGTTTGACGCGTCCTCATTGACTGAATTCATGGATGTCGCGCAAAAAACGGCGGAAGACCTTGACCCGAATTTTCTCTGGGAATGCTGCGAGAGTGAGGCCGAATTTGCCAGCGATGCGCTTGCCGCAGATTATTTCGGCGATCGGGTGACGCCGGAAGAAGCGGCTGCGGTATTGATCCGGCTGCACAGCGCCCCGATGTATTTTTACAAGAAAGGGCGCGGCCGCTACAAGGCTGCGCCGCCGAAAGCGCTGGAGGCGGCGCTTGCCAGCCAGGAGAAAAAGCGCCGCCAGGCGGAACAGCAGGCTCGTTATATGCAATCGCTGAGCGAGTTTATCCTCCCGGAAGAATTCAAGCCGTCACTGTTCAATCTGCTTTATCGTCCGGAAAAAAATTCGGTCGAGTGGAAAGCGCTGGATGCCGTCTGTGCCGCAACGAAACTGAGTGTTTCCCAGTTGCTGCAAAAATGCGGCGCGATTCCTTCGACGCATGACTACCATCTCAACCGTTTCCTGCTGGAGCATTTTCCCGAGGGTACCGGCTTCGGAGAACTGGACGCAGATCAGTTGGCGGTCCTGCCCGATCTGCCGGTAGCCGATGTGGCCGCTTTCAGCATCGATGATGTCACCACCACTGAAATTGACGATGCCTTTTCCGTTATGCCGCTAACGCTGGGAAGTTTCCGCATCGGCATTCACATTGCCGTACCCACGCTGGGCATTGCGCCAGGTTCGCCCTTGGACAGAGTGGCGGAACAGCGTGCCTCAACCGTGTATATTCCGGGCAACAAGATCACCATGTTGCCGGAACCGGTGATACAGCAGTACACATTGAACGAAAAACAATTGCGTCCCGCTGTCTCGATGTATCTGGACGTGGCCGATGATTTCACGGTGACTGCCACCAGCACGCGCATCGAGCAAGTAAAGGTTGCGGTCAACCTCCGACACGACACATTGGAGGAGCAATTCAATGAATCTACCCTGGCTGGAGGAAACATCGATCATCCCTTCGGCAGGGAGCTGGGCGCACTATGGAATTTCGCCTGCAAGATGGAAACACTCCGGGGCAAGACCAACGACAGCAATAACGAACGCATCGATTACAGCTTCAATCTTCACGGCGATCATATCATGATTACCGAGCGCCGCCGGGGCTCGCCCATCGATAAGGTAGTGTCTGAGTTGATGATTTACGTGAATGCCGAATGGGGCCGGCTGCTTGCGGATAGCGGAGTCGCCGGCATTTATCGGAGTCAGGGCAATGGCAAGGTCAGGATGAGCACGTCACCGGCGCCGCATCAGGGTCTCGGTGTTTCCCAGTACGCCTGGATCAGTTCGCCCATGCGCCGCTACGTGGATTTCATCAATCAGCGGCAACTGGTTGCGTTGCTGCGAGGAGAAGAACCTCCTTATACGAGGGAGAGCGAGAGCCTGCACATGTTCATGCGGAATTTCGAGTCCACTTATGAGGTGTACGGGGATTTTCAACGCTCGATGGAACGCTACTGGTGCTTGCGCTGGTTATTGCAGGAAAATGTTCTGGCAACAGGCGCGCAGGTGTTGAAGGAAAACCTGGTGAAGCTCGATCGCCTGCCGCTTGTGGCGCGTGTTGCATCGTTGCCGGAGCTGCCGCCGGAAACGGCTGTCGAGGTTGAAATCTCGAATATCGATCTGCTGGAACTTACCTTCAGCATAAAATTCCTGAGAAAACTGCAAGCTTGAGATTTATCCTGTAACATAGCAGGCCGTTACGGTTTACGGCCTTTCAGCCTCACTATTCTTCGGTCTTCGGCAGATTTGAGCGCCAATCCGACAATACCGACCTTAAACGAGTTTAATCCGGGCGCGAGTTACAGCTCGCCGTTGAATGGAGTATCGCGCCTGAAAACCGCGATACTGGTCTCGGTTATTCTCCATGTCGTGGTTCTGTCCGGCGTTACTTTCAAGTTTCCTCTTTCGCAAATCCGTGCAGTGAGCGCGCCGCTGGAAGTGATGCTGGTGAACAGGGAGCCCGCTCCCCATCCGGACAAGGCGGACAAGGTGGACAGGAAAGAAGCGTTGCCGCGCGTGGCGCGCGACACTCCAGCTGTAAAAGGCAACGCCAGCCGTCATCCAACCCAACCCATTCCTCCCTTGCCGAAGCAGGAAGATGCAGCAAATATTCCCCGGGAGACTATTGCCGATTCCGCCCCCTTCGCTCCCTCTGTCCAGGAAGCAGGGTCGCGCGAACTCCGGACACCGCCATTGATGGCAGTCACTGAGAATGACAGCCATCAAAGTGCTGATGAGCCTGATCCCCTGGTCGCCCAAGCTCAGCCTCAGATTCAAACCAGGCAGGACCAGAACGCTATCTTTGATACTGCGGACCTGGTTCAGCGCGGATTGGCAATCGCACGCGTAGCGGCGCGCGGCGATGCGAGTCTTGAAACCAATCAAAAGCCGCTGAAACGAAAGTTTATCGGAAGCCGTACCCGGGACTATCGTTTTGCTCGTTATGCCGAAGACTGGCGCCTCAAGGTAGAACGTATTGGCAACCTCAATTACCCCGAGGCGGCAAAACGTGAACAGCTGTATGGTAGCTTGCAGCTTACCGTTGGCATCCGTTCCGATGGCAGCCTGGAATCGGTTGAAATAAACCGCTCTTCCGGAAAGAAAATTCTGGATCAGGCAGCCGTCCGTATCGTGAAGCTGGCGGGGCAAAATGGCTTCGCCCCTTTTCCTCCTGAACTCAGCCGTGATACGGACGTCCTGCATATTACCCGCTCCTGGGTATTCACCAGCGCCGATGAGCTGACAAGTGAGTGATCATGCGGGCGTACCGATTTGCCCGCCGGTATTGCTCACAATCGCATGTCTCCCTGTTTCCTCCTCCCGGTCGGGCTCCAGTCGGAGTCTGATTCCATGACTTACACCGGGAGTGACCATGAGTGATCTTTATGCCGTCATCGGTAATCCTGTCGCCCACAGCAAGTCGCCCCTGATTCATGCCGGGTTTGCCCGTCAAGCCGGGCAGGATATCCATTATGAAGCGATACTTGCGCCATTGGATGGATTCGTGGAAACGGTAGTTGCCTTCAGGCAGCGGGGCGGCAAAGGAGCGAATGTAACCGTGCCATTCAAGCTGGAAGCGTGCGCACTATCAAGCCGGCTCACGGAGCGGGCGAAGGCGGCTGGGGCAGTGAACACGCTTGTGTTCGAGGCGGATGACATCCTGGGAGATAATACGGACGGTGCGGGGTTGGTGCGGGACATCGTCGTCAATCTCGGATATGCGCTCGGTGGGCGGCGGGTCTTGCTCATGGGCGCGGGTGGGGCAGCGCGTGGCGTAATCAGACCCGTGCTCGAGCACGAGCCTGCGGTGCTTACAATTGCCAATCGCACCCGGCAAAAAGCAGATGACTTGCAGCAGTTGTTTGCGTCCTCGGGGAACGTTGTCTCCACAGCGTACGGGGATCTCCGGGGGCAGGAATTCGACCTTGTCATCAATGCCACCTCCGCCAGCCTGCACGGCGACCTGCCGCCTCAGCCCAAAGGTATTTTTGCTGCCGCTTCGCTGGCCTACGATATGATGTACGGCAAGGGGCACACTCCTTTTCTGCAATTCGCGCAGCAGCAGGGGGCAGCGCGGCTGGCCGATGGAATCGGCATGCTGGTGGAGCAGGCGGCCGAATCCTTCTTTCTCTGGCGCGGGACAAGGCCGGAAACGGAACCGGTCATTGAAATGTTAAGGTCAAGCCTCGGCAGTCCGTAGATTGATAGGCGGAGCAGCGATAGCGTCATCCGCCAGTGAGGGTGGCGCAACTGCGCAACCTCGGAACAACAGTAGGAATAATAAGAATGTTTTTCAAGCGCTGGTTCTGGCGGATATTCCTGTTTTTCATTGCCGCCATATTTACCTATCAATTCTGGATTTTCAGCCAGGTTGTCTACTGGAACTATTTCAATCCTTCTTCCAGCGCTTTCATGCAAACCCGGCTGGAAACACTGCGGGAAAAAAATACGAAGGCTGCACTGCGTACCCGCTGGATTCCTTACGAACAGATTTCTCCGCATCTCAAGCGTGCAATCATTGCAGCCGAGGACGCGAAATTTCTGGAGCATGAAGGATTCGATTTCGACGCTATCCAGAAAGCGTACGAGAAAAACCTGAAAAAGGGCAGGTTGATCATGGGGGGCTCCACCATCAGTCAGCAACTGGCAAAAAACCTGTTTCTTTCCGGTGACAAAACTCCCTGGCGCAAACTCCAGGAAGCGTTCATCACGCTGATGCTCGAAAAGGTGATGTCCAAACGCCGTATCCTGGAGATTTACCTGAATGTGATCGAATGGGGCAATGTGGTGTTCGGGGCCGAGGCGGCGGCTCGCCATTACTACGGTATTTCCGCTTCTTCTGTCTCAAGGGAGCAGGCGGCCCGGCTCGCTGCCATGGTTCCCAGTCCCCGCTTCTACGACGAAAATCGCAATACGGCCTGGCTGTCGAAGAAAACGCGCATAATCCTGCGTCGCATGGCATCGGCTTCCATTCCCTGAGATAAAATAGCAGAGGTCGAGGTGGCCGATGGCTCTGCTTTTCGGGCAGAGCCTCGAGTTGTGGGAGAAGTTCCATCCCGTTGGCTGTCGGCGCTGCCGGTTGCTGGCTGCCGATTGGCTTCTCCATGCTTTTATGGGGGGGTTTGCGTCTTCGCTCGCCTTGTCATAATATTCGACGTTTTTTTCCCTACAATCAGGTAAAACCTGTTCCAGGAACCTCCCCTAATGGCAAATAACCTCAGGGAAACAGAAAACCTGCAAGAACATTTGCAGCGGGTGGTTCAGCTACTGTACGAGCACAAGCTCGCGGAAGAGCTACTGCCACCGCAGCCCATGCCCGAGCAGGCGCTCGTGGATGGACTGCTGCACGGGCAAAGCCTGGCTGAGTTGCAAAAGTTCCTTGACGAGCTTCATCCCGCTGACGTCGCCCACATCATCGAGGTGATGCCGCTCGAAGACCGCTTGCTGATCTGGGATTTGGTCAAGGCGGAGCGTGACGGCGAAATCCTGCTGGAGGTGTCGGACGCCGTCCGTGAAACCCTTATCGCCTCGATGGAACGCGGCGAGATGCGCGCTGCGGCAGAACAGCTCGATGCCGATGAAATCGCGGACATCGCGCCTGATCTTCCCCGCGACGTTCTCGAAGATGTGTTCCAGTCTCTTCCCATGGAAGAGCGCGAGAAGCTGCGGGCGGCCATGTCCTATCCGGAAGACGCGGTGGGCGCGCTCATGGATTTCGATGTGGTCACTATTCGTGAGGATGTAACGCTGGAAGTGGTGCTTCGTTACTTGCGCCGCCTGAACGAGTTGCCGGATCAGACCGATCTGTTGTTCGTGGTGGACCGGAACGAGTATTTCAAGGGCGTGCTACCCTTGAACCGCCTGCTGGTAAGCGACCCGGCAGTGCTGGTAAGTTCGGTCATGAGCAAGGAAACCATCGTGTTCTATCCTGACGAAAGGGCGCAACAGGCAGCGCAGGCGTTCGAGCGCTACGACCTCGTTACCGCCGCGGTGGTGAATGCGGAAGGAAAACTGGTGGGGCGCGTCACGATCGATGCCGTGATGGATTTTATCCGGGAAGAATCAGCCAGCGAAGCCCTGAGCGTAGGCGGCTTGAGTCAGGAAGAAGACCTGTTCGCGCCCATCTGGAAGAGTCTCAAGAACCGCTGGACCTGGCTTGCCATCAACCTTGTTACCGCGTTCGTCGCCTCGCGGGTGATCGGCCTGTTTGAAGATTCGATCGAAAAACTCGTTGCCCTGGCCGCGCTCATGCCAATCATTGCCGGAATAGGGGGAAACTCCGGCAATCAGACTATTACCATGATCGTGCGGGCGCTCGCTCTGGGGCAATTGAATGGCGGGAATGCCCGCACGCTGATCACCAAGGAGATCGGCGTGAGCGCCGTAAACGGCCTGGTGTGGGGTGCGGTGGTCGGCGGGTTTGCTTACATCATTTACCGCAGTTTTTCGCTCAGCCTAGTGATGATGATGGCAATGATGCTCAACCTGTTGCTGGCTGCGCTCATGGGCGTGCTCATACCGCTGACCCTGCACAGCCTGGGGCGCGATCCCGCCGCGGGCTCCAGCGTGATGATCACCGCCGTGACCGACAGCGGAGGTTTTTTTATCTTCCTCGGGCTTGCGACTCTTTTCCTGCTGTGACTCGCGTAATAGCTACGGGAGGATTTTCTCGCCCGCCATCAATTGCTCGATCGATTCCCGCTCGCGGATGAGATGGATACGGTTGCCGTCGATCATCACCTCGGCGGCGCGCGGGCGCGTATTGTAGTTGGAGCTCATGCTCATGCCATAAGCGCCGGCGGACATCACAGCGAGCAGATCACCCTGAGCCAGCGCCAGATGGCGGTCATGTCCGAGAAAATCGCCGGTTTCACACACCGGGCCGACAACCTGATGGGTTTTTGCATCCATCTCGCTGCGCGCAACTACCGGAAGGATTTCATGGTAAGCCTTGTATAACGCCGGGCGCATCAGATCGTTCATGGCCGCATCGACAATGGCGAAATCGCGATGCGGCGTAGGCTTGAGATACTCGACGGCTGTAAGCAGTACACCCGCATTCCCCACCAGCGACCTTCCCGGTTCGATCAGGATTTTTTGCCTGCGACTGCCTACCACGCTGCGTAACGCCTCGACATATTCCCGTGCCGAGGGGGGATTTTCTCCGGCATAACGTATCCCCAGGCCGCCACCCAGATCGAGATGCTCGATCTCCAACCCTTGCGCCTCCAGCCGGTCGAGCAGCCCCAGCATCTTCTTGCAGGTTTCGATGAAAGGCGCCAGTTCCGTCAATTGCGAGCCGATATGGCAATCGAGACCAGCCACCTGTACATTGCCGAGCTCCTGCGCAGAAGCATAAATCGCCTCTGCCTCATCGAAAGGAATGCCGAACTTGTTTTCCTTGAGTCCGGTGGAAATATACGGATGCGTTTTCGCATCCACATCCGGATTCACCCGCAGGCTCACCGGCGCAACCTTGCCCATTTCCCCGGCCACGCGGTTCAGCACATGCAGCTCCGCTTCCGATTCCACATTGAAGCACCGTATGCCGGCTTCGAGCGCCGCTTTCATTTCCGCAGGCTGCTTGCCCACACCCGAAAAAACGATTTTTTGTGGATCGCCCCCCGCCTTCAATACCCGCTGAAGCTCTCCCCCGGAGACGATGTCAAAACCACTCCCCAGGCGGGCCAGCAGGTTGAGAATGGCAAGATTGGAATTGGCCTTGACGGCATAACAGACTAGATGATCTCGTCTCGCAAAGGCATCGTCGAATTCCCGGTATGCTGCCGTCAGCGCCGCACGCGAATAGACGTAGCAGGGCGTGCCGAATTCAAGGGCGACGCGCTCCAGTTGCACCGACTCCGCGCACAAACGACCATTGTGGTAGCTGAACGAAGGAAAACTGCTCACTTCTTTTTCTCTGTATCCGGGGATTTTTGTGGCTGCACAGGAGCAGGCTCCTGCGGGAGATAGAGGGGTCCCTTGAGGCCGCAGGCATTCAGCAGCAGGGCGGTCAGGGCGAGAAGAGTGAGGAGGCGCATCGGGTTGTGTGGGGCGAGAAATCGGGGATACTAACACAAAGGGGAAGGACTCTGGCGGAGTCACGAATTTTCTAAAATTGGCCCTTAATAAGGGTACATTTCGAGACTATTGATCCGGCAGAAAATACTATGAATCCCGTCATTCCAGGCCTGACCCGGAATCTAGCAAACCGGAATCCAGCCCAAACCAATAATGGCGTGCTTTGAATGTCACTGGGAGACCGGCTTTCGCCGGTATGACGTTTGTACTGTTTGCTCGCGAATTAATAGCTTGCGAGGCAAAGCTGGTAAGCATGTTTTTAAGTAGCTTTCCTCATCCAATCCCCCTCAACTTCTTCCTCGCCGTCGCATAATCGGGATACATGCTTCCCACCGTCTGCCAGAACGCCTTCGAATGGTTCATTTCGATGAGGTGGGAGAGTTCATGCGCGACGACATAGTCCACCAGATCGAGGGGCTTCTGGATCAGCCGCCAGTTGAGACGGATGACGCCGTGTGAGTTGCAACTGCCCCAGAGCGTGCGCGCATTGGAGAGGCGCAGTTGCGGCAGGGCCACGCCAAGTTTATTTGAGTAAAGGGTGATGCGTTCGGTAAAGCAGGTCAGCGCGTGCTGACGGTACCACTCCATCACGGCGCTTTCGATTTGCTCGGCAGCAATCCCGGAAGACAAGGATAGATCCAACTGCTCATCCTTGCTTGTGGCGTTCTCGCTTGCCTGCACCATCTGTACCGCTCCGGCGGAGGTAACCGTCACCTGCCACGGTTCTCCGAGCAGGGGGAAGATGGCGCCTGCTTCCCACGCGGGGCGGGCGGGCTTTCTGTTCTTCCATTCGTCGAGCTTGGTGACGATCCAGTCGGCTCTTTTTTGCAGTACGGATTCGACCCAGCTCAATGATTCCCGCATCGGGATGCGCACCGTCAAGCCCTCGCTGCTCACTCTCATGCCGATGGTCTTGCGCCTGCAACGCATGAGCGTGTAGGGGACTTCGCTGCCGTTCAGGTTTATGCGGCGCAGTTCGTTTGCCGCGAGTTTGCTCGTCTTCGTCCTTTGGAATGCAATCTTCTTCACGCCGCAGGTTCCTCTTGCGTCTGGTCCGGATTGGGGTTTTCGTCCGGATGCAGGCTATCGATCCGCGCCACCTCTGCTTCTATCCAGGCTTCCACTTTTGCATTGAGTTCGCCCGGTTCCATGCCGCTGGGGTCGATGGGCGCTCCGATACTGACTGTGATCGTACCGGGACGCTTGATAAAGGCGTTCTTGCCCCAGAAGCGGCCCGCATTGTGCGCCACCGGTATGACCGGGGCGCCGGTATGGGTGCCGAGCCAGGCGCCACCAATGCCATATTTACCTTTTTTGCCGGGGGCAATGCGGGTGCCCTCCGGAAAAATGACGATGCAGAATCCCTGCCTGAGCCGGTCTTTTCCCTGCTCGACGATCTGTTTCAATGCAGCTTTTCTTGAACTGCGATCAATGGCAATTGGATTAGTCATAGCGAGGCCCCAGCCGAAAAAAGGGACCAGCAGCAGTTCTTTCTTTAGCACCCACACCTGCGGCGGAAAGATCTGCTGGAAGGCGATTGTTTCCCATGCCGATTGGTGTTTCGACAGAATGATGCTCGGAGTAGAGAGAATATTTTCCTTTCCTATGACGCGATAACGAATGCCGCAGACCACAGTCAGCAGAAACAGCATCAGGTGCGCCCAGCCGGAGGTGATGCGATAGCGGTTGAGGCGCGAAAGCGGGAATGCGGCAAAGACGATCAGGAAGTAAAAAGGGGTGATGATGAGTTGCAGGAGCGCGTAAAGTATGGAGCGCAGCACGACCGGAATCCAGTTCATTGCGTCAGGGCATTGACCGCCGCCGAGAGATCGGCGAATATTTTTGTGTTTTCGGGCAGGCCATCCTCGGCTTCAGTCTTTTTTCCTTTGCCGGTCAGCACCAGGACGGGAAGCGCCCCGACGGCGGCGGCGCACTGCAAATCACGCAGGGAGTCGCCGATCGCAGGCACACCTTTCAAGTCCAGCCCGAAGCGTTCGGAAATTTCCTTGAACATCCCGGTAGCGGGCTTGCGGCACCCGCAGTTGTCGGTATTGGCGTGGGGGCAGAAAAACATCGCATCGATGCGTCCCCCGGCCTGGATGACGGCTTTGCACATCTTGTCGTTGATGGCATTGAATGACACCATATCCAGCAAACCCCTGCCAATGCCGGACTGGTTGGTGGCGACCACCACCCGATAGCCCGCCTGCGTGAGGTGCGCGATTGCTTCCAAGCTGCCCGGAATCGGCTTCCATTCATCCGGCGTCTTGATAAAGGCGGCGCTATCATAATTGATGACGCCGTCCCGGTCGAGAATGACAAGTTTCATGAGCAGTTACCGTATCAGATCGCCAGTCGGGAAATATCTGCGATCCGGTTCATTGTCTTCTGCATTTGCGCAAGCAGGGCAAGCCGGTTGTGGCGCAGCGCTGCATCCTCTGTATTGACCATCACTGTATCGAAAAACTGATCCACTGGGGCTTTCAGTGCGGCCAGCGCCTGTAGCGAAGCGGTATAGTCGCCCCCGGTAAAGGCTGTATCGGCTTCCGGCATTATACGGTTTAATGCCTGATGGAGCGCCTGTTCCGCGGGCGCCTGCAACAGGGCGGTGTCGATTTCCCCGGCTGCATCGACTTCCGCTTTTCTGAGAATGTTGCCCACCCGCTTGTTGGTCGCCGCAAGACTTTCGGCTTCCGGCAGGGTGGCGAAAGCGCGCACCGCGATCAGGCGTTTTTTGACATCATTCAGCAACTGGGGCCGCAGGGCGAGTACGGCGTCGATCTGCTGCGGCGAATAAGCGAGGCGGTCCTCGGCAGATGCTACGTAAACGCGCTTGCCTGACTCAATAGCTTGGTCATCAAATGACTCTATGCTGAAGTAATGGCGCAGCCGTTCATAAATGAAATCACTCAGGATTTCCGTTACGCCATTAATCCTTTTTCCAAAAATACCCTCGGTTTGCTCAAGCAGGTTATCAAGTGAAAGTGGCGCTTCTTTTTCGATCAGTATCCGGATGACGCCCAGCGCATGACGCCGCAAGGCGAAGGGGTCTTTGTCCCCAGTGGGTATCTGGCCGATACCGAACAAGCCGACAAGTGTTTCGAGTTTGTCGGCGAGCGCGACGCATACGCCCACTAGATTGCGCGGCAATTCGTCGCCCGCAAAGCGCGGCTTGTAGTGGTCTTCGATCGCATCGGCGACCTCTTCGGCCACGCCGTCATGCTTGGCATAATAGCGTCCCATGATGCCCTGCAACTCTGGGAACTCGCCGACCATGTCGGTGAGCAGGTCCGCTTTGGCAAGCATGGCTGCTTCGCCCGCCCTGGCTGCAAGTTCATTGCCGCCGAGCTGTAAGCCGATGGTTTGTGCAATGGCCCAGATCCTTTCCACCCGTTCCGCCTGCGTGCCCAGCTTGTTGTGGTATACCACCCTCTGCAGGCCTTCCACCCGCGAGGCCAGCGTCTTCCTCCGATCCTGGTCGAAAAAGAATTTTGCGTCCGCAAGGCGCGAGCGCAGTACGCGCTCGTTGCCAGCAATCACTGCGCCCGCGTCCACCGGGCGGATATTGGATACGATCAGAAACTTGTGCGAAAGCCTGCCCGCGGCATCGAGCAGGGGAAAATACTTCTGGTTGGCCTGCATCGTCAGGATCAGGCACTCTTGTGGCACATCCAGGAATGCTGTTTCAAATTTACCCATCAGCACGTTGGGGCGTTCGACCAGCGCGGTAACCTCATCCAGCAGACGGTCATATTGGGTCAATCCGAGGTCTTCCTTGCTGGCGGCCCCCAGCAACTGGCGCTCGATCTCGGCGCGACGATGGGAGAAACTCGCAATCACCGCGCCTTCTTCCCGCAGCTGTTGTTCGTAACTGTCGGCATCTTTCACCGTCAGCGGATTCGTCATCGCTTCGAAACGATGACCTTGGGTTTGCCGGTCGGCTGTCAGGCCCAATATGGATATGTCCACGACTTCTTCCCCATGCAGGGCAACGAGCGCATGTGCCGGGCGGACGAAATTGACGGTATTCCAGCCATCGGCCAGTTGATACGCCATCATTCTGGCAATGGGTAATTTCTGCAGCGTCTCGTCGAGCGCTGCCTGCAGGCCTTCCGCCAGCGTCGCACCCGTCACCACGCTGTCCAGAAATAAAGTTTCACTTTTTCCATCCTGGGCGCGCTTGAGCAGAGGGAGGAGAGGGAGAGGATCAGCATCGCCGCAAAGACTGCGCAGCTTCTTGAGCAGGGCAGGAGTGGGGTGGCCACTTGCGTCCAGCCCCACCGCTACCGGCATCAGTTTTTTCAGGGAGGATGTGTCCGGCGCCTGTGCTGCTATGCGTGTGAGATGTACGGCAAGGCGCCGTGGAGAGGCAAAAGGGGTAACGGTCGAGTCTTCCCACGCCAAGTCCTGTCTTTTCAGGCCTGCGGCTATTCCCTGCGCGAAACTGTCACCCAGTTTCTTCAGCGACTTGGGGGGCAGTTCCTCTACCAGCAGTTCAACCAGAAGATTTCGGGTTGCCAAACCTTGTGTTGCTTGCGTTGTTTCAGTCAAGCGGCTTTCTCCAGCAATTCCTGTGCCCATTCCACTGGCGCCAAGGGAAAGCCCAGACGCTTCCGGCTTTCGTAATAGGCATGCGCCACGCTGCGTGCGAGCTCCCGGATACGTCCGATATAGGCGGCGCGCTCCGTGACCGAAATCGCGCCGCGCGCATCGAGAAGATTGAAAGTGTGCGCAGCTTTCAGCACCTGTTCATAGGCCGGCAGGGACAGTCCCTGTTCCACCAGATGCCGGGCTTGTGCTTCATGGCTTGCAAAGGCTTGGAACAGGAAATCTGCGTCACTGTGCTCGAAGTTGTAGGAGGATTGCTCGACCTCGTTTTGATGGTAAACATCGCGATAGGAAAGCCCCTCTGTCCAGGTGAGGTCGAAAACGTTGTCCACGCCTTGCAGGTACATGGCCAGTCGCTCCAGGCCATAAGTGATTTCACCCGTGATGGGCTTGCAGTTCATGCCGCCCACCTGCTGGAAATAGGTGAACTGCGTCACCTCCATGCCGTTCAGCCACACTTCCCAGCCCAGCCCCCACGCGCCGAGAGTGGGGTTTTCCCAGTCATCCTCGACGAAACGAATATCGTTCTGGCGGAGATCGAAACCGAGTTCTTCGAGCGAGCCGAGGTACAGTTCAAGGATATTGGCAGGGGCGGGCTTCAGCACCGCCTGAAACTGGTAGTAGTGTTGCAACCTGTTGGGATTTTTGCCATAACGCCCGTCTTTCGGACGGCGGGTGGGCTGCACATACGCCGCTTTCCACGGCTCGGGGCCGAGCGCGCGCAGGAATGTGGCGGTGTGGGAGGTTCCCGCACCCACTTCCATATCGTACGGTTGAAGCAGCGCGCAGCCCTGCCTGGCCCAGTAGTGTTGCAGGGCAAGAATGATTTCCTGAAATGTGCGCATGTAAGACTCTGAGCCGGACCGTAATTGACAAAAAGGCGTAAAAGTAAGACGCAGTAAGAGGCGCCGTAAAATTGCGTGAGAACGCGATTTTACCGTTTTTTGCGAGTTTCGCGAAAAGCGGATAACACGGCAAGCCCCAGCAATATTCCGCAAAGCCCGAGAATCAGGCTGTTGCCGAACCGCACGTAGGGGGTGGCGCCGGCAAATCCCTGTGCTGTGCCATGCAGCGCGGTGGTGGTGAATATTTCCGCCTCCTGCAACACCCGGCCGCGCTCGTCGATGATTGCCGTGACCCCTGTATTGGTTGCCCGCACCATATAGCGTCCCGTCTCAAGGGCGCGCATCTGGGAGATCTGCAAGTGCTGACGGGGACCGATGGAGCGGCCAAACCAGGCATCGTTGCTAACGTTGGCAAGCAGGGTGGCTTGCGGCAGCTGCTGGATGATCTCTTCGCCGAACACGTCTTCATAGCAGATATTCACTGCGACCCGTTGCCCCGCGATATTCATGGGCTGCTGTCCGAGTGCGCCCCGTGAAAAATCGGATAACGGAATTTTCAGGACGTTGATGATCCACCCGAACACCGGCTTCAATGGGATGAATTCGCCAAACGGTACGAGGTGATACTTGCGGTAACTCTGTTCAGGGGAGGTGCCGAAGCTGAACATGGAATTATAGTATTCGCTGCGGCCACCCGGTGCTTCCACCAGGCCAACCAGAATGTCGCCATTATTCCGCCTTGCATGAGCGGCTAGCTGGGCAAGATAGATGGGCGATACCTCATTCCGGTAGAGCGGGATCGAAATTTCGGGTGTGATGATCAGGCGGCTGTCGCTTTGCAGTGCAAGCCGCGTGTAGTTTTCCATGGAACTGATGAGCTGGTCTTCACGCCACTTCATATCCTGCGGAATATTCCCCTGCAGCAGGCTTACGGTCACCGGTTCGCCTTCGGGTTCAGTCCAGTGAATCTGCTGGAGGCCTAAACCGAAAAGCCAGAGCGTCAGCAGGGGTAAAAAATAGAGGGGCTTGCGAAATTTCTTCTGAACGAGCAAACACAGCAGCGCGGCACTCAGCACCACCAGCAGGGAAACGCCGTATACGCCGATAATGGGCGCGAAACCAGCCAAGGGGCTGAGTGGCGCCTGGGAGTAACCCAGGGTCAGCCATGGAAAGCCGGTGAACAATACGCTGCGCAGCCAGTCAGACAAGGCCCACAGCGACCCGGCAGCCAGAGCCCATACGATAGGGGGCGCGATATCCAGTTTTTTCAGTGTCCAGCCTGTCATTGCCGGAAACAGCGCGAGGTAGCCGCACAGAAAAATGAGCGCAAGCACGGCCACCGGCATTGGCATTGCGCCGAAATCATGCAGGGAAATATACAGCCAGGTGACACCCGCACTGAACATTCCCATGCCGAACGAGAAGCCGAGCAATCCGGCTGCGCGAGGTCGCGCACTGTTGCGCCAGAAATGGCACAACAGCGCGAGGGTCGCAAGCGGGATCGGAAAAAGATAAAACGGCGCAAAACCGGGAACGGTAAGTGCGCCGAGCAGAAAACAGACCAGTAATTCCGAGCGGATTATTTTATTCAATGTGCTTCAATGATTCGCGCTTGCGCGATAGTGCGTCCCTCTGCGCTATCTCTTCTTTGGAACCGAACGACAGAAAACCATTTTCAAATCAACTCCCCCGGATCCCGATCTTCGTAACCCGTTTGCTTAAGAAGATACCATACAGGCTTTATACGAAAGGAGTGCTGATAATCAGCAACAGAGCGTGCCGAGCTCCCATATACCAGTGAGCGAATATTTATCCCGCAAAAAGACGCCAAAATCACACGCCTTGATCAGAAACCTCGTCTTCCAGTATCTGGCGGGGAAGCAACAACCGGAAGGTCGAACCGACCCCTACCACGGACTCCACTTCCAGTTTGCCGCCCAAAAGCCGGGTCGCTTCTGAAGCGATGGACAAACCCAGCCCCACCCCCGGTTTGCCGTAGGTATCGGCGCGCTGGAAAGCATCGAACAGGTGGGTCAGGTTTTCCGGCGCAATACCCGGACCCTGATCGCTCACGCTGAGGATCCAGGCACTATCTTCCCTGCTGGCGTTATGACGGGCTGTAACTTCTATCCGGCCACCCGAACTGTATTTTACCGCGTTCCCCAGCAGATTCTGCAATATAGGCACCAGCAGCGCTTCTTCACTGATCACTTTCGCGCCGTCCGGCACATCGATGCTTAACTCTATTCCCTTCAACTGCGCTTCCGGTGTGATCTGCCCGACTGCTTCAGATAACAGGGAATTCAAATCCACCACTTCCATCGCCAGGTGAAAGTACCCTTTTCGCAGTTGCTCCGATTGCAGCAAGCGATCCATTCCAGCAGTGGTCTTGAGTATGATGCTCCTGACTGACTCCAGGTCCGCGAGGTTGTCGGCAAGCTCGGGAATTTTTGCGAGCTTCATTGCAAGTATCTGGATATATAGCGTGATTTGGTTGAGGTGATTGCGAAGATCATGAGAAAGAAAAGAGAGATACTTGGACTGGATTTCCGTCGCAGACTTGAGCTGCCGCTGCAGATTCTCGACGAATATGACCGTTCCGCTTTGCAGCGCCGCATCTACTGCCATGTTCAGGGCAACATTGCTTGTCTCGTCCAGTTCGCCATTCAATTCTTCGGAAATCTGTTCGATCATTACGCGCCGCAGAAGCTGGTACTCGACCACCAGTTCGCGCATGTTGTAATTTTCCTGAAAGCGCGACTCGCCATGCAGTTTGCTGCCTTCCACCAGCGCCTGGGTAGTGACGGGATGGCTGGAGGAAAACGCTTCGATCACCTCTTCCAGGATAAGAGGCACGGAGTCGCGGAGGTTTCTTAGCGTGAGCGCGTCAGCCGCGGGCAGGGTGCAAGCGACAGACTTCTCCCACTCCCGAAGGATGGCCTCCTTGCGTACGCGCAGGGCGGAGGCGAGGTGAGGAAACGCATGATATGCCAGCAGGTCCAGAGTGGGGTCGGCTATAGACATAAGTTCTGAAAAACTGAGGGTTTGGGGAGCGCTATTTTACTGCCAAATCGGGAGATGAAGTCGGGGAGCGATATCTTTCAATCTCCGGGTTGATCTGAGGCAGGGGTCTTGCCTTTTAAGGGGGGCTTGCGGGTGGCCTTGATATGGGCTGCTGATTTTGTGCTAGACTCATATTCTGAAGCCATGACGTCAAGAGGAACCTATGCGAGGATATAGGAATAGGGGTTCCGCGCACAGTCTGCTGACGCTCACCAAGGATGTATTGTGCCGGCTGTTTCGGCACGGGCAACGAGAGTTGGGGAGAGTGGCCAATAGCTGGATATTGGCAACCATAAAAAAGAGATTCGTCCAGCTGATTTCCCGGGCATGGGAGATGGCAAGCGGCAGGCAGACATGGGCGCGCATAAGGAACAGATTATATTGGCTCATTCACCAGGGACTTGAGATAGTGAGCAACAGCCAGGCTCTTACACTTACAAGAAAAACACTGCGCGGCCTGATACTGTTATCGAGCATTCCATTGTTTGGAATGGTGGCAGCCTTCGGTATTGCCCCCGATACGGCGGTGGAAGACGTGCCGGCGGTCGAGCAGGTCGTCCTCGGCCTGGAGATTCCGGAAATTCGCGCCGGCTCGGCGGAGGGCATGACTTTCTGGCGTCATGAACGTATCCAGCAGGGCGATACCATCGGGAGCCTGCTTTCCCGGCTTGAAGTGAATAATCAGGACGTGGCGCGTCTCATTCGGGATACCTCGGATCTGAAAGCTTTGCATCCACTGGTCGCGGGCAGAATGGTGCATGCCGAAACCAGTGCTGTGGGCGAGTTGCTGCTGCTGCGCTACTTTCCCGGTGGCAGCGAACAGGTGGTGCTGGAAAAACGCGATGGCAGCTATGTGATGAGCGACAGGCCGGCATTGCTGGAAACACATATCCAGATGAAATCAGGCGTGATCGAAAGCTCGCTTTTTTCTGCGATCGACCGCGCGGGCATACCGGACAGCGTGGCTTCCCAGATTGTCGATATCCTTGCTTCCCAAATAGATTTTCACCGCGATCTGCGCAAGGGTGACCGTTTTACGGTGGTGTACGATTCCCTCTACGGCAACGGGGAACCGACGAGAGCAGGCCGGGTGCTGGCGGTGGAGTTCGTCAACCAGGGAGTGCCTTATCGGGGAGTGTACTTCCCGGGGAGTGACGGTGGAGAAGGCGGTTATTACACGCCGGATGGCAAGAACCTGCGCAGGGTGTTTCTGCGCTCGCCGCTGGAATTCTCTCGCATCAGTTCCGGTTTTTCCACCGGCCGCTTCCATCCAGTCCTGAAAAAATGGCGGGCTCATAAGGGCATCGACTACGTGGCGCCCACCGGCACAGGGGTAAAGGCGGTGGCCGATGGCGTCGTGGCGGTGGCGGGATGGGAAGGAGGATATGGAAACGTGGTCATCCTCGAGCATGAAGGGTCGTATGCCACGGTTTACGGCCACCTGTCTGCTTTCGCCAAAGGGCTGCGCAAGGGTCAGCGTGTCCGCCAGGGGTATACCATTGGGCGGGTTGGAGCCACTGGCCTGGCGAGCGGGCCCCATCTGCACTTTGAATTCCGTGTCGACGGCATTCAACGCGATCCTCTGAAGGAGCCCATGCCGGAAGGAAAACCGATCGCTCCCACACACCTCGCGGCATTTTACGAATCAACGAAATCGTCGATGGCGAGGCTCGATATGCTGCGCGGCATCAATCTCGCACTGCTGGATTAACGGGGTGGTCGACCGGATCGACTGGATAAAGGTTATGTCAGCGGGAGAGACTTGAAAGCGGAGTATTATATCGGCATCATGTCGGGCACCAGCCTTGATGGGATCGACGCAGTACTTGCCGATTTTGAAGCCTCTCCGCCGGTATTACTGAACAACTTCTATCTGCCATACCCAGGAAAGCTCCGCGAACAGCTCAAGGAACTCCACTTTCCCGGCCATGACGAGTTGCACCGCGCCGCGACGCTTGGTAATCAGCTTGCCCGCCATTACGCCGAAGCAGTGGCGGGCCTGCTCCGCAAAAGCGGCGTTGCGCCATACGAAGTCGCTGCCATCGGATGTCACGGACAAACCGTACGTCATTGTCCCCAGGCAGAAGCGGGTTACACCATCCAGTTATGCAATTCCCCGTTGCTGGTAGAACTCACCGGAATCAGGGTGGTTTCCGATTTCAGGAGTCGCGATATCGCTGCAGGAGGACAGGGCGCGCCCCTGGTGCCGGCATTTCATCAGGCTTTGTTCGCGGACCCGCACGTTCATCGCGTGATCGTCAACGTCGGGGGAATCAGCAATCTCACTGATCTGCCGCGAAGTGGAAACGTGACAGGATTCGATTGCGGTCCGGGCAATGCAATGATGGACGAGTGGTGTGCGCGATATACCGGGCAAGCGTATGATGAGGATGGAAGGTGGGCGGCAACCGGAAAAGCGATCCCCCTGCTGCTGGAAAAGCTGCTGGCACTGCCGTTTTTTTCCCTTCTCCCACCCAAAAGCGTCAGCAGGGAATTATTCAGTACAACCTGGCTGGACGGCTATCTGAAGGGAAATGAGAGTCCGGCCGATGTCCAGGCCACCCTGCTGGAGCTGACCGTCACCGGAATTGCCCGTTGTATACTCGATTACTGCGGGGATGCAGCTGAAATTTATGTGTGCGGCGGGGGCGCACGGAACAGTCAGCTCGTCGCCTCCCTTCAGGTGGCATTGTCCGGCAGGAAAGTTGGATTGACGGACAGCCTGGGCGTGGACGCGGACTGGCTGGAAGCTTTCGCCTTTGGCTGGCTTGCGCGACAAGTCATCCGTGGCATGCCTGGTAATATTCCCTCGGTTACCGGCGCGAAGGGGGAACGCCTTCTCGGAGCCATCTACCCTGCTTAGGACCTGCGCAGAGTTAACCCGCAGGGTTTAAACGGAAAATGAAGAGCCGCAACCGCAGGTACTTGCAGCGCCCGGATTCTTGATAACGAACTGGGCGCCCTCTGCGTTTTCCTGATAATCGATTTCCGCTCCTGCCAGATACTGGAAACTCATTGCGTCCACCAGGAGTTTGACACCGTTTTTTTCCATTACTGTGTCGTCTTCACTTATCAGTTCATCGAAGGTGAATCCATACTTGAAGCCGGAGCATCCGCCTCCTGCCACGAATACCCGCAGCTTGAGATCGTTGTTTCCTTCCTCTTCGATCAGCTCTCTGACCTTGTTTGCTGCGCTGTCGGTAAAGATCAATGGCGTCGGGATGTTCGTCATCGAATCAGTCTGACTTGAACCGTTGTTGAAAGGGGCGTTCATAAGCGTTTCCGAATTACCTGGTAAGAGATTGCACAGGGTTACACGTGCTTCAAATCGTTGATCTGGGCTGCCGGCAATAATGTAACGACATTGCTTCCGCGTTCCAGGATTTCTGTATGGAGCAGCATGCCCTGAACAGATGCGCCGAGATGTATTTCCATGCCTTTATAGTGTACATCGCCACAGACCTTTGCTTTTGGCTGGAGTTCCACATACTCGGTAACCTTTATTGTGCCGACTACCGTGCCATTGATCACCGCATGGGAAACGTGGATGACACCCTCTACGACCGCCTGATCGCTTAAAACCAGAGTGCTCGGCATGTCGCTCAACCCGGTAATGTTTCCCGTAACACGACCGTCTATCCGTACTCCCCCGCTGAAGATGATATTTCCTTCAATGTGAGTATCAACGCCGATAAGCGAATCGATCTGGTTGTGCGGTTTGCCTATTTTCTCAAACATTTTCTCTCCTTACAAAGACAGATTCACCGTTTGCATGAGTCTGGCCTGCGTTTCGCCCTTCTCGAACACTTTCACCTGCAAGCTGTCGACAATGGCATCCGGAGCCAGCCAGAAAGTACTTTCCACCCGCCGATAAAATCGGAAGCTGACATCAAACTTCTTCGATGGGTCGTCGTCGCTGGTTTCGTTGGAGGTCAATGACTGAACCATTTTTTCCCCGTTTTGCTGAAAGTTGACGGCAAATTCCAGGTTTCCGTGAAAATCCTTGCCCCGCACTCCCGACTGAACCAGAAGCAGGCTGTACCGGTATTCGCCGGGCAGTTTACCTTTTTCAAGCTTCAGGCCCCCGATGGAAACACGCTGCCCGGTCTTGCCGGGAGCAGAACCAAGATTCTGGAAAAAGGCCAGTTCTTCCTTGAGGCGCGTATTCTCGCCCTGAAGGGTCTTGACCTGGCTTGCAATATCCTGACGGGCGGCCTGATCCATTTGCAACTGCTGATCGAGCCCCGCCATCTTTATGCGCAGTTCGTCATTCTCGTGCTGCAATCGGGCATTCGACTGCGACAACCGCTCCATCTCCGGTCCTGTCTCAGTTCTTTCTTCACGTGGAGGTTCGATTCTGTCGGGAATACCGGCGTTGCGCCCGGCAGCGTACATACCCCAAGAAAGAATCAGCGCAGCCACGAGCAGGATGGCAAGAGTCGCCCAGCGGACATGAGCGGGAGTCTGTAATCGGACCGCGGCTGGCGCCGCAGCTATTTTTTGCCTTCTGTTACGCGACTTTATCATAAGCGCAGGTCATGCCCTTTGAAGCGGCAGCCACGCGTATTCGAAACATCGCAAAAGAGCATCAGATCGAAATAATGGAAAGTTTCTCTTGCAGGCCGGGTTCTCGATCACTACCAGGAGACGTGCCGAGAGAAACCCGCAGCCGACTATGGATATTCTAACGATGAACTTCGATCTTGACAAAGACTATTGATCCGGCCAGAAAATACTGTGAATCTCGTCATTCCGATTCCTTACGGAAACAAGGGGACGTGGGTGATAGCAAGAGTTTCCGGCAAGCCGAACATGAGATTCATATTCTGCACTGCCTGCCCGGCCGCCCCCTTGACAAGGTTATCCGTAACCGAGAGTATGACGGCTGTATCCCCACCCTGGGGGCGGTGGACGGCGATGCGGCAGAGATTCGAACCCCGCACAGAGCGGGTTTCCGGATGAGAGCCTGCCGGAAGTACGTCGACAAACGGTTCATTCACGTAGCGGTTTTCGTATAACGCCTGCAAATCGACTTCTTTAAGGAGTTTTGCATAAAGCGTGGCATGGATGCCGCGAATCATCGGGGTAAGGTGCGGTACGAATGTCAGGCCGATGGGGTGTTTTGCCGCTTGTGACAAGCCCTGCCTGATCTCGGGAAGATGGCGATGCCCGGATACCCCATAGGCCCTGAAATTATCCGCTGCTTCAGCAAAAAGGGTATGAATTTCCGCGTTGCGTCCTGCGCCTGACACGCCCGATTTCGCGTCTGCGACGAGATGATCCAGATCCACGGCGCCTGATTCCACCAGAGGAAGGAAACCCAGTTGCACGGCCGTGGGATAGCAGCCGGGGTTGGCTATGAGCCGCGCTGTCTTTATCCTGTCGCGATTGATTTCCGGCAGGCCGTAGACCGCCTCCGCAACCAGTTCGGGGCAGGCATGGGACATTCCATACCATTTTTCCCAGACGGCGATATCCTTGATGCGAAAATCGGCGGCAAGATCAATTATCCGTACGCCTGCATCGAGCAGGGATGGAACCTGCTTCATGGCAATGCCATTCGGGGTGGCAAAGAATACCACGTCGCATTTATCGAGGTTTGCCTCCGCGGGATCGGAAAATTTTAACTCTATCCGTCCACGCAGGCTTGGAAACAACTGGGCGACATCCATCCCAGCTTCCTTGCGCGATGTAATTGCCTCGATACTCACCTGAGGGTGTTGAGACAAAATACGCAGCAACTCCACTCCGGTATATCCGGTTCCACCTACGATGCCAATCTTAAGCATGGTTCTTCGAGATTTTCGTGTGGTTAAAATTCGTTGTCACGCCGCATCTACCTCACACTGAGATCCGGATGATGTCTGTGGCAGGAAGGTTTACGATTACAGGCGCTAAAAAAGAAAAAAGCCGCCTGTCCGCCAGAAGCAGCGGACAGGCGGCTTTTTATGATAGATAAAAGCTTATCGCTTGGAGAACTGCTTCCGGCGTCGTGCCTTGCGCAGGCCAACTTTTTTGCGCTCCACTTCACGCGCGTCACGCGTAACCAGCCCGGCATTGCTCAATACGGGTTTCAGGGTTGCATCGAAGTCAATCAGCGCCCTGGTAATTCCATGCCTCACTGCGCCTGCCTGTCCGGATTCGCCTCCGCCATGAATATTCACCAGGATGTCAAAGCGATCGAGATTTCCGGTCAATTCCAGCGGCTGGCGCACCACCATGCGTCCCGTTTCCCGGGAAAAAAATTCATCCACGGGTTTGTTGTTGACTGTTATCACGCCGCTACCCGGCTTGATGAACACGCGCGCTACGGCGCTTTTGCGCCGCCCCGTACCGTAACTGTAGGTTCCATTCATGATGATCAAGCCCTGACTTCAAGTTGCCGCGGCTGTTGTGCGGCGTGTGGGTGTGCTGCGCCGGCATATATTTTGAGCTTCTTTAACATTGCATAGCCGAGAGGACCCTTCGGCAGCATGCCTTTTACCGCTTTTTCCAGCGGTCTGCCGGGAAAACGCGCATGCATTTTCGCGAAACTCGTTTCGTATATACCACCAGGGTAACCGCTGTGGCGATAGTACATCTTGTTTTCAGCCTTGTTGCCGGTAACGCGCATCTTGTCCACGTTGATCACGACAATGAAATCACCGGTATCCACATGCGGCGTATAGATGGGCTTATGCTTGCCGCGAAGACGATGGGCAATCTCGGCAGCGAGACGTCCAAGTACCTTGTCCGCCGCATCAATCACGAACCATTCCCGATTCACTTCATGTGGCTTGGCTGAAAAGGTTTTCACAAACCTACCCCTGCTTATTTACTGAAAGCCGCGCATTCTATGTCAGAGATGCACAAATGTCAAACAGGCATCCGCGGGTAGTGGACGCATTCGCCTGCCACAAACACCGCTTTCTTCGTTGACTTTCGTTTTGCAAGACGGAGAATGCCGCGACTTCTGTTCCCACCAAAATAATTGAGAAAACGGTTATCATAACGCACCTTAAAATTGCCGGCGGAAGATTACAGCGAATTACAGCGAAGTATTGAGACAAGAACTGCAGGAAGCCTCTGAACAGGCTCTCCATGCTCGCTTGGCAACGAGTTCGAAGATTCCATAACATCATCTTATTATCTTATTTGTTCGAGGAGAAGTTGTATGTCGCAAAAACACCCTGTCATCGCCGTTACCGGATCATCCGGCGCCGGTACGTCGACGGTCAAGAATAGTTTCGAGCACATTTTCCGGCGCGAGAAACTGACTGCTGCGGTGGTGGAGGGGGATAGCTTCCATCGTTATGATCGCGATGCCATGAAAAAAGCCGTAGCCGAATCCGAAAAGGACGGAGGACGCCCCATCAGTCATTTCGGTCCGGAGGCCAACGAGTTCGAGAGGCTGGAAGCGTTGTTCAAGGAATACGGCGAGACTGGCGGCGGGGAGACGCGCCTGTATCTGCACAATGACGAGGAAGCTGCGCCCTACCAGCAGAAAGCGGGCACCTTCACGCCCTGGGCGCCGATAAAGCCCGGCTCGGATCTGCTGTTTTACGAAGGACTGCATGGAGGAGTGCAGAGCGACACGGTGGATGCGGCCAGATATGTCGACCTGCTGGTTGGGGTTGTGCCCATCGTGAATCTGGAGTGGATTCAGAAAATCCACCGCGACATGAATGCGCGTGGCTATTCGGCCGAAGCGGTGACGCACACGATACTGCGCCGTATGCACGATTACGTGCATTACATTACTCCGCAATTTTCCCTGACGCATATCAATTTCCAACGGGTACCGACAGTGGATACCTCCAATCCCTTCATCGCGCGGGATATTCCGGCACTGGACGAAAGTTTCGTCGTGATCCGGTTCCGCGATCCAAAGAATGTGGATTTTCCGTATCTGCTTGCCATGATTCACAACTCATTCATGTCTCGCCCGAACACTATCGTCGTTCCCGGCGGGAAAATGGGTCTGGCCATAGAGCTCATATTGACGCCGCTCATTCTCGATCTCGTGGTAGCGAGCCGCAAAAAGTAGTCGCGCGCAATAGCGCCGAGGCGTTATAGTAAAATCTCCTGCAAACCCGGCGTCCCTTCGTCCCTTTCTGCGCGCACCTCACGGATTTGCGCAGATTCCATATATCGGAGGGAGGCGCCGGGATGCAGGAACATCAAGCTGTTCTACATTGCTTTTAATCCGATTTTGCACGGCCTGAACGATTCCAGGCCCTGCCCGGACCGAAAAAATCTTTGCTGTATGTCTTCTCTACTCACCGCACTAAACCCGGAACAACTCGAAGCCGTTACGTTACCCCATCAGTCGGCGTTGGTGCTTGCCGGCGCGGGCAGCGGCAAGACCAAGGTGCTTACAACTCGCATCGCCTATCTGATCCAGTCGGGCGAGGTCAGTCCTCACGGAATATTGGCCGTCACTTTTACCAACAAGGCGGCCAAGGAAATGCTCACTCGCATTGCCGCCATGTTGCCCATCAATATCCGCGGCATGTGGATAGGTACCTTCCACGGCTTATGCAACCGCCTGCTTCGCGCTCACCACCAGGATGCCGGCCTGCCGCAGACCTTTCAGATTCTGGATTCCGCCGATCAACTGGCGGTCATCAAGCGCATCCTGAAAAATCTGGGCGCGGATGATGAGAAATTTCCTCCGCGCCAGGTCCAATGGTTCATCAATAACGCCAAGGAGGAGGGGCTGCGCGCATCGCAGGTGGAAGCGTACGATGACTACACGCGCAAGATGGTCGAGTTTTATGCATCTTACGAGCAACAATGCAACAAGGAAGGGGTGGTTGATTTTGCCGAGTTGCTGCTGCGCAGCTATGAGTTGCTGATGCGCAACGAAATCGTACGCGAACATTATCGCGGTCGTTTCCTGCACATCCTGGTGGACGAGTTTCAGGATACGAGCCGGCTGCAATACAAATGGCTGCGGCTGCTCGCCGGTCCGAAAACCGCTGTCTTAGCCGTGGGCGATGACGATCAGAGCATTTATGCCTTTCGCGGCGCCAATACCGGCAACATGAGAGAGTTCGAACAGGACTTTCGCATCCCCAGGATCATCAAGCTGGAGCAGAACTACCGTTCACATGGCAATATCCTGGATGCAGCCAATACATTGATACGCAATAACAATGGACGGCTCGGCAAGAATCTCTGGACTTCGGAAGGACGTGGCGAGCCGATACGCGTATACAACGCTCCGACTGATTTCGATGAAGCGGCGTTTATTGTGGATGAGGTCAGATCCCTGCGTGCGGAGGGTGTCGCATTGTCCCAGATCGCACTCCTTTATCGTTCCAACGCGCAATCACGCGTTCTGGAGCACGCCTTGTTCAATGCCTCGCTGCCTTATCGGGTGTACGGGGGAATGCGCTTCTTCGAGCGGCAGGAAATCAAGCACGCATTGGCTTACCTGCGGATGATAGCCAATCCGGAGGATGACAACGCGCTACTGAGAATCGTCAACTTCCCCGCGCGTGGCATCGGCCTGCGGAGCCTGGAGCAATTGCAGGACGAAGCCAGGCAAGAAGGGGGAAGTCTCTGGGACGCGATGTTGAAAAAATGCAGGGGCAGAGAGCCTTCCACGTCAGGCTTGCCGAATAAGCCGCCAGTAGGAACGGGAGAGAATAAAGAGCCGGACAGGCCCAGAAGAGGCATCGAGGGCTTCGTCGCGCTGATCGAATCGATGCGGCAGGTTTGTGAAACCCTGCCGCTCCCGGAAATCGTCGGACACATGCTGGAGCACAGCGGATTGATTGGGCATTACCGCGCCGAGCGCGAGGGTACCGACCGGCTGGAGAATCTGAACGAGTTGATCAATGCGGCTACTGCCTTCGTGCATGAAACCGAAGATGATGGCCTGGCCGTTTTTCTCAATCACGCTTCCCTGGAAGCAGGCGAGCACCAGGCTGGCGGAGGGGAGGACGCTTTGCAGCTGATGACCGTGCACTCCGCCAAAGGACTGGAATTTCACAGCGTATTTCTAAGCGGTCTCGAAGAAGGTCTGTTTCCCCACGATAACAGCCGTAACGAGGCAGGGGGACTGGAAGAGGAGCGGCGCCTGATGTATGTAGCCGTGACGCGCGCGCGTCGCCGCTTGTATTTGAGCTTTGCCCAAAGCCGTATGTTGCATGGCCAGACCCGCTACAACATTCCCACCCGATTCCTGGAGGAAATACCCCAGAGCGTGCTCAAATGGCTGCAACCCGTGCAGAAGACAGCGCCTTGGCGACCAGAGCCGGTTTCCCCTGGTCGGGAGTTTGCGCCGCGCCCGCGAATCCGGGAAACGGGTACCCGGGAAACAGGTACCCGGGAGACGGCGGCATCGCCCTGGCGGGTGGGCCAGAACGTGGTTCACGCAAAGTTCGGGGCAGGGGTGATCGTCAGCTGCGAAGGCCGCGGTGCAGACGCGCGGGTTGAGGTTAAATTCGGCCGAAATGGCACCAAGTGGCTGTTACTGGAATACGCAAAACTGACGGCGGTGTGAGTTCATGAGTCCATGTGAGCCCGTCCGGTGTGGGCTGGAAACGTTGCACTTCCGCATCTCCCCGTAGTTTCCCGCCGGCATTTCCCGCTGGGAATTCCCAGGCGGATTCACGCGGCTTCCGTGACATCCCCGGAGTTCGCTGTTTCCTGAAAGATATCCATGTAGCTGGTATAGATCGAAGCAAAAACGGTCGGGACCAGCACAAAAAATCCCAGGCCGTAAGGAATCATGGCAGTGATTGTAAGCCCCACGAGTACCACCAGGTAAATCTGGAATGCCACGATATTTTTCACGCACGCGAAAAAGCTCGTTCGCATTGCTTCCACTGGAGGCATTTCATTGAATACCGTGAGCAGGGGTGCGAACCAGGTCGCCATCAGGAGAGGGATGGACAGGGTCAGCGCTACCAGGGAAGCGGATAGCATATCGCCTGATACGTTTTTCAATTCGTTTTCATCGACCCGTTTTCCTTCCAGCAGCAGACTCATGAGCACGTCGCCCCCGACCAGCATGAATATGCCAACGATGAGCACCTGGCCCACCAGATAAATTCCTCCTATCGTAACCAGGGGCCCGGCGTTGCGAAAGCCCGCAAAGAGATGGGCTATTTCCAGTTGTCCCCCGCGTTCCAGCGTTCTGCAGCCAATCATCAGTCCCGCCAGGAATACCGGTGAGAGCAGCGTGAAAATGAATTGGCCCGCTGTCGGGATAAGTCCCAGGGTGGCTGCAATCAGCAGAAGGGTGGTGCAAAGAAGAATCCATATCATGGGAACCTTGCGGAACAACTGAAAACCTTCCGCTATCCACTCCCATCCCCTTCTCCCATCTACCTGCCTGATATCCATCTTGTTTTTTCTCCGGTAAACGCCTTCCATGCTCTGGCATGCCGCTGGCTGTTCAACTGACGCTCAGATCCACACCTCGGCGAGCTTCGAGCGTGCTGCTGCATGGTTTTTCAGTATACGCTTGAAGTGAGCGGGATCCTTCACATGCGTAAGTTCTCCGGCCCGCGGCAGGTGATAATCCTGCAGGCGTGAGAGCCAGAAGCGCAACGCGCCGCCGCGCAGCATCACCGGCCAGGCGTCACGCTCGACCTCCAGCAGCGGCCGGGTGCGATGATAGGCTTCGAGCAGTGATGAGGTTCGCTCCGCGTCCAGTTCCGCGTTTTCGTTGAGGCACCAGTCGTTCGCCGTAATCGCCAGGTCGTATAGCAGCACGTCGTTGCAGGCAAAGTAGAAATCGATCACTCCGCCCATTGCGCCGTCGTTGAAAAGCACGTTGTCACGAAACAGGTCGGCATGAATCACGCCGCGCGGAAGACTTTCCGTCCGATGCGATGATTGGAAGCGTAATTCCTCCCTGAGAATCGCCGCCTCATCCTCTGAAAGAAACGGCATGACTTCCTGCGCCGCAGCTTTCCACCACCTGGGTCCTCGCGAGTTCTCCATTTTTTCCGGATAGGATAAGCCGGATAAATGCATGTTCGCCAGGAGTTCGCCAACCTCGGCACAGTGCGCCGCCGTGGGAGATTCCTGCGACTTTCCGGGAAGGCAGGTGACAACGCTCGCCGGCTTGCCGTTGAGCTCTCCCAGGAATTTATTGGCGAGATCCGCCACAGGGCTGGGGCAGGGAAGACCGTGGCGCGCCAGGTAGGCCATCAGGTTCAAATAGTAGGGCAGCTCCGCCGGAGCCAATTTCTCAAACAGTGTCAGAACATATTTGCCGTGGCTGGTGGTGACAAAATAATTCGTATTTTCAATGCCGGAAGAGATGCCCTGCAGATTGATCAGTTTGCCGATGGAATAATTTCTCAGCCACGCGGAAAGCTGCTCATGGGTAACAGTGGTGAAGACAGACATGGAGCGGGAAAGTAAGGCAGAAGCAGTTTAATCAGGCGCAATGGCTGTCCTGGGAAATCAGAACTCTCGTATCACCCACATCGGAGGGCGAATACGCTGATCCAGACCACCTGTGTCGTGGGTGGAAAAAGTGCCGTCGCCGCGATTGTCGATCAGGTAATACGGAAGCCCTATACGCGGTATGACCTTGATCATGTAGAGGCGTCCATTGAGGCGATATTCCTCGATCTGGTCCTCTCCCCGCTTGGTGATGGTAACCTGCGGCTCAAGCGATTCTTCCTCGTCCTCGATGCCCGGCGAGGGCAGCGATAATTCCGGGGGTTCCGGCACTTCCGGTATGGGCCGCAGATCCTTGGGCTGATTGGATTGCGCCGCCGCCGGTAGTGCAGAACTCAATAACAGTGCAACAACGATACGACGCATGGCGCCTCCCGGCGGGTCAGGTCAATACGCCATTCTATCCGAAATGCCCTAGCTGTTATAGATTGAGTTGAATTTCCCGTTCGGCGGCGGAAGGCTCGAAGCCGCGCGTCTCGTAATACTTGAATATCGCATCCACCACCTCCGCCGGTTCGTCGATTACCTGGATCAGGTCCATATCTTCCGGGGCGATCATGCCTTCCGCAACGAGCACGTTCTGTAGCCACTCGAGCATGCCGCGCCAGAAATCCGAACGAACCAGGATAATGGGCATTCTGCGCGTCTTCCCGGTCTGGACCAGTGTCAGCGCTTCCATCAGTTCGTCCAGCGTGCCGAATCCGCCGGGCAGCACCACATAGGCTGTCGCGAGTTTGACGAACATGTATTTGCGCGCAAAAAAATGGCGAAACGTCTGGCTGACGTCCTGATAAACATTCCGGTGCTGTTCGTGCGGCAGCTGAATATTCAATCCAATACTGGGAGATTCGCCATAATAGGCCCCCTTGTTCGCGGCTTCCATGATGCCCGGGCCTCCACCGGAAATGACGGAAAAGCCTGCATCAGAGAGTTGCCGTGCAATCTGTTCAGTTAACTCATAGTAGGGATGATCAGGAAGGGTGCGGGCACTGCCGAAAATGCTGACCGCGGGCATGACGGCGTGGAGGCGTTCCGTTGCCTCGACAAATTCTGCCATAATCCCGAACACGCGCCAGGATTCACGCCCTGACCATGCCTTCTCCCGGAAATCGTTTGTCATGGTACGGGCTGCTTTGTTTTTCAGGCTCATCGGAAAACCTTTGGAAGTTAAATGAAAACACTACTGCTGGTCGATGGTTCATCTTATCTGTATCGCGCTTTCCACGCGCTGCCCGATTTTCGCAACCGCAATAACGAGCCGACCGGTGCAGTCTATGGCGTGCTGAATATGCTGCGTCGCTTGCACAAGGATTATCAGGCCGATTATAGCGCTTGCGTATTTGATGCAAAAGGCAAGACTTTCCGCGACGAGCTCTATGCCGAGTACAAGGCGAACCGGCCACCCATGCCCGACGAGCTTGCCACCCAGATCGCGCCGCTCCTGGAATGCATCAATGCGATGGGATGGCCGATGCTCTCTGTGGAAGGGGTAGAGGCAGACGATGTGATCGGCACGCTGGTCAAGCAGGCGGAATGCGAGAACATGCGCTGCATCATTTCGACTGGCGACAAGGATATTGCACAACTGGTGAACCCACGGGTGACTCTCGTCAATACCATGACGAATGAAACACTCGACGAAGCCGGTGTGCTCGGCCGTTTCGGCGTATCCCCGGAACGCATGCTCGACTATCTGGCACTGGTGGGCGACGCGGTCGACAACATTCCGGGCGTGGCGAAAGTGGGACCGAAAACCGCGGTGAAGTGGCTCAACCAATATGGGACGCTCGACAACCTGATTGTCCACGCTCACGAAATAGGCGGCGTGATCGGGGAGAATCTGCGCAATGCACTGGACTGGTTGAGCAGATCACGGCAGCTGCTCTCCATCAAGTGCGATGTTTCGTTGCCGGTCAGCCTGCATGATCTCGGACCCCAGCCCCTAAATACAGTAAAGCTCGCAGAGTTGTACGAGCGGCTGGATTTCAAGAGCTGGTTGCGCGAGCTGCAACAGGAATCCCAGGCGGGAGGAGGCGCTGATGCGCTTTCTGCAGGTTCAGCCCAAGCAGGCTCGAATTTGGTGCAGGCTGATTATCAGGCCATTCTTACCCCGGAGCAGCTTGATGAGTGGATGATGCGAATCGCCGCCGCGCCGGTCGTTTCGCTCGACACCGAAACGACCGGGCTCGATCCGATGCGTGCCGAGCTGGTGGGTATCTCGTTTTCCGTGGAACCGCATCAAGGGGGATATGTACCGCTGGGGCATCGTTATGCCGGCGCTCCCAGCCAGTTGTCGCTCGATTTTGTACTCGAAAAGCTCAAACCCTGGCTGACAGACGCCGCCGCTCCGAAACTGGGACAGAACCTGAAGTTTGACAGGCACGTGTTCGCCAACTACGGTATCGGGTTGAAAGGAATCGTTCACGACACGCTGCTGCAATCCTATGTCTTTGAATCCCATCGCCCGCACGATATGGACAACCTTGCGCTGCGGCATCTGGGGATCAAAACCATCAGCTATGATGAAGTCACTGGCAAGGGAGCGGCCCGAATAGGTTTCGAGCAGGTGGATATCGAACGCGCTGCGCAATATGCGGCCGAGGATGCGGATATCACGCTGCAGCTGCACCAGCATCTGTATGCTGAAGTTGGCAAGGATGCAAAGCTCGGTCATATCTATCGCACGCTGGAAATGCCCGTGATGGATGTCTTGTTCGAGATGGAGCGCAACGGCGTGCTGCTGGATCTCAAATTGCTGGAAACGCAAAGCCGCGAGCTCGGCGAGAAAATGCTGGCGTTGGAGGAGCGCGCCTGCACAATTGCCGGGCTGCCATTCAACCTGAATTCACCCAAACAGATTCAGGAAATCCTGTTTGACAGACTCAAGCTGCCTGTCATAAAAAAAACACCGAGCGGCGTTCCTTCCACCGACGAAGATGTGCTGCAAAAACTCGCACTCGATTATCCGCTCGCCAGGGCTCTGCTGGATTATCGCGGGCTTGCCAAACTCAAGTCGACTTACACCGACAAGCTGCCGCGCATGGTGCATCCCATCACTGGAAGAGTGCACACGAATTATGCCCAGGCCGTCGCGGTAACGGGCAGGCTGGCCAGTAACGAACCGAACCTGCAGAACATACCCATTCGCACTGCCGAGGGGCGGCGTATCCGGGAAGCATTCATCGCGCCGGCTGGGCACAGTATTGTTTCCGCAGATTATTCACAGATCGAGTTACGCATCATGGCGCACATATCTCAGGATGCCGGCCTGCTCAAGGCCTTCGCCCAAGGAGAAGACATCCATCGCGCCACGGGCTCCGAGATATTCGGTGTTCCCCTGGAAACAGTGAGCAGCGAACAGCGCAGATATGCAAAAATCATCAATTTCGGCCTCATCTACGGCATGTCGGAATTCGGACTCTCGACGCAACTAGGCATCGAGCGGGCCGCGGCCAGAGCCTATATGGACCGCTACTTTGCCCGCTATCCGGGAGTGGCGGACTACATGCAGCGGACGCGAAAAACCGCAAGGGAAAACCGCTACGTGGAGACTGTCCTGGGGCGGCGCCTGTGGCTGTCGGAGATCAACAGTGCCAACGGCATGCGCAGACAGGCGGCAGAACGCGCAGCGATCAATGCGCCCATGCAGGGTACTGCCGCGGATATCATCAAGCTTGCGATGATAGAAGTGCATGACTGGCTGCGGCGGCATGACCTGCGCAGCAAACTCATCATGCAGGTCCATGACGAGCTGGTATTGGAAGTGCCGGAAAATGAAATCGAGACGATAAAGCGCGAGCTGCCGCGGCTCATGGGCAACGTGGCGCAACTTCAGGTCCCGTTATTGGTGGAGGTAGGCATCGGGTCAAACTGGGAGCAGGCGCACTGAACACAGGGGTGAAAAGAGCGGGAAGGGGAGAAGTATTGCTTGCTAAACCCCTGAAAATTGCCGTAAAATCACACCCTTTTCGATTTTGGACCTCCATAGGCAATTTACATGGTCATTATTCGACTGGCGCGAGGCGGCGCAAAAAAACGCCCGTTTTTCAATATGGTCGTAGCAGATTCACGCAATGCGCGTGATGGCAAGTTTATCGAGCGTGTCGGTTTTTATAACCCGCGGGCAGCCGAGGGTGAGGAATCGCTTCGCGTCAAGCTGGATCGCGTCACCTATTGGCAATCAAAAGGTGCGCAGCCGTCAGATACCGTGAAAAAGCTGATCAAGCAGTTTGATTCCAGGCAAGAAGTCGCAGGAAGCTGAACCGGACCAATCCACCGAACCAATGGTGATAATGGGCCGCGTTACCGGTCCATATGGGGTAGGCGGCTGGATCAAGGTTTTTCCCTATACTGAATATGTGAATGGCTTGCTGGATTACCCGGACTGGTGGCTGGGCAGCGAGGGCGGCAAATGGCACAAATTCAAAGTGATCGAGGGCGGGGTTCACGGGAGCGTATTGCTGGCCTCACTTGAACGATGTGCGGATCGCGACGCGGCTGCCCGACTGAAGGGACTGAAGATCGCCATTCCCCGCAGGCTGTTGCCGGCATTACCGGAGAGCGGCGAGGAAGGTTATTACTGGTCGGATCTCATCGGGCTTGCGGTCATCAATCTGCAGGGTGAGGCGCTGGGTAAGGTGGCAGGGCTGCTGGAAACCGGAGCGAACGATGTGCTTCAGGTGCGAAACCCGGGAGAAACCGAAAGACTGATACCTTTCATTGACCAGGTAATCATCAAAGTCGATCTGGCGGCGGGCCGGATTACGGCGGATTGGGGTCTGGACTACTGATTATGACGTTCAATTTCGACGTTATCACTCTGTTCCCCGAAATGTTCAACGCTGTAACCAGGTACGGGGTAACCGGGCGGGCAAATGAAAATGCCATTTATCGCCTGTATACCTGGAATCCGCGCGAATTTACCGAGGACAATTATCGCAGGGTGGACGACCGTCCTTATGGCGGCGGACCCGGCATGGTAATGCTGGCGGAGCCCCTGGAAAAAGCGATAGCCGCTGCCAGGGAAAGGCAAAGAGCCTGTGGTATCAGTAATACGAAAGTGATTTATCTGTCACCTCAGGGAAGACCCCTGAACCAGGACGTGGTGATGGAATTAAGCGAATTGCCCGCATTGGTGCTGCTGGCAGGCCGTTATGAAGGAGTGGATGAGCGGCTGATCGAACGTCAGGTGGACTATGAGATTTCCATAGGAGATTATGTCGTATCCGGCGGTGAGCTGGCGTCGATGGTGCTCATGGATTGTCTGGTGCGGCAGTTGCCCGGCGTATTGGGAGATCCGGAATCCGCGAATCAGGATTCCTTTACAGCAGGTTTGCTGGATTTTCCCCACTACACCCGGCCGGAGGTCTATCGGGGAAGCGTAGTGCCCGAGGTTTTATTGTCCGGAAATCACGCCAGGATTGAACGCTGGCGGTTACAGCAGTCCCTGGGGAGAACATGGTTGCGGCGGCCTGACCTGCTGGCATTGAAAATGGAGAAGGGTCTCACCGCGGAAGAGCGCAAGTTGCTGGAAGAATTCCAGCACGCATACGAAGCGAATTGAGTGCCAAATTGGAAGTTACCGAAACGCAAGGAATATAAGGCAAGGAGTCACGAAATGAATCTGATCGAGCAACTTGAAAGCGAAGAAATCAGCCGCCTGGGCAAGACAATTCCCGATTTTGCCCCTGGAGATACGGTCGTCGTCAACGTCAAGGTGGTGGAAGGAGACCGAAAACGCATTCAGGCGTACGAGGGTACCGTCATTGCCAAGCGTAACCGTGGTCTCAATTCTGCCTTTACCGTGCGCAAGGTATCGAGCGGCGAGGGAGTGGAAAGAACGTTTCAGACCTATTCTCCCCTGATTGCGAGCATAGAGATCAAGCGCCGTGGGGCGGTCCGGCGCGCCAAGCTTTATTATCTCCGCGATCGCTCCGGCAAATCTGCTCGCATTCGGGAAAAACTGCCGGCTCGCGCTTCAGCCAGGAAGGCTGAAAACGGAATGCAAAAGATCGAGCAGGCCTAAGCCATTAAACCGGCATTAAGCCGGCTTCAAGGAACCGCTGAGCAGATCTCCAACGGTTCCTTTCTCCATAGGTGCTCGCAGAGGGACTTGTGCGCCGCTACTCTCGTTCATGCTCTTGAGCGCGTACGCACGTCCGTCACTCGGCACCTCATCATTCAGGATTGATCCAGAATCCGGCAAAGGTAGCGAAGATAAGAGACAGAAGAAACAGCTAAGGCAGGATGGGCTGGAGCATAGCAATCCAGCGAATTTCGGCCATCGATTCAGATCATGCCATCGGGTTAAGGGTTAAGGCTTTCAGCCCTCATCCTTAACCCCATTCTTCGCCTGTCAGCGCTTAATTCTGCTTCGGCTGTGGCTTGTTTTCGATTTCCTTGTACCAGATATCATAAACCTCATCGGGCCAGAGCGATTTGATCCAGACGATCACGTCCCCGATCTGCTGGTCTGTCAGTTTTCCCTTCCAGGCAGGCATAGCGCCATCCACGCTGCCATCCTGAATCATCTTTTCCAACGTTTCCGTAGAGTGATGCCAGGCGTGAGCACTGCCATCCAATGGCGGTGGAGGATACCGCCCGTCCGGTCCCGGAGTACGCCAACCTGACGTGGCTTCACCGTTCGGTCCGTGACAACTTGCACAATTCTTTCGATAAGTCTCTTCACCGCGCTTGATTCTTTCCGGCGCCAGCTTGCGTGCGGCGAGGTTTTTAGGCGGCTCCACCTTAGCAGCGGCAGGTGGGGTGGGTTCAGCCGGAACCGTACTGGACTCGGCAGCAGGCGGTGCGGAAGGTGCGGACGGCGTCTCGGGTGGCGCAGTCTCCGTGGCGGAAGGTGGCGTGGCGAGCTGCTTCGGCTCGCCGCATCCCGCGATCAGTCCAATCGTCATGCTTGCCAGGAGCAGTAACCGCATATTCATGATTGTCCGACTCTCATGTCTGTCACTTTTCCGGTTATCGCCACGGCTACTGCCCGGAATGCCGGGACTCGCGAGCTTCTTATCGCATACCTCGCTATCGCTCGATGATCTGAAGCTCCTCATTTGAGTCTCATCACAGATGTTTTCGGATCAGAGGGAAGATGACGGCTGTAAATCGATGTGACCCCCTGTTTGTTAATCAGAAGTACATCGTATGGATCGTTACGCTCGCCTTCCATTCCAGGGGAACCATGCGGCATGCCGGGAGCGGTCAGACCGATGGCGCTGGGACGCTCCTTGAGAAGTCGTTTGACATCTTGTGCAGGCACGTGTCCTTCAATTGCATAGCCGTCGACCAGCGCGGTGTGACATGAACCGAGTACAGGGGCGATGCCCGCCTGCTCACGGGCTTCCTTGTTGCCTACATCATGTGTATTCACGGTAAATCCATTGGCACGCATATGATCGACCCACTTCGCGCAGCACTTGCAGGTGGAACTTTTGTAAACGTCAACTGTTGCGGAAGCATAAGCGCCGCCCGCAAAGGCAGCAAACATGATTCCAGCCAATACTGCATGTCTCGATATTTTCATTTCGCTCCTACTGTGATTGTGCCTTTCATACCTGGGAAATTCATACCTTTGAAGTGGCCGGGCAGCGGGCAGGCAAAATCCACTACGCCTGCTTCCGTGAAATGCCACACCAGCTCCCCGGTCTTGCCCGGCTCGATCGAGACCATATCCGGCTGGTCCGGATGCGCATGGTCAGGGTGTTTTTTCAGCATTTTACCATGCTTATCAATTTCTTCCGCAGTGCCGATCATCATCTCGTGCTTTTTCTTGCCTAGGTTCGTGATCAGAAATTTTATGGTTTCACCTTGTTTCACCTTGATCTCGTCAGGTTTGAAGCGGTTATCCACCGCAGTTATTTCAACGATCCGGGAAACCTGATTGGGGTCGCCCGGCTTCCCTATGGCTTCCGTTTCCTCCTGAGCAAGGGCGCCGATTGAAACCAGGCCGAAGCTTAAAGCAGATGCGATCAGAAGCTTCTTCATGAGATTTTCTCCTTTCTATGTGGGGTCCCGCTTAGCCCTCTTCAAGCAGTCGTCTTTTTATTCTTTTTGCAAGTCCAATATAGCAAAGAAATGTCCACTTGCCGCGATAGACTGAAAATGCGGTTTTGGAGTTCCGCGAATCATCCTGTTGTCTCCGTGTTGCATATGGTCGCAATCTCACCGCAACCATCCCTTGCGTTTTATATATATAAGTGGCAGCAGCGCAGCCGATACCGTCAGGCCCATTGAATAGATGAATCCGTATTCCCACGCGAGTTCCGGCATTACAGCGAAGTTCATGCCGTAAAAGGTGCCCACCAGCGTGGGCGGCAGGAAGACTGCGGTGATGATGGTGAAGACCTTGACGATCTGGTTCTGCTTGATGTTGAGAATATTCGTAACCGCATTCTGCAGATATCGCACCTTCTCGTGCTCGAAGTAGGCATGCTCCTTTACGCCGGCCACGTCTTCGGCCAGTTCCGTGGTCAATACCTGCAGCTCTGCCTCCGCCACATTATCGATCTCCCCACTCAAGTAACGCACGGTGCGCGCCAGCGACAACTGCGCTTCCAGGCAGCGCGAAATAATATCTTCCTTTTCATTCAGATCTTGCATGGTCTCTATCAGGTCAGGCACACCCAGTTCCCTGCCCTGCGCGTTATATCCATCCGATATTTCGGAAATCTCTTCTGCGCTTCGCTCCAGTTCATCCGCTAGACGATCTATTACCGTATCCGCGCTGTCATTGGCCACCTGCAACAATAATCGAAGTATCGATTTCGGATTCCGGGCATGATTCGGCCTGCGATTCATGCGCTGCAATGCGGTGTCGAACGGGTGGAAGTCGGGGTCCTGGCAGAGAATCGCGACCAGTTGCTCGCCCAGCATGAAAGTTACATCGCCAAAGCTCGGCGTCCCGTTGCTGCCCAGACGGAGGAGTTTGGCGCGCATGTACATGAAGGTCCCATCATCGGAGACGCTGCCTGCCTGCGGCGTCGTATCGATGCCGAAGCGCTGCTTCAGACACACAATGTCCTCGGGTGTTGGCGCATTGATCTCAAGCCAGACGACATGCTCGTCGCCCTCCCGCCGCGGCAGGCCGTGAATGACGCAGAGTGAGTGATTATCCCTCACAACACTGCGAATCATGATGAACTCTCCTTTTGTGGTGTGGTACGACCACAGGTTTCAGTTTATTTTTTTGCTTCGGCTTTTTCCCGATGGGAAGGCGACATGGAAGATGTGGCCGCTATCTGCTCCGACGGCTGTATGTAGTGCACGACGGTCATAACGAGTGCGAGCAATAGGTACAGCGCGATCACAGCCAGGATGACCTCGTTCTCGAGACTCCTGCTGTCGCGCTGTGGGAGATTCTTTCTGAACATGGGGTACTCCTCGTTCATCTCATTGGTAAATATTTAATGCAAAATGGCTTTCTCCTGCAAACCTGTTCATGGACGATATAAATCCAGCTTAGCAGAATCACGGTGGGTTTCCGCTAGAGTTGTTATCTGCACATGAGCATCGGCTTGACCAGGGCTTGTTAACAGATCCTGAGGCATGGACAAGGTTTTATTCGGCAAGTAGAATATTCCGGTCATCGGGGAGTAGCCTCCTTCCGTCGAATTGAAGGGCTTGCATCAACATACTTGATCCGTCCGGTCATGGTGCAAGCAGTTCCGTGCCTGGCAAGACCTTTGACCACATTGTCTCCGGAAGGCTGGGGAGAAGCGTGGTCTCGATTCTTGTCCGGCCTGGAGCGTAAGAACGTGGAAGCTTTCCTTGTTTCGGCTGGCGTTGTCGCACTCGCAGAGATTGGCGACAAAACGCAGCTTCTCGCCTTTATCCTCGCGGCAAAATTTCGCCAGCCGGTTCCCATCGTGCTCGGTATACTCGTCGCTACCCTGTTGAACCATGCCTTCGCTGCCGCAATCGGTTCGTGGATCATCACGCAACTTGGTCCCGAAACCCTGAACTGGACACTTGGCCTGCTGTTTGTCGGCATGGCGATCTGGACGCTCATTCCCGATCAGCTTGATGAAGCGCAGTCCGGAACCGGGGGCGACGGGGCCGGTGTTTTCAGCGCGACGCTTCTGGTTTTTTTCCTTGCGGAAATGGGCGACAAGACACAAATAGCGACTGCGGCATTGGCAGCGCAGTATCAGATGTTTTCCGCGGTGGTGGCAGGCACCACGCTCGGGATGATGATCGCGAATGTTCCCGCAGTCTATCTGGGCGAACGCCTGGCGAATCGGATTCCGGCGCGCCTCGTGCGTGGAATTGCAGCAGCCGTGTTTGCCCTTATCGGTATCGCGGTCCTGCTTGAGGCGAGCAAAAATCTGGCGCTTTGAAAGATTCCGGAAATAATCCGGCAAAAAAGAGAACAAGACGAATGGCCTTTTTCCCTACTGGACACGCGGACACCTTGCCGCAGCCCCCATGCCTGCTCCTGCTCCTGCCCCTGCCCCTGTTTCTGCTGGGTGGTTGCGCATCCCCCATTGCACTCAATCGTGCTGTAGGCGCTTATGACGAGGCTACGACCAACGCCGCCTCCAGGCAACTGCTGGTGAATATAGCGCGTGCTTATCATAATCAGCCGGTGCACTTTACCGGCGTATCGAACGTCGCAGCAACATTCGATTTCCGTGTCAGTGCCGGCGCCACCCCGGCGTTGACGGGAAATGCTGGCGGCATACTGATGCCTGTGTTTGGGGGAAGCGTGGCGGAAAATCCCACGATCACCATTGTTCCCGTAGAGGGAGAGGAGTTTGCCCGGCGTCTGCTTACCCCATTTCAGGAAAACAAACTCACGCTTTTGCTCCGTCAGCGTTTCGATATCGATCTCCTGATGCGGCTGATGGCCCAGGAAGTGCGTATTAATGATAACCAAGGCCGGCAGGTTTCCTATCGCAACCGCCCCTTTGATTCGCCCGGCTACGGCATGTTCAGGCGCGTGGTGCTGCATTTGTCCGCCATACAGGATAATAACCACCTCCACGCGGAGCCTTTGATTCTGGAGCAGACCTGGACCATTCCCGCCGGCTCGGTGACAGCAGAAGGTTTTCAGGCTCTGCAGAAAGAGTTTTCCGTACGCTATGATGCGCGGGAAAACACCTACATCCTGGTCAAGCAGGCAGCGGGACCTATTCTCATCACCAATTATGACCCCAACATCCTCTCACCGGAGGAGCGAAAGCGCTTGAGCAATGAGGCGCGTGAATGGAGCCCCAATGATGTCGCTTTCGATATTCGCCCCAATCATTATGGCGGGGAGTGGCCCATGAAAGGGACTTTTCGCCTCCGCAGCTTCCATGCCATTCTCAATTTCCTCGGACGCACCCTGGGCGACGAGTCGGAATATCATGTGGAGAAAGACTTCCGTACACCGCCCCTCGAGGATGATGAAAATCCTGTTGCTACCATGGAACTGCTGGTGACGGACTCGGCTCCCCGGGAAGCGGATCTGTGGGTGCATGCCTATGATCAGTATTACTCGGTACACACCCGGGGACCCCTGGCTCGCTGGAACCGGAGCGCCTTCCAGCTGCTGTATCTCCTGTTCCAGATGACGGTTACGGATTTGCCGCGCTCGGGAGTGCCAAGCATCACGATCGCAAAATAACGGCAGTTTTTTGAAAGCGCTTGCTCATGGAATGCCGATTGGGGAACTTGCAATAGTAGTGGATAGCCGAAGTATCAACTGGCAGCCTGCTTCAATAGTATATCGGCTCCATAGGCCATCCCATCGATTTCAACGATTTTGCGTCGCGATCTGGCTCCTTGCCTGAGTATTACCTGACGCTGAGGCACTCCAAAAACCCCAGCGAGGAATGCAAGCAAAGCAGCATTCGCGGCACCTTCTACCCGTGGGGCGGCAAGTTTGATTTTCAGGGCATCGCCGTGCGGGCCGACGACTTCAGTACGCCTCGCACCGGGCTGTATGTGCAGAGTGAGGATCAGGCGCTTCCCGGTATCATCGCTGCGATACCATTCGTCGCTTGAAGCGATTTCCACGATCAGAACAAGCGACTGACTTCCCGCTCCATTCCCGCCGTTACAAAAAGAAGCAACTGAATGACGATCAGTACGAACAGCGGCGAGAGATCGATATTTCCGATGGGAGGAATGTGCTCGCGGATAACGCCTAGAAACGGCCGGGTAAAGCTGTCGAGCAGCGGGGCCAGCGAATTGTAGGGATTAATCCACGAAAGCACAGCCTGGATGATGATCGCCACCATGATGATGTAAAGCGTCGTCTTGATGATTTCCACCAGCCCCAGGAGCGCCAGTCCACCTACGGCAGTGCCCATCGTGGAGCTGAAGTCGTAACCCTTCAGCATTAACACGCTCCCCAGCAACATGACTTGAGCAATCCACGCCAGCAAAAGCGTCGCAAGATCCATGCCGCGATAACCGGGAATGACGCGCCTTGCGGGTTTGACCAGAAAATCGGTTATTGCAATCAGAAATGACGAGAGCGGGTTTCCATACGGCGCGCGCACCAGTTGCATATAAAAGCGCAACAGCAGCGCCAGGGAAAACAACCCCAGCAGGGTATCGAGCAGAAATATGAGCATCTGACTGATCATGAAAGTATTATCCGTTTTTTACTGCGCGACTTGCGCGCATGGGTTATTCTCCATTCTATTCTGTCATGTCCGGCCGAGTTCGTCGCCCATTTCGCGTGACCGCTGATATGCGACACGGATTGCCCGGATGATTCCGTTTTTGACACCGTCATTTTCCAGCGACCTTATCGCGCGTTCCGTCGTGCCGCCGGGCGATGTGACTCGCGCACGCAGAACACTCGCCTCATCCATGCTCTCACTTGCAAGCCTGGCGGCGCCAAGAAAGGTTTCAATGCTCAGTTTGCGCATCTGGTCCGCATCCAGCCCCAATTCCTGTCCTGCCTTCTGCATGGCCTCGATGAAGTAGAATACATAAGCAGGACCGCTGCCCGAGGTGGCAGTCACTGCATCCAGCAGTTCTTCGCTTTCAACCCACAGCACAGTGCCGACTGCACGGAGTATGGCCTCCGCCTCACGTTTTTCCTCATCGTTCACGCCTGCCATTGCATAAAGTCCGGTAACGCCGGAGCCAACCAGCGCAGGCGTATTGGGCATGGCCCGCACGACGCGGGCACGCCCGCCGAACCACTGCGAAAGGGCCTCTGCCCGAATACCGGCGGCAATCGAGATGACAAGGTTCTGCTTGAGCAGCGGCGCGAGCCCGCGCGCCACGATGGAGAGCTGCTGCGGCTTTACGGCGAGCACGATTATCTCCCTATCGTCGATCATGCCCCGCGCAAGTTCCGCGACCGTCTCCACGCCAAACTCACGCCGAACCCTCTCGCGGGTTTCAGCGTTGATCTCTGCTACCCGTATCTGTGCCGGTGAATAATCCTGTTGCAGCAGCCCGCCAATCAAAGCGCAAGCCATGTTGCCGCCACCAATGAATGTAATATTCATGTATTCCAGTAAATTTATTTCTGGCAACGCGGGCAATAAAAACTCGAACGCTGCCCCTGCCTGATCTGTTCGATATTTGTACCACATTTTCGGCAAGGCTGCCCGGTCCGGCCATAAACCCAATACTGCTGCTGGAAATATCCGGGATTGCCATCGCTGCCAACGAAATCGCGCAAGCTGCTGCCACCTGCTTCTATCGCGCGCCCGAGGGTTTCCTTGACTGCCTGCGCCAATCCCGCGCATCTCCTCGCTCCAATTCGGCCGGCAGCGATGGTGGGATGAATGCCAGCAAGAAAGAGCGCTTCGTTTGCGTAAATGTTTCCGACACCGACGACAATACGGCTGTTCATCAATACCTCTTTAATGCTGGCGCTACGGTTTCGGGTTTTTCTGTACAGCAGCTTGCCGTCGAATGCTTCGGTAAGGGGCTCGGGTCCCAGGCGAGACAGTAACGGGTGGTCCGCGACATTTCCCGCAGTCCACAACACAGCCCCAAAGCGGCGAGGATCCCGAAAACGGAGAATCATGCCGTTATCCAGAAGCAGATCGACATGGTCGTGCTTCTGCAGGGCGATATTAGCTGCAAGGGGCAGCAATCTCAAGCTGCCAGACATGCCGAGATGCAGGATCAGGGTGCCCGCGCCGCAGTCGAGCAAAAGGTATTTTCCACGACGCGTTACCGTTCTGATTTCCAGACCGCGAAGGGTTAGCTCAAGGTCTGGCACCGGCCAGCGCAGATTCGGATTTCGTACCGTCAAGCTGGCGATCTTGCGCCTCTCGAGTTCAGAGGCGATGCCGCGGCGGACAACTTCGACTTCAGGCAGTTCAGGCAATTCGAATGTCGGGATGGAATGTTGGGATAAAGAGGTCGCCGGTATGGTCAGGATATGCTCAGGGTATGGGGAACGTTGTCCAGGATTCTGGATTCACCGACTGATCGGTTACTCCGTATCCTGAGCGAGAAGCAGCGAGAAGCATTCTTTATCTTCTTTTGCGCCGCCACCATATCATCATCCCGCTTCCAAGGAAAATCAGCGGCATCACGATGAGGAATGCCCAGGCCATTATCGTCAGCGTTGGTTCCTTCAAGGTCAAGCTGCTGTCGATGGTCGCTCGTGGCTGGATAGCGATGAGGTCTTCATCGCCGGCAAGCCAGTTGACGAGATTGACGCCAAAATCAAGATTCCTGCCGTAGCCGAGGTAAGCGTTGGCGAGAAAATAACCGCTTCCGATAACGGCGACCCGCTGCTCCTGGTCATTGACCGTGCGGCTCAACACAGCGGCGATACTGACCGGGCCGGATACGTCATACATCGCATCGAATGCGATGCCGGCATTCAGATCGCCTGTTTCCACCCATCCGTTTTCTCCGGCCTCCACCAGCGAGAGGCTGTGCCATACATCGTTTTCGTTGATTGTGATCTGGCGTGCAAAAGGAAATACCGTGAGGTAGTCAAAGTTGCGGGTGATGGGATGTTCACCGTAGACCGCGCCTACAGAAAAAGTTACGGGTGCTTTCAGCTGCCCCGCCTGCGGGTCGATCACCACGCCGGGCGTCAGAGTCAGTTCAAGTTTCTCCGCCAGTGGCTGCAATCCGTGCAAAGGTTGCTGGTCCAGCAGCCATAAAAGATTGCCGCCGCGCTCGATATACGCGAGTATTCGATCGACCTCGCCCTCGGACAGATCGGCCTGAGGCGAAGCAATGACGAGCAGGCTCGTATCTGCGGGCACTTCAGGAGTGGTGACCAGGTTGAGCGGTTGAATCCTGAAGCCTTTTGCCGTCAGTTGCTGCCCAAATTCCCCGAGGTCACGATTGCCAATACCGTCCAGCCTGCGTTCGCCATGGCCGCTGAGCGTTACTACCGGCCTGCTGCCGGGGCGCATCAACCGCATCAGCAAGTTGATCAGTGCATGCTCATTGAATGTAGTCAGCCGTTCCACCCTGCCGTTATATTCGATGATCATTTCGCCGCTGCCCTCGACACCTGCCTCCCGTGCAAGCTCGGGGTGCTCGGAGGGGTCGATAAAGGTGACAGCGAAATCAGGCTTGGCATGCTGATAAGGTGTCAGAAAGTCACGGATGATCTTGGATACATTGCCAAATTGAGCATCCTGGGGAGATATGTAGACACTCCCCAGCAGGGGGCCCTCCATTTGCTTCAGCACCTCCAGGCTGGTCGGGCTCAGGCTGTTGCGTTCGTTCTGGGTGACATCCCACTGGATGCGATTCTCCCAGGCCAGGTAACCGGGCAACGCTACCAGCAGTATGAGCGATATCAAAAATGTTGCGCTTTGTGTCCAGCGCAAGCGCAGTTTTTTCCTCTTGAGCAGCATACCTACCTGTACAGTTTTAGCCAGCGAACGGATAAGGCCAGAAAAAAGAAAATGAAAAGAGCAAAATAAGCAAGATCGAATGTATCGATCATTCCCCGGTTGAAATTTTCAAAATGAGCGAACGGGGACAAGCTGCGCGTTATGCCGTTTTCTCCGCTTTCAGCGTTATCCATGATCCATAACGCGAAAAGTATGCAGAGCGCCGCTGCTCCCGCGATGGCAGGTTGGGTGCTGAGGCAGGAGATATATAACCCGAGCGCAACGAAACAGGCTGAGAGAAGCCACAGCCCAGCAATGTTGCTCAGCAACAGGCCGAAATCCAGTTTGCCTCCCGCAAGCAGGGAAACCGTCAATGCGACAATCAGGGCGATGATGGCCGAGAGAAAAGTCATCAGGCCGAGAAACTTTCCCAGGACAATTTCCGTCATTGAAACAGGTGCGGAAATCAGGAAAGGCAAGGTGTGATTGCGGCGCTCCTCGGCAATGAGACGGGAGGTCAAAAGCGGCGTTATCATCAGCAGCACGACTGCACCTATGGAGAATAACGGAGCCGCGATTGCTTCGGTTGCTCCTGGCGGGTGGGCAATTCTTATCAGCTGCGGTTGAACCTGCAGGAAACTTTCAAGATTCGCCAGGTAAAACCAGGCGAATACCAGTTGCGCCAGCGCAAGTATTACCCATGCCAAAGGGGACCCGAACAATACTCCCAGCTCCTTCCGGGCAATGATCGTAATCAAGTTTCAATTTTCTCCATGGTGGATTGCGTGAATATCTCTTCGAGCCGGGTTCCTTCCAGCTTCATCATATCCACCGAGCCCTCGAACACCTGTCGTCCGTGGTTGATGATCTGCACACGGTCGCACACGCTCTCAACCTCCGATAAGGCGTGTGTTGAAAAAATCACGCTTCTCATTGCGCCAAGTTCACGAATGAGTGACCGGACCTCGCGCATCTGGTTGGGATCCAGCCCCGAGGTCGGTTCGTCGAGAATGATGACTGCCGGATCGTGAATGATGGCCTGAGCTATACCCGCGCGCTGCTGGTAGCCTTTTGACAGGGAGCCGATTAGCCGCCGGCGTACATTCTCCAGCCCGCAACGTTCCACTGCCTTCCTGATTGCATCGTCTGTTTTCGAACGGGCGAGACGACGCAATTTCACCGCAAGCCGTAAATACTCATCTATCGTTAACTCCCGGTAGAGGGGGGGTATCTCCGGCAGATAGCCGATACAGGCTTTCGCCTTGAGTGTTTGTTTCTGCAAATCCATGCCGCAGATTTCGACCTTGCCATTGTTGGGAGCAAGATTTCCGGTAAGAAGGCGCATGATCGTCGTCTTGCCCGCGCCATTGGGTCCGAGGAGACCAAGCACTTCCCCTTGTTCCAGTTCCAGGCTGACCTGGTCAACGGCAATGCGAGCGCCAAAATAACGACTCAGGTCATGTGCTGAAACGGTTTTCTGTTCTGTTTTTGCAGACATGACAAGATCAATGATTCAGGTTGGCGGATGGATCGAAGTTCATTTTTCCATTTCAGTGGAAGGCAGTGCGCAACGGTGGAGCTGGCGCCTCCGGTAAATCCTTGCGGGCAGATGGTACGGCTCAGGTGTCTACTTGTGATAAGCGTAAAATATACCTAATATGTGGGCTGTGCTGAAGGAACCCATCCATTTGCAGCCTCTTTTTCGAATCTTCCGGATTTCCGCATGAGTCTTAAAGTTCCCGGCGCATTATCGCTGCTCTTTCTTGCCGCCTGTTCACATCTTCCTGCCAAGACTCCTCTCAAGGCGGAAAAACCGGCAGAGAAGAAGGAATCAGAGCAGTCAAGATTACCCAATCAGGATTTGACTCCCTCCATGCTGTTCGATTTTCTGCTGGCGGAGACAGCGCTGCAGCGGGGCGACACGGAAATCGGTCTTCGTACTTATCTCAAGCTTGCAAAAAGCACTCAGGATCCGCGCGTGGCCCAGCGCGCCACGGAAGCCGCGCTCCAGGCGCGCCAGCCGGCATTCGCCCTCGAAGCGGCAAAAATCTGGACAGAATTCGATCCGGAATCGATTCCAGCCCGTCAGATGATGGCTGCATTGCTGGTGCATTTTGACAGATTGGATGAAGCCCGTCCCCATCTGGAAAAATTGCTGGCGGTTGCGGGAGACAAGATCGATGATGCTTTCATGCAACTGAACAGCCTGCTGGTGCGCAGTCCCAACAAAAGTGCAATCTTCGAACTGGTACAGCAGCTCGCGCAACCTTATCCCGATCTGCCGGAAGCGCATTTTGCCGAGTCTCAGGCAGCGTGGTTTGCCGAGCGTTTCGATACCGCTCTGGAAGAAATGAAAAAAGCGCTGGCGCTGCGGCCGGAGTGGGAGATGGCGGCAATTTACGAAGGCCGTATCCTGGCGCGCGAATCCAACGCCCGCGCAATCGAGTTTTTCGACGATTATCTCAAGCGCTATCCCAAGGCCAATGATACACGCATCACCTATGCACGCCTGCTGCTGGCTGAAAGGGATTATAGCAAAGCCCGGGAGCAGTTCCAGAAATTGCTGACAGAAAATCCGGATAACCCGGATGTTGCCGTTGCCGTCGGCCTGCTATCCCTGGAGTTACAGAACTACGATGTAGCCGAGTCGAATTTCAAAAGAGCGCTGGAACTGGGGTATCGGGACCCGGGAATGGTACGCTTTTATCTCGGCGGCATCAGTGAAAAAAAACAGCAGATCCCCCAGGCGCTGAACTGGTATCGTTCGGTTACGGATGGAACCCAGTTTATCCCGGCGCAGATCAAATATGCCATCCTGTTGAGCAGAACGGGCAGAATGAAGGAGGGTCTCCAGCACTTGCAGCAACTGCCGGTGGCCAATGACCAGCAGCGCGCACAGGTGATCATCGCCGAGGCGCAATTGTTGCGCGAGTCGGGCGCTTACAGGAAAGCTTTTCAGCTCCTGAGCAGCGGTCTTGAAAAACTTCCCGATTCTCCCGAGCTGCTTTATGACCGTGCCCTGGCTGCGGAGAAAATAGGCAAGGCGGATATCATGGAGCAGGATCTGCGCAAATTGATCGGACTGAGGCCCGACCATGCTCACGCCTACAATGCCCTGGGTTACGGTATTGCCGAGCACTCCAGCCGGCGCCTGCCGGAGGCGCTGGAACTGATCGAGAAAGCGATCAAGCTTTCTCCTGTCGATCCCTACATCATTGACAGCCTGGGATGGGTGCACTATCGCATGGGGGACATCAACCAGGGGTTAAGCTACCTGCGACAGGCGTTTGCAATGAATCCCGATCCGGAAATCGCTGCTCACCTGGGGGAAGTGTTGTGGGTGCAGGGAATGAAGGACGAAGCGAAAGAGATCTGGCAGGCGGCGCTCAAGAATCATCCCGGCAACGAAGCGTTGATTGGCGTGATGAAGAGGTTCATGAAATAGCGTGAGGGTGGGATAGAGAATGCCCTGCGTTGATTCGCAGCCTGTTCGCTTTGTGAACCCGGCTTGTCCGAAGTTGAAAAATTTCGGAAGATTTTCCCTGCTCTCCCTTGGTTCCTTGCGTTCATGGCATCTTGTTTTTCTGGCGCCTGCTTTTTTTTCCGCTTGTGCGACCCTTGCTCCAGAAGAAAAGAATGTAGCCAGCACTGTTATCATGGAACCCGGCGCGATGGAAGCGAAAAGCGCGGGCTTCCGGCTGATTGGCAGGGTATCGGTGAAAGAAGGCAGAGACGGTTTTTCCGGTGGAGTTCAGTGGCGCCACTTGCAGGACAGCGATCAGATTCTCCTTCTCTCCCCCATAGGTCAGGCTGTGGGGCAGATTGAGCGCACAGCCGATGGGGTGTCTTTGATAACTGCCGAGCAGGAACATTATTACGCCGATAATGTGGAAGAACTCACAGAACGGGTATTGGGCTGGCGCTTGCCACTCTCGGGTTTGCAGTACTGGGTGCAAGGCACGAATTCGCCGGACACGTCCTCCGAAATCGACCTTGATATTGCGGGCCGCGTGGCAGCCATTCGCCAGAACGGATGGGAAATCACTTATGCAGGCTACTCGCCGGGGGTAGCTGCTGAAACTCCACAGTCAGAAGCTGCGCGTGCCAGACTGCTGACACTTAACCGTGACGATCTGCGGATACGGCTGGTAATAGATGAATGGAATACTGTCGAAGACTGAAGCGGATTCGCAGGCGGAACTGAGCTGTCCTGCGCCTGCCAAGCTCAATCTGTTCCTGCACGTGGTGGGACGCAGGGAGGATGGGTACCATCTTCTGCAAACCGTTTTCCGCCTGGTGGATTTCGCCGACCAGCTCCATTTCGGGTTACGCGCGGACGGTGTGATCAGGTTGCATACGCCCACTCCGGGGGTGACGGAAGAGCAGGATTTGTGCGTGCGCGCGGCAAAGCTGCTGCAACGGGAAAGCGGTACTCTCTGGGGGGTGGACATTTTTCTGGAAAAACGCATCCCGATGGGAGGCGGCCTGGGGGGCGGCAGTTCGGATGCAGCTACGACCTTGCTGGCGCTCAACCGCTTGTGGAAGCTGGGCTGGCGCCGGAACCAGCTTTTGAAACTGGCTCCGGCGCTGGGGGCGGACGTTCCCGTATTCGTTTTCGGTGGAAATGCCTTTGCCGAAGGCATCGGTGAAAAACTCCTGCCGATCGCGCTGCCCCCGGCATGGTACTTGGTACTCACGCCCCCTGTGCACGTATCAACGGCACAGGTTTTTTCGAGTAAGGAATTGACACGAAACACGATTCCGATCAAAATACCGCCCTTTTCCACCGAGCAGGGGCATAATGATCTCGAGCCGGTGGTATGTGCCTCATACCCAGAGGTAGCACGTCATCTTGAGTGGTTGCGGCAGCTCGAGGGTGCAAGGATGGCCGCCATGACGGGTTCAGGCGCGTGCGTTTTTGCCGAGTTTGCGACCGAATCCAGGGCCAGAGCGGCGCTGGGGAAGGTTCCATACGGTATGAAGGGTTTTGTGGCGCAGGGACTTGATCGCCACCCCTTGTATGATTTTGCAGAAGAATAATTGGGGAGTCGCCAAGTGGTAAGGCACCGGATTTTGATTCCGGCATTCGTAGGTTCGATCCCTACCTCCCCAGCCAGTTTTAAGCTCCATGATTCGTCCGGGTGGGCCTGCCGCCAGTCCCTGTTCGCTCCCATGAATTTCCCATCTGCCGGTTCCATCGGTTGCACCGGTTCCGCATTTTCGGACTTTTAGGTTTTCTCATGGCCTACGATAGCTTGATGGTTTTTACGGGCAACGCCAATCCCAAGCTGGCGCAGGATGTCGTGCGGCATCTCAATCTTCGCATCGGCCGTGCCACGGTGGGCCGTTTCAGCGATGGCGAAGTAATGGTGGAAATCCTTGAGAATGTCCGCGGCAAGGATGTATTCGTCCTGCAATCCACCTGCATGCCCACCAACGATACGCTGATGGAATTGCTGGTGCTGGTGGATGCGCTAAAGCGGGCCTCCGCGTCGCGCATCACCGCCGCGATGCCTTATTTCGGGTATGCCCGCCAGGACAGGCGCCCGCGCTCGGTGCGGGTACCCATTACGGCCAAGGTAGTGGCAAACATGCTGACCAGTGTCGGCATAGACCGGCTGTTGACGATGGATCTGCATTCGGACCAGATCCAAGGGTTTTTTGACATACCCGTGGATAACATCTACAGCATGCCTATCTTGCTGGGCGATCTCTGGAAAAATGATTTCAAGAATCTGGTGGTGGTTTCCCCTGATGTCGGTGGAGTAGTGCGTGCGCGCCAGATGGCCAAACGGCTCGAATGCGACCTTGCCATCATAGACAAGCGGCGTCCCAAAGCGAATGTAGCAAAGGTCATGAACATCATCGGCGAGGTGGACGGGCGCACCTGTGTGATCATGGACGACATGGTGGATACCGCCAATACCCTGTGCGAAGCAGCGCACGCGCTCAAGGAGCAGGGAGCGGAACGCGTGCTGGCTTATTGCACGCATCCGGTGCTGTCGGGCAGTGCCGTGGAGCGGATCGAGAATTCCGCCCTAGACAAGCTCGTTGTCACCGATACCATTCCGCTGCGGGAGGATGCCAGGGCATGTGTCCGCATAGAGCAGCTGAGCGTGGCAAGCCTGCTCGCGGAAACGATGCTCAGGATCAGTAACGAAGATTCCGTGAGTTCGCTTTTCATGGAGTAACACGAGTTCCAGGCATTACACATTACATATCGGCATGAAGAAGCAAAACGGGAAGCAAGCTGACAGCGAATAGCCCGAGATTTGAGCAGGATAGCCCAATATACAGGTTTATTAATCGGATTCATCTGGTCGCGGATGATCCACATTCTGGAGAAAGTAGATGCAAATTGAAGTCAGCGCCGAAAAGCGCGAATTGCAGGGCAAAGGTGCGAGCCGCCGCCTGCGGGGTTCCGGCAAGGTACCGGGAATCATCTATGGTGGAGAAAACCCGGCGCAACCGATCGAACTCGATCACAACGATCTTTATCACCAGCTCAAACTGGAAGCCTTTCATGCTTCCATCCTGACGATGAGCGTGGAGGGACAGAAAGAAAAGGTGCTGCTGCGGGATATACAGATGCACCCCTTCAAGCTCCAGGTGCTGCATATCGACTTTCAGCGTGTCGCTTCGAACAAGAAAATCCATATGAAAGTGCCCTTGCACTTCATCAACGAAGATATTGCCCCAGGGGTGAAACTGGCCGGCGGACTGGTGAGCCGCGTGCTTACCGAACTGGATGTTTCCTGCCTGCCCAAGGATCTGCCTGAATTCATTTCTGTAGATGTGGGTGAACTTGCAGCCGGAAATACCATACACCTGAGCAACCTGCAGTTGCCGGAAGGAGTTGAAATTCCGTCGCTGATAAAAGGTGAAGACCTCCCTGTGGCGACCATCGCCATTCCGCGTGCGGTAGCGGCTGAGGAAGCGGCCGGAGGCATAGCAGCGGGAGACGTACCCACCTCCGTACAGAAGAAAGAAGGCGTCGCCAAGGAAGGCGAGAAAAAAGACGCCGGAAAGAAAAAGTAAGACCGCGGAGGGCGGAGCAGTGCCTTCCGCAGGAAGGTGCGAGTGGAATCACGGCATCCGCTCAGTGCAGCATTTACCGGTATCACATCAGTTTTTCAGCCCGTCGGGGTCATTCTGGCTTCGCGGGCTTTTCGTTTTAATGATTCGGGTCTTATCCAGTGAAGCTCATCGTCGGCCTTGGCAATCCGGGTAGGGAATATGCGGCAACACGCCATAATGCCGGTGCCTGGTGGGTAGCCCGCCTGGCGGATCAATTGGGCGTCACGCTGAAGGCCGATGCGAAGTTTCACGGCTTGTGCGCGCGTATCGGCCGGGGTGATTCTGAGTCCTGGCTGCTCAATCCCCAGACCTACATGAATGCGAGCGGAAGGGCAGTGGCTGCATTGTGCCGTTTCTACCGGATTCAGCCTGAACAGATGCTCGTAGTGCACGACGAACTGGATTTGCCACCGGGCGTTTCCAGGCTGAAGCTCGACGGCGGACTGGGCGGTCACAATGGCTTGAAAGACATTGCCGCGCATCTCGGTACCAGGGAGTTCTGGCGCCTGCGGATCGGCATCGGCCATCCGGGAGAAAAGCATGCCGTCGTGAATTACGTATTGCAGCCCCCGCGCAAGGAAGAAGCGACGCTGATCGACACGGCTATAAACCACAGTCTCGAAGTCTGGCCGCTCATCGCGGAAGGCAATTATCAGGCCGCAATGATGAAGCTGCATACCCAGAAGCAAGGCTGATATTTCAAGGCTGACATTGAGTTAGGCAGTTTCGTTCCTCTTGATTCTACCTTCTCCACCGTTCGCCCTGAGCCTGTCGAAGGGTCGGATGCGTTCGGGATAAATCCACCGAAAGTTGATTATCGGGAACGTATTTAACCTGTACCTTGAGAATGATTGAAATCTCGCCCTGATACTCTTCTAACCATTACCATTACAGCCTCCTCGAACGAGTAACCAAATAAACCATGAGCCTGAAATGCGGTATCGTTGGCTTGCCCAACGTCGGAAAATCCACCCTCTTCAATGCCCTCACCAAGGCTGGCATCGCTGCCGAGAACTACCCCTTCTGCACCATCGAACCGAATGTCGGCATCGTCGAAGTTCCCGACTCTCGTCTGACTGAACTTGCTGCGATCGTCAAACCGCAAAAGGTGCAGTCGGCAGTGGTTGAATTTGTCGATATTGCCGGTCTTGTCGCAGGTGCCTCGAAGGGAGAGGGGCTCGGCAACAAGTTTCTTGCCACCATCCGTGAAACCGACGGCATCATCAACATGGTGCGCTGCTTCAAGAATGACAACGTCGTGCACGTCTCCGGCAAGGTCGATCCCATCTCGGATATCGAAACCATCCACACCGAACTGGCACTCGCCGATCTGGCAACTGTCGAAAAGGTGCTGCAACGGGAAACCAAGCTTGCCAGGTCCGGTGACAAGGAAGCGGTCAAGTTCGGGGCGCTGCTCGAAAAGGTAAGGGAGCATCTCGACCAGGGCAAGCCGGTCAGAAGTCTCGGGCTGGATAAAGAACAACAGGAACTGCTCAAACCGCTATGCCTGCTCACAGCCAAACCCGCCATTTATGTAGCGAACGTCGATGAAAAAGGATTCACCGACAATCCCCTGCTCACGCGTGTGGAAGAGTACGCGGCAGGCGAGGGCGCGCCTGTCGTTGCGATCTGTGCCGCTCTCGAATCCGAAATTGCCGAGATGCCGGATGAGGACAAGCAGGTTTTTCTCGCCGATCTGAATCTGGAAGAACCAGGACTCAACCGCCTGGTGCGCGCAGCCTATCAGCTGCTCGGGTTGCAGACCTACTTTACTGCCGGGGTGAAAGAAGTGCGCGCCTGGACGATATCAAAAGGCGATACCGCGCCCCAGGCCGCTGCTGTCATCCATACCGATTTCGAAAAGGGCTTTATCCGCGCCGAGGTCATCAGCTATGACGACTTCATCGCCTGCAAAGGCGAGCAGGGCGCCAAGGAAGCGGGCAAGATGCGGCTGGAAGGCAAGGAGTATGTCGTCAAGGATGGGGACGTGATGCACTTTCGGTTTAACGTCTAAGCCTGAGTCCATATCTTATAGCGTCCAACGCTGTCCAGGATAAATAAAAAGCCCAGTAAAAACTGGGCTTTGTTGTTTTATGGAGTCCGACAACATATATTGCCATTCAGAAAATAAACGGGTATAAAAGAGGGTATAAAGAAAAATGAATCAGTAAAAAAGCGGGTACGAATAAAACCAAGGAGCCATGCCATGCTGAGCGATATCCAGTGCCGAAATGCAAAGCCTCGAGCTAAATCTTATAAGCTTACAGATGGGAAGGGGTTGTATTTGGAAGTGAAATCTAACGGTGTTAAAGCATGGCGCTACCGCTTCAGGCTTCACGGTAAGGAAAATGTGTTTGCCATTGGAGATTATCCGACCATCAGCTTGGTTAATGCTCGAAAGGCAAGAGAAGGCGCTCGCGACCTAGTGAAACAGGGGATAAGCCCTGTTCAAGCGAGACGGCTTGATCGTATAAAACGTGAGAAAGAAGCGGCGACCACTTTTGAAGCGGTAGCCGTTGAATGGCTGGCGCTTAAGGAATGGGAAGAGATTACTAAAAACAAGCGTCTTTCCATGCTTCGGCGTGTCGTATTTCCGGCCATCGGGCAAATTCCAATAAAACAGATCGATCCGTCTATAATTCTGACGATTTTGAAGAAGGCTGCCGAGAAGAACGGGGCTTCTGTCATGGCCGAAGCCAAGCGCACCATGTATGGCATTTTTGAACTGGCAGCGGAAACATTCCGAGTTGATTCAAACCCGGTTCACCAATGGCGTGAAGCGCTGCCGAAGAACAAGACTCAACATAAACGCCCACTTGATGCTGTTGAAATTGGTGCTCTTCTTCGTGATTTGGAAAAGCACAAAGGGCGGTATGAAACAGTAGCAGCCTTTCGCTTGATGTGGTTAACACTCTGCCGTACCGTGGAAGCGTGCGAGGCTCAATGGTCCGAGTTTGATCTAGACGCCGCGTTATGGCGAATTCCTGCGGGGAGGATGAAAAAGCGGAAAGAGCATGTTGTACCCTTGCCTGCCCAAGCGGTTACAATGCTTCACGCGCTGCACGGTATAACCGGTCACCATGCCCACCTTTTTCCAAATAGGGACGATCGGACGAGGCCAATGTCAACGGCTTCGTTTCGTCAAATGCTTTGCACTCTTGGTTGGGCTGGCAGATTTAGTCCACACGCAACCCGCACGACCGGGAGCACCCGGTTAAACGAAATGCGCTTTCCATCAGATTGGATAGAGAAGCAGCTCGCTCACACTGAACCAAACCAAGTGCGTCGCACGTACAATCACGCGGATTATTTTTCTGATCGGGTAAAAATGATGCAGCACTGGGCTGATTATTTGGATGAGCTAAAGCCCGGAGCCACAGTACTGCCGTTTAAAAAAATTGCTTCGTAAGTTGGTAGAAATACCCCCTATCCCTTCACGTGTCATTTTTTTGTTGGGGCATGTTGGGGCGGTTGGGGCTTGCCGTCTCTATTAGCTCTCAGCTGCCCCAATATTTCACGGTTTTATCGGGGCAATGGGGACAGATTCGTCCTATCTAATCCAATCACGTCTAATTACACAGAGCGCTGCGCAAGGTTATTCCTGCCGCATCTTCTTTCCGTGTAAATTGGTTGAATAATGGGCGGTTGTGCACGGGTCGAACTCTGAAGTCGGCTGGTAAGTTGTTAGTCAAAAGTAAAAAACGAGCGAGATGATGGAAATCTGTTTGGAAGGTAAAGAGATAGAAGTAAAAGAACTTTCGTTGTCATTAATGCTTACCATGAATACAACATCGCACTCAGTCGCTGTCCTGCTGTAAAAAATGACAATTGAGATGGCAGCGCAAACATGGCGCAGGGGCCAGTATGATGAAGCGCTAACCAAAAAACAAAAAAGAATAATCGAGAGAGATGTGGAGACTCTCTTCTCTCCTGCTGCGTTTCTACGGGAACTCACGCTTGACGAACTCAAGCTTTTGTCTCCCTTTCACCCCCAAGTTGAGTGGCGCGGGACAAGCGTATTTCTATCTGCTAAAGCGATTGCCGCGTTGCGGCGTTTGATTGGCTTATTAGGTGACTTAGCCCTGCTATCCAATTCTGTTTCGCCAGCAGAAATCGACAGCGCCATCAGGACAAGCTATAGCCGATGGCTAAATAAGGGATCAAAACCGGCCGGGCGTGAGTTTGTTGAAGAGGTTATTCAGTCTCTAATACAGCAAATAAGGCACTACGAGTTTCTGGTCCAAGTGGAGGGTTTGGATCTAAAAGATCAAGACATCCTTTATCTTGGATCGATGCGCATTCAGCAGAGCGACAAGGCTTTGCTTGAGAATGTGGACTTCAACGGCTTCCTTGACACGGAGAAACTTTATTCCCAGTTCAAAGAGACACATTGGCTAATTGGTTCTGCTAAAGGAAGTGTTGATATTGCGTCAGAGCAGTTCGAGAACCAGATAGTATTAACTATCGGTATCCTGGCAGTATATAGTGCAGCCTTAAATAAAACCGCAATACGTAGTACTCGTGTGCGTGCCTTAACTTCTCCCCCTGAGTATCGAAAAGCGGTACGGTCACTTAGATGGGAAATGGGGGGTAAAAATCCATCTCTTTCAGACGCGTGGGGACTAGAACAAGATCTTCCTCTCGACTCCGCTACGGTACTTTACTTGACCAATGAATGTTTTCTTAAGCAACTGTCCGCTTTACCAGATAAACGAAATCGAAGTGAATTAGAGGATACTATAGTTCGTGCGGTTTATTGGTTTGCTGAAGCATACAAGGACCGCAACTTGACAATGCAGTTTGTTAAGTTATGGAGTTGTGCAGAGTGTTTCTTCTCGATTGACCAAGATCACATTACTGAAATGAATGCGAAAGGTATCACTGCTGTTCTCACGTTTGCCGGATTCAACGTTATCAAGCCCGAGGACTACCCCGAATTCAAGCGTCAGATTAAGAAATTGTATCAGTTGAGATCAAAAGCTATTCATCGCGCGGAGTTTGGTCACATTGAGGCGAAGGTTGTTGACAATTTTTCTTACTGGGTTGCGTGGGTAATAATCTCAATGGTCGCCTTGACTGAAAGGGGATATAAGACTTTGCGCGAAGTGAAGGTTGAACCGCCCCGGGTTTTGTAGAGGCTCCAACATCTGAGAGAATGGAGCTATGAAGAAACAGAACAAGTTTTCCCCCGAGGTACGTGAGCGCGCT
>NZ_QAOK01000015.1 GCF_003050865.1 Nitrosospira multiformis | reverse complement strand
ACTCGTTACTGCAACTTCATCGAGCGCTGCATTCCATACATGCTCAAGCAACGTCGCCCCCATGCGGGCAGGCTCGGTTGGCTGGGCGTACTGTAAGTGATGTCGGTCACCCACACCCGGTTCGGCTCGGTCACATTGAACTGTTGTTGCACACGATTGGGCGCTGCCACCGAGGGTGGGCCATAACGCTGTCCATGCCGCCGGCGATAGCCGGTCTGGGAATGCAGTCCTTCATCGCGCATCAGGCGGTAGACACGATGCTTGCCACACCACTCGCCCAGATCACGCAGGTCGTGGGTAATCTTGCGATAACCATAGACCCCGCCGCTTTCCAGCCAGGACTGCTTGATCAGCCCCAGCAACCGTTGATTCTCCCGCTGCCGTGTAGAGACTGGCGTTGCGCGCCAGGCATAGTAGCCGCTGGGGTGCACTTCCATCATCCGGCACATGCCTCGCACCGAATGTTGGGCTTCATGAGTCCTGATGAATGCGTACCTTACCGGGATTCTCTGGCAAAGTACGCGGCGGCCTTTTTTAGGATGTCGCGTTCCTCAGTTACACGCTTTAGCTCGGCCTTGAGTTCACGCAATTCAGCCTGCTGGCTCTGCGTTTCACACCGCCCTGGTTCTGCCTGGCTGTACTCCTTTATCCACTTATACAAACTGTGCTGTGATACTCCGAGCCGAACAGATACTCCAGCGACAGGGTAATGCCGCTCGGTAATCTGCTTCACCGCTTCAATCTTGAATTCTTCTGCGTAACGCTTGCTGCTCATGACACCTCCTGATGACGCCTTAGTTTAAGGCTCTTCAGTGTCTACTTCAGCAGGGGCGATTCAGTTTGATAAAACTTAGTTCCGCAAACGATAAGGGAGTTTCAGTCTGCAAGCGCAGGAGATTGCCAGGCGATCATGATGAAATAGGCGTTTTTCGATCAGAATTTTTTTGCGGAATTATTAAAAATTTGGTTTTGACCGCTAAAGTTTCACAAAAAGTTGACGTTGATCAACCAAAGCCGGCATAACCTGCTATCGGTATCGCATCCCCAGCATCGTTTGAGCAGGTTATACAGCCCCGCTGATATCTCCCGAACTGGTGTGTCTGCTGTAGGAAAATTTCTTACACGGAAATACTGTCATTTTCTACACCCGAATCGGACAACCTCCGGTTTTTTCCCTCCTTCCAAACCTCCACAATGCAGCCATTCACTGTGATGGAGGTAAAAATGAAAGCCAACGAACTGACAGCGGAAATCAAGGACTTTAATCTGACTTATCTCATGCTGGCCCAGCAGATGGTAATTGCCGACAAGGATATGGCGATTTTCAGGCTGGGGATAAGCAAGGACATCGCCGATATCCTGGAAGTTCTGACTCCAGGACAAATACTCAAGCTGGCAAATTCCAACATGATGTTGTGCCGGATACGTTTCGACGACAACCTGGTCTTCGGCATGCTCGCCAACTACACCAAAGACAAATTGATGGCGCAATCTCATACGACAATCCTGCTTGCAGGACAGCCGGCTGAAGAAATTTCATAGAGTATTTCCTGAAATATTTGACGAGAATTTTCCGGGGAAGAGAGCTTCCTGAGCAAGAATAAGGATAGGGGGAACGGTTATGCGCAAGAAAAGCATTGTGTCGGAAGCCAACGAGATAAAGACAGCGATCGAGTTGATTCGCCTGGGCGCGCGTCTTCAGTTACTGGAGTCTGAAACCACCCTGAGCCGCGAGCGGTTGATCAAGCTTTATAAGGAACTGAAAGGCGTTTCTCCACCCAAGGGAATGCTGCCGTTTTCCACCGATTGGTTTCTTACGTGGCAGCCCAATATACATTCCTCCGTATTCGCTGATATTTACCGCTATCTGATTGCTCATGGCGACTGCCGTGGAATCAGCGCCATCATCAAGAGCTACAAGCTTTATCTGGAGCACTGCCAGGTCTGCGAGATGGAGCCGATACTCAGTCTGACACGCGCCTGGACGCTGGTACGCTTCTTTGAAAGCAAGCTGATGCAGACCACCGCGTGCAATCAATGCGGCGGGCATTTCGTAGTGCACGCGAACGATCTCCATCACCGCTACGTTTGCGGACTGTGCCATATGCCTTCCCGAGCTGGCAAAACCAACAAGGCGCGGACAGCGATGGTGGCAGAGGCAGCTATATAAACCTTAGCACTCGACACTCCATACTCGCGCAGTCCTTGTTCCGTGCGGAGGACATTGTTCTCCGCCAGCGCCCAGCCTTTTTCTCTCCTGAGCCGGAATTCCTTCCGGCTGCCTTTTGCTTTTTCCGCTTACTTTTCCGGAGCAATGAACACACGGGTCGATGGACTAAAGTCCGGCGGGTTTGACCCGTTATAGAGAACACGATCCAGGATTTGTTGCGTTACTGCAGTGTTGCCGTAGAAGAACCGTGATAAGGCGGGGCGGCAGCACCGCTTGAGCCCGGCTCCTGGACTACGGCGTGCTTCTAAAATTATCTATTCCAGCAATGCAATAGTCGATACAGGAAATATCAGAAAAAGATGTTGGCCATTATTGGATCTCTCGTCGTGCTGGCGTCGGTGTTCGGTGGTTTTGCTTTGGCCGGTGGACACCTGGCTGCATTGTTTCAACCGGTCGAGCTTCTCATGATCGGGGGTGCGGCCATGGGCGCATTTACCCTGGGCAATACGAAAAAAGCCCTCAAAGCCACCTTCAAGTCACTTCCCAAGGTTGTGCAGAGTCCCCGGTATACCAAAGCCTTGTATATGGACTTGATGGCACTGCTCTATGATCTTCTGGTCAAGGTTCGCAAGGAAGGATTGATGTCGATCGAGCCTGATGTCGACGATCCCAATGAAAGCGCGATTTTTGCCAATTATCCCGATATTCTTGCTGAGCATGTTGCGCTCGAGTTCTTGACCGACTACCTTCGCCTCATGGCGGCAGGCAATCTCAACGCATTCGAGCTGGAAAATCTGATGGATAACGAAATAGAGACTCATCACCAGGAAGGCGAAATCCCCGTCCATTGCATAACCCGGCTGGCGGACAGCATGCCGGCATTCGGCATTGTTGCGGCGGTAATGGGTGTGATTCATACGATGGCATCCGTGGGTTTGCCACCCTCGGAACTGGGTGTGCTTGTCGCCCAGGCGCTTGTGGGAACTTTCCTTGGTATTCTTCTGGGGTATGGATTTGTCGGTCCCTTTGCCTCGATACTGGAGCAGAGGCTCAATGAATCGACGAAGATGCTGCAGTGCATCCGGGTCACCTTGCTGGCGAGCATCAATGGCTATACTCCTGCACTGGCAGTCGAATTTGGACGAAAGGTGCTCTACTCGACGGAGCGGCCCAGCTTCGCTGAACTGGAAAGCCACGTCAGACGGGCAAGAGACAAATAAGAAAGGGGAAAGAGGTCAGCCGTGGCAGGAACGCAGCATCGTATCGTCATAAAGAAAGTAAGGAGGCAAAGCCGGGGGCACGGAGGCCAGTGGAAGATTGCCTATGCAGATTTTGTAACGGCAATGATGGCGTTCTTTCTGCTCATGTGGTTGCTTGGTTCCGCGACGCGGGCTCAATTGCAAGGTATTTCCGAATACTTTCTGAGGCCGCTGGAATCGATGCCGGAAAGAAGTCCAGGGAGCGGTGACCGGACAAGTTTGATCCAGGGGGGTGGAAAAGATGTGATCCGCCGGGACGGACAGGTATAAAAGGTGGATGCTGACAGCACTGAAAAACCGCTCAGCCTCAGGACAGCACAGCTTGAGCTGGAGCGGCGCGATGCACGTCGGCTGGAGGACCTGAAGCGCCGCCTGGAGCGCCTGATCGAATCCAATCCTACCATGCGTGAATTCAGGAAGCAGTTACTGCTGGATATTACGACGGAAGGCCTGCGGATTCAGATCATCGATGACAAGAATCGGCCGATGTTTGCGCTTGCCAGGGCTGAACTGGAGCCGCACACCCGCGAAATCCTGCAAAAACTTGGCAGTGCGCTGAACGAAATGCCCAACAAGCTAAGCCTTTCCGGTCACACGGATTCAACTCCCTACGCTAGTGGCGAAAAAAATTACAGTAATTGGGAGCTGTCTGCCGATCGCGCGAATGCTTCCCGGCGGGAGCTCATTCTCGGCGGAATGAATGAGCAAAAGATCATGCGGGTAGTGGGTTTGAGTTCTGCAGTCCTGTTTGACAGGAATGATCCGACGAATCCCGTCAACCGGCGTATCAGCATCATTGTGATGAGCAACAAGGCTGCCGAAGCAATAAGCAAGGAAGGCGCGGAAACAACGGAAGTCAAAACGAATGGCGCGGTCAATCCCGAAACCTTGCGCAGCAGGGCCGGTTGAGAAACTGCTGTCACCATTCGGGAAATCCGGCAACAGCTCCCTCTGGCGCAAAACACTCCACTCACTCCATTGATTCTGCCCAAGTGCGGAAACTCCCTCCGCACCGTGTAAAGAAAACTCCCTGTGTTATCCCCTCCGCGGTGCTGCGAGAATTATGGGGAAAATTGCGTTCTTTTTCCCCGATAGCTTTCTCCTAAGCTGCTCAATAATGCCTCATGTCATCCACGTGCGGTAATTCCACGTGGAGTTATCAGTCATTAGGGTTGTGACAGGAATCTGCAGTGAGCGAAGAGAGCGATCAGGAACGAACGGAACCGGCGTCTCCCAGACGTCTGGAAAAGTCTCGTGAAGAGGGGCAGGCGCCGCGCTCCACGGAACTGTCGACATTTGCCCTCCTTATTACAGCTGGGACTGGCCTTTGGCTCATGGGCGGACACTTCAGCAGCCAGCTTGCCCGATTGATGAAGGAGGGAATGCATATCCCGCGTGAAATCGGATTTGAATCGGCGCGCCTGGTCGAGCGTCTGTTCGACCAATCCTTCCATGTGCTGATTACCTTCGCTCCCTTCCTGATACTGATGATCCTGGTCGCACTGGCGGCGCCCATGCTGCTTTCCGGATGGCTTTTCAGCTGGAAGTCACTCAATCCCGATTTCAAGCGGATAAATCCACTCACCGGCTTAAGCCGGATGTTTTCACTGCACAGCCTGATCGAATTGGCGAAAGCTCTCCTCAAAGCCGCGCTGATCGGGGGCGCAGGGGTATGGACGATCTGGCATTACAAGGAATCCGTGTTGTCGCTCATCGCCCGGCCACTCGTCCCGGGTTTAACTCATATGGGCGAACTGGTTGCCCTGAGTTTTTTTACCATCGCAGGCACCATGATACTGATTGCCACGGTGGATGTGCCGTTCAGGTTGTGGGATCACTACCGCAAGCTCAGGATGACCAAGGAAGAAGTTCGTCAGGAAAACAAGCAAACGGAGGGTAATCCGCAAATCAAGGGGCGTATCCGTGCACAGCAGCGCGAAATGGCAAGAAAGCGCATGATGACCGAAATTCCCAGGGCGGATGTGATTATCACAAACCCTACCCATTACTCCGTCGCGCTCAAATACGAAGATGGCAAGATGCGCGCCCCCCGCGTCGTCGCGAAGGGTGTCCATCTGTTGGCCCTGAAAATCCGCGAGGTAGGACATCAACACAAAGTACCGGTGCTGGAAGCGCCACCGCTGGCCCGTGCTCTCTATCAACATGCTGAGCTGGGAGATGAAATTCCCCAGGCACTCTATAACGTTGTCGCCGAGGTGCTCGCCTACGTCTATCAATTGCGCCGTCATCAGCAATATGGCCAGGCTGGCGGCAAGGCGCCAATCCTGCCCGAACTTGCCGTGCCGGCTGAGCTGGATCCGGAAAACAAAGCGTTCAAGAAAGCGGGAAGAACTGGAAAACCTGAATAACGATGGCTGCGATGACAAAACTGACTTACCTGTTTAGCGGTGCGAGGGCGCGCAGCCTTGCAGGCCCGCTGCTGATATTCATGATCCTCGGCATGATGGTGCTGCCACTGCCTGCATTTTTACTGGACATGATGTTTACCTTCAACATCGCGCTTTCCATCATGGTGTTGCTGGTCAGCATCCATACGCACAAACCCCTGGATTTTGCCGTGTTTCCCACGGTACTGCTCCTTTCAACGCTGCTGCGATTGTCGCTCAACGTAGCGTCTACCCGCGTGGTGCTGATGGAAGGCCATACCGGGCCGGATGCGGCAGGAAAGGTCATCGAGGCATTCGGTCATTACCTCGTCGGCGGAAATTATACAGTCGGCATAGTAGTGTTCATTATTCTGGTGGTGATCAACTTTGTCGTCATTACCAAGGGTGCAGGCCGCATTGCGGAAGTTTCCGCGCGCTTTACGCTGGATGCCATGCCGGGTAAGCAGATGGCAATCGATGCGGACCTCAACGCAGGCCTCATCGGTGAGGAGGAGGCCGGCAGGCGGCGCGTCTCCATTGCGCAGGAGGCGGAGTTTTACGGTTCCATGGATGGCGCGAGCAAGTTCGTAAGGGGAGATGCGATAGCGGGAATTCTCATCCTCTTTATTAATGTAATTGGCGGATTGATAGTCGGCGTTCTGCAGCATGACCTCGATCTTGCGACCGCCGCCAGAAATTACACCCTGCTTGCTATCGGTGACGGACTGGTGGCACAGATTCCCGCGCTTATTATCTCTACCGCTGCCGGCCTGATCGTGAGCCGCGTCGGCACCGATGAGGATATCAGCACTCAGCTGGCAGGCCAGCTTTTCTCAAATCCCCAGGTATTGGCTTTGACTGCCGCTATCATCGGCCTCATGGGCCTGATACCCGGCATGCCTCACATTGCCTTTCTGCTGCTGGCTGCATTGTGCGGTGGCGGTGCCTATCTGATGGAACAGCGCCGCAAGCGGCTTGCATCGCAGGCGCCGACAGCGCCCGTTATCCAGGTGGAGGCTCAGGATGCGAGCTGGGATGATGTCATGCCCGTGGACATACTGGGGCTGGAGGTGGGTTATCGGCTGATTTCGCTCGTGGACAAGGCCCAGGACGGGGAGCTTCTCGGGCGGATCAAAGGCGTGCGCAAGAAATTCGCCCAGGAGGTCGGGTACCTTCCGCCAACTGTTCATATCCGTGACAATCTGGAACTGCGCCCTAACGGTTACCGGATAACGCTCAAGGGAGTCGCTATTGGAACCGGTGAAGTCAATGTGGGGCAGTATCTCGCCATCAATCCAGGCCTCGTATCCGGCAACGTGCCTGGTCTTCCCACCACCGACCCTGCCTTTGGGCTGCCCGCTGTCTGGATAGAAGCAGGCCAGCGAGAGCGCGCCCAGTCGCTCGGGTATACGGTGGTCGATGCAGGCACTGTCGTTGCCACCCATCTCAATCATCTGGTGCACAGCCACGCTGCCGAATTGCTCGGTCGTGCCGAAGTGCAGCAACTGGTGGATCGACTCTCAAAGGATTCTCCCAGGCTGGTGGAAGATATGATTCCGAAACTGCTTCCGCTCTCCACCTTGCAGAAGGTGCTGCAGAATCTGCTGGAAGAGAATGTGCATATACGCGACATGCGAAGCATCGTCGAAGCCTTGGCCGAGCACGCTTCAAAAGTTCAGGATGCGCATGAGCTGACGGCGCTGGTGCGCATTGCGTTGGGACGGTCAATCGTCCAGCAGATATGGCCACAAGCCAGCGAGTTGCAGGTGATGGCACTTGATTCCGGACTGGAAAGGTTGCTGACGCAAGCTTTGCAGGCCAGCCCGACCGGGGCAGGAATCGAGCCGGGACTCGCCGATACCCTCATTCGGGAGGCAGCTGGAGCCAGTCAGCGGCAGGAGCAGGTGGGACTGGTTCCCGTGTTGCTGGTGCCGGCGCCGCTTCGAACCTTGCTGGCGCGTTTTCTGCGCCGTGCCGTACCTCAACTGAAAATACTGTCGCATGCGGAAGTACCCGATTCAAGCAATATTAAAGTCACTTCGATCCTTGGAGCCAGAGCATGACTATCAAACGATTTTTCGCCAAAACAACCAGTGAAGCATTGCGCATGGTACGCGATGAGCTCGGATCCGACGGGGTGATTCTGTCGAACCGGGCGGTAGACAATGGTGTCGAGATATTGGCCTTGAGCAATAGCGATATGTCTTCGTTGCTCCCGCCGCCGGAATGCCAGAAAGAAGATGGGCAGCAGCAAAGGCGGCGTGAGGAGAGCAGGAATGGACTTTATGCGCTTTCACCCGAAGTATCGACACCCCCGTCTGACGTCTCCAGGAGCGAGCCTGAAAATCCTGCTGTACATCCTGCTGCGATTGCAGAACAGGCGACAAGAATTGAAAGAAACGTTGAAGATTCACCTCAGGCTGATTCGCCTCCTTCGCCGCGAAAGAAGACGCAAGAGACAGGCCACGCTGCCAGGACGAACAAAAAAACCATTCCACAAGTTTCCAGCAAACGTCCTCGCGCAACTACGGGGGGCGTGCAGTCCTCGAAGAGTGGAGAAGGGTTGACGAAGAAAAGCAACAGAGGAACACCCCCCCCTGAACCGAGCGGAATGGGGGAAACGAGCGTGTCGGATTTCCGGAGCTGGCGTAAACGGTCGGAGAATACACGCCGCAGGGCAGACGGGATGAATCCCGGCAGGCAGCGGCGGCTTGCGCTGGATTCTCTTCAAGTCGCGGACAAGGTTGCGGCCAGTGTTCTCAAGGAAGTCCGTTTCATGCATTCGACACTGGAACAGCAACTTGCCTTGCTAAGCCGGAACGAGCAGGAGAGGCGCGATCCGGTGCGCGGGCAATTATTCCGCCAGCTGCTGGCAGCAGGACTCCATGATACTTCCGTACAGGCGCTGCTGGATCAATTGCCAGGAGATTTGGACGCAAGCGCAGCCATGAACTGGGTAAGAACGGCACTGACAGGCAGCCTCCAGACTATCGGGAATGAGAACGAAATTCTGGAGAAGGGGGGTGTTTACGCACTGGTAGGGCCGACCGGTGTGGGTAAGACGACGACCACTGCAAAGCTCGCAGCGCGTTGTGTTGTCCGTCATGGAGCAAGCAAGGTCGCTTTGCTGACGACCGACAGTTACCGCATAGGTGGGCACGAGCAGTTACGGATTTATGGCAAGATTCTCGGGGTCACGGTGCATGCAGTGAGGGATACGCAGGATTTGACGCTCGCGTTGAATGAATTGCGTGGCAAGCATATGGTGCTGATCGACACGGTTGGCGTGGGGCAGCGCGACCAGATGGTGGCCGAACAGGTTGCCATGCTGAGCGGTTGCGGCAGTGAAATCAAACGTCTGTTGCTGCTCAACGCCGCCTCGAGCTGGCATACACTGGATGAAGTTGCGCAGGCCTACTGGGGCGATGGCCTGGCGGGTGCCATCATCAGCAAGCTGGATGAAGCAGTGGTAACGGGCTGTGCGCTCGATATAGCTATGCGTCACAGTCTGCCTCTCTACTACGTCGCTCACGGCCAGCGGGTCCCCGAGGATATCGAACTCGCGGATGCCGAGTCTCTGGTAAACCGCATGTTCGACGATCTCTCGCAGTTCGCTCACTTTCCTCAGTTTCAGAGTGCCACGTCTTTTACCCCTATCGATCATTCATGCTCGATAGCCGGGGCAGGTGGCGAGGATGGCGGAATCGGGCCGGATATGAGCGAGGTGTACCTTGGCTGAGCCGATTCATGACCAGGCAGAGGGCTTGCGCCGATTGCTGGTTCAGAATTTCCTGCGCATTGTCACACTCACATCGGGCGGAACGGGTGCGGGAAAGACCACAGCTGTGATCAATCTCGCGGCGGCTCTGACGCGCAATGGAAAAAGCGTGCTGGTAATCGACGAGAACACGGGCGCAGGCAATGTATGCGGACTGTTGGGGTTGAACGCGCACTGCGACCTGCTGGATGTCATTCGGCGCGACAAAACCGTGCAGGAAGTGGTTGTCAGCAGTGTCCACGGATTTTCGATCCTGCCCGCGGGGCGGGGCATGCGAGCCCTTGAAAAACTCAATGCCGGCGACCGCGCTCATCTGATCGGATCTTTCGCGCATATAACGCCGCCATTCGACGTGGTCCTGATCGATGCTGCGCCGGGCAGGGCCAGCCGCTCGCTTTCACTTGCTCTTTCAAGTCATGAAATCGTTGTGGTTGCTTCGCCCGAAGCCGCTTCCATTACTGCGGCCTATGCACTGATCAAGCACATCGGCGGAAACTGCCAGAATAAGCGGCGCTACCACATTCTGATCAATAAAGCGGTTACAGAAATCGAAGCAAATACCATTTTCAGCAATATGGAGAGCGCCGCCAGTCGTTATCTGGGGATCTCGCTCCAGTTCCTGGGATATATACCGTACGAGCACAAGCTTTGTCCTAGTAACCCGTTGCCCAAATCTCTTTCGGCTACGTCCTTCGGGGCAGCGTTTCAGCATGCGGCGGAATCGTTGATTCACTGGCCATTCGAGGAGGATGAAGGACGAGGTCTCGAACGCTTCATGCAATGTTTGCTGCAAGGCAGTCCCGGCAGTCAGGGTACCAGAATGAATGCCGTTACAGCAGAGTCATAGTGAGGAACAGCATGTACACTTCGGCCGGCACAATCGATAAACAGCAGCAGATCGTGGAGTTTACCCCTCTTGTAAAACGGCTCGCCTATCACATGATGGCGAGATTGCCTGGCAGTGTGGAAGCAGACGACCTGATACAGGTCGGAATGATCGGCCTGATGGAAGCGTTGAACCGGTATGAGGAGATACCCGGCGCACAATTCGAGACCTATGCGCAGCAGCGCATTCGGGGTGCCATGCTCGACGAACTGCGCCAGCTGGATTGGCTTCCAAGAGGGGCCCGAAGGGCCATGCGCCAGATCGAGGGCGCTATCCATGTGCTGCAGCAGCGCTTGGGCCGCTCTCCTTCGGAGCGGCAGATCGCAGAAGAACTCGGTGTGTCGATCGAAAGTTACCAGCAGATGCTGTTTGAAGCAAGAGGGACTCAGCTCATCCATTATGAGGATTTTTCGGATAATGAGGACGACGATTTTCTGGAACGCAACTGTGCCGGCAATACTGCCGATCCGCTGGCAGCACTACTCGACGGCGATCTGCGCCAGGTTTTGATCAACGCGATAGAGGCTCTGCCTGAACGCGAAAAAACGCTGATGGGGCTGTACTACGAGCAGGAACTGAATTTCAAGGAAATCGGCGCCGTTTTGGGTGTCTCCGAATCAAGAATATGTCAAATTCATAGTCAGGCGGTTGCCCGGCTACGCGTGCGACTCAAGGAATGCGCATGGACTTCAATAGCATAATCGGTATCGGTATTGCACTGGTTGCTGTTTTTGGCGGGCAAGTGCTCGAAGGGGGACACCACGCATCGCTCATTCAGGTTACTTCGCTCGTAGTCGTGCTGGGTGGGACGCTGGGAGCTGTTCTGCTGCAAAGTCCGGTCCGCCAGTTTGTACTTGCCATGAAAATGAGCCGCTGGATATTTGTTCCGCCAGTGCTCAACCCCGAGGCGGTAGTGCAGCATATCGCAACCTGGAGCGCTGCTGCGCGCAAGGAGGGTTTGCTGGCACTCGATAATCATGTTGAAGGCATCGACGATCCTTTCGTGAGAAAAGGACTGCAGATGGTGGTGGACGGAACCGAGCCCAAGGTGTTGCAGCGCGTGCTGGAAGTGGAGATCGAGACTTTCGAGGATCTCCATCATCAGGGGGGCAAGGTGTGGGAAGCAGCTGGAGGTTATGCGCCAACTATCGGCATCCTTGGAGCGGTGATGGGATTAATCCAGGTAATGGAGAACCTGTCCAATCCTGCTGACCTTGGCGCGGGTATCGCAGTCGCATTCGTCGCGACCATTTATGGCGTCGGCCTGGCAAATCTTGCATTTTTGCCTATTGCAAACAAGCTGAAGACCCTCATTGCCCGCCAGGTATTGCTGCGCGATATGCTGGTCGATGGGCTGGTCGGAATTGCAAAAGGCGAGAATCCAAGGCTTATTGCGGAACGGTTGAAGGGATATGTCGTATAACGAGCACCTTTTTGCTCGAATCATGCAGTTCGGCAAAAGAGGGGCACCCATTCCATTCAGGAGAAATGATGAAAAACAGTGACAAAACAGCTATCACAAACGAAGCCAACGATACAGATACAGTCATGGCTGGAGAGGCCAGTCAAAGGCCTATGAAAGATGGAAAGTACATAGAGAGACGCCAGGGAGAAAGACGTTCAGGCGTAGAGCGGCGCGATCCCAATAGCCGGGGAGCAGGCGAAAGAAGAGCTCCCGATCGGCGCAAAGGCGGGCGCAGGGCGAGCGATAAAGAGGTATGAAGAAAAAGACCAGTTATGGATAGAGGAATAAAACGGAAACCCGACTTTTCGGGTAGCCAGACCGGCAATTGACATGGCGCGCAAACGCAAACTGGAAGAGCGTGAAAATCACGATCGGTGGCTCGTATCCTACGCCGACTTTATCACCCTGTTGCTTGCGCTGTTTGCCGTAATGTATGCGGTTTCGCAGTTAAATGAGGGTAAATACCGGCAGGTGGCAGGTTCACTTGTGACTGCATTCGGTGCACAACAGGACCGCAGCAGTACGGCACTCATTAAGCTTGAGCCCGCGCCCTCGTCACCTGTGCGGGAACCTTCGGAAGAGGATCGGGCAATAAAAAAGGCGCGTCGTCTGGCCGAGGCGCAGCGCCGGCAGCAGGAAGCAATGGAAGTTATCGCAAGGGATGTCGTGGCGGCCTTCCAACCATTCAACTCGCTCATCGAGAACGGGCAGGTGAGGGTGATTCCGAGCAGTCGGGGGCTGGCTGTGGAAATAAATGCCAAGGTATTATTTGCGCCTGGGCAGGCAGTTGTGGAACAAAACTCCGCCCGAATTCTTGAAGCGGTGGCGCAGGTGCTGAAAGATAACGACTATCCCATCCAGGTGGAAGGCCATACGGACAGTATTCCGATTGTCACCGATAAATTTCCCTCCAACTGGGAATTATCAGCAGTGCGGGCCAGCAGCGTGGTTCGATTGCTCATCGGCAGCGGAATAGAAGCGGCACGACTGACTGCCGTGGGCTATGGCGAGAACCGGCCTGTAGATTCGAACGATACCGAAGATGGCCGCACGCGTAATCGACGCGTTACCGTCATGATCCTCTCCAATCCAGAACACAATCCATTGTCCGATAGCCTTGAGGACGCGTCCCAGGAAACCGAGTCCGCGAGGGCAGCGGATTCTGAGAGAACCGCTTGCCTTTTTCGGCGAGAGAAACCAGTGTAGTGAAGCGCTAATCAGGCTACAAACCCTGTGAATACTGGGTTTCATATGTTTCGGTCAGTGTGCAACACTACATGGCATAAGTTTTTCCTGCGGGGGATTCAGCAGCCTTCCCCTTCAAGGCGCCCGTATTTCAAGACCTCGGCGTCCAAGATCTTCTCCGATCTTATTAATTCGGCGAGCAAACAGTACAAACGTCATACCGGCGGAAAGCTGGTATGACGTGATGCTCAAAGCACGCCATTGTTGGAGGTAGGCTGGATTCCGGGGCAGGCCCGGAATGACGGGATTCATAGTATTTTCTGGCCGGATCAATAGTAAAGAAATTGCCCATTATCCAGGTAGTCAGTTTTTAACTAGAATAGCCAAACTGAAGTCGTCCAGGTAACAGTTATGATAAAGGGGTCGCGTCCTGTTTTACTTCCTTAGATCTCGCCAAGCCGGCGTCCGCCGGAAAAGATCTGCGGCTGACCGTTAGCACCATAAAGGCCATTATCATGGAGACCACGGGCAGCAGCCTGTAATGCAGAAAGTCTTTGCCGGTTATAACGGAGGCGCTGGTTCACGAGAATACCGTTGATTTCGTTTATCTGGTGGGCGGTCTCAGTCAACTGGAGCAACTCCTGCCAAGCCATGGCCGCGGTGGGATGATCTGCCAGCCTGCATTCCATATCGCCCTGATCTTCGAGGGAATCAGGCACTGCAAGCCACTGCTCGCGGGCTTGGGCAAGCTCGGCAAGCTGCTGGGCATGACTTGCTTTTTCCGCTGCGAGTGACAAGAGCACAGACACGTCCGCCTGTTGCAAGGCATGCTGCTCCCTGCGCAGCACGTCGATGAACACTCGTACGGCATCGCGCTCGTTAGCAATGCCGGCAATGGGATCGAAAACAGCGTTATTCAATTTATCCCTACCTGCTCCGAATCAGCTCACGGACAGTATCAAGTAATCCGTCAGCCACTTTGTCCGCGTTGACTGTAAAACGGCCTTCACTGATGGCCTGCTTGATTTCTGCTACCCGCTCAGCATCAAAAACCTCGCCCTTCGACAAATTTTTCTCGATATTTTGCAGTTGCCCACTCAGTTGAATATTGGTGCTTATGCCATTCGCGCTACTTGTGCCACTTATGCCACTTGCACCCGAGGTGGCAGCATTTGCTGCAGCGCGCTGTCCCGATTTACCGGGAGACGGCTGCCCCTCGTTAACCGGCTTGACAGACTCTGTTTTGATTGAGTTCTCTATTTTCAATTGCTTGTCTCCTCAGTTTGACTGTAGGCAGTTTAACGGAGAACCCGGAGAAAACTTGAGATTTATCAGGTCCAGTTACTAATTCTTACACGCAAAACGGCAATCCAGGGAACCGCCGAGCAGGGGTCATCTTTTTGTTTCCTGCGTGCGCAACACTCCGCGGTGCTGGATTCATACGCGATTTTCTGCAATCAATAAGTTACTTCAACGATGGCGCCTGCCCGGGCAATGCCGCTTACAACCGTGCCCGAAGCACTTCGAACTTTTACCGGCTGGCCCTCTGTTGCATGGGTAAGCGCTTTGCCTTCCGCACTCACACTGAACCCCCGTCCACTGGAGACAAGCTTCACAGTCTGATTCTGTATTACGGCTGGCTGAGCGCGAAGCATATCCTGGCGTAGCGGACTTCCGAAAGGGAGACTGCCTCCCAAGGTTCTGCCAATTGCCTGATTCCAGTCGGTCACGATACCTGGTGGAAGCTGGGTGAGATCACCTTTCCGGCTGGTCAGGTCCGAAGCCGCAATTACCTGTCCCTGTCTCAGGGGCCTGGTGGTTACCAGATAATCAGCCACGACTTTTACGGTGGCGCGGACGTAAATGGTCCAGGAGCTGGGCGCCATACACTGCACCATGACGGTTGTATTTCCCCAGGGACGGGTGCCCGGCGGCAAGGAGGGTTCAAGCGCCGTGCAAGCCGGCAGTGCCACCCGCGCATCGAGCGACCCCGGCGTGATTTCCACTTCGCCGGGAAGACCGATCGACTGCATCTGCAGGAAGCTCAAAACCGTCTGTTGAACAGCATGTGGATCCTGCCTTGCAATTGCCGGGGCAGAGGCTGCTGCGGAGACAGATGAGGGGAGAATCAAGGGTAGGAGAATGAGCAGGCTCGGGCTACAGGACAATATCCTGGATAGTAGTCGAAGATGGATGGCAGGCATATGGGCTCTCAAAAAATGCTTCCGGTGTGCGACTACAGGATTCTAGTGTGCACGAGTTACGGGTAGCGGTGGAAATGAGAGGTGTTTTTTCCGCTATTCAGGGCATTATCCGGAACAGGTATCCATACGATATCACTGTGCGATTGCCTGCTTCCTTACGGGATTGTTGCTGCAATGGACTGGCAGGCAATTGGAGGGGTGGAAAATCCAGAGACTGCAACGGCTGCGGAATCTGATTTCAAAGTCGAGATAAGGGGATTTAGGGGATTTATCCCCTTTTGATCCGGCTTTTGGACAACTTACATCCCTAATAAGATGCTTTCGTTTATCCATTACCAGCACGAATTGAAATTGATAGAGGGGGAGATTCCCGTGATCGATAAGCTTGACCATGCATTTCGATTTTATCAGGACGCGGCCAATCTGCGGGCACACAGGCAGCAATTGATTGCTTCAAACATTGCGAATGCGGATACGCCCCAGTACAAGGCGCGCGACATCAATTTCAAGGAAGCGATGGAAGGTGCGCTGACCGGAAGGCGCGGCGTCATCCTTGTCACCAGTGCACCGAATCATATTGCTTCTTCAGCAGGGGCGGGAGTGGCGGCGGGGCAGCAATTGCTGTACAGGACCGCCGTACAAGGCAGCGTGGACGGGAACACGGTCGATATGGATGTGGAGCGCAACCAGTTTGCCGATAACGCCATTCACTATGAGGCCAATCTCACATTCATCAGCGACCAGATCAGGCAGATGCGGACTGCCATCCAGGGTTAGGGAGAAAGCGGAATATGTCTCTTTTCAATATCTTTACCGTGGCCGGGTCGGCCATGACAGCCCAGAATCAGCGCCTCAATGTGGTTGCAAGCAACCTGGCAAACGCGGACAGCGCGGCGAGCTCCAATGGACAGCCGTACAAGGCAAAGCAAGTCGTGTTCATGAGTACTTCGCCTACAGGGGATAACGGTATCTCAAACGGTACCCACGGCGTAAGGGTCTCTGGGGTAATCGAGGATCAGTCTCCCATGAAGATGGTATACGAACCCTCGCATCCGATGGCGAATCCGGAGGGATTTGTCACCATGCCGAATGTAAATGTGGTGGAAGAAATGGTCGACATGATTTCCGCTTCGCGTTCGTACCAGAACAATGTGGACATGATGAATACCGCGAAGACATTACTGCTGAAAACCCTGACGATCGGACAATAGGAAACCTCCATGAGCACTATTCAGAATACACAGTCGGCAAGTAATCCATTTGCCGCTTATGGAACCAGAAGCACTGCCAAACCGGCAGAACAAGACCTGCAGGACCGGTTTCTCAAGCTGCTGGTTACCCAAATGAAAAACCAGGATCCGCTCAATCCTCTCGACAACGCGCAAGTCACCACACAGCTTGCCCAAATCAGCACCGTGAACGGTGTCGAGAGACTTAATGCAACCATTCAAGCCATTGCCGACAACTTTACCGCGGGGCAATCGCTGCAAGCCGCCGGCATGATCGGAAGAGAAGTGCTTGTGCCCGGTTCCACCTTGCAGTTGGCCGGCGGGGCGGCGCGGTTCGGCATCGAGCTGACGCAACCCGCGGATGAGGTGAAAGTAAGAATACATGACGCGGCCGGCCGCGAGATTCAAGTCATGAATCTCGGCCCCCGGGCGGCGGGTTCCCTCGAGTTGGTATGGGATGGCAAGACGAGTGATGGCAGCCAGGCGGCAGACGGGAACTACAGCATAAGCGTTGCCGCACTGCGCGGCGATCAGAAAGTGGAAGTACAGGCATTGGCTGCGGCAACCGTTCAAGGCGTGTCCCAGGGAAATCAAGGCGTGCAGCTGGATGTCGGTACGTTGGGAATGGTCGGATTGGCCGATATCCGGCAGATTTTTTAGGTTGTTCAAGGGCAGGGAAGAGTCAGGAAGTCAGCCAAAAGCCGCTTCAGCTACAGGACATTTGGCATTTATCACGGTATTCCGTACTAACGAGCAGGCAGGGGAGGCGAAAACATGAGTTTTCAGCAGGGTTTGAGTGGTTTGAATGCGGCATCGAAAAACCTCGATGTCATCGGCAATAATGTGGCCAATACGAATACCGTGGGCTTCAAGCAGTCACAGACACAGTTTGCGGATATGTTCGCCAATTCGCTGTCGGGCGGGGGCGGCACCCAGGCTGGCATAGGGGTCAAGGTGGCTGGAATTGCTCAGCAGTTCAGCCAGGGAAGTATTACCGTATCCAACAATCCGTTCGATATCGCGATCGGCGGTGCGGGTTTCTACCGTTTAAGCGACCAGGGCGCGATCAGTTATTCGCGCAACGGTCAATTTCATCCGGACAAGGATGGTTATATCGTCAACAGCAGTGGCCTCCGTCTTACCGGCTATATGGCCAACTCAGCCGGGCAGATCAATTCCGGCACGCCCACCGATTTAAGGCTTTCCACTGCGAACCTGCCACCTGCCACCACGACGCATGTAAATGCATTGGTCAATCTCGATTCGCGCGGGACGCCGTTGAGTGCGGCTGCCTTCGATCTGACAGATCCGGCGACTTATCAAAGCTCAACCTCGCTTTCGGTCTATGACAGCCTGGGTAATTCGACTCCATTATCGACATATTTCGTCAAGACAGCAGCCAACAGCTGGGATGTGTTCGCTGCCAACGATGGCACTCTCCTCAATGGTGGTTCGTCGATTGGCACATTGAATTTCTTGTCCAACGGTAATCTCGACCCCTTGAGCTCCAGCAGCTTCAGTGTGACGGCTCCCGTCACTACCGGGGCCAATCCCCTCGCTTTCGATATCGATTTCGCAAGCACGACCCAATTTGGTTCCAGTTTCGGGGTCAATGCGTTATCGCAGGACGGGTACGCACCCGGCCAGCTCACTGGTTTCTCTATCAGCGAGGATGGGGTCGTACGCGGCAGTTATTCCAACGGTAAATTTCTCTCCATGGGGCAGATCGCACTGGCCAATTTTGCCAACCCTCAGGGTTTGCAAGCAGCTGGCGATAATGCCTGGAAAGAAACTTCCGCTTCAGGCGCGGCGCTGGTAGCCGCACCGAATACCGGCGGCCTGGGTGTGCTGCAGGCGGGCGCAGTTGAGGATTCGAACGTGGAGCTTACCTCCGAGCTCGTCAATATGATTACCGCGCAACGCGTTTATCAGGCCAATGCCCAGACCATCAAGACTCAGGATCAGATACTTCAGACAGTAGTGAATCTGAAGTAATCCGATTAGCAGGCAATCATTGGAGTAAATATGGATCGCATGATTTATGTTGCCATGACGGGGGCCAAGCACACGTTGGGACAGCACGCCGGGGTATCTCACAATCTGGCGAACGCGAACACACCCGGATACCGCGCTGAAATAAATGCCTTGCGCGCTGTGCCGGTGTTCAGCGATACCCTCGCTACAAGGGCATTTGTGGTGGATTCAAGTGTGGGGGCGGATTTCCGTCCGGGCACTGTGCAGAACACCGGACGTGAGCTAGACGTGGCAATACAGGGAGCCGGGTGGATCGCGGTTCAACTGGCGGACGGTAGCGAGGCTTACACCCGCAACGGCGATCTTCATGTCAGTGCCAATGGAATATTGCAGACCCGCGACGGGTTGAACGTGCTGGGCGATACCGGGCTGATTTCCATCCAGCCCAATGCGAAAGTTACCATAGGCACCGACGGCACGGTTTCCACGGTGCCGGCCGGGGCAGGGACGAGCGAGCCCAATCTGGCTGTCGCCGTGGGCCGGATCAAGCTTGTTGATCCGCCTGAGACACAACTCGTTCGCGGCCCCGACGGGCTCTTCCGGCTCAGCGGGGGTGGCGAGGCAGAGGCGGATGGAAACGTTACCTTGAGCAGCGGTGCGCTGGAGGGGAGCAACGTCAATGTCGTGGAGGCGATGGTGGACATGATTTCCCTTTCCCGCCAGTTCGAGACGCATATGAAGCTGTTGCAGAATGCGGAAGGCAATGCCCAACGGGCAAGCCAGCTCCTGTCGATCAGTGGGTGAGGCAGGGAAGAATCCTGCACACTTCCGTATTGATATATCGCCTTGATTAGTGATTGTAACCAGATAATAGAAAATAATTTTTTCATGGAGTTGACGTGATTCGATCACTTTGGATTTCCAAGACCGGGCTTGATGCGCAGCAGACGCAGATGGATGTCATCGCCAATAACCTGGCGAATGTCAGCACGAACGGCTTCAAGCGCTCGCGCGCCGTTTTTGAAGACCTGCTGTACCAGACGCTCCGCCAGCCGGGCGCACAATCCTCACAGCAAACCCAGCTGCCTTCCGGCCTGCAGCTCGGAACCGGCGTCAGGCCTGTTGCCACCGAGCGTATATTTACCCAGGGAAACCTGCAACAGACCGGAAATTCCAAGGACGTCGCTATCCAGGGGCAGGGATTTTTCCAGGTGTTGCGACCCGACGGATCGACAGCCTATACCCGGGACGGTTCGTTCCAGACCGATTTCGAAGGACAACTGGTAACGTCCAGCGGCTATTACGTTCAACCCGCGATCACCATCCCCCCGAACGCCCAGAGCATCACCGTGGGCCGTGATGGAGTCGTTTCCGTAACCACCCCGGATTCCACCGCGGCCGTTCAGGTGGGCAATCTGCAGCTTGCCACATTTGTCAATCCTGTCGGCTTGCAGAGCGTGGGCGAAAATCTTTATGTGGAAACAGCATCGAGTGGCACTCCGAACGTTACCAATCCCGGCACGGATGGGGCCGGGCTACTCAACCAGGGATATGTGGAAACCTCCAATGTCAACGTGGTGGAAGAGCTGGTCAATATGATTCAGACGCAACGGGCATACGAGATCAATAGCAAGTCGGTGCAAACATCGGACCAGATGCTGCAACGCCTGACCCAGCTATAGATCGGCAGTAACCGGGTCGAACATTCAAATGTCCACGGCTGAAGCGTCGATGGCAATCAAGAATCATGGCGGCACAAAATGGTTTTGAGTTTCTCAGCGAAGCGACCCGGACGAGTCCTCGGTTTCATGACAGGGGTGCTGCTCGCGCTCTCCGGTTGCGTCAGTCTCCCGCCGCCTGCACCAATCGTTCACCAACCTATGTCTGCGCGCGCGGCGCCGCCCCCGGCACCTCCCGGCAACGGATCGGTTTATCAGGACGTTGATCAATACCACTCCTTGTTCATCGACCGGCGGGCGCGCCAGATCGGCGATACGCTGGTGATTCTCCTCACCGAGCGAACCAATGCGAGCAAGCGCTCCAACAGCAGCGCCAACAAGAATGGCGATTTGAGTTTCGGCATTCCGCCAATCGTGTTTGGCGTGCCTATCACAAAAAAAATCGATCTCGGGGCGTCCTCGTCCAATGATTTCGCAGGTAAGGGCGAGGCGGCTTCCGCCAATAATTTTAGCGGGACGATTACCGTTACCGTGATCGATTTGCTGCCCAATGGTTATCTGGTGGTAAGTGGAGAAAAACAGCTGGCAATGACCCAGGGCTCGGAGTACATCCGTTTTTCCGGCGTTGTGCGCCCGCAAACCGTGATCAACAACACCGTATCATCGATCCAGGTGGCGGATGCGCGTATCGAGTATAAGGCGAACGGCTATATCGATGAGGCGCAAACCATGGGTTGGCTTTCACGCTTCTTTCTGACCGTTGCGCCGTTCTGAAGTGCGCACATGAGGTGAATCCATGAGATACCCGGTTTCAACAGGAATCGCTGGCCCGGCCTGGTTCGGCTTCTTCTGCGCATGGGTGGGTTTGTGGGCCTTTTCCGTGCCTGTTCAGGCAGAGCGTATCAAGGATCTTGCATCGATCCAGGGCATACGCACTAACCAGCTCGTCGGCTACGGGCTGGTAGTGGGACTGGATGGGACAGGTGATCAGACCGTTCAGACACCGTTTACCATTCAAAGTCTTAATAACATGCTGATGCAACTGGGCGTCAATGTGCCGCCCGGGACGAACATGCGGTTGAGGAATGTGGCGGCCGTAATGGTCACAGCTGCGCTTCCGCCGCTTGCCCAACCGGGCCAGACGATCGACGTCACGGTCTCCAGCATGGGTAACGCCAGGAGCTTGCGCGGGGGTACTCTGCTGATGACTCCGCTCAAGGGAATCGACGGTCAGCTCTACGGGGTGGCTCAGGGTAACCTGCTGGTCGTTGGAATAGGCGCCGCCGCCAGCGGAAGTAAAGTCCAGGTCAATCATCTGAATGCCGGTCGTATTCCCGGTGGAGCGACAGTCGAACGCGCGGTACCGGTAGCACTGGGACAGGATGGCATGATCCGCCTTGAACTGAATACCATCGATTTCTCCACGGCGAAACGGATAGTGGATGCGGTCAACACACGCTTCGGCATGGGTACGGCTGCTGCACTGGATGGCCGGGCGATCCAGGTACGGACACCTGCGGAAAGCGATCACAGGGTGGCATTTCTGGCGGAGATGGAAAGCCTTGCCATCAATCCCGCACAAATGCCGGCCCGAGTGATCGTGAATAGCCGCACTGGTTCAGTGGTCATGAATCAGGCGGCAACAGTGGATCAATGCGCGATTGCTCACGGAAACCTGACGGTCGTCATCAGTACGGAACCCGTGATCAGCCAGCCTGGACCATTTTCGTCGGGGCGGACTGTGCAGGCGCAGCGCTCGACCATAGAAATCAAGCAGGAGTCGGGTATGTTGACGATGGTTGAAGGCGCCTCGCTGGCCGAAGTAGTAAAGGCATTGAACGCGATCGGTGCGACGCCGCAGGATCTGCTGGCAATTTTGCAGGCGATGAAATCAGCCGGTGCGCTGCGGGCTGAGCTGGAAATCATCTGATGGCTGCTCCGGTCGACCTATCCACGCGCTTCGCCCTTGACGTCCAGGCGGTAAACGGGCTACGCGTGGAATCAAAAAAAACCGGTGAGGCTGGTCTTGAAGCCGCAGCCAGGCAGTTCGAAGCCCTCTTTCTGAACATGCTGCTGAAAAGCATGCGCGATGCCACTCCTAAAGACGATCTGATGGAGAGCGAACAGAGTCGGTTGTATCTCTCGATGCTGGATCAACAGTTTTCCCAGACCATGGCTGCGCGCGGCATCGGCCTGGCCGAGATCATGGTGCGTCAGTTGCGCCATGCTGCGCCCCCCGATCCGACGGAAAAAGCGCGGGCTCCGCAAAACCACGAGGGCCATACTTTGAATCAATCAACGCCACGCTCTCCAGCGGAGGCAGGGAAGCATCCAGGTTTGCGGGGTTATGCGCCGACAGTAGAGATGCAGGAACGACTGCACCAACCAGGGTGGTCTGGAGCGGGACAGTCGGATTCATCCAGGCTGGAACAGGAGGGCTCACAGGCGAGCGAAGTACCTGCGCATGTGTCCGAGTTCAAGGCAAGGGTAGGTGCATATGCCCAGGAAGTGAGCCAGGCAACGGGCATCCCGGTCCAGTTCATGCTCGGGCAGGCAGCGCTGGAAAGCGGATGGGGAAAACGCGAGCTGCGCGCTATGGATGGAACCCCCAGCCACAACCTGTTTGGCATAAAAGCGGGTGCTGGCTGGAAGGGGTCCGTGGTGGAAGCGGTCACGACAGAATATATCAATGGCATTGCACATAAGAAGGTGGAGAAATTTCGCGCTTATCCATCCTACGCCGAAGCTTTCCGCGACTACGCCAACCTTTTGAGCACCAATCCGCGCTACACGGAAGTACTCAGGCAAGCGGTGCAGAGGCTCGATGCCGAAGGATTTGCCCATGCCCTGCAGCGGGCCGGCTATGCTACGGATCCGGCCTATGGAGACAAGTTAGGCCGGATTATCAAAATGACCTTTGGTCCTGAGTCATAAGTGGCGAGTATTCCCGATAAATCCCCCGGAGGATTTTCACTGTCCCCCTAAATATTTTCAACCCGATGCCGTCAATATATGCACCGACATTCAGATCAGGCTACTGGCAGACAGGGTATAACCATGGCAAGGTATAACCATGAGTAATGGTATTTTCGGCATTGGACTCAGCGCGCTCCATGCGGCCCAGCGGGGGTTGCTCGTTACGGGACATAACATCAGCAATACCGCAACTCCGGGTTACACCCGTCAGCAGGTTATCCAGTCGACGACCGACGCCAGGGCTACGGGCAGTGGATTTATTGGTCAGGGTGTGCAGACCGATACAGTAAAGCGGGCTTATAACCAGTTTCTCTCTAGGCAGGTTGCGCAGGCTGGAACTGAATCCAGCCAACTGGAAACATATTTTTCCCAGATGAAGCAGGTCGACAGGCTGCTGGCCGATTCCATCGGCGGTTCAGGACTGTCGCCCGCCTTGCAGGATTTCTTCGGCAGCCTCCAGGAAATCGCGACAAATCCCGCTGAAGCGGCATCGCGCCAATCCATGCTGTCGAACGCAGAGGTGCTGGTACGGCAGTTTCACTCAATGAACAGCCAGCTGGATGAAATCCAGGAGGGGGTAAACAGGCAAATCGAGAACAGCACTTCGCTTATCAATACCCTGGGGGCGCGAATCGCAAAATTGAATGAAACCATCAGTATGGCGGAGAGTTCTGCCAGCGGCCAGCCGGCGAACGACTTGCGGGATCAGCGCGACGAGTTGGTGACGCAGCTCAACGACGAGATCCGCGCCACAGTGGTGGTGCAGAGTGATGGTGGGTATAGTGTTTTCCTGGGGACGGGCCAGCCCCTGGTAATGGGTTCGCAAGCGTTTCAGCTTGCTGCCAGACCCTCCGCAATGGATGCGGATCGCCTCGAGATTGCCCATGTTCTTGGCGGCAGCAGTATTCCGCTCAAGGAGGCAAACCTGGATGGAGGCAAGCTCGGCGGATTGCTGCAATTTCGCAACGAGATCATTGATACGGTACGGAACGGGCTGGGCCGGGTGGCAATCGGTCTGGCGGGAACCTTTAACGAACAGCACCGGCTGGGACAAGATGCGCAGGGTAACCTGGGGGGTGATTTTTTTACCACACCGGGTCCTGTGGTAGTGGCGTCGGCAGAAAATACCGGCAGCGCAGCCATTGACGCCGAAATCGTCAGTTATCGTGATCTGGACGTCAGCGATTATCGCCTGAGTTTTGATGGCGCCAACTATACCCTGAAACCCATCAGGAATGGAGTAGAAGGGAATGCTCAGACTTTTGCTGCCTTCCCCCAGACAGTGGATGGTGTGCGCTTGAACCTTGCTTCCGGAACAATTGCGACGGGAGATGAATTCCTTATTCGGCCAACGGCCAAGGGCGCCGGCCAGATCGCGGTTGCGGTTCAGGATACTGGCAAGATCGCCGCGGCGGCACCGATCCGGACAAGCGCACCGGCTACAAATACCGGTACGGGGCGCATCAGCGCAGGCACGGTAAATGCACCGCCTCCCACCGATCCCAATCTGCAACAGGCGGTCACGCTTACTTTTACCAGCGCCACCACTTTTGATGTAAGCGGTATCGGCACAGGAAATCCAACCAATGTTCCCTTTACTCCGGGTGGCCCGATTACGTTCAATGGCTGGACTGTTCAGATTACCGGAATGCCCAAGGGAGGCGATACGTTCAGTGTCGGCCCGAACACGGATGGAGTGGCTGATAATCGCAATGCCTTGCTGCTGGGAGCATTGCAGTCAAGCAATACATTGGCCGCCGGCGGAGCCAGCTACCAGGGTGCATACGGGCAACTGGTCAGCCAGATGGGTAACAAGACGCGCGAACTGGAGGTCACGGCCGACGCGCAGGCTGCCCTGCTTACCCAAACCAGGGCTTTGCAGCAGTCGGAAGCAGGTGTCAATCTCGACGAGGAAGCGGCTAACCTGCTGCGCTACCAGCAGGCGTACCAGGCGGCGAGCAAGGTGATACAAACAGCTAATCAGATGTTCGATTCGCTGCTCGAGATAATGAGGTAAAAGCGCGCTGCAAAGTAGCACCCGCGCGAAGGCGGGCCCTGACAACGCTTGAAGCGGTGTGATCAGGGCAAGCACCGCCCATGGCAAGAACATGATCAGCATGGGATAGAAATAGAGATAGAAATAGAAAAGGGAATCAAAATGCGCGTCAGCAGTAATACCAGTTACGAGGCGGGACTTGCCGCCATCCACCACCAGCAGTCGGCACAGATGAAGACCTTTGAGCAGATAAGTACCGGCCGCAGCGTGCTCACGCCGTCTGCAAATCCGGCGGCGTATGTTCGGGCCCTCGATGTTGCCGAGGCAGACTCTGCCAACAGTCAATACGCGTTGAACCGGCAAAATGGCATGAGCAGCCTCAGCATGCTGGAAAGTACTCTTGGCGGCATTACAGCCCTGCTGCAAAGGGCGCAGGAGCTTACCGTGGCTGCCGGAAACGGTACCCTGAATGACAGCGGACGCGAAACCATTGCCACTGAATTGCGCACGAGTCTGGGTGAACTTCTGGGTTTGTCCAACCGAAAGGATGTAAACGGGCAATATCTCTTTTCCGGTTATCAGGGTTCAACCATGCCGTTTGAGGATACCGGGAGCGGGGTGCAATATGTCGGCGACGAAGGTTTGCGCATGATACAAGCCAGCTCATCTCGGCAGCTTGCAGTAAATGAGTCAGGACGAGAAGTGTTCGAACGCATTCCCGCAGCGGGAGGCGGCTACCACAGCATGTTCAAGACGCTATCGGATCTGGCTGATTTACTCGAAACACCGGTAACCGGCCCGGCGGGCAAGGCAGCCCTCGCCACCGGTCTGGATACTGCGCAAGCAAACCTGTCCAATGCGCTCGACAATGTGCTCAAGACGCAGGCATCGGTAGGAACGCGCATGAAGGAAATCGACGCCTTGAATGAGCGCGGCGAAGATTTGAATATCCAGTACAAACAGCAGTTGTCGGAATTACGGGATGTGGACTACGTGGAAGCCATCAGTGACCTGACTCAGCAGCGGACCTACCTGGAAGCTACACAGAAGGCATTTCTGAAAGTGCAAAGCCTTTCCCTGTTCGATTATATACGCTGATGGCAGCAAGATATTTCACGCACGGATTCTTCGCCCGGAAAAAAATTTCCTGCATGATGGTTACCATGCTCCGAGTCATTCCCGGCGAGCTATCCGGATGCGGTTCTGACTACGGGTGGCTGTAACCGCTACCTGAGTTTTCAGTCGAATAGAGACTGACAGATGATTCTAGATACGGCTCCATATATTTCTTCGGTCGCGCAGGTAAAGGAATTTTTCCTGGCCCGTCAACCTATTCTGGATCGCAACCAGAATCTGATCGCTTACGAGTTATTATTCCGCCGCACAGGAGTCAGGGCGCCCGTTAGCGCCGAGGATACACGCGGCGCTGCTTCGATCATCGCACACACATCCGAACTGGGCATTGAGAACGTGACCGGGAGCGCGCTGGGTTTCTTCAACGTGAATTCCACGTTGTTGATGGGAGATCTGGTTAATTTTCTACCACCCGAAAAAGTTGTGTTCGAGTTTCCTCAAACGGACAAGATCACTCCCGAACTCGTCCGGCGTGTTGCCGAACTGGCAGATGCAGGATATCGCTTCGCGCTGGATGACGTCATCACCCTGTCCGAATATATAAAACCGTTACTGCCGTTTGTTGAAATCATCAAGATCGATACGTCCGTCATGACGTGTGCCGATCTGGCCATGCTCGTTCGCCAGTTCAAGCAGGCGCACAAGGTGCTTCTCGCTGACAAAGTAGAGACGATCGAGCAATTCCAGAATTGCCTTGAACTCGGATTTGACTATTACCAGGGCTACTACTTTGCAAAACCAGCTCTTCTGTCAGGCAAGAAGCTTGCAACTTCGCAGCTGGCGATCATGGAACTGATGACTCTGGTAGCCAGGGACGCCGACACTATAGAAATCGAGCAACGCATCAAGAAGGAAGTATCGCTCTGCCTGTCGTTATTACGACTGGTCAATACACCGGGCATGGGTGTTACGAAAAGCATACATTCGTTAAGCGAGGCTTTGATGGTCCTCGGCCGCCGCCAGTTGCAGCGATGGTTGCAAATTCAGATCTATGTCGGGCCGGCTCCTCAGATCCAGTTCGGGTCGCCGCTTCTCCTGTTGGCAGCGACACGCGGCAAACTTCTTGAACTCGTCGCCCGAAAACTTCAGCCCGCAAATAGAAGCATGGCTGATATTGCTTTTACCGTGGGCATTTTATCCCTGCTGGATGCTTTGTTCGGACAACACATGGAAAGAATTCTCCGTCAGATCGTTCTGAGCGAGGAGATCACCGAAGCCTTGCTGTACCGGACAGGGTTCTATGGGGACTTGCTAAAGCTTGCCGAATATCTCGAAAAACCTGGCGAAGCCGGCCGACTGCTCATGCCCCTGCTTGCCAGATTGGGACTGCCGATTGAAGAGCTTTATCCATTCCAGCTGGAAGCATTTGAATGGAGCAACAGTTTGTTGCCTACCTAATGGAGGTCCTATTTCCCCTCGCCTGGCAAGTTCATCCGCATGCTGGATGCGCACGTATATGAGGGTCAAGAGTTGCCGGGGGGAGGCAACCTGAAAAGGGATTCCACTTTGCCTCCCTGGAAGGCCGGGAAACGGGAACGCTGGAGCGGTTATAATACAGGAATGGATACTGTTCATGGCAGTGAGCCAACCCGTGCCGAGATCGATTCGCTGCAGGGTCCAACTCTTGTCGAGTTCGGTGCAGCATGGTGCGGATACTGCCGGGCTGCGCGGCCGCTGATTGCCTCAGCCTTGTCCGGAGCTTCACCGGTGCGCCATATCCGGATAGAGGATGGAAAAGGTCGACGGTTAGGACGCTCGTTTGGAGTAAAGCTCTGGCCGACCCTGATTTTTTTGAAGGATGGAAAAGAAATGGCTCGCCTGGTCCGGCCTGAGAATTCAGATCTTATTCAGCGTGCTCTTGAAAATATCTGCAAGGATGCATGAATCTTCAAGGGTGAGTGATCGCGCCGTATCCTCTATGTCCGGCCGGAATCTGTCGCATTATAACTTGCGCAGTCAATAACGTATCAGCACTCCATGAAGCAAAAAAAGGAAAAATCAGACTCCATCCACATGGGGAAGGCGTATCCATTGGATGTCGTCGCCAATTCTCCTGGTATGGTTTTTCAATACATACAGAAGGAAGACGGTACTTCCTCCCTGCCTTTTATCAGCGACCAGTGCGCCAGCGTGCTTGGGATTTCCGCTGCGGAACTCAAAGCCAATCCCTCGTTGTTCCTGGATCTGGTGCTCCCGGAAGACCGGGAGAGCCTGCGGTATTCGAAGGCGCAATCCGCAGCTAATCTGACAACGTGGAATTGGGAAGGGCGCCTGTGGATCGAATCCTATGGGGATATAAAGTGGATCAGCCTGCGAGCGAGTCCAAGGCGGAAGAAGGGCGCGGGCGTGGTTTGGGAAGGCATTATCATCAATATCACCGAGGGCAGGCGTCGGGAGACAGAGCTCAAGGAATCCCATGAACGGCTCAAGGAAGTATCAGCGCACGTCATGGCGGCGAGGGAGCACGAGCGTATACGCATTGCCAGAGAAATACACGATGATCTGGGGGGAAACCTCACTGCCATCAAGATCGATCTCGACTGGCTGGTGAGGCGGATCGATGCAGGTGCCAGCAGCGCCGAGAATACCGCACTACTTGCGAAAGTCCGTACTGTTTCCGATCTGGTGGATCGCACCATCCATTCAATACAGCGTATTTCCCGTGACCTGCGGCCGGGTATCATGGATTTCGGCATTTTTGCGGCAATAGAATGGGAGGCAGGTGAGTTTGCGAAACGTTATGGCATACCTTGCGAGGTATCGTGCAACGAATCGGATATTGAACTCGAACCTGATACGGCTGTGGCTGTATTTCGAATTTTTCAGGAAGCACTGACCAATATTGCCAAGCATGCCCATGCTTCGCATGTCTGGGTCTGGCTTGACGTGAGACAAGGACATCTGGAGCTCAAGGTGCTGGATAACGGGTGCGGCATCGCCCCAAGCGATCTCAGAAAGCTTGATTCGTTCGGCATTCGGGGCATGGTCGAGCGCGCGAGCCTGCTCGAGGGAAAACTGACGGTCAGCGCAGGGCAGGGGCATGAGCGGACTCAGACCCGGCAAGGTCAGTCAGGGCTTCAGCGGGAACAGACAGGAGCGGAGCCGGCAAGTGAAGGCACCCTGGTGCATCTCTCGATTCCGCTTGCTGCGGAAGCGCGGGCAACGGTCCTTGCGGCGACTCCTTCACGGAAATCGACCCGCTCATGAAGGTGTTGATTGTCGACGATCACGCCATTGTGCGTCAGGGCTTGAGGCAGATTCTGACTGAAAGCGGAAAAATTGATGTCATCGCGGAAGCGGAATCAGGTGGAGCAGCGATGCAGCAACTGCGTGAAGGTGAATGGAGCGTGGTGGTGCTGGATATTTCCCTGCCCGACAGGAACGGCATCGAAGTGTTGAAGCAGATCAGGAAAGAGTGCCCCAAATTACCCGTGCTCATGCTGAGCATGCACGAGGAGGGACTTTATGCGATCCGGGCCGTGAAGGCGGGAGCCTCCGGTTATATAACCAAGCAGAGCGCTCCCAATGAGCTGATGGCCGCCATCAACCAGGTCGCCAGGGGGCGCAAGTACCTGACGCCCACAATGGCGGAAGCCATGGCTGAAAGCCTTGGCCTTGATCACGATCGTCCGCCGCACGAAATGTTGTCTGATCGTGAGTACCAGACCCTGCGCCTGATCGCTTCGGGCAAGAGTCTCACCGATGTGGCCGAGGAAATGCATCTGTCGGTCAAGACTGTGAGTGTCTACCGCGGCCGGCTCCTGCAAAAGATGAAGCTCAAGAACAATGCGGAAGTGACCCACTACGCAATCAAGAACGGCCTCGCCTGAGCCCCCCTCACCTCCTCAGCTCCCTGAAACCGCCGGATTATCCTCCACACCTGTTCACTGCTTTTTCATCCGCTGCTTCTTCATCGGGCGCAACAGGGCATCTCTTGCGTTGCAGCAGGAATGAGATTTCTGCCTGTTCGCTTTCGCTTGCTGGACCATACCTGCTACCTTTTTAAGTGCGTCGAAGCCTGCGCTCCGCGTACCGATCCGGTTTTTTCTCCGCGGCCTGCGTCAAAATATCGTCTCTGCTCCAAATTCCGGGTTTGCGGCAGTGGATAGGGCAGTGTCAGATATACGACGCTGTTCACCCCGTTAATCTGCGCATTGCGCAGCCCCGCCTCCTCTTATCATTAACGTCACCTGCCTCCCCACTGTCGGGATATCTTTCCTCCAGTCGGATAGCTGTGCTGGATGAACTCGGGAAGAGTGGGGGGATAGCTGCGCCAAAAAAACGTGACGATGCCATTAAATGTTTCTCCTGGACCACCGTTAATAAGCATAACAGCAGTTGATTAGCTTCGGTAATTGAGGCGAACCAAAAGTTGACGGCTGTAGGTGTAATTTCATGAAAAATTAGTCAAGGAGATTTACATGGCTGCAATCATCAATACCAACGTCATTTCCATGAATGCGCAGCGCAACCTCAACGGTTCGCAGAACGCACTCGCCACCACACTGCAGCGCCTGTCCTCCGGCCTGCGCATCAACGGCGCGAAGGACGATGCTGCCGGGCTGGCGATTTCGGAGCGCATGACTTCCCAGATCAGGGGTTTCAACCAGGCAATCCGCAACGCCAACGATGCCATCTCGATATCACAGACGGCGGAAGGTGCCTTGGGCGAAATCGGCAACAACCTGCAGCGCATCCGCGAACTGGCGGTGCAATCGCGCAATGCCAGCAACAGCGCAAGCGACCGTACCGCGCTCAACAATGAAGTTCAGCAACTCAAGGCGGAAATCGACCGCGTTGCTTCGACCACGACGTTCAACGGCATCAAACTGCTCGACGGAACATTTGCCGGCCAACCCTTCCAGGTCGGTGCCAACGTGGGCGAGACCATCAATATCACCAGCATCGTCAATGCACAAAGCTCGTCCCTGGGGACCACCACCACCTACACAAGCACACTGACCGGAGCTGCTATCGGGGGTCAGACGGCCATTACTGCGGGTGATCTGACTATCAATGGTATCAGCGTAGGAGCCATTGCGGCGGGATCTGACGCTACTACTCAGGGTAACAATATCGCGGCTGCTATCAATGCGGTATCGAGCGCAACCGGCGTTTCTGCTGTCAACGCGGCTGGCACGCTGACCCTCACCGGCATATCCGGCGCCGGCATCACCGTAGGCATGAGTGGAACAGCCACCCTAACGAATACGGGCTTGAACACCACTCCAGTTGCGGCAACAGCCACCACGGTTACTGGCTTTGCTTCCCTGGCGATAGATACGACCGCCAATGCCGATACCGCTATCGCCTCGATGGACTCCGCACTGAGCTCGCTCAACGCGGCGCGCGCCGACCTCGGCGCCTACCAGAACCGGTTCTCCTCGGCGGTTTCGAACCTTCAAACCGCCTCCGAGAACCTGTCTGCTTCGCGCAGCCGCATCATGGATGCTGACTTCGCAGCGGAAACGGCGTCGCTTTCGCGCAACCAGGTGCTGCAGCAGGCGGGAACGGCCATGCTGGCTCAGGCAAATGCAATGCCGCAAAGCGTATTGACGCTGCTGAGAGGCTAATCGCCGGTACACGGCCTCGTCTGAATGGCCGGGCGCGTGATGAATGGGAATCGGAAGCAGGCTTTCGATTCCCATTCGAACCCTCTGGAGTCAATAATGAAAATCGAATAATCCGGAGCCGCCATTCAACCAGGGATCGGTTCCAGAACAACCGAAGGTAAATTCCTGCACGCCGATGTTCACCTGTCGGCCGGGGAAGGAAATCCACCAACGCCGCAGACCGTGCAGGTGAAACAGGAAATTGAGAAGGAAAAGGAAGCAACACTATTCGCTGGCTCAAGTCTGGAATTCAGCGTTGATACCGACACCAACAGGATAGTGGTAAAAGTCGTAGACAACGAAACTCGGGAACTCGTGAGGCAGATTCCCATGGAAGAAATGCTGGCCTTGGCAAAAGCCATGAATCAGCTGCAGGGTTTGTTGCTGCGCACCAAAGCCTGATGGCAGGGCAGGGCAGAGTACCCCCGCCGAAAACAGGAAAACAGAAGAGGACAGGAATATGGCGATTACCGCTGCTGGGGCAGGTTCGAACCTGGATGTAAATGGCCTGGTCAGCCAGTTGATGGCGGCCGAACGCACGCCGCTTGCTTTGCTTCAGAAGCGCGAATCCGACTATCAGGCAAAACTATCCGCTTATGGAACCCTGAAAGGCGTCTTGTCTGCTTTTCAGACGGCAATGCAGGGCCTGGCTGATGCTGCGAAGTATCAGGCTATTAGCGCGAGTGCGGCAGATAGCTCCCTGGTGACTGCAACCGGGAATAGCGACGGCAAGGCGGTGCCGGGTAATTATTCGGTGGAAGTACAGCAGCTTGCCCAACAGCAGAAAATCCGTTCCGACGGTTTTGCCAGCACGTCAAGCACCTTAGGCAGCGGGACTTTGACGATACAGTACGGCACTTATGATAACGTCCTGAATACTTTTACTCTCAACGACGAGAAACCGGCGCAAACGATAACGATCGATCCCTCCCGCAACACGCTCTCCGGGGTACGAGACGCCATTAATGCAGCCAATACCGGGGTGAGTGCAACGATTGTGAATGACGGGACCAGCAACAAACTTGTGCTGACCGCAAAGGATATGGGCGCAGCAAACAGCCTGAAGATTACAGTCAGCGACGATGATGGCGTCAATGTCGACGCAGCCGGGCTTTCCAGTCTTGCCTTCGACCCAACCGCGGGAGCTGGCTCCGGCAAGAATCTCACCCAGGTACAGGCCGCGCAGGATGCGAAGCTCCGGATCGAGGGGATCGATATCGCCAAATCCTCGAATACGGTTACAGACGCAATTGAAGGCGTGACACTCAGCCTGCTCAAAACGAATGTAGGCAGTCCGACGACACTGAATGTCTCGCAGGATACCGCTGCTGTCAAGACAGCGGTCGAAACATTCGTAAAATCGTACAACAGCATCAATCAAACGCTTTCCGACCTCAGTTCTTATAACTCGGCAGCGAAGAGGGGCGCAATATTGCAGGGGGATTCGGCTGCGTTCTCGGTTCAGCGCGGAATTCGAGCGGCGTTAACGGCCATGACCGGCAGCGGGAACGGCTTCACCTCCCTCTCCCAGATTGGCGTTACCTTGCAGAAAGACGGCAGCCTGGCAGTGGATGCCGCAAAGCTGCAAGCGTCAATGGACGCAAAATTTGAACAGATCGGCAAGCTGTTTACGATAGGTGGCACCTCCACCGACAGCCTGATCACATACGACGGCGCAACGGACAAGACAATAGCTGGAAATTATGCCGTTACGGTTACACAACTTGCAACGCAAGGCAGCCTCAGCGGAAACCAGGCGGCAGGGCTGACGATAACGGCAGGGGTCAACGATCAACTCAGTTTCAATGTGGATGGGGAGGCAGCCAGTATTACGCTAGCCGAGGGAACTTATGCTTCCGCGGATGCACTGGCGGCCGAAGTGCAGAGCAAGCTGAATGGTTTCTCTGGCCTGACTACCGAAGGAATTTCAGTATCGGTTTCCCAGTCCGGGGGTGTATTGAGTGTCGTGTCGGCACGCTACGGATCCGCCTCCAGTGTCGCCCTCACGGGAGGTAATGGTGCCGGCAATCTGCTCGGGGCCAATCCTGTGGGAGCGACGGGAATGGATGTTGCAGGCTCCATCAATGGTGTTTCCGCTACAGGATCGGGACAGATGCTGACTGCCACTGGCGGAGGAGCGGCCGAAGGCCTGCGCGTCGCCATTCACGGCGGTGCGCTCGGCAGTCGGGGTGCAGTCGAGTTCTCGCGAGGTTACGCCGAGCGATTGAGCAAGGTTGCAGAAGAGTTTCTCGCTACTGAAGGAGTGATCGCCAGCCGGGTCGATGGGCTGAACGCCAGTATCAAGGATATCGATCGGCGCCAGGAGGATTTCAGTCGTCGACTCGAAATGGTTGAGGCGCGTTACCGGGCGCAGTTCTCTGCGCTCGATGCCATGCTGGGCAGCTTGACCCAGACGAGCCAGTTTCTTCAACAACAGCTGGCCGCGTTGCCGACTCTCAACGAAAAATGACAGAAGGGGTAAATATATGTATCCAGCATCTCGCTGCGGTGTAAACGCCTACGCCCGGGTTGGTCTTGAAACGGGTGTAATCACCGCCAGTCCTCATAAGCTCGTTCTGATGCTGTTCGAGGGAGCGCGGATAGCATTGGCTTCGGCGCTTGCTCATACACGCAGCGGGCAGATCGCGGCCAGGGGTGAAGCGATTTCCAAAGCCATTGCAATCATCAGCTCCGGCTTGCAAGCCAGCCTGGACATCAAAGCAGGAGGAGAACTCGCACAGCAATTGAATGCACTTTATGAGTACATGGGGCGCCGGCTGTTGCAGGCCAACGTTCATGACAAACCGGAATACATCGAAGAGGTAAATAGTCTTCTTGGCGAGCTACACGAGGCATGGGAAGCGATCGGATCGTTCACGCAGCCAGGTGAAGACGGAAAGATAATTTCATCCGTCACCCATGACGGCATTGCCAATCTGAAAAAAGCGTAATGATGATGACAAGTGCAGAAAACCTTGCTGTGTTTCAGTCCCTTTCCGATCTTACGGGCGAGATGAGAGAAGCTGCCCAGGCGAGTGAATGGGATCAGCTTGCGGGATTGGAGCGACGCTGCGCAGCCCTGGTGGCGCAGCTCGAGGCTGCAGAACCGGTGCGGCTTCCTCCGGATATGCAGCGGCGGAAAGTTGAACTGATTCACAAGATTCTGTCCGATGACGCAGCGATACGCGAGTACACGGAACCCTGGATAAGACAGGTTCAAGCTCTGCTCGGCACTGCCAGCCGCTCGCGGTGCGTGCGTCAGGCATATGAGTCGGGAGCGTGGAATATTTGATGGGTACAGATAGACCTGTTTAATTCGCCCCGATATCCCGGCAGAGGGGTCAACCATCGGAACAGGAGAATTCGATCTGCGTGCATCCGACACAATCGCGGCAATAACCTCAATCCATCCGGTTCAGTCTTCACTTCAAAGACGTGAGGATTTTACTTCGTTCCTCGCCGGACTGGAGCCAGGGCGTTCTCTGAGAGCGCAGGTACAAGCCCTGCTTCCCAATAACGAATTCATCGTAATGCTGCACGGCCGGGAAGGTCGAGACAGGCAGATGCTACAGATGAAATTACCCCGGAGCGCGCATCCGGGCGAAACTTTCAATCTGATTTTTCTATCCCGCGCGCCAAAGCCGACGTTCGGGTTCGTGCCCGACTCTCCACCATTGGCTTCGCAGCTGAGCGAGACGGGGCGTTTCATCAGCACGCTGCTCCAGCAGCCGCTTCTGCTTCCTTCTGACAGCCGGTCTGCACAGCCAGATGCAGCGCCCTTACTTTCCGCACCGCCCCGTGAGGGTACGCCGGCCCAGCATACGCAACTGGCTCAAGGACTGATGCAAGCAATCAGTTCAAGCGGGCTGTTTTATGAGTTTCATCTGGCGCAATGGGTGGCCGGCAAAAGATCATTGACAAGCCTGTTGCTGGAACCGCAGGGACGTTTATCGAAAAACCTCTCGCAGTCGCCTGGTACTGCTTCGCTCCCGGCTTCACCGGGAGGCGAGCTTCGTTTACCAGTTCCCCCGCATCAGGATTACTCGAATCCCATGCATCGCGATACTCAAGCGCTCTTGCGGCAGCAACTGGATGTTCTGGAAAACGGGCATCTTCAGTGGCAAGGCGAAATCTGGCCCCGCCAGACTATCGAGTGGGATACAGTCGGGGAGAAGATGGATGAATCGGAAGGTGACAGCACCACTCGATATCCCGTATGGAAAACCAGTGTACGTCTTTCGCTGCCGAATCTGGGATTTATCAGCGCGGTTCTGAGGCTTGGTGAGTCCGGAGTCGAGGTTCGTCTTGCTGCAACCGAATCGTCCGCCGCGATCCTGCGGGCGGGGGCAGAACACCTCTTAGCAGGATTGGATTCCGCAGGAATCAGATTATCGAGTATGGGTATCGAGGCGGATGAAAAGGCTGAATCGGTCTGAGGCTGCCATTGCGCTGGCGTATCGCACTGGCGATCATGCGCCGCAGGTTGTTGCCAAAGGACGCGGTCTGGTTGCCGAAAATATTATCCGGGAAGCGCGAAGACACGGAGTTTTCGTTCACGAATCTCCGGAACTGGTGTCCTTGCTCATGCAGGTGGATCTGGATCAGCACATTCCCCCGCAGCTCTATCGCGCGGTGGCGGAATTGCTCGCATGGCTTTACAAGATGGAAGCCGGGGATCAGAACAACGAGGAGTCCCCGTCAATCCCGTTCAGCTCCTAAACCGGCATATTCATAATATCCTGGTAGGCTGCGACCAGCTTGTTGCGTACTTGCACCGTGTACTGAAACGAGATGGATGCTTTCTGCAGCGAGATCATGGCTTCAGTCAGATTGGCCTCGGGCGCGCCCAATTCAAAATCTCTGGCAAGCTTCGATGCATGCTGCTGAACGTTATTGACCTGATCCAGCGATCTCCTGAATACGGTTGCGAAATCGACACGTCCCGCTTCACTTCCATTTTCGTCTCCATTCGCTATTGTCCCGGCTGAACCCACTTTGCCACCAGCAAGCGCAGCGCCCGCGCGTAGCTGGGTGAGTATCGAATCTATGTTTGAAATGTCCATGGTTTCCGGCAAGTACTTTTGAAAGACATACAAGATAGCACTCTCTCCTGTATTCCGTTTTTTGAAAAGGCCGTAAAACCAGTTTCTTTTTCCCGTATTGAAAGCTGCAGCCATGGTGATAATGGCGACTGCCAAGAGGTTTGCCAAGATACGCCTATCCATATATGACAAAGAAAAATAAACGCGATTCGATCTGGAGTGCAGGACTGGGGAGAAACAGGTGACAGCGGGTACGGATGCCGTAACAATGAACGGCGCAATGAACAGTGCCGCAAGCAACGCGGCCAATGGCGCGGTAAGCAGCATTCAGGGTCGACTGCAAAGCTTTCTAACGCGATTATCCAGCCAGCAGAAAATCGTGCTCATGCTGACCGTTTCTTCTGTGGCTGCATTGCTGGCGGCCGGATGGATGTGGACTCAGGCACCGGACTACAAGGTGCTGTTCAGCAATGTCTCTGACGGTGATGGCGGCGCAATCATCGCATCCCTCCAGCAGATGAATGTGCCCTATAAATTTGCCGAAGGCGGTGGAGCGATACTCGTCCCATCGAATCAGGTGCACGACACCCGTCTCAAACTTGCGTCCCAGGGGTTGCCAAGAGGTGGCCTGGTGGGCTTCGAACTGATGGAAAAGCAGAAGTTCGGTACCAGCCAGTTTCTTGAGCAGGTCAATTTCCAGCGCGCGCTGGAAGGTGAACTGGCCCGTTCCGTCCAGGTGCTGGCAGCTGTCGACAGCGCCAGAGTCCATCTGGCGATCCCGAAGCAATCGGTATTCATGCGGGAGCAACAGAAACCCAGCGCATCCGTGCTGGTGAACCTCTACCCCGGCCGCACACTCGATCCCCAGCAGGTCAATGCGATTGTCCACCTCGTTTCCAGCAGCGTCCCCAATCTGCACGTGAAGAATGTGACGGTAGTGGATCAACAAGGCGATTTGTTGACCAGGATCGATGAATCGAACGCCAATACGGGACTGGATCCAGCCCAGCTCAAGTACTTGCATGCGCTGGAGCAAAGCTATATCAAGCGGATCGAGGCGATTCTGATTCCCATTGTGGGACAGGAAAATGTCCGTGCCCAGGTCGCGGCTGAGGTCGATTTTGCACACTCCGAACAAACCAGCGAAACGTACAGACCCAACCAGGACTCTGCAGGCTCCACGATCCGCAGCCAGCAGACTTCGGAATCCACGGCTGTGGGCACCCAGAATGAAGGCGGCGTTCCGGGCGCGCTTTCCAATCAGCCTCCGGTTCCGGCAACCGCTCCGGTTACCACGCCGCCGCCAGCACCTCCCGGAGCAAATTCCGGGCAGTCACCCGGAGCAACCGCGTCCCAATCCCGTGCCCCAAGCAGCACGCGCAAGGATGCCACCATCAATTACGAAGTCGATAAAACAATCCAGCATGTGCGCAAACCAGTCGGCGGTATAAAAAGACTTTCTGTTGCAGTCGTGGTCAACCACCGCAAAGTCGTGGACGAGAATGGTGTCATCAGCGCCAAGCCGCTGAGCGAGGTGGAGAAATCCCAGATTACCGATCTGGTGAAAGAGGCTGTGGGATTCAGCAGGGAACGCGGGGATACACTGAACGTGGTCAACAGTCATTTCACAGGTGTGGAACGGGAAGCAGTGCCAGAACTCCCATTGTGGAAACAGCCCGAGGTCATTGAACTGGCTCAACAGATCGGAAAAACGCTTCTGATTGGCGGGTTGATTCTTTATCTGGTGCTGGGTGTGCTACGTCCTTCGCTCAAGCGTATCAACCAGCCAGAACCTCCACTTCTAGCCGAATCCGGGACCGATGAGCAGCATGTGCAACCTGTTCCCGCACTGAAACCCGCGCCACAACCTTCCGAATACGAGCAAAGACTGACGCTCGCGCGCCAGCTCGCAAAAAAAGAGCCGAAGCTGGTGGCAAACGTCGTCAAGCAATGGGTGGCCGGTCATGAATGAGGAGGGCATCTACAAGAGCGCAGTCCTGCTCCTGTCATTGGGCGAAGACGAGGCGGTGCAGGTACTGAAGCATCTTAATCAACTGGAGGTACAAAAACTCGGCGCTGCGATGGCCAAGCTCCGGAACCTGAGCCAGGAACAGGTCGATAGTGTTCTGGGCGATTTCTGCGGCCGAGTCATGCGTGAGCCGCTTTTTCTGGATGTCGATCCGGAAAACTACGCGCGTACGGTGCTCGAAAGAGCTTTGGATGAAGGTAAATCGACAGACAGCATCAGCCGCATTCTCGAGGGACACGACACGAGCGGGATCGAGGGACTCAAGTGGATTGATTCGCAGTCAGTCGCGGAACTCATCAAGGGGGAGCACCCGCAGATCATTGCCACCATTCTCGTCCACCTCGACCGTCACCAGGCCAGTGAAATTCTCGGGCAACTGAGTGAGCAGCTTCGCAATGACATCCTGCTGCGTATCGCCACGCTCGAAGGCATTCAGCCTTCTGCATTGCGCGAACTCAATACCGTGCTGACCGATTTGTTGTCTGGTAGTGAAAATATCAACAAAAGCTCGGTGGGGGGCATTCGTACCGCAGCGGAAATTATCAACTTCATGGGTAGCGCCGCGGAAACCTCGGTGCTTGATAATTTGCGGGAATTCGACGCGGATCTGGCGCAAAAAATAATGGACCAGATGATTGTATTCGAGAACCTCATGGATATTGACGACCGTGGAATTCAGACGCTACTGCGGGAAATTCAATCTGACATCCTGGTGATCGCGCTGAAAGGCGCAGCCTGGGATCTGCGTGAGAAAATTTTCAAGAATATGTCGAAACGAGCATCTGAAATCCTGCGTGAAGACCTGGAAGCGATGGGACCCGTAAGGGTAAGCGAAGTTGAAAACCATCAGAAGCAGATATTACAGGTCGTCCGGCGACTCGCAGATGAGGGGCAAATCGTGTTCGGCAGCAAGAACGAAGAAAGCTACGTATGAGTAAAGTTGGTGCGCAGGCAAAAAGTCGCGGCGAAAGACCAAGAATGACGTCTCAGGCAAGCCAGATCATTCTCAAGGAAGATTTGTCGACCTATCGTCGCTGGCAAATGGATGTCCTGGAGCAAGGCGCAATGCTCGAGGGGCCGGTGGACGCTTCAGCTGACGCCAAAGACGAGACAGTGCCTGAGCAAATACAGGTTGCGCTGCCTACAGTCGAGGAAATCGAAAAAATACATCAGGAGGCCCGGCAGGAAGGCTATGACGCAGGCTATGAAACTGGCAGGGAGGCTGGCATGAAAGCCGGTTACGATGCCGGCCGCGAGCTCGCCAGCTTTGAAGCTGGGCAATTGACCGCCGTATTTCGCGGTCTCCAGGAAGCCTTGGCAAGTGCTGACCAGAAGATTTGCAATGCTCTGCTTTCCCTTGCACTCGATGTTGCCAAAGAGATGGTGCGTGAGGCGTTGCGGGTGAAACCGGAACTTGTTTTCGCGGTCGTTCGCGAATGTATCCAGTCTGAGCCGGTACTCGGGCAGCCGGCACAACTATTTTTGCACCCGGAAGATGCTGCCCTGGTACGCACGCACCTGAATCAGGAGCTCGAACATTGCGCCATCAGCCTCGATCCTCGCCTGGAGCGGGGAGGGTGCCGGATCAGGGTGGGACCCAGCGATATCGATGCCACCGTGTCCACCCGCTGGCGCCGCATAACCCAGGCGCTGGGGCAACATAATGACTGGCTGGAGGGTCATTGATGGAAACCTTATCCCATGCCGATCGATGGCAAGGATTTCTCAAAAACTGCGGCGGGCTCGCGGGAGTGTCATCGCCCTTCCAGGTTTCCGGAAGTCTCACGCGTGTTACCGGATTGATAATGGAAGCAACGGGCCTCAAGCTGGCTGTGGGCAGTGGATGCACCATACTGATGCCCAACGGCAACAGCATGGAGGCTGAGGTAGTGGGTTTTCATGGTGACAGGCTTTACCTGATGCCAGCCCATGGCATGTTCGGATTGGCTCCCGGCGCCAAGGTCGTGCCGTGGGACCACGCCGGCGTGCTTTCTAATCCGGTCAGCGCGTCCCGCCAGCGGCGCCGGGCATCTGATCAGATCAGCCGGTTTCCAGTGGGAGAAGCGCTACTGGGAAGGGTGGTGGATGGCACGGGGCGTCCCCTGGATGACCTTGGCCCATTAGAGGTGGAACGTTCGGCTCCGCTCGCAAGTTCGTCCATCAACCCGCTCGACCGGGAACCGATCAGCGATGTCCTTGATGTAGGGGTGCGCGCGATAAACGCCCTGCTTACAGTGGGGCGCGGTCAGCGCATGGGCCTTTTTGCCGGATCCGGCGTGGGAAAGAGCGTCCTGCTCGGTATGATGGCGCGCTATACCAGCGCCGATATCATTGTCGTGGGATTGATCGGTGAGCGCGGAAGAGAGGTCAAGGATTTCATCGAGCAAATCCTGGGTACTGAAGGATTGGCGCGTTCGGTGGTAGTGGCAGCACCCGCAGATACCTGGCCCCTGATGAGATTGCAGGGTGCGTCCTATGCGACTTCTGTCGCTGAATACTTTCGGGACCAGGGAAAAAATGTTCTATTGATCATGGACTCACTCACCCGTTATGCAATGGCGCAGCGTGAGATTGCGCTTGCGATCGGGGAGCCTCCCGCGACCAAAGGGTATCCGCCTTCCGTATTCGCCAAACTGCCGCAATTGGTGGAGAGGGCGGGGAATGGAGTCAAGGGCAGCGGTTCGATCACTGCTTTCTATACAGTGCTAGCCGAGGGGGACGACCAGCAGGACCCCATCGCTGATGCGGCAAGGGCGATTCTGGATGGCCACATCGTGCTTTCGCGGCAACTGGCGGAAAGCGGGCATTATCCTGCCATCGATGTCGAAGCCTCCATCAGTCGCGCCATGACCAGCCTGATCCCGCCCGAATATTTTGAGCAGGTGCGTAATTTCAAGCAGCTTTTTTCACGCTACCAGCGTTCGCGCGACCTGATCAGCGTAGGAGCGTATTCTCCGGGGAATGACAGGTTGCTGGATCGAGCGATTGCCTTGTATCCAAAATTCGAACGTTTTCTTCAACAAACCATGGTGGAGCGCGCGGGGTATGAAGAGAGTACCCGAAGCCTGGAGGCTCTGCTGGCCTCAAACCTCAATTAACCTCAATTAGCCGTTGCCTGATCATGCCAAAAACTTCTGCGTTGGAAACCCTCATCGAACTGGCACAGACCCGCATGGATGATGCGGCGCGAAGATTGGGATTTTTGAACGCTCAAGGCCTGGATATGGAAGCGAAGCTGGTTTTGCTGACCCAGTATTCGGACGAATACCGGGCCCGCTTTCGGGCTTCCATGCAGCAAGGCCTCACGGCGTCGGGGTGGCGAAATTATCATGAATTCATCGACAAGCTCGACACTGCGATTTCCCAGCAACAGGAAACCCTGGCGAACATGCGGCAGCGTGTCGCTGCCAGTGAAGCCGCGTGGCAATCGGAGCGGCGTGTTCTTAACTCTTATGACACCTTGGCGCAGCGTCACAGGCAGACCCAGTTGGCCCACCAGGCAAGGCGCGAGCAGCGGGAAACAGATGAGTGGGCGAGCAGTGCGGCTATCCGGCCCGGCTCGATATAGTTGAGCCATACAAGATAATAAACTCCTGAAAAATCGAATTCCGAGAGCAACCTATGCTATCCGTATCATCGAGAACCGCTTTGCATCCCGTCAAGGATACTTTGACCGAATCGAGAAGCGCTACCCAGGAATCCGCGCCCGATTTCCGCAAACTGCTTGCTGCCGAAGTAGGCGGTGATGATAAAGCACCGGATACAGGCGCCAGCGATCCGCAAGTGGGCATGGCGGCGGATGCCACCGGAAACGGTCTTGGCATACCCGGAAATCCGTCCCTGAAAGATTCTGAAGACACGCACGGTGAGACAGGGGCTGAAGAGGATTGCAGCGGCAAAGAAGGGAATATGACAGCTGAAATGCTGGCCGGCGGGTTCCAGCTCGCTCGCCTTGCCACGGTCACGGAGATACCAGGTATTACAGATGCTTTACACCTCCCTGGTACCGGCCGAACCCCGGATACCGTAAGCGGAATTGAAACTCGAATCCCTGCAGGTATGCCGGTCCAGCAGCAGCCTGACGCTGCATTCAGTCAAAGGAATGCAAACGATCGGCCTCGGTCTGCTGCCGGACAGATCACTTCATCTGCGGCCTCGATAGGACACGAGGTAGGACGCGAGGCGCAGGCGGGGGGAGACGCAAAGTTACCCGATCCCTCAGGACTGACACCGGGAGAGAACGTTATCAGCGTAGCGCAGGTCATGGGGGCCGGAATGTATCTGAGTTCTGCTATTGCGGGAGGCTCTCAGGAGGGACAGACGACTGTTCGAACCGCTTCCTCCAGAATCGTGTCTGCCCCCGCGGCAGGCGGGAAACTACCGCAAGATATGAAGTTCACAGGGGTTGCAGCGCACGAGATGTCTCATTCTGATTCCGCCTTCTCAGAGAGCAGGCTGGCCGGAATCTCCAGCAGTCTTGGCGATTTCCTGCGGGATGCTGGACATCTGCGTCCAGCCTCGACCGCAGGAAGCGATACTTCTTCGCTCTCCACATTAACTGCACCCGTCGTGCCCCACGAACTCCTGACTTCGTCCCCATCTCCACGGCATCTGATAGTCGAGCCAGGTGCAGTGCCTGGCATCGCAGATCTGGGTGATCCTTCTTTCAGGCTGGAACCGCGCGTGGGCACAGGGAGCTGGGATAATGCCCTGGGTCAGAGAGTACTCTGGATGGTATCTCACCAACATCAGATCGCTGAACTCAATCTGAACCCACCTGATCTGGGACCGCTGCAAGTCGTCCTGTCCGTAAACAGCGATCAGGCCAGCGCAGCATTTGTATCCCAGAACCCTGAGGTTCGGCAAGCACTCGAAGCGGCGCTGCCCCGGCTGAAGGAAATGATGGCGGAAAGCGGAATCAATCTGGGCAATGCAACAGTCAGCGACCAGGGATCCCGGCAGCAAGGAGATTTCGAAAGGCAAAATAGTGGAAGGTCTCATTATCGGCAGGAAGAAAGCCGGATAGCCTCGGCAGGGACAAGCCTCGGAATGAGCCGCAGTACTGCTGATATTCGCGGGCACCAGCTCGTGGATACCTTTGCATAGTTTGAGTGCGGTTTGTGGCCGGCCAGGTATAGAGAATCCCTGTTTATGACGCCGCAGGCTGGAATCTCCAAATTTCGAGATAACCTGTTTTTTCCCGTTTGTTTCTCACATTGAAGGCAGGGCATCAGTTCAATAATGCCTCCTGAGCAAGCGTAAAACGGCTAACAGGGCACAAATATGGCAGTCAGACCAAATAAGCAAAGTAAAGACCCGAGGGAAGTTAAATTGGAGCAGAAATCCGGGAAAGGCAGGCTCGTTCTGATTATCACGGCGTGCGCCCTATTGCTGGGAGCAGGGGGCGGCGGCGCAGGATGGTATTTCAGCCAGGTCTACAACGGGACAGGCGCGCTGCCGAAGCCTAAACCTCCTGTGTTTCTCAATCTGGAAACCTTTACTGTCAACCTCCAGCCGGAGCACAGCGAACAGCATCTCCAGACCAATCTTACCTTGAAGGTCGAAGATGAGAGCGTGGTGGATTTAATCAAACTGCATATGCCGGAAGTGCGCAACCGCGTGCTGCTGTTGCTTTCGGGCAAGACAGCCACGCAGATTTCGAGTATCGAGGGAAAAAAGAAGCTCGCTTCTGAACTCACTGTCGAGATAAATCGCCAGTTCAGCGAGGGGCATGTGACAGAATCGGTTGAGAACGTGCTTTTTACTTCGTTCGTGATTCAGTAGCTCCATGAGAGATGATTTCCTTTCACGCGAGGAGGTGGACGCTCTCCTCAGGGGAGTGAGCAGTGGATCCACGGCAATCGAACAGAGTACGGCCAATCCCGGTTTCCGCCCCTATAACCTGGCGACGCAGGAACGCATCGTGCGGGGGCGCATGCCCACTCTCGAGATCATCAATGAGCGCTTTGCGCGCCTTCTGCGTCTCGGACTGTTCAATTTCATGCGCCGGAGCGCAAATGTCACCGCAGGACCGGTAAGGGTTATCAAGTTCAGTGAATTCGTGCGCAACCTCGCTGCACCAAGCAACCTGAATCTCGTGCATATAAAACCTTTACGCGGTACCTCGCTGTTTGTATTCGATCCGACACTGGTATTTCTTGTGGTTGACAACCTGTTCGGCGGCGATGGGCGCTTTCTTCCCAAGACTGAAGGTCGCGATTTCACTCAGACGGAGCAGCGCATTATCCAGCGCTTGCTCAACCTGGTCTTCGACAGCTACGGCAAATCCTGGCAACCGGTTTATCCGATCGAATTCGAATACCTGCGGGCAGAAACGAATACCCAGTTTGCCAATGTAGCGACACCGAATGAAGTCGTGATTGCAACCACCTTCGAGGTCAATTTTGGTTCCGTAGTTGGGGAAATGCACATCTGCATGCCCTATTCCACTCTCGAACCGATCCGCGATCTGCTGTCGAGCGCCTTGCAAGGCGAGGCATTGGAGGTGGATAAACGCTGGGTCGGTCGCCTCTCAAAACAGGTGCAGTCGGCTGAAGTGACACTACTGGCAAATCTGACGCATGCCCAGGTCAGACTCGATCAGATCCTGAATATGAAGGTTGGGGACGTTATTCCCCTGGATATTCCGGAATTCGTTACTGCAAGCGTGGATGGAGTGCCGATCATGGAATGCAGATATGGAATTTCGAATGGCCGCTACGCTTTGCGTATGGAGAAAATGCTTGCTTCCGGGAGCAGTGAATGAGTGAAGTTGAACGCCGCGATCTGTCCAGGCGGCCCTTTGTGAATAAAACTGAGGAGATGAAAGTGTCTGTAACACCAGCCAATTCTGCAGCTCAAGCGCCAGCGGACCAAGATGAGACAATTGCGGCCGGGGATACTGCCTCGGGACAGATATTCGAGCAATTCCAGAATACGCAGAAGGTACAGGTCCAGAATGACATTGATCTAGTCATGGATATACCCGTTCAACTCACTGTGCAGTTGGGGCGCACCAAGATCGCCATCAAGAACCTGTTGCAGTTGGCGCAGGGTTCCGTGGTGGAACTGGATGGGCTGGCAGGGGAGCCGATGGATGTTCTGGTAAACGGTTATCTGATTGCTCAGGGCGAAGTTGTCGTAGTCAATGAGAAGTTTGGTATACGCCTGACCGATATCATCACGCCGAGTGAACGGATACGCAAATTAAACCGCTAATCGTGAAAAGAAAATATCAGGACCCGTTTTTGCCTCGGGCGGTGTTCTGCAGTCTCCTTTCAGCAGCAGCGCTCTGGCATTTCGCTTCACCGGTCATGGCGGCTGGGGCGAGCGACAGCACAGTTACTTCCAGCGGCAGTCCCTTGCAGGTCATGCTCGGTCTGGGAGTGGTGCTCGCTGTGATTGCAGGTTGCGCATGGCTGCTCAAGCGCATGGGTGGGGCATACAGTGGACATGCAGGAGTGGTCAGGATAATCGGGGGATCAGCGGTGGGACAGCGCGAGCGCGTCGTTGTGGTCGAAGTGGCCGAAACCTGGCTTGTCATTGGCGTCGCACCCGGGCATGTAACGGTATTGCATAGCATGCCCAAAGGCGACATTGGCGCAAGCATGCTCCATTTCTCCGGGACGCCAGGACATGTCGAAAAAGATTCGAATTTTTCAGGGTGGCTGAAACGGTTGGCAGAAAAACATGGTAGATAGCGTGTCAGGTAAAAAATCTCGATCCAACATACGTATTGCCTACGGAGCCGTGCTCGCAGCCTTGTTGCTGACTACGTCCGTGGTCGCGCTGGCACAGGCAAAGGGAGGATTTCCTGCCTTTAGCAGCATGCCTGCATCCCGGGGTGGACAAACTTATTCATTGAGCCTGCAAACACTGCTGCTGCTGACATCGCTGACATTTCTGCCAGCAGTGCTCCTGATGATGACGGGTTTTACCCGCGTCATCATTGTCCTTTCGCTGCTGCGGCAGGCCCTTGGCACCCAATCCTCCCCACCCAACCAGGTGCTCGTCGGATTGGCGCTGTTCCTGACTTTTTTCGTCATGAGTCCGGTATTCGACAAGATTTATCAGGACGCATACCAACCTTATGTGGAAAACAGGATGACGATGGAGCAGGCATTGGAGAAGGGCACCGTGCCGCTCAAAGCTTTCATGCTGAAACAAACCCGGGAGGCCGATCTTGCGCTATTCGTCAAACTCTCGGGCAGGCCCCAACTGAACGGACCGGAAGAAGTATCCCTTCGGGTGCTCGTTCCGGCCTTCGTTACCAGCGAGTTGAAAACCGCATTTCAAATTGGCTTCGCAGTATTCATTCCTTTTCTGATTATTGACATGGTCGTGGCATCGGTGCTCATGTCGATGGGGATGATGATGGTATCGCCGGCTCTCGTCGCACTGCCTTTCAAGATCATGCTCTTCGTGCTAGTCGATGGATGGCATATGCTGATCGGTTCGCTGGCAGAGAGTTTTTATTGAGGATGCAACATGTTTATCCACGGACGAAATGATGGAAAAGAACCATGACACCTGAAAGCGTAATGACACTCGGCCAGAAGGCAATGGAAGTTACCTTGATGGTTTCCGCCCCCTTGTTACTGGCCGCGCTGGTCACCGGATTGCTGGTCAGCATCTTTCAGGCTGCCACCCAGATCAATGAGATGACTCTGTCTTTCATTCCCAAACTCGTGGTCCTGTTTGCCATGCTGGTGCTTGCAGGGCCGTGGATGCTTTCGGTGCTGCTCGATTATATGAGGCAGGTACTGGAAGGAATTCCTGGAGTGATCGGATAGTTGTCAGGACTACCCGGAAAAAGACAGGCGAGAGCGGCATCTTGCCTGTAACATCCGTCCTCCAGTGCTCGCTGGACCGGAGAGATAAAGCAGAATTTCATTATTGTTAAATGATCACGCTCAGCTCGGCCGATCTCAATGCGTGGCTCATTTCCTTTTTCTGGCCTGCCACCCGTATTCTGGCGCTCCTCTCGGTAGCGCCCGTATTGGGAAATCTTGCAGTTCCTGCCAGGGTGAAGGTGGGATTGGGTATCTTCGTTGCGCTGGTCGTGGCGCCCACCCTCGAACCCATGCCAAAAATCGAGCTGGTTTCCGCTCCCGGCCTGCTGGTCCTCGGTCAGCAGATCATGATCGGGCTGGCAATGGGCTTTGCCATGCGCATCATCTTCAGTGCGATTGAATTGGCGGGAGAGATTGCAGGCTTGCAGATGGGCCTGGGGTTTGCTACGTTCTTTACGCCTCACAGCGATGGCAGCAGTCTTGTTCTGGGGCGTTTCCTGGGTCTGCTGGGAACGCTCGCATTTTTATCATTCAACGGCCATCTGTTGATGCTGTCTGCGCTGATCGACAGCTTCAACGCCTTCCCGATCTCCACCGAATCCTTTTCAAATATGGGATGGAAAAGGCTGGCGGAGTGGGGGAGTATTATTTTTAGCGTCGGCCTGCAACTTGCGTTGCCGGTGGTCGCGGCATTATTGATTGTCAACCTGGCGTTGGGCATTCTGACTCGCGCGTCGCCCCAACTGAACGTCTTTGCGGTGGGTTTTCCGATTACCCTGATGGTTGGAATGTCGGCGCTCATGCTGTCGCTTCCGCACTTTACTCCCGTGATCGAGCGATTGATTACCGAAGGGTTGCAAACCATGCTCGAGGTGGCGCAAAACGCCCGTTGAGCTCAGTGGCTTACCCTACGGCGAACGAAGGCAAGGCTGGCAAGGCCTATACCGAGCAGGGCCAGGGAACCTGATTCCGGAAGCTCGTTGATTGCAACGATAGCGTTTTCATCGGCAGGGCCTGCAAGGTTGAGAAGTTCGAGACTCGATTCCGTTCCCTTCTTGCTTTTTTTGAAACCGGATATCTCTCCTGTAGCCTGCATCAAACCCCAGCCACTTAAAATATCTTCCGTTCCAAATAATTTTCCGCCCCCCTTCGCACCGAGAAAACTTCCTGTCCCACCCGTTATGCTGAAAAAGGAGTCCTTTAGCGTGAATATGGATGGGTAGAGGGTAGGAACGAACCATCCGGAATAATCAGCAAAAATTTCATCCCCGCTTGACACGGTAAATGTCATCTGTCCGTCAAATGAGAGGCTATTTCCCACTGAAGTAATACAGTCGTTGGTTGCAATGGAAACTGATCCCAGAAGCGAGCTCACTCCGCTACCGGTGATCGTGCCTCCGAAACATCCCAGATGAGGCTGATAGCCAACCTCCTCATGTATGATTGCGTTTATGGTTAAAAGTGCTGCCTGTGCGCCAGCGATTGGCGTCATGCCTGCCATGCCTGCGATGATTGAAGCTATCAAGCGCTTTATCAGCGTTGTGCGAGTTGCTTTCAATTTAAGCTCCTTAATTATTGGCGCATCAATTATTCAAATCTCACGTCAAAGAAAGTGTAAAAGAATCCGACGTGCTGCCAATCTATAATGTGCAACTTCCCACGTCAACCTCGCGGATTGAATTTTCCCTATCTGCTGCTAAAGTAAAAAAACGGAAAGCAGAAATGAATCAATGATGTCTTCGCCAGAATCGGTAGGAGTCGTGCCAATTAGGGGAGGGGAAAATGAGCACGCTCGATCATGCCACTTTTATTAGTCGTCTGAAGGGAAAATCGATCAACACTAGCGGATTGAGGCAGTCCTACCCCGATTTGAACATGAGAGGGTTGCCGGCCGACGGAATGATGGAAGGCACTCTTCCAAACCTCGAGCGGCTCTGGGAGATTATCGATAATTATGATCACGACGGGAACGTCAATACCATTTCAGATCCTCCCGCCGTGGCGATTGCCGAGTGGTTGTTTGCCGGAACAGGAGGCGCTGAGCCTGGGACGGGTGAGTCGACAAACTGGAAGATGCTTGCGGAACTGGGTGACAGGAGTATCACGAACAATAGCAATGCGCATAAAACGGCGATCGAGCGCACGGGCATCGGCTTGTATTATGGCGACCATTCCCAATTCCATGACGACATTCTAAGAGGAAACCAGGCAGCGCTGCGGACACAGATTGACGCCATGAGCATGGGCAACTGGCGAATGGGATCGATTGAACCCGGGTACATCACGATAGAAAAAACTTCAGGGGAGGCAACGCGTCTACGTGAAAGTTCGTGTATCGGATGGGTAATGGAGAATGTTCAGGCCGCCTATGAGGGGGTGGGCCAGGGAGCGCGTTTTGCAGAAATAAATGCCCGGGTAAAGGAGGCGGACTTACGCGGTACTGTCCTTTGTGAAGAACTGCAAAAGGATGGGTGGACCGGCGTATTTTATAGCCCGCGGACATCCGAAGACCTTTCTGCTGCGGACGAGCGCGAGAAACTCGGAGCTCTCAATATGGCAAAGGCGGGTGCGCGCATCTGGAAGTCCCCTGTTTCGGGATCTGCCGGCGTTCGCTGCGATGCGGTCGTTTCCGATTACCGTGGGGTAACACCGGACGGCAAAACCGAGGTGTTACTGGAAAAACTGGAGAAGGCGCCATTCTTCGTAGGAGTAGCGAATGGCGGTCTGCATACCTTCGTGGGACATAACGGGAGCGTGTGTGATTTCCACTGGAAGGCGCAGCCGGATGACAGGGACGCGATGACCGAGAACCCTGTTCGCCAGTGGGCGTGGGACACAGGGCTTTACATGATTCCACCCGGTTATTGGTAAGAAAACTCCAGGCGAAACAGGTGAGATAGTAGGTCGGGTTGAGCGAAGCGGAACCCGACCTATCGATTCGCTTTCCCGATTCAGCGAGAAATCGTTTAAATGGAAAGTTTTTTGCCGCGTTTATCGGCTATAAGGCGTTTTCAGCCATTTTCAGCCCAATAGCCTTGCCATGCGGCCCAGTGCACTCTCCAGGTTGGACATTGCGGTGGCAAAGGAGAGCCTGATGTAACCTTCGCTCCCAAAAGCGGAGCCTGGCACCACCGCGACACCCCCCTGTTCCAGCAGATATTCGCTAAAGGTGATATCGCTGCGATCCTTGATCATCCCGTTACCGTGCAAACGTGCGATTGCTTCCCGTGCATCGGCAAACGCGTAGAACGCTCCCTCGGACAGCAGGCAACGGATGCCGGCGATACCATTGAGGGCATCAGTCACGAAACGATTCCTCTGGCGGAACGCTTCCACCATCGGTGTGATACAGGATTGATCGCCATTCAGTGCTGTTTCAGCTGCGACCTGGGAAATAGAGGCAGGGTTTGAAGTGCTCTGCGACTGGACATTCTCCATTGCGGTGATGATGTGGGCGGGACCTGCGCAATAACCAATCCGCCAGCCCGTCATGGCATACGCCTTCGAAACCCCGTTGAGCACCACCGTGCGGGGATACAGGGCCGGACATGCATTCAGAATATTGACGAACTTGCCATCCGATAGCAGGATGTGCTCGTACATGTCATCCGTGGCAATCAGGATATGGGGATGCCTGAGTAGAACTTCTCCCAATGCCTTGAGTTCGTCCAAAGTATAAACCCCCCCGGAGGGATTGCTGGGGCTGTTGATAACGAACATTCTGGTTTTCGGTGTAATGGCTTGCTCGAGCTGATCTGCTGTAATTTTGAAACCCTGCTCGATACCCGCCTCGACAATGACTGGCTTGCCTTCGGCGATCAGGACGATGTCAGGATAAGAGACCCAGTAGGGGGCCGGTATGATGACCTCATCCCCTGGATTGATGACAGACAGTGTTAGATTGAAAAAGCTTTGCTTGCCTCCGCACGAAACCAGGATTTGTCCCGCAGTATAGTCGAAGCCATTTTCGCGCTTGAACTTGGCGATGATTGCATTCTTGAGGCCAGGTGTTCCACCGACAGCCGTATATTTCGTAAAACCGCGGTGAATCGCGGCAACTGCGGCATCCTTGATGTGCTGTGGGGTATCGAAATCGGGTTCGCCGGCGCCCAACCCGATAATATCCTTGCCTTCCGCTTTCAGGCGTGCGGCTCGGGCAGTGACAGCCAGAGTAGGGGAGGGCTTGATGGCCTGAACGCGCTTTGAGAGTTCCACAATAATATCCTTACTAATGTCCTTATGCTAATGGCACTTGTGCTGCGTGATAAAATCAGCCATCAAGTCGCGAATGATGCTACATGCGCTGGTTGGAGGAGATGGAAAAACGCCCACCTTTTGATGAGGCTGAGATTTGAAACATGATGAAGTGGGGCAGGGTAACCAGTTCTCTCCTGCAATTCCCGGAAAGCTCCATCTGACCGCCTGCACCGCGCATACTTGCGAAAAATACGCAATCCGCTTCTCCAGTTTGACGAGGAGTCAGGCGAAGCAGAAACAATGCTGCAAGTCATGGAATTAACTGAAAAACAGTAGACTATGATGGATTTGGATTATACCCGTGATTATTACCTTTCCCAATAGCCCTTATAAGCTCAACCAGCTATTTCAGCCCGCAGGCGATCAGTCGGCGGCGATCGAAAAACTGGTGGAGGGAATAGAGGACGGGCTGGCATTCCAGACACTGCTGGGGGTGACGGGCTCCGGCAAGACCTTTACGATGGCCAATGTCATTGCGCGGCTGGGACGTCCCGCCATTATCATGGCGCCAAACAAGACTCTGGCGGCTCAGTTGTATGCGGAAATGCGGGAGTTTTTCCCGGAAAATGCCGTCGAGTACTTTGTATCGTATTACGACTATTATCAGCCGGAAGCATATGTCCCATCGCGGGACCTTTTTATCGAGAAAGATTCCGCCATCAATGAGCATATCGAGCAGATGCGCCTGTCTGCTACCAAGGCGCTACTCGAACGGGACGACGCCATCATCGTCGCCACGGTGTCGTGCATCTATGGGATAGGCGATCCTGTGGATTATCACGGAATGATCCTCCATCTGCGGGAGCATGAAAAGATCACGCAAAGGCAGGCAATACAGCGTTTGACAGAAATGCAATACGAGCGTAACGAATTCGAGTTCAGCCGGGGAACCTTCCGGGTGAGGGGAGATGTGCTCGACATCTTTCCCGCGGAAAGCTCGGAAACCGCCGTGCGTGTTTCCCTGTTTGATGATGAGGTGGAAAGCATGACATTGTTCGATCCTCTTACCGGTCGCACTTCGAGAAAGGTATCGCGCTATACCGTTTATCCTTCCAGCCATTACGTGACGCCAAGGAGCACCACCTTGCGCGCCATCGAGACAATCAAGACCGAGTTGAGGGAACGCATGGATTTTTTCCACCAGCACAACAAGCTGGTGGAGCTGCAGCGCATCGAACAGCGCACCCGTTTCGACCTGGAAATGCTCAACGAACTGGGTTTCTGCAAAGGCATCGAGAACTATTCGCGCCATCTGTCAGGAAAAAAACCGGGGGAGCCACCGCCTACCTTAATGGATTATCTGCCGCCCGGAACGCTGATGGTGATCGATGAGAGCCACGTGACGGTTCCGCAAGTCGGAGGAATGTACAAGGGTGATCGGGCCCGCAAGGAAAATCTTGTCGATTATGGGTTTCGCCTGCCTTCAGCGCTGGATAACCGTCCCCTCCGGTTTGATGAATTCAGGAAAATCATGCCGCAAACGGTGTTTGTATCCGCGACGCCGGCGGAGTTCGAAAAGATACATAGCGGGCAAGTTGTCGAGCAGGTGGTACGGCCCACAGGTCTCGTAGACCCGCAGATCGAAGTTAGACCGGCCAGCACTCAGGTGGACGATCTGATGTCGGAAGTAAGGCTACGCACAGCTAAGGACGAGCGGGTGCTGGTAACGACGCTCACCAAACGGATGGCCGAGGACCTGACCGACTATTTTGCCGACCACGGCATCAGAGTACGGTATCTGCATTCCGATATCGATACGGTGGAAAGGGTGGAGATTGTGCGTGACCTGAGACTGGGAAAGTTCGATGTGCTGGTCGGCATCAATCTGTTGCGTGAGGGTCTGGATATGCCGGAGGTATCGCTGGTAGCCATACTGGATGCAGACAAGGAGGGCTTTCTTCGTTCAGAGCGATCATTGATACAGACGATCGGTCGCGCAGCGCGTCACATCAATGGCACCGCACTTCTTTATGCGGACAGGATCACTAACTCCATGCGGCTTGCAATGGATGAGACCGAGCGACGGCGCAACAAGCAGACCCTGTTCAATCAGGCGCATGGTATTACGCCGCGAAGCGTGCATAAGCGCGTCAAGGATTTGATTGACGGTGTTTACAGCATGGAAATAGCCCAGCAGCAGCTTAAGGCAGCGCAAACGCAGGCGCGGTATGAAGCCATGAGCGAGACGCAGCTGGCAAAAGAAATCAAGTCAATGGAAAAACAGATGCACGAGGCAGCAAAAAATCTCGAATTCGAGAAGGCGGCGGAATATCGGGATGAATTAAAAAAATTAAAAAACAAGCTCTTCGTAGGATTTGTGGAACCCGAGGATGAGAAAGGGACGGACGCGGCGAAATCCCGGGGGAAGTTGCCAAGAGCGGTGAGATAGGCAGATTGAAGGCCAGGAAGCGTCAACACGCTTTTTCTGCGCTAATTGATCACCGTGGCCGAGTTCGCGAAAATAATTTCCTTGAAGGTACGATTGTGGGTCTTGCTGTTGAAGTTTTTCATGACAAGACTTTGATCAAAACGTACTCGGTCACCCACTTTAACCCGCATCGTTGGCGCCGCGATCCAGAAACGTTTCTCGGTATTCGCCAACTCCATATAGGTATAGCCCGGAGCATCCAGCGTGGAGAGAACCTTGCCTTCATTGGCTGGCATTCCTGTCGCTGAGCCGGCTGCCGAGGCGCCTGCGCTGGCACCGGCATTTTCCGCAAGGGCGGACAGGGGGGTGAAAAATAGGATGCCAATAAAAAAAGCTGTCGCAAGATATGCTGTCTTCAAAACGACTCTCCTCAGTAAATAATAGCCGCGCAATAATATACCTCAATCTCCCCGGTTCCAACGGAAAATTTTCCGGGAAAAAGCGGGCGCAGACTTTTCAGGTTTTCAGGAACATGCTTCAGCGTGTCCCCGTCCAGGGATCTGTCGGCGCATCATCGCGATGTTGGCTACCCGTTGCGGGAGCATTCCGGGGATCGAAAAGAAAAAGGGAGGGTGTCGAGCCATCCAGCACTGTGGGAGTACCGGGAACAGGCCGCTGCATCACCGTAATTCCGGGAGCCACAGTATTTGAGGATAATGATCCTGCCACGGATTGATCCTGCTGTTGCAGCACATTGCCGGCGCTCATTCCCCCATGATCGTATTTGCGAGCACAGATAGCCGCGCCTTCTACTATGCTGCGCCCCGCTTTCTGCTCCGAAGCCTCGCAGGAAAGTTTTTGATATTCCACCATGTATTCCGAGGCTTCCTTGTAGCGGCCGGCTTTCATCAATTCTCTTACATGAAGTTGTGCATCACGGAATTTACTTTGAGGGTCGGATTGTTGAAATGTCAGGGGCACATCCTCCGCGAAAGCACTTGTAATCCACACCATGGAGATAGCCACAACGATGAGTCGCATATCAGCTCCTTTCAGTGAATGGAATTCTTGAGGGATTATAGAATGATGATTTCAGAAAAAAACCCCCGCAATTTAGGTATTTACTTTTCCATTTATCACGCCAGGGCGCTTCTTTCTTTTACAGGCTTCTTCCACAGGTGTGCCACAAGCATCTGAGCGGAGCATGAGATCAGGATATCAGGAAGGATTGGAAAGTGAAGGATACAAAAAAGAGACCCGGCAAGGAGTAGTCGGCCTTTACCGGGTCAGTGGCATCCACTACAAGAGGGAGAAAAAAGCGGATGCCTGAGTATCATTTTCCCTTAGTCTGATTATGGTTTCTGTGCGCAGGCGCACATAAAATTGAATTTTTTTGCTCTGGCATTCGCTCACAAGGAGAAAGCATGAAAAATGTTCCGGCAGTCCGTCGCTCTGGTAACGATGCCCATCCTGGTCCAGGCAGCGGATATAACGGAAGGACCTCGACCACCAATGCCAATTATGTCGACCCCTCCGCCCGAATGACAATCAAGCCCGGAATGAAAATTGATCATCTGTTTATTCGCAATCTGAAGCAGCCTTACATTCTTCAGCACCTTACTGATCGGGGCTATTATGTTGGCGAAACTGGTGTGCTTCTCTTTGATGCGCTTGAAGGCCGTGGTGAACAGCTGCTTGCTGCCACTCAGCGGAACTATTTCCTGATTTGCGTATAATGTATATTATGTTAAATTCAATACATAAGAAACATTAAAGGGCATGCCTGGCCTCCGCTCATGGATATCATGATATCTTGGAAGCTGAGTCATGCGTTGATGGACACAATTGGCCCGCGGGCTTATCGACAGCGCGAGCATGCGCTGCATTGGGCCAACAACCACAGTCCCCCGCCATGATATTTCCCCCCATCTTATCTATCACGCCATCCCCAAGTCACTCAAAATCTGCGCGGAATACAGCCGGGTTTCCAACGGCTCTATTTTCTCCCCGCGTAACCATTTGGCCAGGTTCCCCTCACCCCAGTTATAGGCTTTAAGCGCGAGTTCCCACGTACCAAACTTCTTATACAGCCTGGCCAGAAACTGCCCCGCATAATCGATGGCTTGGGCCGGGTTAAGCGGGTCTACGCCAGGATGCCAGCGCGTCACGATTTGCATTATTCCCATTGCCCCGGCGCTGGATACTGTGCACCCGGAAACAATGTCATCCCGAAAACGTGACTCCTGCCACGCCAGACGCGCCAGCATATCGGACGGTATTCCGTAACGCTTTTCCGCTGCTTCAAGCAGTGGTTTATACCTAGCGCCGCGCCCGTTCAAATCATCGACCCAATTCTCCATACACACCCCGAAATCAGATCAAGACATGCGTCAGGCACATAATTTTATCAGGCCGCGTCATGAATTTCGAATAAGAGCGGCCAGTGCACTGCACTCCACCGGCATAAGGAGAGTTTCGATGACTGCAGGCCCCTGTGCCTCCAGGTCGTTCTCTATCCGTTCCCAATCGAGTTCATGCACATGGCAGTCAATATTCTTGGCCGGCATGGTTTTCAGTACTTTCCGTGCCCTGGTGTTCATGCCTGCACCTCCTCGCCCGCTTCCTTTTCCAGAAGAGAACGCTTGCGCTCCACCCCCCAGCGGTAACCTGCCAAGGCGCCGTCGTTGCGCACTGCCCGCACTGTATGGGGCGAGCCGATGCGTCTTGCAATATCTGTGTAGCGGACCGTCTGCCCCACGGGAATTTCGCACAGGGCTTGCCACACACGCTGCTGAAACGAAGTGCCGCGCACATCAAGCGGCAGATCCAGGCCGATACCCGGCGCCTCGATAAAGGCGACAACCTGGGCCACCAATTGTTCAAAATCCGCATCCCCGCCGATCAGGTCGGCACGATAAAAATTGCCGTCCGCTTCAGTGCTGCGCGCCTTGACAGTGGCCCAACGCGGGTCATTGAGCGTTGCATCGACAAGCTGTGCTTTTTTCATTGATGTATTCGGACTCATGATCGCATTCGCTTATATGCTGATAACGACCGCCAATTTACCAATGCCGCAAGCCCCCCGCACTCCGGATCTTGCTTTCGAATTCGATGATTAACTACCCTGCTTTACCATATAAAAGTTGAACAAGCAGTCGTGTTACCTGTCTCAAGGTTGTATGTAGGTGGTATGTAGAATATCTGAGTCATCCCATTCTGCACAATGACCCTGATGAAACATCAGAGCAGTTTGCCGACATGAAGTACTGGGTGGGTTATGATCCTCCCGTGGGGCGCAAGCGCCGGCCCGCAATCCTTGCCACCCCGATCGAACCCATCAAAGAACTGCTGATCAAGGGCATCCGGCACGATGGATCGACCTTTCGCCCAAGCGACTGGGCCGAACGATTATGCGGCGTCGCGGCGCTACTGGACTCAGATGCGACAGTGCCAATCCGTGCGCATCAAGCAGCTCGCCCTGGTTTCTACTGTTCTTCCCACGTACGGCCTGCCATCATTAGCGGTGTCATTTGCGTGATCGTCGACCTGCGTCTGCGCGACCTGGAGAAGCGAGTCTGGGATTTCGTCACAGGCTTCGCGCACGATAACAATCTCATCATGTTCGAATATTGTCAATTTGCCGGAGGCTTGGTTTAGGGCGCAATGGAACTTAAAACCTGACCAAGGCACATGGGGCACCTGGGCACTCTGCAGGAGACGCGACACGGTAGCGGAGGACGTTGAATAGTTTGCATCGTCCTGGATCAAAGATTGGCTTTTTAGACGGAAGGTTATTCCTTCTTTATTTCTGTTCCCTTCAGTATCGGCCATTTGGCAAACGCAAGAATCCATAGAAGAATCAGGATGCCCCCAGGGATCAAGGCAATCCAGGATAATGCCGGTTTGAAACCTGCTCTTTCGAAGATTCTCCAAAATGGAACGACGAAAAAGAGTGCGGATATTATCAGCCATTGCAGGATCGCAAATTCACTCATCTTACCTCCCACTATTCAATATGACTCTTGCGGCTTCAACCACAAGAGCCCTTTCACTATTTTTCAATTTTACCTGTCGCTATATCTGATGGCAGTTTTTTCAAAAAAGCTTTTAAACTGTTTATCGCCTTGTTTCCACTGCCTGCCACTCCTAAACGTAGCATAAGGTCTTATGTTTCACCTGTCGTCGATATCTGGTTTCCCCCGCATATTTTCCGCGATAATCATGATTTCAGTCACAACAAATGAGTCGAGTTAGTTCATGCATCTTTCGATAATCATTCCCGCTTTTAACGAAGAGCTTCTGATTGAAGCCTGTCTAAAATCTGTTCATGCATCGCTCGCAGCGAATGCCAAGCCTGGCTTTACCTCGGAAATTATTGTAGTCGACAACAACTCCACGGATAAAACGGCTGAGCTTGCGAGGCAGGCTGGTGCGCAGGTCGTTTTCGAGCCCGTCAATCAGATTGGCCGGGCGCGAAATACCGGAGCTGCCGTGGCAACAGGAGGCTGGCTATTATTTGTGGACGCCGACAGTATTTTGAATCCCGAATTATTTGGCGATATTCTGCGGTTGATAGAAGAAGGCAGAATTGTAGGTTGCGGGAGCGCCATCAAAATGCAGGGTCTGCCGTGGTGGGCCAGTGCTGTATTGCGACTCTGGACCGCAACATCCGTCCTCTTTCACTGGGCGGCCGGCGCACTTGTCGTCAGCCGGGCGGATGCATTTCGTGATGTTGGTGGCTTCGACCAGGAACTTTATGCCGCTGATGAAATAACCCTGAGCGAAAAGCTGAAAAAATGGGGACGGACGCGCGGCCTGCAATTCCCGATCCTGACGAAACATCCGCTGGAGTCCTCGCCGCGAAAGGTCCAGCTCTACTCCGCGGGAGAGATTTTTGGCCAGATCGCACGCGTTATGCTGAGTCCCCGCCGGTCTCTGCAAGACAAAAAGCACCTGTCAGTCTGGTACGATGGGCGGCGCTAACCTGTCACGGGCAATAACACCAAATAAGTGCGCATTCCCCTCCCCTTTGACAAGGTCCTGCGCTGGGTGGGACCAGTTCACGAAACGGAAAAATTGCCACGCTAAGCGTGGGTCGAAGCCGGCACCCAACGATACAGGGTCGGAATAGACACGCCGAGGTTCTTGGCCACGTCCTTGGGGGGGACACCGCTGGCCAGCAGCTTCCTGGCCGACTCGATCTTGCTGTCCGTCATCTTGGGCTTGCGCCCACCCTTGCGGCCGAGCTGCCGAGCGATCTCCAACCCGGCGCGGGTACGCTCGACAGTCAGCTCGCGTTCCATCTCGGCGAGGCTGGCCATGACATGGAAGAAGAACCGGCCGGAGGGGGTGCCGGTATCGATGGCATCGGTGAGGCTCTTGAACTGAGTGCCTTGCTTGCGCAGTTCGCCGACCAGATCGACCAGTTGCTTGACGCTGCGACCCAGTCGATCCAGTTTCCAGACGACCAGTGTGTCGCCTTCGCGCAGCATTTCAAACGCCTTGGTCAAGCCAGGACGATCGATTCTCTTGCCGCTCACCTTGTCCTCAAAGACTTTTTGGCACCCGGCCTTGGTCAAGGCTTCCCGTTGCAATTCAAGGTTCTGATCCTGCGTCGAGACACGCGCATAACCAATCAACATGACTTGTCTTCCGAATGGTCGTCGTTGCGCTCTTCGTCTTCGACATTCTGCTGCACGGCAGGCAGTTGCCTGAGCAGCACCGGCAGTGCCTTCGCAAGCACCTTGGCACGGAATTTCGGCGGCAGGTCGGCAGGGGTGAGCAGATTGATGTGGATGCCAAGGAGCGATTCCAGCTTTTCTTGCAAGCCGCCCAGGTCGAACAGGGTTGTGCCGGGCAGTGCATCAACCAGCAGGTCAATGTCACTGCCGTCCTGGTCGGTGTCATGCAGCACCGAGCCGAAAACACGCGGGTTCGCCGCACAAAAGTGACTTGTCGCTTCGCGTACTGCACTTTGCTTGAGGTCAAACGCAACGGAGGGTCGCATCGGTATTCTTCCTTATCGAAACTCGTTGAGATGATAGCCAATCAAGAATAGAATTTCAAGAACTATTTTCGAGAATAGCAATGCCTTGATTTTGCATCCCGTATCAACATGCTGGCCTGGTTTCTCGAAATCCCTCGTTTATAAGAAGAAGGCACCTGCATGCCCCGCTGTTCGATCCTGTCCGCCGCCTAGCGGCAAAACCTTCTGGCGTTTCCCGACAACCACCCCGACCCGATCCGGTACTACACACTCAGCGAGGCCGACCTTTCCATCATCCGACAGCGTCGAGGCGCGGCGAATTGCCTCGGCTTCGCGGTCCAGCTCTGCTACCTTCGCTTTCCGGGCACGGTGCTTGGCGTCGGCGAGCCACCATTTCCTCCTTTGCTGAATCTATTGATTCGACCAAGTGAAGTTTGAAGTTTTCACGCTGCCTATTTGACGTAAGGATCCTGAAAATATTTCTTCACACGATCAAGGGATTGCTCCAATATCAGCATATGTTTTGTGCCAGTTTCCTTGAGTTTGGCGTGCGCACCGGTACTTTTGAGCAGATATCTCTAAAATAGATGAAGAGATAAATTAATTTTTATTATTGATAAACAAAATACGAGGATGCTACTGTAATAAATGACATTAAATATGAATTTGTTCCCTGGCTACTGAAACTGCTGAATGTCGAACACACCTCCTGTCCCAGAACAAGCTGACGGGGAAACCTATCGCGCTGTAATTCTCGGTGCTGGCGTTTCGGGTCTCTGTATGGGCAGGACCTTGCGTAAAGCCGGCATCACCTCATTTCTCATTATCGAGAAATCTGGAGGAATTGGAGGCACGTGGTGGAACAATACCTATCCCGGAGCCGAGTGTGATGTCCGCTCTCACCTCTATTCGTACTCCTTCGACCTCAACCCCGACTGGTCTCAGGTCTACGCTCCGCAACCTGAAATCCGTGAATATCTGGTGCGCTTTGCCACGAAGTTCGATCTCCTGCCTCACATCAGGCTCAATGCCATCCTGACGAGCGCGCGCTTTGATCCCGAACAGGGGTTCTGGCTGTTACGGCTTGAAAACGGGGAGCAACTGAAGGCAAATTTCTTCATCTGCAGCGCGGGGCCGCTGAGCGAGCCGCGCTATCCTGATATCCCGGGCATGGATACCTATGAAGGACGTCTTTTTCATTCTGCGCGGTGGGATCGCGATTATTCCCTCGATGGCAAGCGGGTCGCGGTTATCGGCACGGCGGCGAGCGCGGTCCAGATCATTCCCCGCATTGCTCCCCTTGCTGCAAGGCTTTACGTCTGCCAGCGCTCCCCTAACTGGGTCATCCCCAGGCTGAATCATGTTTACGCGCCATGGGAAAAAGCCCTGTTTCGGTTAAAGCCGGTTATCAAAGCCAACCGCTTTCTGCTCTATTGGCTTCACGAAATGAACCGTCTTTCCTTTAATCCCGGCGGTTTCATGGCAAGGATCGGGCGCGGGCTTGCAGAATGGCATCTCAGGCGGCAGGTAACCGATCCGCGCCTGCGGGAAACGTTACGTCCCAGCTATCCCTTCGGCTGCAAGCGCGTCCTGCTTTCCAACGACTACTACCCTACCTTCATGCGCTCCAACGTGGAGCTGATCGATACTCCCATCCAGCAAATCAACCGCACTGGTATCCTCACGTGCGACGGGCAGAGACGTGAAGTGGACGCGATTATCTGTGCGACCGGCTTCAATGTAAAACATATGTTGTCGGTAGAAATACAGGGTTTGCAGGGCGATACCCTGAACGAGGCGTGGGCAGGTGAACCCAAGGCTTACCAGGGAGTCACAGTGGCTAGCTTCCCCAACCTTTTCATACTTCTGGGGCCAAACACGGGGCAAGGACATACCTCCGCAATCCTTTTTATAGAAACCCAGGTGAGCTATGCGCTGAAATGCATCCAGGAGGTTGCCAGGCAGCGGAAGCGCTTTCTTTCAGTGAAACCCGAAGCCATGAATCGGTATAACGAGGAATTGCAAAGGACTTTATCGACAACGGTATGGGCTGCAGGATGCCGGAGTTGGTACAAGACAGAATCCGGAAAAATCATCGGAATTTATCCGGGATTCTCTTTTCAGTATGCGAAGCAGCTTCGAGAACCCCGATTCGAAGATTATGTCATGTGCTAAGCCTCGTGGGGCTGGTAGCTCCGTGCATCAACCACTGCGGCCCTACCACAGATCCCCGAGCACCCTGTTGAGTATGAAAAGCACCACCGCCAGTCCCAGCAATCCCAGCAGCTTGCCGCTTTCCTCCATCCTGTCTGAGATCAGGCCCGAAACCTCGCCGGATTTGCGGAAGAAATACAATGCAACCGCAATGCCGATCACCATTGCTGCATACAATATTTCCACATAGCCGACCTGAAAATACCATTCACTTTTGTCCACGCCGGCATTTCCTTTCCTGTTCATCTTGCTTCCTGGTTGGCAGGGAGCGCTTCTCCTGCCTGCCCTCTCGATAGACTCCTGCCGGTGGATGTCCGGCAGTTCCGCAGTTCTAGGCGGCGACGACATGGAGCATTCGCAGCAGCTCTTCCGCCGCAGGCCTGGAAGAAGCCGGGTTCTGACCGGTTATCAGCTTATCGTCGACTTTGACGTAGGGTATCCAGTTGTCTGCCTTGCTGTATATGGCGCCGCGCTCCCTCAGCCGATCTTCCAGCAGGAATGGAACAACCGAGGTCAGGCCGACCGCTTCTTCCTCGGTATTTGAAAAACCGGTCACGCGCATCCCTTTGACCAGATACTCCCCGTCTTTTCCCAACACGTTGACCAACGCAGCGGGAGCATGACACACTGCGGCAATCGGTTTATCGGCTTCTATGAAATCCTTCAGCAGTGAAATGGATAGCCGGTTATCCGGCATCTCCCACATCGGGCCATGCCCTCCGGGATAAAAGACCGCATCGTAATCGGCTGCCGAGATGTAGGTCAGCTCTTTCGTATGCGCAAGCTCAGCCTGTGCGGCGCCGTCTGTCCGGAAGCGGCGCGTCAGGTGAGTCTGGTTTTCCGGGAGATCGCTTTTCGGGTCGATCGGTGGCATATTGCCTTTCGGCGAAGCCAGCGTGATTTCCGCTCCTGCATCCTTGAACACATAATAGGGGGCAACGAATTCTTCCAGCCAGAAGCCGGTTTTCTTTCCAGTGTCGCCAAGTTGATCATGGGATGTCAGAACGATGAGAATTTTCATGTTCATCTCCTTTGTGAAAAACATCGAAACACCAACGGAAAATTGGAACAGTTAATCTATAGCAGGTATTGGCAACGCTTTCAAACTCGACAATCGGCCAACGATGCTGGTAATTGAAATACACCATCCGGGAGGACCGGAGGTGCTGGCGCCTGCGTCCCATCCGGTTCCCAAGCTTGGCCCCGGTGAAATCCTGATCAAGGTGGCAGCAGCCGGGGTAAATCGTCCCGATATCCTGCAGCGCCGGGGGCTTTACCCTCCCCCTCCAGGCTCCTCGGAAATACCCGGGCTTGAAGTCGCGGGGGAAATTGTTGGATCAGGCGAAGGCGCAACCCGATTCAAGCTGGGCGAAAAGGTTTGCGCGCTTGTTGCAGGGGGTGGCTATGCTGAATACTGCGCGGTGCACGAAAACAACGCCCTGCCGATACCATCGGGCCTTGACATGATCGAGGCAGCGGCATTGCCGGAAACCTTTTTTACCGTCTGGACCAACCTGTTTCAGCGCGGCAAGCTCAAATCGGGCGAGACTGTACTCATTCATGGGGGCACTTCGGGCATTGGCACCACCGCCACAATGCTGGCCAAGGCTTTCGGCGCCGTTATCCTGACAACGGCAGGCTCGGAGGAAAAATGCCGGGCATGCGTTGCCCTGGGCGCTGATTTCGCCATCAATTACCGCACGCAGGATTTCGTCGAGGAAGTCCGGAAGTTTACGGATGGCAAAGGAGTCGATGTCATTCTCGATATCGTCGCCGGAGACTATGTGGCGAGAAACTACAAGGCGGCTGCGCTCAATGGCCGTATTATCCAGATCGGTATCCAGAACGGCGCCGCCAGGGAACTAAACCTGATGCCTATGCTGGCAAAGCGGTTGACGCATACCGGCTCGACCCTGCGATCTCGCACCGTGGCTGAAAAGGCTCAGATTGCGCAGGAACTGGAACGGCAGGTCTGGCCGTTATTGCATCAGGGAAAAATAAAGCCGCAAATATTCAAAACGTTCCGGCTGGAGGAAGCTGCCGAGGCGCACGCACTGATGGAATCAGGCGCCCATATCGGAAAAATCGTTTTGAAGACAGGAGCAATTTAAGCACTGTCGCGGAAAGCAAAAACAAGGCACGTCAAGCTTGTGCAAAAGTTGGGTATACAGCGGCACACGGACGTGGATCGACACCAAATCTTGACACTTGATACTCATAGATGGGTAAAGAATGCCGATGAGCTGGCCGCATTTAACGGCCTTCGGGAGTTCGCTAACTGTTTAACCCCATTGCGGAATTTTAGGGCGATCCGGTTCCGGCGTTACAGGATCAGTGCCCCGGAGGCCGGGCGGCACATTGCTTTCGGCAATGCGTTCCCAGAAACTGTCCAGCCCATTCCCTTCGAACACCCGGGTCGCCTGGAAGAATCCAAATGCGGCATTACTCAACATGTGCCCGGATTCATGCTCGAATGTGGCTGGAATAATCTCTCCTCCCACATAGCGCGCAGTATTCACGAAGCTGAAAGCGCCAAAATTGAACGCCCTGCCATCCAGTTGACCGACCCATCCGCCCACTGTGAAAATGTTGCCTGTTTTCCAGTCGACCTGCATGTCACGGATTCGCAACCGGTCCACCTGGCCGAAAGTGACGAGATAACCGACGACGTTCAGGGCGAACAAGACGAGGCCGATGGCGTGGCCCGGCCAGCTCATGGGCATCAGGTAGCTGGTCCAGCCGAGTATCCCCTGGTAGACATCGCTCTTCGCTACCGGCGGGATAACTGCCAGAAAGGTGATGATACCCAGTGCCGCACCGATGATCGGGCCGAAGATCATGCCGCCGATCATTGCGTTGGCGCCTGCGGTAAAGCCGATCAGCGCACCGCGCAACGCACCTTCCCAGCTTCCATAGGCGATGCCGCCCACGACAGCTCCAATGGCCGCGCCTGCAAGCCCCGCCACCGCCGCATAAGCCAGGAGCGTGCCAAAGCCGATGGCCATGCCTACTCCGAAAGTCAGCACGGAAACGGCTACCACGGCCACCACCACGGCAATGGCGATGACAATGGCACCCAGCACGTCCCAGAAGCCCAGTCCGCTCGGATCGACGTAGCGTACCGGGTTGTTGCCCGCGTACGCGTACGGGTTCAAGCGCTTCGGCTCCTGCAATCCCTGTTCCGGCTGGTAAAGATAGAGCGGATCGGGTGAGATGAAGCGGCCCATTAGCGGCGAGTACCAGCGCGCGTTGAAGTAGTACAGCCCGATGTCCGCATCGAGCTTTTTGGTCGCGAAAGCCGGCGGAAGTGCGCCGGAGGGAGCCACGATCACGCTGCCGAATGGATGAAAAGCGGTTTCCGTCAGAAGATTGCCACCCGCATCGGTATAGATGACGGCACTGCCCAGGTGGTCGTTATGTATGAAAACAGTCGTTCCGTCCGCAACGCAGGCGACCGGCAGGTCGCCTGCGAGTATCCAGCGCTGGGTGGACCCGCTGCCCGGCGAAGTTTGCGACTCGAACAGGTTATCCATGTAATGTGTCGTCTCGGTCGACCCCCCCAAAGTTGCTTCGCGCCGGCTCAGCACGCCCTTGTGGTCATAGAAGAAAACCACATCCGCGCCGCCTGCAATCTGCACCCCTGAGAGTTGCTGCTTGGCATCGAAGGTCAGGGTGCGCCCAGGCATGGAAGTGACATTGCCGTTCGCATCGTACCCGAACAGGGTAACGGCATTGATACCATCATTGTGGCCGCTCAGGCGGTTGCTGTTGCCTCCATTCTCGTAGAAGAGCGGATTGGAGCTGATCAGAGGATTGCGAAGGAAGTTCGCTGCCTGGTCATATTCATAGACGTGCGAGTAGCCGGCGGTCGGATCGGGGCTGGAAGCCTCCAGAAGATTGTTGAATGCGTCGTACCCGAAGATTTGCGTCCGCACGAATCCGGCTGCTGCGGCCCGCAAATCCTCGATTGCCGCCACATTCCCCACCTTGTCGATGTCATACCGGGTATGAAAATAGACCGCGCCCGTCTCCGGCCGATGAGTGCGAAGCTCCCGCAGCCGCAGAGAAGCCGGGTCGTAGCCGTATTCCGTCCGCACACCATTCTCATACTGGAGTGCGGTTCGAACCCCTGCGGCGGTATATTCGATAGTATCGACTGCGCCGGGAATGCGTCGCAGCAGGAATCCCGAATAGTGTTCGAAATCGACAATGGCCCCATCGGGATAGCCCACGCGGGTCATGCGGCCGATCCTGTCGAATGTGTAATTCAGCGCGAGGGCTTCGGTCTGGCCGGGCGCCAGCCGGGAACGCAGGGTGACATTGCCACGCTCATCGTAGCTGTAAGCGGTCTCACCGGCGGGATCAAGGGTCCGCGCCAACCGGCCTGTCAGGTTTGCGCCGCTCCCTGCATCGTAGAAATACTGCTCCGGCTCTACTCCTCCATACGCGGTGGCAGTGATGCGGTTCAACTCATCGTAGGTCCGGTTGATCGACTCACCTGCGGCATCCACCTGAAGCGCGAGATTTCCGGAGGCATCATAGGCCAGCAGGCGGTTGCCCGCGTCCACATGTTCGATCCTGATCTCCTGCGCGGTGAGATCGCGGGTGATACGGCTGAGGATAATACCGCGGGGATCGGTGATCTGCCGCAAGCGCCCTGCACCATCGAGCTCATAGCGGGTCGTGCGGATCGTACTTTGGTCGCGCTCTTCCACTCCGACCAGGCGGTACCAGGAATCGTAGAGTTCACGCCGGGGCGTTCCAAACGAAACTTCCGCTACGGGATCGTTATCTCCGCCATCGGAGAAAAGCGTATCGAACGGCCGGTATTCCGCGCTTGATTCACCCCCGTCGGGGTGCACTGTACGAATTGCCCGACCGAGTGCATCGAAGAAAAAGCGGCGCCGCGGTGCGGAAGGATCAGCCGGATATGATTCAAACTCCAATCCCTCGGCATAGAAGGATTCCAGCTTTTCCGCCATTTTTCCCCGTGCATTGGTCACGGCCTGCCCGCTCACCGAAACCATGGCGCCATCATGCTCTGTGCGGCGCTGATACAACGCGCCGACTCCATCGAGATACTCATTGACCGCGATGGTGCGGGAATCCCCGGAAATCACGCGATAACGCGTGCTACGCAGCGCTGGCAGCACTGAAGTTTCGTAAGAATAGGTTACGCTGGGAAGGGCAAGCGTATCTCCAGGCACGGCGACTACGGCAATGCGCGCCAGAGGGTCATAGCGCGACTCGGTCACTCCGCCGTTGGGGTTCACCATGCGTCTGGGTCTTGCAACGCGAAGATCATGCTCGACGGTTGCAATGAAACCTTTCGCATCGATGATCGAGGTCGCAAACAATCTGAACTCATCAAAGGTGTAGGTCGTGTCGTTCCCCCGTGCATCCCGGCTGACCACGACATTGCCGCGCTCATCGAGGCTGAGTCGTTTATGATCATATAGCCATGCAGGTTCGCCATCCTGGTCCTCTCCATCGCGATATCCCAGTGCCGGCAAATCCGGTTCATGAGTACCATACACGGAAGTAGCCGTGCTTTTATGCAGGGCAACCTTCTCCGTACGTGTGAGCAATCCTTTGGTAACCTGGCCAAGAGGCAAGCCCTCGAAGGCGGGGCCGTCATAGTAATGCCGCAGCTCGTTCAGCAGATTGCCATCACCGTCGCGCTGGACGATACGCGCCACATGATCGCGGACGCGGCCGGTCGGGTCCTGTGCGTACTCGGCCCCAGTCGTCGCGAGCAACGGAACCCCCTCCCCTCCTTCTCCCCTCCGCTCCTCGCCTGTGACGTTTCCGGAAGCATCGAACGAGAACATCCTTCGTTCGATGCGGGCTGCGGACTGGCGCTCGAATGTCGATGTGACCGTCTCTTCGACGAAGGGAAACAGCACGCGACGGCCATCGGACAGCGTCTGCTCGATTCGCACCACCCACCGGCTTTCTTCGACCCGGTAGGGAGCCGAGGCCAGCGGACCCGCATCTTCGCCGAAAACCTCCACCCGGAACAGCTTTCTTTTCAGGCTGCGACGCAGCTCCGGATCTGGCTCGGAGGGCTTCCCGGAAGCTTCGGTATGGTAGTGAAAAACGGTTCGGCAGGAAGGAATCGACGCATCCCCTTCCTCGATCTGTTCCGAGCGGCCGAATCCGTCGAATTCGCGGCGGTATCCGTCGTAGTGACCCTCGTGATACCGGTAACGGGTCACGTTGTGCAGGCCGCTGATCGAGTCGTCGATGGTAACGGCGGATACGACCTGTACGGGAAACGGAAGAAATGACATCCACGGTTCTCTCTGCTCCTGATCGCGCCTTGCCTCAGCGGTCGAGCTCGCATATTCAATAGTCGTAACGCGGCCCAGACCGTTGTCGATGCGGCCAAGCAGGCATGGTTTCACATCGCCGGTAAAGTCGAGATAGCGATAGTCGGGATATGGGCTGGTCCACAAAAGCCCGGCCGTTCCGGTCCCGCTCATATCTGCGACCCGCAGGGTATCGGCGCGTGAAGTGGGTGGGGTGTAACGAATGGTCTGCGGAGGACTGAACGCATTTCCGGATTGGTTGATCCAGTAGGTTACCTCGTCGTAACCGACAAAAACGACGTCGGCCAGCCCATCTCCGTTGATATCGGTGATGAACACCCGGGCCGGATCGAACGGATAAGGGAATCTCGGTGCGGCAGTCATTTTGCGCGATTCGGAGAAGTGACCGCCGCCGCGAGAAGGCCAGTATTCGAAATAGCCGCTGCTGAACAGCACTACATCCGGTATCTTGTCGCCATTCATGTCAGCCAGCCGCATGCGCGGATCACCGGAGGAAAGATTGGGAACGGGTGTCGGCAGATCGTCCTTTGGTACCAGTCGCGGGGGTTCCCAGCCTGTCGCCCCGCGATTGTTGTAGACCTGCAAACCGGTGCGCCCGTCGTGTACTGCATCGACGAGCCCGTCACCATTGACATCCATCAACTGCAGTCCGCCTGTTTCAAAGGCAAGCTGCGGTGAGCGGATGTATTGGTTGAATCCATCGAAAGCGCCGGTTCCCTCGTTACGATAGAAGCCGCTGAGCGTCCCGCTGCCGACAAGCACATCGGCTGCGCCATTTCCGTCCATATCGGCAAACTGCACACGATCTTCCGCCGTGGAGAACACAGCCGGGAATTGCGGCAAGGAACGGGGTGGTTCCCACCTGAGCTGGCCGGTATTGGACCAGTATCGCGCGATGCCGTTTTCGATCGACAGGACGCCGGGCAGGCCCCGTCCATCCAGGTCGATCAATTCCAGGTTGGGCTGGTCGAGACCGGGAGGGGCGGCGCCGATCTCAGCCGTGAACTTTCTCAGGCGGCGGCTGGAGGGGGTAAACTCCGTATAGGAAAACTGGAGCGGCGGAAGCGATGCTGATTCTCCCGTTGCAGGATCATTGCCCGAGAAAGTGACCGAACGCAGAAGCGACAGCCCGGACAGCGGCGCCAGGTCATATGCGAGTGACCAGCTTCGCACAGCGGCGGGCCCCAGGGGCTCGACATGGAGCGTGATCCGCGTGCAACGCAGTGTGGTGCGTTGTTCGAAGCCGCTGCGGAAATCGGAGAACGCATCGGGCCTGACCTCATATTCGAACCGGATGACATAGATGGCATAGCGGATCTCCTCGATATACCGCTGCCCCTGTTCACTGCGATACCGGTAGGTGATGGCATTGCCCGTAGTGTCTTCAGTACGCTCGACCAGCCACGCGAATACGCGTGCAGTCCCGTTATCGTCAAACTCGATGCGGTTTTCAGCGGTTGTGCCGAAGGTATGGCGTATGCCGGACTTCTCTGTAACCTGCCATCCGCTGTCCGTTCGGCTGAACTGTTCGAACCCATTCTCGATCGAAGCCCGGAAAGTGTCAGGACCGATGGGCACAAGTTCTGTCTGCCCGGCGAACAGGAATGTGTCGTCTTCCGTATAGGATGGAGTGCCTCGAAAAGTGCGGCGGCTGATGGTGGCAAAAGGCAGGGACCAGCCGAGACCCCAGGGACTGTTGCCGGCGCCGGTGCTGTAGCCAAGCGCAAGACTCGGCTGGAAATTACGGATGCCGGGCAACAGATCGAGTGGAATCCGATAGTTGCCGACCCCTGAATTCAAGTCAGGCTGGAAAGTCTCGCCCAGACCCCGCATGTCGCCGCCCCCGGCGGGATTGGAAGTGGCCTGGCGCTCGACCGGAGATTTATTGGCCACTGCCTACCCCCTCAGGTCCATGGTTTCAGAGAGCGACAATCCGGAAATTGTCGAAGTGTGCGCCTGCGCTGCCCCAGCAGAAAAGACCGGCACGCCCTGCATTCGGCAGCGAGGCATCCTGCCCGAGAAGGATTTGCTCATCATTGAGATAGGCCCTCATCTCCGATCCGCTGAAGCGAATTCTCAGCGAGTGGGTTATACCCGTTTCATACCCATGCGTGTCATCGAGGGCCGCCGTATCCAGTTCCTGGAATACGCCGCCCACCTTCTTGCCCATGCGGCGATAGTTGCGCTGCCCATCCATGAGGAAGTAATAGAAATTGTCCACATCCTGCCAGCGGAATACGACGCCAATACCGCCGTTATCCTCGGAACTGCCATCCACTGCAACGATATGATTTTGAATCGCCGGGAGTTCCGTCGTGGTTTTGCGCACCAGGTAAGTGCCCGGTTTTTCGGGGCCCGTGGCGCCGGGCTCGAATGCGCCTCCATGTATACCTGACGTTTGGTCGATGCGCTGCGCTGCGGTATTGAAAACCCACTGCGACGGCGCAGACACTGTCGCCTGCGGATCATCGACTACATCGAAATTTGCAAGCGTATCGGCATCAAAGCGGTCGAGCAGGAGAAGGTATGGTTGCCCCGGAATGCGGCGAGGGGTGAACTCGTACTCTGTCGTCATTACAATGTTCTGTACCTGTGACCATTCGAAACCGGCATCGAAACGAGCCTGGTTCTGGGCGACCGGAATGGTTATCTTCCACTCCTGTAACCAGGGCTTGCCAATGAATGCATTGAGCGGACTGGATCCGCCTGTCGAAAGTGCGCCATCCGCTGTAGTGGACTGGGTGGCGGTCGTACCATCCGCGGCAGACACGATGACGGTCAGATTTTCGGCAGAAACGCCCTCCTCCGTTTCGATCAGGAACGTGAGTTCGCGCACGCGCGGATCGAGGTGATAGAAAGGCAGCATGGTCGATCGAAGCGTGAACGTCACTTCACCGGCATCCTGGAACGCAAAGAACTCGTCGAAAAGCTCGTACCGAAGCGCGACAGTACGGCGTCCGGCATTGACCTGTGTGACTGCGAGCTCTTCAAGCACCCTGAGTTTGAGGTTCGGATCGAAGAACGACTCATAATAGATCACAAGTTTGATGTCGGTGATGTAGTTCAGGATGATGTCGTTGGCAGCAGGATTGAGCTCGAACACCCATGAGGTCGAGACCGGGCTATGTTCGAAGATAGCCAGCATTTCCACATCGGGCGTGAAGATTACCGCGTCGGCGGCAATGCGGTATTGCGACAGCAACAGCGTTTCCGGTTGCAGCAGCCGCATTTTGATGCCGCCATTGCGCATGCGCGAAAGGCAGAGCCCCGTGTTGGTGAGGCTGGCATGGATTCCTCCCCTGCCGATCAATCCTTCGATAATGACCTCGACACCCTTGATGCGCTGGAGATAAGCGCCGGGATAATTCCGGTCGAAATCACTCAACTCCGTGCGGAAACCCATGGTCCCCGTGCGTTGGAAATCGCGCAGGAACTGGACCGGGTAGCGATCTGCCAGCGAAATGATTTCCTTCATGGGTTGCTTTTTCTCGCCGAGAATGATCCGCATGAAGGTGAATGAGTCAATATCACGCAGCAGGAAATCACCAGCCAGAAGGCCCGCCAGATCATTCCGGTTATACGATGGCTTGATGATATTCACGGCCTTGCCGACCTCGTACTCGTATGCCTGCTCCATCAGCCGGGCTATGACGATGGCCTGGCTGAGGTATGACTGGGAAATCTGGCGAATTTCGTTTGCCAGGCGATTCCACAGATCGGGCGTGAATTCCTGCGAATCGAACAGCGCCAGTTGCTGCTCGGCCTGCTGCTTGCGCAGGGTGGCGATGTTCTTCTGGATATCGGCAGCTTCTTTCTGTTTGGTAGCGATATCCACCTGCTCATCGGCGACCCTCTTTGCTGCTTCCAGCTCGCTGATGCGCCGGTCCATGTTGTTGAGTTCGAAATCGCGCGATATCTCGCGGCGCCGGCGAGTCAAGGTCCGCAGCACCTCATCGACGCGATGGGTCCCGTTCGAGATTCCATACTCCTCATAACCCGAGAAGTCATATTCGGTGGTAGGCGCGCCTACGTATGTGATCTCTGCATCGAGCGCCATCTCCTCCAGGCTTACATCCGCGTATTCCTCTTTCAGGTCCCGGGCGTTTTCAAGCTGTGTGTTCGCATAGGCCTGGTTGGCCTCGATGGCCTCCTTCTGCTCCTGCGCAATCTCGACTTTCTTGATCTCGAGCTGTTCGTTGGCGGCCTCCAGGTCGACCGCATTCTGCAACATGGCGCGCTGGAATTCCTCCTGCTCGGCGCTGGTCTTGAAATTGATATAAGTCCGTTCCGCCTGAATCGCATGTTCCGCGAAATAACGCGCGGCGTTCTGCAGATAATCGAAGCGGAATACCGGGACCTGCTCGCGTGCCAGGCTGAGCAATGGGAAGTCGATGCCATCCTGGATATTCTGGATGTTGAGCTTGGCCAGCAGCACGACTGACGCAATCGAAGGGTTGTGCACCTCAGGATCAAGCGGCTGCGGCGCGTCCAGAATCGCTTGCGCCTGTGCCGCAAGGCCGTCGAAAACGGGTGATTTATACAGGGGCGAAGCCGGATCGAGGATGGGGTCGGTCAGGCGCACGATCTGCTCATACCGCGTTCTCGCGTCGGCCTTCTGGCCCTCCTCAAACAGGAAATGTCCCCAGCGGAGATAGGCGTTGGCGAGTTTCAGCCAGACCATGGGCGCCTCGATAGCCTGGTTGAGATATGTATAATCCCGCGCCTTTTCGTACCAACTGATGGCTTCCTCATAATCGCCCAGTTCAAGATGGCAGTCACCGAGGCTCAATGGAATGGTGAAGCCGTAGGTATGAGGGATGTAGGCGATGAAATTGGTTTCAAGAATTTCGAAAGTGGCGAGCTCCGTGAGTGCCGTAGCGGTGATACGCGGCTGGTAGAGGGTTGCGGTAAGGTTTGCAACCGCATCGCCCTGAAGATCGACACTCACGATCTGGTCTCCCTTGAATACCCCGAACTGCTGTGCGGCGCTTGCGGCAGAAACAGCGGGAGACACATTCATGTACTGACTCGAACCGGAGGGTGAATTAAGGATGAAGCCGAGCCCTTCGCTGCCCATCGGCCTCTGTATTGCAGTGGCGGTACCGGGGTTGAGCGGTTGTGTAAGCATTCTTCCAAACGAAAGCGGAACTGAATCTCCCGCCGCCTGGAAAGCCGCGCCAGAGCTACGCGCATCGCCGGTCAAGGCTGAAACCACGCCGATGTTATTGCTGATTGCGCCCAATTCCGCAGTTCGGGTGGGCGGTACAGCCGCTGCAGCTCCCTCTCCCGCTACATCCGTGATTCCCGGTATACCGGTTACCCCCGGTCCCGCTGCCCCCGGCGCAGTCCCGGGCGCTGCGCTCACGCGCCTTGCCAATTCGAACGCTTTCGCGAAATTATCCCGGGCATTGTCAAATTCGCCCCGTTGAACACCAGCAACGCCGGATGCCACCAGCAGGTTGGATTCCAGTTCCAGATCCCGTCCCCCATTGAGTTCGAGTGCCTGCTGGATGATGGGCTGCGCTTCGGAAGTTGCTCCCGCCTGAAGATATACAGCAGCCTGTTCGTAAAGAACGGCTGCAGGCGGGGTGACAGCCGTGCTGCCTGTACCGCTGAATTTCTGTACAACCGAGGAGACCTCTCGCGGAGGGGTTCCAGTTGCGACGATAGGTCCGGCGGTGATGGCGGCACGGTATTTCGCTACCTGCGCAGTGGCAGCAACCATTGCTTCAGTCAATTGCAGGGGCTTCAGAACAACAGTTGCGATTGCAGTAACGCCCACCGGAAATTGCGGATGAAGAAACTTGTGCAGCAGGGAGTAGGCAGTCTGATACTCGTTGAGCGCATTCTGAAATTCATCCTGGAAAAAATAGCGATGGCCACTCGCGAGATGCTCCTGCACCTGTTTTTCCAGCGCTGCTTTAGGATCAACTTCGATTACCCCGAATTTCAGAACCTGGGGGACAAATTTATAGCTGTAGTAATTGCTGAGGTACTTGGTTGCCATATCCGGTTCCTTGTTCGCTGCTCTTATCAAGTAGCCGGCAGAAGTCGGCGACGCGGCTATTCGGGATGTCCTGAAATAAACATAGATGGTGCTTCCGGGTTAGTCAAACCGCGTTTCTTCCGAATTCAATCTGGCGCGCGGGTGATTGGAATATCTTCCTGAGCTTTTAGCGCGCCTTTGAGTAACTGTCCCCACCCTCTACGGTATCTTCGAACCCCCGCAAGCCCGTTCCGGGCTTGCAGAAGGAGTTCAGGACGAATGGCATGGGGACGAAATTCATTGTCTTTACTCACAATTGATCATCCACGGTATGCCGAACTGATCAACCAGCATGCCAAACCGGGCAGCCCAGAAGGTGGACTGGATCGGCATCTGCACGGTTCCATTTTCCGACAATGCCGCGAATATGCGTTCGGCTTCTTCCGGTTTGTCCGTATTCAGGGCTATCGACATCCCCTTGGTTTTTTCATAATGTCCGGGCGGCGCGTCCGAGGCCATCAGGACAGCCTCGCCTACCGTCAGGCGCGCGTGCATGATTTTGTCATGCCATTCCGGCGGAGTTTGTTCCGCCATGGGTGAACTTCCGAAGGTAAGCATTGCTGTGATCTTCCCTCCGAGACATTTTTCATAGAACTTGAAAGCGCTCTCGCATTGACCGTTGAAATTGAGATAAGGGTTCAGCTGCATGGGAAACTCCTGCGGTTGGTTGACGATTCAAAGCGGAATTCAATCTCTCCTACAAGGGAACGTTTATGGCACCCTATGTACCTGTGGTCGAGACACGAAACTCACGTACAGATTCGATATTTTGCAGTGCTTTTGCAAGCCCCGCAGCTCTGCCGACCTTCGTCGTCCTGACATCCATGCGGTACTCGAACAAGCCCGCTCGGGTAATACGGTAACTCATGGTTGCAATCTCAAACCCATGGTCGATCGCCAGGGCACGAACTTGGTCTTCCGGCATCACCTTATGGCGGTCAAAGCTTACGTGATACTGAGCGTATGATTGCCGCGGGACCCGATCTTCGATCAGACGGAAAAGCGAAAGTATCCCGAGGGTCAACAGGGTTCCCAAAATACCGGGAAGGAAAAAGCCTATACCCATCAGTATGCCGATACCGGCTGTAATCCAGATGGAAGCGGCAGTGGTCAGGCCGCGAACACTCAGGCCTTCCTTGAAAATAACTCCGGCTCCAAGAAAACCGATACCCGTCATGATGCCCTGGGCCATTCGGGTAGGGTCCATTCGCACGGCCTCGATTGTTATGTTTGGCGGCAGCCACTTCCACTGATAGAGCGTGACCAGCATCAGCAGACTGGATGCAAGGCAAACCAGTGCATGCGTTCTGAAACCGGCGGGGTGCCCGTGCAGGCTTCGCTCAAGACCGATAGCGCCGCCCGACAGAACTGACGCCAAAAGATGAATAGCAATGGTGACGGAATCATCCGCGTTCGTTATAGCTTCCAGAATCCTTCCTCCTTTTAACCCTTCATAGTAAACCGAAATCGCTTCAGCCGGCCCTCCTCTCTCCCATCTACATGTTTCACGTTAATGCCAGGGGTATATTTCCATTACACTAAAAAATAGGGGGTATATCCAGGTTGTGCATGATTGAGGGGTCTGAGGGGCATAAACCGAGGTAACTGTGTGCGCAGTAAATTGGGGGCAGCGATGAGAAGGACAGGTCCTGTCAAATTGGCAGGATTTAGCGTGATGCCGCTTGATACTGCCGGTGAATCGGGCACCGTCAAAATTCCCCAATAGACGTGCAATGCCCTTTGCTTATTGCACCCTACGTTTCTACGTCTCAGCTATGTTGTGAGGGGAGTATCGAATCTGCCAGGGCTTCCTGGAGTTTTTTCTCCTGCTCGGGAGACAGTGACGTTCGCAGGACTTTACCTTTAACGTCGGTGAGCTCCGCCAGAACCTTTTCCGGTTGCGCGTTGCGCACGAGAATGAAAAGCGCCGACGATCCCGGGAGAATCAATTTGCAGTGCCGGATCTCCAACCAGAGAAACAGATTTTATGCCGCGCCTCCACTGGCGCTGATGTTCTGTCCGGTAACCCAGCCGGACTCCTCACTCACCAGAAAAAGGACAACTCGCGCTATATCTTCCGGCTCTCCTACGCGCCCCAGGAAAGACATCGCTGCCATCCGTTTTATCGTTTCTTCGCTTTTTCCCGTAGTGAACATTTCCGTATTGACCGGCCCTGGCGAAACGATATTTGAAGTGATGCCGCGATCCCCAACTTCTCTTGCGAAGACGCGCGTGAGTTGTTCGACAGCACCCTTGCTGGCCGCATAGGCGCCATAATTGGGAAGCATCAATCGTGTAACAGTGCTGGATAAATTCACCACGCGGCCTCCATCCTCGAGCCGGACAGCAGCTTCCCGCAGAGCATAAAAAACGCCTTTCACATTGACATCCAGAACGCGGTCGAATTCGTCGTCGCTGATATCAGACATTTTTCTGGACAGGAGCATGCCTGCGTTATTGACGAGGATATCCAGGCGCTGAAAACGTTCGATTGCGGCATCGAAGAGCCTGCAAACTTCAGCTGAATTGCTGACATCCGCCTTGATGGTAATTGCCTCTGCGCCTGCCTGCTGGATCGCGGTGCAGACTGCCTCGGCCGCTTCCTTATTTTTAGTATAGTTCACGACTACATTTGCGCCCGCACCTCCTAATGTGCGCGCTATTTCGGCACCGATACCGCGTGATGCGCCCGTGACGATAGCGACTTTATTGTGTAGCGGTTTGTTCATTTCATTTTTTGATTATTGAGTCGGCGAGCAAACAGTACAAACGCCGTCCCGGGCGGAAGCCGGTATCTAGTAACGTTCAGAGCACGCCATTATTGGTTTGGGCTGGATTCCGGTTTACTGGATTCAGAATCAGGTCTGGAATGACGAGATTCATAGTATTCCTGGCTGGATCAATAGTTACGGATGAACGCCTCCCTCTTCTTCTGTTTCCTCTTGCAACGATAGCTTGATTCTCGTCTGCCCGCTTATTCCGCAAATTGAAACTGCAGGGAAAAATTCCGGGATCTATTCTGCGGATTGATCGGTAAAGCTCAGCTCGATGCCGTTTCCAGCGGGATCTTTAAAAAATAACTGAGTAATGCCCAGCGCAGGTACCTGGCCTTTTCTGAACAGGATGCCGTGCTGCTTCAACCGTGTCTCCATTTCAGGGTGTCCAGTGCAGGTAAATGCGGCATGATCGAAAGTAGTCGATATATGAGTATGCCGCACTTCATCCACGGCCGCTTCACTCAGATGAAGTACGCATTTATCGCCGGCATAAAGCCAGTACCCGAAGCTGTCGAGCGGAGGGCGAAAACCCTGCGCGAGTCCCACTACATCGCAATAAAAAGCCTTGAGGCTATCGAGCAATTCTCGTGGGGCACGCAGATTATAGTGATTGAAGTCGATGACTCCCACGGCTCACTCCTTTGCTCCGCTTGCTTCCAATAATTCTGCCACGTTACTGTGGTTTTTGCTCAACGCCCACTGCAACGCGGTTTTGTCCCACTCATTCCTTAGATTGGGGTCGGCGCCGTTTTTCAGAAGAACTCTTGCGGCTTCAACATGCCCGCCTCTTGCGGCCATCATAAGCGCAGTTGTTCCATTATCGGATGTGGAATTGATCGGCACGCCTCCTTCCAGCAAGAGCTGGATGATCCGGGGGTGGCCTCCTGTTGCGGCATAAATCAGCGGGTTCCATCCCTCATGGTTGATTTCCGCTCCCTTGATGTACAGTTTTCGGACAATATCTTCCAGACCGTGCAGGCTTGCGAGCATGATCGCTGTTTCGCCATAGCGGTTGCGAAGGTTGAGTCGGGCGCCGGCCTGAACGAGCAGATCGACAAGATCGGCATTTTTATGACGGACAGCGGCCATTAAAAGCGTATTTCCCTGCTCGTCGGGTGTATTCGGATCAGCGCCCTTTGCGAGCAGTTTGCTGATATCGGATGTATTATTGTCTTCAGCCGCCCAGCGCAAATCTTCATAAACCCCACCCATTGCATAAGGCTGCTGAGAGAGACTGGCAGCAAGCACCAGACCAGCCATAAATAATTTTCTGGATGAACTCATAATTCAGGCCGCCTTGAACAAGTTGAAAAAGTTATCGGTCGTGATCCTGCCGATTTCCTCGATAGGGATGCCGCGTAGCGCCGCTATTTCTTCTGCGACGTTTCTCACAAACGCGGGTTCGTTTGTCTTGCCACGATGCGGCACGGGAGCAAGATAGGGTGAGTCCGTTTCTATCAATATCCTGTCCAGGCTGATTCTTCTGGCCACATCCTTCAACGCAACGGCATTCTTGAACGTGACAATGCCTGAAAACGATATATAGAAATTCATTTCCATCGCCTGCCGCGCTACTTCCCAGCTTTCCGTAAAGCAATGCATGACTCCCCCCACCTTGTCCGCACCCTCCTCCGCCATGATCCTCAGTGTGTCGGCAGCGGCTTCACGCGTGTGGATGATGAGGGGTTTCGAGCATTGGCGGGCAGCGCGGATATGCTGACGGAAACGCTCCCGCTGCCATTCGAGATCGCCCTTGAGGCGGAAATAATCCAGTCCGGTCTCACCTATCGCCACCACCTTTGGATGATCAGCCAAAGACGCCAATTGTGCCGCCTGCGGTTCGGCGAGATTTTCATAATCGGGGTGGACGCCGACCGAGGCGTATAAATTGGGATGGTTCTCGGCAAGAGCGCGGACTCGGGGAAAATCCTGGAGATTGACACTCACGCAGAGTGCATGACTGACGTCATTTTCCCGCATTCGGGCCAGCAATTCATCCAGCCTGCTCGCGAGATCGGGAAAATCAAGATGACAATGGGAATCGACAAACATGGTGGAACCCGGTCAAAAAGGAGAAAGGAAGACATGACGACAACAACAATTATTCCTCTGATCCAGGGATACTGGCTTATGGGCGTCAGTTGATTATCGCCGCTATTGATTCCAGATAGTCGCTTAATCGAACATATCACAGGGAAAAAAATCCCGATAGTAGGCTCTGTATATTAACGCCCCTAATCACCGCCGGTGGGCAAGTCACTCTCACCCTGCCTCAGCAGCAGTATTCAGGTGCAAAAATGACGTCACAGGCCATAACTACCTGTATCCGGTACTCGCGGCCATAACGGCTGATTGCTTTCAACCCATTTTTGAAGCCTTCTCCGTGCAGAATCTCCTGCCGTTTTTATTTCCAGATGATCACAAATGGACTTCCAGGAATTGAGGCTTGCAACACCTTTTAATTTTCCATCCCAAGGTTTAAACCACCGGCTTTAGCCGGTCAGCTTTAGCTGCGAAAATAATAAGCTGCACGAAGGGAGGTGCGGCATGGAT